>CAIQIK010000037.1 GCA_903871855.1 uncultured Caldisericota bacterium
CAACATCATCTTCCAGTGTAAGATGTACGTGAGCCATCGGTTCCCCTTTCAGTTTTTGGTTGGTCACAAACCCATTATACCGAAAGCGAGCCCTTGGCTCTTTTACTGTCTTGAATTTACACCAACTATACGGACACTATCCCGTCATCCCTTACC
The DNA here is from genome assembly GCA_903871855.1 of uncultured Caldisericota bacterium. Taxonomy (GTDB): domain Bacteria; phylum Caldisericota; class Caldisericia; order Cryosericales; family Cryosericaceae; genus Cryosericum. The sequence goes on from CAIQIK010000037.1 coordinate 157, forward strand.
TCCGTTTTTGACAAGTCGATGCGGTATCTTGAAACCAAGATAGATTTTGTGTATTGTAAAAGGGATGGGAGGTATGGACAAGGGAGCTGTGATGCTTGCACTCTTGCCACTGATGATGCTACGTTATTGCCGATCGGTAGTAGCGTAGCTGGTACAGGCCAGTGGATACGCGCAAGCTATGGTCTGTATCGAGCGACTTCTTGCCCTCTTGCGAGTGATTCTCTTTTGCGAGCACTGTTTGTGCAGTGATAGATGTTAGTGTATTTCACACAGGAACTTGACAAGAGTTCGTTCTGTTTGTGGTGAATCTGGAGGCAAGAGAGATGGCACTATTAAGTGGATCGCTCATTGATGTCGGTCTAGAGGCTCTGCTTTCACTCATGCATTCAATGGCCAAATCAGGTGTCCTTTCTTTTGCCTGGAAGGACGATAGTGGAGTATCTCATGACGGTACTATCACGTTCTATGGCGGAGTGCCACTTCAAGCCGTAGCAGGACCGTTCAAGGGAAAAATGGCAATAGAGGCACTTGCTACTTCTGAGAGCCAGTTTGCTTTTGCTTCGGATAATGTAACAGTATCCGACAAGACAAAACAGGGGATGGATCTACAGGAACTCATGAACCTGGCACAAGCGACTCTCACTGAGTGGAATCAGCTGAAAGCAGTCATTTCGTCTATGAAAAATGCCGTACATTGGACGAATTTTGACATTTCTTCGGTAACGCTCTCCGGTCAAGAATTCAATGTGGTAACTCTGATCAGCAAGGGGGGATGCACTGTTCAAGATCTTGTTGGCAATGTAGCGCTCCCTCCCGTGGAAGTGTTACATATCGTTAAGAGCCTTATGGACAAAGGGCTGGTGACTATCGACACTGCTGTTGTTGTTGGCATCACCAATGCCCAATACACGACCCTTATGGAATTTATCCTATCATTTACTGGAGTCCAGGGCAGAGACATATTTAAGAAGCATCTTCATGTCGGAATGTCAACCAAAGAATATGCAGTGGCCCTATCTGAATTTGAAGAGGAAATCAAACATGTTGCTGGAACAGCCGTGGCAAAAAAACTGGTCGAGAGAATCCAAAGCGTTATCGGGAAGTAACAATACTCTGTAGGGGAGGTACTTGATGAATAAGAAACTGTGGTATCTGGTTGCAATTATCTTGGCAGTAGCAAACATCCTTATGTACCTCATTATTCGACTGCCGGAGAGGGTGTTTGTTCTTTGGGACGATCTATCGGGACTGGTGTCAATGGCACTTGCCGTAGCATTCCTGCTGCAAGCGAGTAAACTTGCCGGCAGTGCAGAACAAAAAGCACTTCGTTTGTTTGCGCTTGGCTTTGGAGGCCGGGCTGTTGGACAACTCCTATGGGTGATCTTTGACTTCTCTCACCCACAAACAATCGCACCTTTCCCAAGCACTTCCGATATCGGCTTTATTGCATTCTACGTTTTTGTCTTGTTTGGCCTTTTCTTCCTCCTGAAGCACTGTTTGCCACTCATATCCAAGACACACTGGATGATCGCTGCAGGCGTCTTGATTGTACTGCTTGCTGCTGCGTCTACCCTTGTGTCTCCTGCCATGCACTATTTGGCTTATTATGAGATGTCCTGGTTTGGGAAGTGCTTGAGTTTCGCCTATCCGTTCTTGGACATTGTTATTGTTGCTCTTATTCTTCCCGTCATCCTTTTGTTCGCAGGTGGGAATATCGGCCAATCCTGGCTTATTACTGTTGTGGGCTTCGTTGCAATTGCTGCTGCTGATACTATTTTTGCCTACCTTCACCTTACTGGACGTTACATCATTACCGCCAACTCCGGAATTCTCTCGGCTCTCGGTGGGTTACTCGTTATGGCTGGTTCGCTCAGGTTTATGCAATCCCACACAACAGCCTCATGACGAGTAGAAAAAGGATGAGGCAATAGAGCAGACAGCAAACTCACGCTCATCCCGCTTCGAGGCCAGGTATGAAGACGCCCCCATTCGCGGGGGCATCTTCATACCTACAACCCAGGGGAACCTCAGGGCTTGAGGTATGTGATGGTGATCGTCTGGGTGGAGTCTTCCCACTGCACGTCGGCGCCCAGGCTCTCAGCGACGAACCGCAGAGGAAGCATCGTACGGCTGTTGAGGATCTGGGGCACAACATTGGGGTTCGTGCTGTCGATAGGTGTCGATTTGCCATTCACCAATGCGCTCGACTTCCCGATGACGAGCTTAAGTTCGGTCCCGTCGAGCGATATGGTCACGGTCTGACTGGCAGCATCCCAGGCAACGGTTCCACCAAGTGATTCGACGATTGCCCGGATCGGGACCAGCGTGCGACCCTCGACAATGACTGGCAGCGCATCCAGCACGACGCTGGAGCTGCCGACTGTCATGGCCGGCGAGCCGACGCGCAGGACAAGAACCGTTCGGGGTTGTTCTGCGAGGACACGCACGGGAATGGTACGTGCCTTGCCTGCAAGTTCCTGCCTCCCCCCGTCTCCACCCAGCAACTGAAGCTCGTCGATATCCAACTGCGTCGTCCCGGCCTCGAGCGCGTGGAACGTCAGGACTGCGATACTGCCGTTTCCGCTGCCCGGCTGAGCGTCCCCCTTCAGTGTCAACGCGACGCGCGCTTCGCCCGACGTGCCGTGATCCTCGATGAACAGTGTGTCGGTCCCCAGAAGATCTCCCTTCGCGATACTCACCAGTTGCAGCGCCTTGTCGTCATACATAACATGGCACCCGGCTCCGTAGAGGTTCTCGGCATCGCGGATGCTCAACGGCACCTGCACCGTCGCTCCCATGAACGTTTCGACGGGGACTCCCCCGACGACTACAAGAGGGGCAGTGCGGACTGCGACGTCGGCTTGGACAGTAGTGACGCTCGCTGGGTCCAGCGCGCTGTGGACCTCGACATCCACGGCACTGACTGTCCCCGGCGTGACGCCCGTCGGGACCTGGACTGTCATCTTTACCGTGCCTGTAGCTCCAGACAGGACCGTGACCGACACGGGACTGACTGAACTCGACCACCCGCTTCCGTCTCGGGTGCTCGACGTGACTGTGAATGTGTCTGTCCGGGCACTCCAATTGCGAAGACTCACCTGGAACTGGGTCGTTGTGCCAGCAGAAACGGCACGCTCCACGGTGTCCAGCCGGACCGTGACAGCGGTTCCTCGAGGCGCCACTTGCGGGCCGTAGCTGAGTTCACGAATCACGTTATGAAAGCCATCGGTCACATAGAGGGTGCCCTGCGCCGACCATGTCATCCTGCCCGGCAGATACCAGGACCTGGAGGTAGTCCAGGCAACTGATCCGTCCTGGCGGAATGCGACGAAGCGTCCGTTCTCGGCGTCGCTTACCAGAATGAGGCCGTCGGGCAGCAGCATTGCATCGTGAGGATAGTACATCTGGCCGGCACCGCGACCTCCGCCCACTGCTCCGAAAGCCCGAATGACAACCCCCGTGGAACTGTAGCGAACGACCTGTTGAACTTCACCAGACTCGCCCCACAGGCACACGAGCAGGTCTCCGCCGGGGAGAACGGTCAGCCCGCCGGGCATACCGGCAGTTGTGAAACGGCCGAGCTCACTGCCGTCGGCCGCCAGATGCACGACAGACCCGTCGCCCTGGTTGCAGGCCCACAGCGTCCCATCACTTGCCATCTCGAGATCGCTGGACCCGTCAACCTTGCCGGCGGCAATGGTCCTGACATAGTTGCCGGCTTCATCATAGACGGCGATGAATCCTCCTTTGGCATCCTGCGCCGCGACATAGACCAGTCCTGCACCGCTTGCTGCGACAGACTCCACCAGCTGCATCGAACGCGACCCTGCGCGCATGACAGTGAACAGCTCGTTACCGCTGCGGTCCAGCACGTCTACGTATCCGCGGTTCCACTCGATCGTCTGACCGTTGGCGGAGATGACAGGTGAGCTGCAGGTTACCCACAGCTGACCCTTGCCGTCTACGGCAATGTCCTGAGGATTGCTGAGCCGTCCCCGGAGATCGTTGGGATAGTCCTGCACAGTTACCACTCCGCCATCAGGAGCGTACTCGATGAGCTTCGCGTGGAAGCCGCTGCCAAAGGGATTGGTTGCGTCGCGGAAGAACCCGCTGTTCATTACGTAGACCATGCCGTCAGGCGTGACGGCGACACCACCGGGACTGAGAACTTCGCCGTCCTGGATGTCGGTCATGTCGGCCGGATGCTGCCCGAAGCTACGCTGGTACTGCCCGCTGCTGGAGAAGACCTTGACAGCGGGGACCGGCAGGTCACCCGTGCCGCGGTCCGCGATATAGATGTTGCCGCGGGTATCGACCGCCAGGTCAGCGGCGCTCGTGATGAGATTCTCTCCATCTCCCGGGGCCGCAAAGACACGCACGGCATTCGTTCCGCTCAACCGGTAGACAGCGCTGTCGCCGCTGGAAACGACATAGGGGAACACACCCACCGAGGTCATGCCGGCAGGACGGGAGATACCTGTCACGGTTGTCACGTAGGCGCCTGTTGCCGTGAACTGCTCCAGGCGGTCGTTCAATTGGTCCGCGACCCAGATGCTGCCGTCCGGCGTCACGGCGATGCCGGCGGGTCCCTCGAACTGGCCGATTCCCTTGCCTTCCGAGCCGAACTCCATCACGACCGAGCCGTTGTTGTCGTATTTGACAACTTTGTTGCCAAAGAAGTCAGCGACATAAATGCTGCCGGTGCTGTCCACAGCAACATCGGTCGGGTACTGCAGCTGTCCGCGCCCGCTTCCCAACGACCCTATGACGCGCTTGTGGACAAGATCAGCCGAGAGAACGTGGATACGGCCGTACCCAGTGTCGCACACGACGACGTCCCCATTCGGCAGAACAGCCATGCCTTGCGACGGGAATGCCTGTGCCGACGGATAATCCTTCTCGACCGTGTTGACACTCTCGATCGTCAGCGTCCCGATGTAATCAGAAGGCATCACACCGATCGTGTCGACCTCTATCAATGCAACAGCGCCCGTTACCCTTCCTGTGCCTGGCACCAGAGACGCTCCAAGGAGCGCAATCACGCACAACAGGCCAATTGTTTTCTTCATCGCGATCTCCTAGGGATAGACTTCGCCATAGTGCTGGCTCAGGATCTGCAAGTCGGCGTCGTCCACCCGTCCGTCGCCGTTGAGGTCTGCCGCGTTGTCATACCGCTTATCCCCAGCCTTCGAGCCGTACGCGCGGGCAAGAGCGACCATGTCGGCCAAGTCCACACGCTTATTGCCGTCGATGTCCCAGACGTTGCCTCCCGACCGCAACGTGACAGCCAGTGACTGAGCGACCGTTTCAGCCGTCCCGCTGCCATTCGTCGCCAGAGGGTTCCCAATCCACAGTTCCGTGGAACCGGCGTGCAGGACGGTGAATGTGATCGTGCACACACTACCACGCCCCTGAACCTGACCCATCCCTGTCGCCCCTTTGACCGCGACACTGCCCACTAACGTGTCCACAGAGGAGGCGAAGCTCGATGGGGCTTTCCCCCCCTGGTGCAGGAGGTCACCCTCCTGCACCGACTTCACCGAAAGATAGTAAGGTTCAAACTGCACAGCAGCCGTTATGCCCGAGATACTCGTTGTCGTATCGACAGTAAGGCTGACAGTCACGTTTTCACCCTCGCGCAGACTCCCGCCGACGACGTTCAGGTTGAGCACCGGAATGCCTGCCATACCTGTGACATGAATGGGTGCCGACTGATGCGCTGCCTCGGAGATCTGCAGGTTGGCCGGGTCGTTGTTGCTCTCGACGACCGATGTCCTCAGGAGATAGTCTCCGTCGGTCAGAAAAAGGTTGCCGTGAACGTCCCGACCATCCCACGTAAACCCATGGTCACCCACGAGCAACAGCGACCTGCGATACACGGTCCCCAGGGTCGTTGCACCGTCGGTGCTCGTAACTGTTCCCACGACCTGCGAGGCGAAGCTGGAACCCTGAGGCGCTTCTCCTGCCTCGACGGCAGGTCGCACGCCACCATACCCGATGTTGAACCCCACGTCCATTGTGCCATCGGGCGCGGCCAGGGTTGCTGTGCTCGTATGCATCCCACTCAACTGCTGAGGGACCTCAACGCTCGCACGCCAGAAAATGTAGGGCACGTGCAAGGTTCCGCTGGTCGACTGAAAGGTGATGATCCCTTCATGCGGCCCGTCCGCGACAGTTGCCGGGTCCACAGTCGTGGTCACGGCAACCTGTGTCGTTCCGCCAGGAGCGACAACGACCGACGACGGAGTAACGGTCACTGTTACGCCTGCCCGCGCGTTCATCGTCCAATCGAACGAAGGCGAGAACGCCACACTATGGTCCGAGAGACTGCGTATCGTGATCGTCGTCGCAGTCGCGATGCTGTCATCGTCGACAAGAATGGCACCTGTCTGAACCGTCGTCGTGCCGTCGGATGTGGCTATCCCGGCCACAGCGGGTGCACCGATGGCAGCCGGTACGTCGACCCGACCGGCTCCCTGCAATGTCCACGTGATGACCTCGTTGTTCTGCCAGTTGCGCAGGACATCCGACGTGTTCATCAGCGCCATCTTGACCGTCTCCGGTGTCCAGTCGGGATGAGCCGCCTTGATCAGCGCGACGGCTCCAGCCACCCCAGGCGAAGCCATTGAGGTACCGTCCAACTTGGCATACTCGCCATTTGGAAACGTCGAGTTCACTGTGACGCCGGGTGCGGATACCTCCGGCTTGAAGTGAAAGTCCTCGGTGGGACCCATCGAGCTGAAGTCGGCAAGCGTCCCCAGGTTGCTCCGTGTTTCAAATCGGACGACAAGCCCTCTCGTTGTCAGCGCCTTCAGGTTCAGTCCTGCCTCCTGCGTGATGCCGATGCAGGGTACATAGTCCTTGCTCTCGTCACCGGCCGCTACTCTGAGCGTCATGCCAAGGACTCCGGGGCTGTGGTTGTAGATGATAACGCCGGCGGCTCCCGCAGCCTGTGCATTGAGGACCTTGTCGCGGAAGTAGATCCCGCCGGTCCCTATGGGGCCCCGCTCGACAAGCGCGACCTTTCCCTTGACGTTCACGGCAGCAAAATCCGTCTTCGAGCCGTACCCGGCATCCACGATGCTGTACGTAGAGCCTTCCTTGAACGCCGGGGCAATATCGGCATAGCTGCCCATGATGTTATCCAGCCCTGTTCCGTTCGGCGCCACGACCTCGACCACTGGATAGGGGCCGTCGTTGGAGGCGGCTACCGCGATGGCATTGAGCGCCGTTGCCGGCGAACCCAGGGGCCAGTTGGTCTCAGGATTGCGCGGGCCGGAGTTGCCCGTCGCTGCGACGACCACGACACCAGCCTTGACCGCGTTATTGATGGACTCGTTCTCGGGCGTATCGGCGGTCCCCCCGGATATGCCCAGGGACATGTTGACCACCGTGCACCGGTCCCGCACGGAGCGGTCAAGCGCGGCGATGATGTCCCCATCGGCAGCTCCTCCTCCCTGGTCGCTGAAGACCTTGTAGGCATAGAGCTTCGCCTTTGGCGCGACACCCTGCACCTTGCCGTCCGCAGCTGCAATGCCCGCGACGTGTGTACCGTGGCCCTGGATATCCATGGGGTTGCTGTCGTTGTCGGCAAAATCGTATCCTCCCACCACCTTTGCATTGGGGAACTTGGCTCCACCAAGGTCGGGGTGCGTGTAGTCGATACCGGTGTCGATGATGCCGATGGCCGTGCCGGTACCGTCGAGTTTTGTTCCGCCCGCCGAGGTACGGTTCCACAATGACTGATCCACTCCCATCGCAGCATTTGCGTCATCGTCCAGGACCTGCGCCTGTTGGGATTCGTAGACAAACGAGACGTGGCTCGTCCCCGCAACCGCTGCGAGGTCAGACCCCACAACGCTTAGTGCCAGACCGTTGAATGTCACGCTCAGCCGCTGTTTGACGGTATACGTGACACCGTGCGCCGTCAGCGACGACAGAAACGCATTCTGCTCCTGTGAGATCGCTGCGTCTGATGCGTGCGCTGCCACGGTGTCCAACCACCCCTCTGCTCCAGCATCCTGAACTCTACCGATCAACGGAAGACCCTGCAGACGGACGATGACATCCTGTGACGATGGCGATGACCCGACACGGGCTAGAAAGGCGGCATCGATCGTGGGCAGGTTCACTGCGCCGTGCACAGGTTTCCCCGGCAGCGTACACGCCAGGAGCAGAGCCACCGCCACTACGATTCTAAGACACCATTGCAGTCGCTTCGTCATCATTTTCCTCCTGAGCCACTGACGGGCCGTATGCTCAACCCGTACAGAGGCAGATGTGTTGGTATACCGCCAAACCGCCCCAAGGTCAATGAAGACGGAAACTCACAGTTTCTGTCGTCCCCCCGAGCACTTTTGTCCCTCGCATCCTTTTGTCCAAGATGCGAGGTGCTCTTCAAGGCCCCCCCCCCGAGTATGTTCTTCCAATGCGAGGGGTGCTTCTCTCGAGCCCTTTTTTCCCATGCCCCCGAGTATGTTTGTCCAATGCGAGGGGCGTTTCTGAGGGGTGCTTCCCACGAGCCCAAGGATGTTTTTGTATCCGAGGGTGTTCTGCATGTTGGTGCAATGCGAGTGGTGCTCTGCCGCGAAGGCGGGGACCCATGAATGATGAAGGCATGGATTCCCGCATGCGCGGGAATGACAACGAGAGGGGGAAGGATCCTGCACAGGAGGAAATGGCGCATCAGATACTTTCTATCCGTCGTTCCCGCGAAGGCGGGAACCTACGCGTCGAACCAGGGTTGGATTTCCCATGCGTGGCAATGACGAAGTGGAGAAAGGGATCCATTTCGATTTCTTGCCATACACCTTGCCGCCGTCTATACTATTGTCCTCTGCAGTTGCAGAGAACAATTCTTCGAGCTGTCCGACCTTTGGTGCAAGCCATGGCGTACAGCCGGCAGGGTACGGTTGGAAACGGCCGCGCCTCCCATTGTGGAAAGGAGAAACAATGAAACAAGGTCTGTCACGTCTGCTGGTCCGCTGCGTCTGTGCGGTGGCACTCATTCTTGCATTCGTGTCCATGGCGTCCGCCCTCCCTGCGCGCGCCGCATCACTGTCCGACATCGTTGGACGTCCCGATCAGGCCGTCATCGAACGGGTCGCCGCCGCGGGGTTCATGAAGGGCTACCCCGATGGGACATTCCGGCCCAACGCACCGGTCACCCGTGCCGAGTTCGTCGTTGCCCTCGCACGCTCGGCAGGCCTCGATCCCGTGCAATCACCCGCCACAACGCTCAAGGACCTGCCCCCGAGCAACTGGGCTGCTCCTCTCGTCTACGCCGCGATTGCCAAGGGCTGGATCACAGGATACCTTGATGGCACCTTCCATCCCGCAGCAAACATCACGCGTGAAGAGTCCATGGCCGTCGTCGTGCAACGTATGGGCTTTGAGATCCGCGGCATGGCGACGCACGTGGTGCTGGACAAGGTTGCAGGTTCGGACGATCTCTCGCAGTGGGCACGAACTGCCGCCGCCGCATGTGTGCAAGAGGGCATGGTCACGGATGTGATCAAGCCAACCGCTGCCATCACCCGTGCGCAGGCTGCCGCCTACTTCCCCGCCATCCTGGACTACAAGGCTCCTGAGACACAGTCGATGATTCTCGCCACGACGACCTCCACTTATGACTCGGGACTCCTGACCTTCCTTATCCCGATTTTCGAGAAGTCCAACCATGTCAAGGTCAAGATCATCTCGGTTGGTACCGGTCAGGCCATTGCCACCGGCCGCAATGGCGACGCCGACGTCTTGCTCGTTCATGCACGTGCCCAGGAAGATCAGTTCATGGCCGACGGCTTTGGTCTGTTCCGCAAAGATGTCATGTACAATGACTTCATCATCGTAGGACCAGCCAGTGACCCGGCAGGAATCAAGGGCATGACCGACGCGGCCGCTGCGTTCACGAAGCTCGCTGCTTCCAACTCGACCTTCATCAGCCGTGGGGACAAGTCGGGAACCAACACCAAGGAGCTGGATATCTGGAAGTCCGCTGGCATCACGCCCACCGGCAAGTCCTGGTACCTGAGTGCAGGGCAAGGCATGGGGGAAGTCCTGATGATGACCGACCAGAAGCAGGCATACACTCTAACCGACCGCGCCACGTATCTCGCATATGAGAACGGCGGCAAGATCAATCTGCCGATCCTCGTCCAAGGGTCGCAGGGGCTGCTCAATCCCTACGGCCTCATGCCCGTAAACCCTGCAAAGTACCCAAAGGTCAAGGTCGACCTGGCTGTCCGATTCGCCGACTTCATGACCGGTCTGCCCGGCCAGGAACTCATCAAGAGCTTCGGCGTTGAACAATACGGTCAGACCCTCTTCTACCCAGACTCAACGGAGTGGAAGGCCACGCGCAGCCTCGACATCGTGTTCCCCAGCGGCAAGGAGGTCACGTACCGCTTGAACGACGTACGCACGTTTCCCGTGACGACCGTCGAGGTCTATCCGCAGAACAACCAGTCACTGACACCGGTTCCGTACGGCGGCGCCCAACTCATCGATATCCTGAAGATCATCTCGCCCGATCTCGCTTCAGCCAAGCGCCTTACTGTCGTTGCGACAGCCACGGATGGCAGTCACGTGACGCTGGACTATGACGACATCTACAACGCGCGCACCGGCACGAAGATCGTCGTCGTCTACCTCAAGAACGGTACCACACTCTCGACCGATGAAGGCTTCATGGCTCTCATGACCACAAAGGGCGCATTCCTGGTGAACAGTCTCAAGTACGTCTACCGGCTCGAGGTTCACAAGTAGGATGCAGACGACGCGGAGAGACAACGATGGGTGATATCGGCCGAGGCTTCGTACAGGCCGTGCGGCTCATCGTCTCCCTGGACCCCGGCACGTACGAGGCCCTGGGTACGTCCCTCCGCGTCACGATGAGCGCCCTGTTCTGGTCGGCGCTGGCAGGGTTTCCTCTTGGCATCCTGCTTGCATTCGCCCACTTCCGGGGCAAGCAGGGCGTCATGAACGTCGTCTACACCCTGATGGGGTTCCCGCCGGTGGTGGCGGGTCTCCTGGTGTACCTTCTGTTGTCCCGCAGCGGTCCTCTCGGGCCGCTGGGACTGCTCTACACGCCAACGGCGATGGTGATTGCTCAGATCACGCTGGCTCTCCCGGTCATCGTGGGCCTCTCGGTCCTTGGACTGCGCAGCGCCGACAAGGGCGTCTTCGACCTCGCGCTCACGCTGGGGGCGACACGTGCACAGGCCTCCATCGCTCTGCTCCGCGAAGCACGACTGGCTATCCTGGGTGCCATCATCACGGCGTTTGGCAACGCCATCAGTGAGGTCGGGGCAGCCATGCTGGTGGGCGGCAACATCCAGGGGGCAACCCGTACGCTTACCACGGCACTCGTCCTCGAGACCCGTCAAGGCAGCTTCGACCGCGCCATCGCCCTCGGCATCATCCTGCTCCTCGTCTCCTTTCTTGTCAACGCTCTCCTGTCCCGCCTGGGCGAGGGCACGTCGGAGGCCGGCAATGTCCGCCATCTCGACTGACCTGGTCACAGCGCGAGGCGTGCGCAAGCGCTTCGGCGCCCGAGAGGTCCTGCGGGACATCGACCTCAGTGTCCTCAAGGGCAGCATCACGGTCATCCTTGGCACGAACGGCGCCGGCAAGACGACCCTCCTGCGCATCCTGGGATTGCTGGAACCTGCTGACGAAGGCACGGTCGCCTACGACGGCATTGTCCCCGGTGTGTCGACTGTCACCTACAGCACCTCGACCAGGAATCCCGCTCAGGACCAGCGTTATCTGCCCCTGCGACGCCAGATGCTGCTTGCGTTTCAACACCCGGCCATCTTCAGCGGCTCCGTCCTCAGCAACGTGACGTACGGGCTGCAGTTGCGTGGCATGAGCCGCACCGACGCAGAGGAGCAGTCCATGGCCGCCCTGCGCGAGGTAGGCATTGCAGAACGCGCCCGCCAGCATGCATCATCGCTTTCCGGCGGCGAAGCCGCACGTTTGTCGGTGGCGCGCGCCCTTGCCCTGCAGCCACGCCTGCTCTTGCTCGACGAGCCCTCCGCCAGCCTGGATCCCTACGGCACGAAACTGCTCGAGGACCTGCTGCTGCACATGAGAGACGACTTGGACATGACAGCGGTCGTCGTGACACAGGACATCTTTGAAGCCCGCCGTGTCGCCGATCAGGTGGCGTTCCTGCACGAGGGGCGTATCATAGAACAGGCGCCGCGCGATGCCTTCTTCAGCCATCCACGCGAAGATCGGACCCGCCGCTTCGTGGCAGGTGAGCTGCTTGTGTAACGTGGGGATAGTCCTCATTTCACGTTCCAGGGAGGAACGATGCTGAACATCGAGGAAGCGCTGAAGGCTATTCTGGACCACGCAACGCTGCTTGCACCTGTCACCATGGCGCTTGACGAGGCTGCTGGGCTCGTGCTTGCGGAGAACGTGATCGCACACGGGAACGTGCCCCCTTTCTCCAACTCCGCAATGGACGGGTTTGCCGTCCTCGCCGCCGACATTCAGCAGGCATCCGAGGTCATACCTGTCCACCTGCACATCCTGGAAGACGTCCCCGCCGGCAGTGTCGCGACGCAGCCGGTCCGCCCTGGCACTGCCATTCGTATCATGACGGGCGCTCCTCTCCCCGACGGCGCCGACACCGTCGTCCACGTCGAGGTGACCCGCGTGGAAGGCGATGACGTGCTCATCCTCGTGGCACTCAAGAACGGCGTCAATGTGCGCCGTGTGGGCGAAGACATGAAGGACGGCGCCATCGTCCTCACAGCCGGGACGGTCCTTCGCCCCGGCGAGGTCGGCGTGTGCGCTGCAGCGGGTCATGCCACTGTCATGGTCTACCCACGCGCCCGAGTTACCGTCCTGACCACCGGCAGCGAGCTGGTTGACGCCGCCCAGGTGCCTGGACCGGGACAGATCCGCGACGCCAACGCGCACTCGCTGCGCGCGCAGGTCGCCGCGATGGGCGCTGAACCGGTCACTTTCGCACGCGTGCCCGATACGCGTAAGGCCGTGAGGTCCGCGCTCGAACAGGCGCTGATCCAAGCCGACGTCGTGCTCACCAACGGCGGTGTCTCGGTCGGTGACTACGATTTCGTGAAGGACGTCCTGCAGGAGATGGGCGCAGAGCTGGTCTTCTGGCGCGTCAAGCAGAAGCCCGGCAAACCGATGGCCTTCTGGGCACTTGGTTCCAAGCGCATCGTGGGACTGCCTGGCAACCCAGTATCCAGCATGGTCTGTACCGAAGAGTACATCCGTCCGATGATACGCCGTATGATGGGCCATGCCTTGCTGTATCGCCCTGTCCGCACCGCTGTTCTCGACGAACGCTATGCCAAGGGCGCCGACGCCGGACGCACCCACTTCGTGCGGGTCCGCCTGCAGGAGCGCGACGGAGTCCTGCACGCCACGCTGACCGGTCCCCAGGGGTCCGGCATCCTCACGTCCATGGCGCTCGCTGCGGGCATCGCCGTCATCCCCGAGGACACGTCCGTCGTCGAGGCAGGCCAGACCGTTCACGTACAGCTTACCGACCTGCCAGAGGACCACTGATGACCGACCGCTTCGGACGCACCATCGACTACATCCGCATCTCGGTCACTGACCGCTGCAACCTTCGGTGCCTCTACTGCATGCCTGAGGAAGGGGTCCCTATGCTTGGGCACGAGGACATCCTGCGCTTTGAGGAGATCGTCGCGTTCATGCACGTCGCCGTTGCCGAGGGCATCGTCAACGTGCGCCTCACCGGCGGCGAACCGCTGCGCCGCCCCGGCATCGTGGAGCTGGTACGCATGCTCCTGGCAGTCTCCGGCCTGCAGGACCTCTCGCTCACCACCAATGGCATCCTGCTGCCCCAGTTTGCTGCCGACCTCAAGGCCGCGGGATTGAAACGTGTCAACATCGGCCTGCCCTCGCTGGACCCCGCTGCCTACGCTCACCTTACGCGTCTCGGCTCACTGGACGGCGCCCTTGCCGGACTCAAAGCAGCCGTCAATATCGGGTTCAGCCCCATCAAGCTCAACGTCGTCGTTCTGCGTGGCGTCAACGACGACCTGGCGCCGTATCTCGACCTCACCAGGCACATGCCGGTCGAGGTTCGGTTCATCGAGTACATGTCCATCGGCCCGCTGGGTGAAGACCACTACCTGGTACCCGCCGCCGAACTGCGACGCAAGCTGGAAGCTCTGACCCCTCTGGAGCCGGCCGACAAGCCGCGAGGCAACGGCCCCGCGCAGGACTATCACCGTATCCCGGGAGCACCAGGAACTGTGGCCGTCATCGCACCTGTCACGGAGCACTTCTGCCCCACCTGCAACCGCTTGCGCCTGGTCGCCGACGGCCACCTGCGGTTGTGCCTGTTTGGCGATGATGAGATCGACATCCGGCCCGCCCTGCGCCCGATCGTCAACGATAACGCACTGCGGGCACTGCTTACGCGGGCAATGCAGCAGAAACCCGAGTGCATGCCGGAAACGGCCCGCGACTACGGCCGCGCCATGGGAAGCATAGGAGGATAGCATGGGAAGCAATGAACTGACACATCTGGACGACAAGGGCAACGCACGCATGGTGGACGTTGGTGGCAAGCTGGAGACAGCCCGTGAGGCCGTCGCTCGCTGCCGTGTCCTGCTGGCGCCCGCTACTTTCGAGCTGGTCAAAGCGGGCAACCTCAAGAAAGGCGACGTTCTGACCGTCGCGCAGGTTGCCGGCATCCAAGCGGCCAAACGTACGTGGGAGCTGATCCCCCTCTGCCATCAGATCAACATGACCTTTACCAGTGTGACGCTGACACTGAACGAGGCCGACCACGCCGTCGACATCGAAGCGACCGCGCGTACCAAGTCCGAGACCGGCGTCGAGATGGAAGCCCTGGTCGCCGCCTCCACCGCTGCGCTCACCGTCTACGATATGTGCAAGGCTGCCGAACGGGGTATCCACATCACCGACTTGCGCCTCGTCCGCAAGAGCGGCGGCCAGTCGGGGCTGTGGGAGGGAGCATGAACCAAGCCGTCGTGGCCTCGGTCAACATCTCGGAGCAGAAGGGCACGCGCAAGCGCCCCCTGCAGGGCCCCGTCACCATCACCATGCTGGGCATGCAGGGCGATGCCCACGCAGGTGACTGGCACCGTCAGCTCAGCCTGCTTGCACAGGAGAGCATTGACAAGATGCAGGGACACGGCCTGGTACTGCAGCCCGGCGACTTTGCCGAAAACATCACGACGCAAGGCCTGGACCTGCTGACCCTGTCCGTCGGGGCACGGCTCCAAATCGGCACCGTAGTCACGATGGAGGTCACCCAGATCGGCAAGGAGTGCCATCTGGGCTGTGAGATCCGCAAGCTGGTCGGTGACTGCGTCATGCCCCGTGAGGGCATCTTCGCCCGTGTCATCACCCCTGGCACGATCCAGGCCGGCGACGTCATCACCATCATCAGCAAAGGAGGAACCCTATGAAAGCAGCAGTTCTGACCGTCAGTGACAGTTGTGCCACAGGGATCCGCATCGACGAGAGTGGGCCGTTCATCGCCGGACGTCTCCAGGGTGCAGGATGGACAATCGAAGAGATGACCATCGTCCCGGACGAGCAGATGGAGATTGCCGAGATCCTCGAACACTGGGCGACCGAGCATCATGTTGACGTCATCATTACCACCGGCGGCACGGGTTTCTCCCCCCGCGACGTCACGCCCGAGGCGACGCTATCTGTCGTCGACCGCCGCGCGCCCGGTATCAGTGAAGCAATCCGCCTCTACGGCCTGAACAAAGGCGTTCCGACCGCCTGCCTGTCCCGCGCCGAAGCCGGCCTGCGAGGCGCCACCTTCATCGTCAACCTCCCCGGCAGCCTCAAGGCCGTTCAAGACGGCATAGACGTCCTCATCCCCCTCCTTCCTCATGCCCTGGAGATGATGGCAGGGAAGGGACACTAGACACACCGAAAGCCTCTCTTGATATCTGTCGCATGGGCACAAGCCTGATCGATCAGGCTTGTGCCTGACTTGTTTCTACTTAAGAGCCAAACCCATTCTTTGTCAGATCCAGATAGATGACGCTGTCATTGGCGTCCTGCTTATACCTGATAAAGCTAAGTTCGCCATTACTGAGAGTGATTTGGCTTTCCACTTCAGCGTCCTTGATCGTTGTTCTTTGATTCGTCTCCCTGTTCAGCACGAAAATGTCTCCATTATCAAGTCGTGCAACAAGGTAATCATCAGAAGCAACAATATAGTCAGAGATGTAGTCATGAGATGCAGCCATCCCAACTTCAGTAGAAGCGCTTAGCATTGTTACGGGGGCAATCACAATCTTGTTGTTGGAGGAGTAGATTATCCTCTTGTCCGGCGTGATGGTATAGGAGCCAATAGATCTCGGGTCCGACGAATCCTTCCATTGATCGATAAAGATTGACCCAACGGCATTAGTCAATGGGTCATAGAAGTACACCTGATCTTTCACCTCACCACTAGCCATGACTTCTGACGCGCCAAACGCAACAGTGGAATTATCAAGTGCCCACAACTGCCATATCCCAGAAGGCTGCGGCGAACCTGCGGAAATGTCCTGTAGCTTGCCGTCGTTCAAGTTGACTCGGACAACTCTCGATCCTCCGACCCCATCTCGGAAACTGATGGAACCACCGTCAGTGACCATTTCCGTTTTATAGATGACAAGATAGGCATAGCCACCTTGAAGAAGAGTTTCATTGAACACGGTGAAAACAGTGGTTGTGGGTGAAATATCTCCACCCCAACTGTAATTGGGAAGCAATTTGATGAGTTTATTGGTCTTTCTATCGACGGCAAAACACTCGGAAGGGATCTCGCCTGGGTCTTCCATCACCTGAAGAAGCACCCAACTGTCATTCATCTGCACGTCCAGAATTCTTGCCCAGTCCTTATCTATGACAGTCGAGTATTCCAACTTACCGCTTTTGACATTATTAATCGAGAGATGGTTCGTATTTGCGGTCTTAGGAGCATTTGGCATTATCTTGCCCGTTCCGGTTGAATAAGCGACTTTCCCATTGTAAGCCACTACAGCGTCAATTGCAGAGAACTTGCTTGTTATCTCCTTGAAGTTCAAAGACGAAAAGGCAACAGTCCTTGGGATGAGAAGTCTCTCTTCTTCCTTCTGGAATGCCAGAGAAAGTCCCTCATTGTACTCGTACAACCCAGTCGACATATTCCACCGGTAGGCTTCGACGGAGATCTTATCGATCACTGCTGGATCCGAAACGCTTTTGTCTATCGTGTATTGATATATGGCGTAGTTCCCGTTACCATCATTGGTAAACTGCAGCTTCGTTTCATGCTGAACAGAAGTGCCTTTGCTGAAGAACTTCTGCGAAAACAGAATATTCTTGTCCCTGAAGTTGGCGACCTCGAGCTTTCCATCTTCCAGTTGACAGATAGCGTAGTATTCCGTATAGGCTCCACCTGTCTGCAAATCAACAAGGGCTTCAGGAATAGAATCGCCGTTGATATCCATGGTCTCGGCGATGAAGGGTTCTCCTCTTTCCCCAATCGTCGTAATATCGGCAAACGTCTTCTTCAACATCGCGGTCAACTCATTGCTGTCGTAGGCAGCGTATTCGCCATATGACACAGCGTCTATGAGCCATGTGCCACTAGCGCCAGTGTTCCTCACCCAAAGCACTATGGGGATTTCACCTGCATTGCCACCTTGAGCCATTTCTACACTCGTCATGAGGACAACGTTTCCTTTTATCTGTATTGTACGGGAGTCCAGTTTTTCCATAGAGACAATCTCGATCTTATCTGGCCAGGGACTTGAGACTGACCTTCCGGGCGCTCTGGATGGATCGTTCATCAAATCTGACAGGAAGCTGGGACTTACAAAGGGGGCATAGACTTGTCCTATTTCCTGAGAAGCGACTTCGTCGGGAACGGACAAGGACACCTCCTTGAGCTTTGAGCCAAAGTTCTCAACAAGAACAGTTACCTCAGCTTTTTCATCTTTTTTGATTGTATTTGGATTTGCGAGATTCCAGAAGAAAAACCCTGCAACAAAAACAGCCAAAACAATCAAAAAACCAACGAAAATTCTCCTATTCATTTCACACCTCACTATAGTAGCATATCACAAGCCTTACAAATCCTTGTCGTCTTGCTGCTCAAAAGCACGTTGGTCCAATCAGTGCTCATCATGCATCACGGGCATGGTGGCTTGCCAAGAGAGCCTGGAGTGGATACTCGGTGTTGGTCTGTCTCGCGCCGAAGCCGGCCTGCGAGGCGCCACCTTCATCGTCAACCTCCCCGGCAGCCTCAAGGCTGTTCAAGACGGCATGGACGTCCTCATCCCCCTCCTCCCCCATGCCCTGGAGATGATCGCAGGAAAGGGACACTAGAGCGGCAGCCAGCGAATCGCGCTGGTCTGTTGCTCGCAATAGGTGAACTGAACAACAGGTTTGCCCGTGCGCCTGTTTTAACTTGTATGTCCCTCGTTTTGTGTACTATACTAAACGAGGAGGCTTCATGAAGAATCTGCCGGACAAACTGGTCCAACTGATCGACCGCTTCAAGGAACACCTGGAGCAGTACAAGGGTGCCTCGTATGATGAGGCCAACACACGCACTGACTTCATCGATCCCCTGTTTGAGCTGCTGGGCTGGGACGTCGCCAACCGAAACGGCTATGCCGAGCAGTACCGCGAGGTCATCCGCGAAGACAAGGTCAGCATCGAGGGCGGCACCAAAGCACCTGACTACTGCTTCCGCATCGGCGGCGTCCGCAAGTTCTTCGTAGAAGCCAAGAAACCGTCGGTCGACCTCCGCAACGACCCCAATCCCGCCTATCAACTGCGCCGCTACGCCTACTCAGCCAAACTGCCGCTGTCTATCCTGACCGACTTCCAGGAATTCGCTGTCTACGACACGCGCATCAAGCCCGACGCAAATGACAGCGCCTCTGTCGCGCGTATCCAATACTTCACCTTCGAGGACTATCCCGAGAAGTGGGCGTTCCTTACCGGTACCTTCTCCCGCGACGCCATCCTTCATGGCGCCTTCGACAAGTGCGTAGAGGAAACACGCAACAAGCATGGTACCAGCGAAGTCGACAAGGAGTTCCTGAGCCTGATCAACCAGTGGCGTGAGAAGCTGGCGCGCAACATCGCGCTACGCAACCGCGAACTGCCGCTGCATCAGCTCAACTTCGCCGTCCAGAAGACGATCGACCGCATCGTGTTCCTGCGCATCGCCGAGGACCGCGGCATCGACATCTATGGTACACTGCACTCCCTGCTCAACGGCACGAACCAGTACACGCGTCTGCTGCAGCTCTTCACCCAGGCCGACGCGCGGTACAACGGCGGTCTCTTCAACTTCGCCGAGGACACGCTGACACCGGGCCTGACGGTGGACGACAACATCATCAAGGACATCGTCCGCAGTGTCTACTACCCGCAGAGTCCCTACGAGTTCTCGGTACTGGACGTCGCCATCCTGGGCAATATTTACGAGCAGTTCCTTGGCAAGACCATCCGCCTCACCGCCGAGCACCGCGTCAAGGTGGAGGAGAAGCCCGAAGTCAAGAAAGCCGGCGGCGTCTACTACACCCCCAGGGACATCGTGGAGTACATCGTGGACCATACGGTCGGGGAGGCACTCAAGGAGACGACCCCGTCCAAAGTCGAGCAGCTGCGTATCCTCGACCCCGCCTGCGGTTCCGGCAGCTTCCTGCTGGGAGCATATGACAAGCTGCTCAGCTGGCACCTGGACTGGTACGCTCAGGACGCGCACCGCGTCAAAGCGCTCAAAGATCACCACATCATCGAGCCGCGCACAGGTGACTATCGCCTCAGCATCGACGAGAAGCGCCGCATCCTGACCAACAACATCTATGGCGTGGACATCGACGATCAAGCAGTCGAGATCGCCAAGTTGTCGCTGACCCTGCGGCTGCTGGAGGGTGAGACCTCCGAGACCGCCGAGCTGTTCACCAGGGGTGGCCGTCAGCGCCTCCTCCCCAAGCTGGAGAGCAACATCAAGTGCGGCAACTCCCTCATCGGTCCCGACTTCTACAGCGACAAGCCCGAGAGTCTGTTTGTCGACGACGACACGCGCTACCGCATCAACGCCTTCGACTGGAAGGGTCCCAACGGTTTCAAGCAGGTCTTTGATACCCACGGCGGTTTCGATGTTGTGCTGGGCAACCCGCCGTATATCCGCATCCAGGCGCTCAAGGAGTTCAACCCGGTCGAGGTCGAGTACTACAAGGGGAAATACACAGCGGCAAGCAAAGGTAACTATGACCTGTACGCCGTCTTCGTCGAACAGGGGCTGAACCTGCTGAACGACCACGGTCACCTGGGCTACATCCTGCCACACAAGTTCTTCAATGCCCAGTATGGCAAGCCGCTCCGCAAGCTGATTGCTGATGGCAGGCATCTGCGGAGCATAGTTCATTTCGGGGACCAGCAGGTCTTTGACAATGCGACCACCTACACGTGCCTGCTCTTCCTTGACGCCCAACCGCACGAGAGCTTCCACATCGCCAAGGTCACCGACCTTGCCGCATGGCGCCGCGACCGCTCGGCTACCGAAGGCAACCTCCCTGCGACCGCAGCCACGTCAGCCGAATGGAACTTCACCGTCGGCGATGGTGCAGCGCTCTTCGAGAAGTTGAGTAAGATGCCGGTAAAGCTAGGAGATGTTGCGGAGAAGATCGCTCAAGGCATAAGAACAAGTGCAAATGAGGTATACGTGGTGGACGTCGTGAGTGACGATGGAGCCACGATGACTGTCAAATCCAAGTATCTACAGCTCAGTACACAGATAGAATCTTCGTTGGCACTGCGTTTCCTTGAAGGAAAGGAGATTCGCAGATATTCCATTCGTCCGACCGGTAAGGCAGTCATCGTCCCGTATCGAGTAGCTGATGGAAGGGCTCAGCTTATCCCGTCAAAGCAACTTCAGCATGATTGGCCGCTGACCTTCGCATATCTGAGCGAGACTAAGAACCACTTGCAGGAGCGCGAAGACAGCAGGGTGGTCGGTGATGACTGGTACGCATTTATCTACCCAAAGAACATTGAGGCGATGAGTGCGGCGAAAATCATCGTTCCTGACATTGCATCAGGATCCTCCTTTGCGTGGGACTCGGAGGGAGCGTTCGCCCTTACCAGCGGCTACGCCATCACACTGAAGCGCGACTGTGAAGTAGCGCCACTGTACGTCCTCGGCCTGCTCAACAGCTCGTTGATCGAAGCATATTGGAAGCAGGTCAGCACTCCGATTCGAGGCGGCTTCTACAGGTTCTTTAGCCAATTTCTGGCCCAGCTGCCAATCCGTTCTATCGATTTCACCAAGCCTGCCGACAAGGCGATGCACGATGAGATGGTCCACCTCGTCGACCAGATGCTGACGCTTCACCGTCAACTCGCTGCCTCTGGCACCGACCGCGAGAAGTCCGGCCTTCAGCTCCAGATCGCTGCCCTCGACCGCGCCATCGACTCCCTCGTTTTCCGGCTCTACAACCTGAGCGATTCCGATGTAACTACTCTCACCGGCGACGACTGATGAATCACTCCGAGCAACAAAACCAGGATGACTTAGAGGTCTTCCAGGAATTTGCGCACAGTGAAGGCGGCCCCGGGTCACACTGGGACTCGGTGGAACATGGCGATGAGCACAAGGCAGTGCCAGACATAGTCTGTCGGTCAGTAGACGTTGTCACATACTACGAGTTGACCCAGGTTGACCCTGAGGAGCTGTACGGTCTTGTGGTATGGTCTCGATCAGGTCGACGAAATTTGTCCTCACGCCGAGATTTGTTGACTTCGGCGCAGTGGCCCTTGTTTCGCGCGAAATATCACGGTAATGTCTTTGACCTTGGCGAACCCGATGAGAGTGCATATCCATACAATGCTGTCAAGCGAGTATTCAAGTACCTTCTGAAGCGCGATCCTCGGATTGACTTTCCTCAAGGTCTGGATGGCGAGACACTCGTACTCTATGACGACATTACTCCCGACGGAGATCTTGATGTCTCGTTGCATAGGTTGCATCAGGGCAGTGACTACCTGAGTATCTGTCATCTTCCAGGCGTGTGTCTCAACCCGATGCCTTCTGTGGAAGATCCCGAGATTTGGCACGGAGCAGTCAAATCACGAAATCCTGCCATCTCCCCGATTGACACGAAGTGTAAGAAACCATATCGCGATGTGTCCGGCCGAGAACCACCTCGCCCCGAATGTGTGCATCTGGTGCTCTGGACCGACATCAGTAGCTTCCTCGAAGAAACAGCTGAATACCTGGAGTCCGCCAGTGGCCGCGCCATATGGGAGTCAGTCTTTGGCTCAGTGTGGCTGTTCGACAGGTTGCGCCAACGAATCGCCTGTCACGTACTTGGCCCCAGCAACTCCGACTGAGCATCTGTAGTTTTATCAACAGAATCCATGTCCTCGCAGTATTGGCATACACGCGGACCACACCCGCAAGACTAGATGACTTGACTCTCGATAGAATTGCACAATACTTAAAAAAAGTTTAAGGATCGTGCATATGGGGAAGACACTAGAATCAGAACGCAACATCCGGACGATTGCCTCTCGCCAACAGGGGTATTTCACGACCAAGCAGGCGTGTGATGCTGGATACTCCTACCCCGCTCAGTACCATCAGGTAGCGGCGGCGAACTGGATTCGCGAAGCACGGGGCATTTACCGAATCGCAGACCACACGGCTGGCGATCGCCCTGACCTGGTGCTGTGGTCGCTGTGGTCACGTGACCGGAAGGGAAAGCCCCAGGGCGTGTTTTCTCATGAGACGGCCCTGTCTATCCATGACCTCTCTGATGTCATGCCGGCAAGCCTCCATATGACGGTTCCACCGTCATTCAGAAAGTCGGCCAAGATACCCGCGGTCCTCGTCATCCATCGTGCAACGCTCGCGTCTGCTGACATTCAAGCGATGGAGGGGTACAGCGTCACTCGTCCCCTGAGAACAATCATCGATGTTGCTACCGCCGGGACCATCTCCGATGACCTTCTTGAGCAGGCCGTACGCCAGGGACTCCAGCGCGGGCTCGTGAAGCGGGGCGATCTGATCATGGCGGCTAAACTGAACCCGTCGTCTCGCTTCACAGAGATCATGCGGGGCATCCTTCCCCGATGAGTAGTCCTCAGCACTACGACGACGCCGTATCTTTCCGCCAAGCACTGGAGGATCGACTCAGGAAACGAGCATTGAATAGAGGTGAAGATCTGCAACGCCTGCGACAGCAAGTCGCCTTTGACCGATTTGTCACTCGCGTGCAACGAGACGGTACACACCGATGGATTCTCAAGGGTGGACATGCTCTGGAACTGGCGATTGGATCTGCCCGGGCAACCAGAGACGTCGATCTCACTCTCAACACCAGCATTGCCAGAAGCGCTGACACCCATGCGACTCTGCAACAGATGCTCCAGGAAGTCGTTTCACCCCCAACAGATGACTGGTTCGAGTTCCAGGTAGGGGAGTCGATGATGGACCTCGACAGCCCACTCTACGGCGGTGAGAGGTTCCCTGTTCGTTCGATGCTTGGAGGTCGGCTCTTCGTAGCCTTTCACGTCGACGTCGCCGTTGGGGACGTTCTTCTCGAACCCCTGCGCGTCACAACCGGTGAGGACTGGTTTGCCTTCGCCGGCATCAAGGTATCCCCGCTGGTCACGACCAGCCTGGAGCAGCAGTTCGCCGAGAAACTGCATGCCTATACGATGCCCCGTACAGGCACGCGCGACAACAGTCGCGTCAAGGACTTGGTTGACATGGTGTTGCTCCTTGAAACAGGCGATCTGGAACCTGAAGGTGTCGTGGTAGCAGTGGTAGCGACGTTCAAGCACAGAGACACTCACCCGATCCCAGAAAAACTCACAGACCCACCGGCTTCTTGGAAGAAACCATATGCAGCTATGGCCGCAGCATGTCACATCGACGTCAATATCGATGCTGCTATCGATCGCATCAGGGACTACTACCGGCAAATTCTTGCCATGACTCCAGGAAAGGGGAGCTAGCCTATCCCGAAGGCAACGTCTTGTTGCACTGTCGAGCGACCCAGCATAGAATGCTGATATGAAATACTACATCATCGACGCGTTCACGGACAGGGCATTTTCCGGGAATCCGGCGGCAGTGTGTCTCCTGCAGGAGCCGCTGACGGATGAGGTTATGGCATCCATCGCACGGGAGATGAACCTGTCGGAGACAGCGTTCGTCCTTTGGGAGGGCGACGCTTGGCGCCTGCGGTGGTTCACGCCGTCAGTCGAAGTGCCGCTGTGTGGCCACGGGACGCTCGCTACCGCCCGGGCGCTGCGCGAGGCCGGCATCGTGAAAGGTGACGAAGTCTACTTCCGCAGCCTGAGCGGTGACCTTGCCGCCCGATACCAAGGGGATTGGATCGTGCTCGACTTCCCGTCGCTTCCTCCCACGCCTGCCCCCGTTCCCCTGGAGGTCCTGGACGCCCTG
Source organism: uncultured Caldisericota bacterium (assembly GCA_903871855.1). Taxonomy (GTDB): domain Bacteria; phylum Caldisericota; class Caldisericia; order Cryosericales; family Cryosericaceae; genus Cryosericum. The sequence goes on from CAIQIK010000037.1 coordinate 24,617, forward strand.
AGACTCGACACGACTCCCCACTGGACCGGCGTCAACGCTCACCGCTACTGGCTGCTCGACCTCGGGTCGGCAACCGCCGTGCGTGCACTGACTCCTGACCGCGCAGCCACGATGGCGCTCGACATTCCCGGTATCATCGTGACGGGAGCGGGCGATGCGCCGTATGACTTCACGTCGCGTTTCTTCGCTCCCGCCGACGGCATCTTCGAGGACCCGGTCACGGGGTCTGCGCATGCGGCCCTGACACCCTACTGGAGCAGCGTGCTCGGCAGAACCGACTTCGTTGCCTACCAGGCTTCCTCACGTGGTGGTATCCTGAAAGTGCGCCTCGCGGGCGACCGCGTGCTCATTGCAGGGAAAACCGTCGTTGTGGCCACAGGGGACCTGCGCATTCCTTGACGGACCGCTTGCGAGGGAACGCCTGCAGACAACGGCAAGATTGAATTCCCGCATGGGCGGGAATGACGTACCATACCACTGATGCCCTACTCCTGACCCTCACACACATTGCCTCCTCCTTCAGCGCTGCCGGAAGTCGGCAGCGCTGAACTATTTCTGGATACCCCCTTCAGCAAAATTGGGGGCATTGCGTTATGAAGGTAAGGGGATGAGGCAGATGCATGCAGAGGAGCAGGGATGCTGAAACGCTCTAGTTTGTTGAAACATTTGCCGTAGCAATGGGAGCTGCTTTAGCACAAGAAGGAAACAATACGTGAAACACACATACACCCCGGGGTATCACAGGAGGCACAATGGTAGTATCCATACAGTTGCAGAAGAGCCAAGACGGCTGCTGTCACGCAGAAAGTTCTGGATCCTGGCAGCAGTCCTCTACTCTTTCCCCGTTACCGCATCTGTCATGGTCCTTGACGTCCTTTGCGTGATATGGTCGGCGCTGGGATATTCCTCTGCACGGTATGTAAACCTGTAATCAAAGGAGACATGTCATGGAACACGTGTGTGCATTAGCAGGAATTTGCAAGCAGTATCGATCCCACAAGACAGTGCATGAAGTCTTGCATGATGTCAGCATGACCCTGGATGTGGGGGAAGTCTTTGGGTTCATTGGTCCCAACGGAGCAGGGAAGACAACATTGCTCCGTATTATGTGTGGTCTGGCACATCCAACAAAGGGCAACGTAACAATCCTGGGGACAGACCTGACGGTTAGGAATGCCCAGCTGCCGTCAGGGATCGGAGTCCTTGTGGAGTATCCCTCCTTTATCCCCGAACTCACCGGCAGACGCAACCTGCAACTGCTTGCCTCCATCCGCGGAATCATAGGCCTTCCAGAGGTCGATGCCACCATGGAACTCATGGGACTGGACCCAGCCAACAAGACCCCGGCAGGAAGGTATTCCCTGGGGATGCGTCAACGGCTGGGGCTTGCCCAGGCGATCATGGAGAAACCGCGGCTCCTCCTGCTGGACGAGCCCACCAACGGGCTGGACCCTCAGGGTGTCGCAGAACTGCGCACTCACATCCGACATCTGGCGGATCAAGGAGTAGCTGTCTTTCTGGCAAGTCATCTCCTCAATGAAGTGGAACAGGTTTGTGATCATGTAGCCATTGTCAAGCAAGGCCATGTCCTGAGGCAGATGAGCAAGAATGATCCTGTTCCCTACCGTGGGTTCAGTCTGCAAGTCAGTGGTACCAGGGACTGGTCGCTGGTCCAGCAATGGGCCACGCAGCATCAGGCGAACCTTGCGCAGAAGGAAGGGATGCAGGGAGGAATCGTTGGCACTGCTGTCCCTGTTCCTGATGCCCTTCGTGATCTGGTACAGGCAGGAGCCAGTATTGAAGCTATCACGCCGGACCGGGACACCCTGGAGACAACATTCCTGCAAGCAATACAAGAAGAGAAGTAACTTCGCCTTCGAACTCTGGCAGAACAGTACGCGCGAAATGCGTCAGCAATAACAGGGACATTGCGTTCTATGAACGAGGAGGTGAAGCAAATGTACACAGAAGGGGGACTCGCAATGGCAAAACGGCAATGCAAGAAAGGGGCGAAACGATGAATCCTAGACGGAAAGAAGAGTCTGTGATGCTTATTCATGTGATTGCACAGGAGATAATGCGGTTGCTCTCCCGCAGAAGGTTCTGGATCTTGGCAGCAGTACTCGCCGGAGCTTTTGTCTATGAGATCATCGTGGTGGATCCCCAGCTCGCTAATCCTCCGTCAGCACCGGCAGCCTTCATCGAAGTTCTCAAAGACGTTCTTCACTGGCTGTTTCCTTTCACCACCGGAGTGGCTGTCGGAGATTCCTTTGCTATCGACCGCTATTGTTCCTGGGCCAATTTTGTGCTCACGCGGGGCCTGACACGTCGGAGGTACATTGCCGCCAAGGGCCTGGGGATGGCGATCGCTATCTGTCTGCTCCTGACGATGTCCGTGACTGCTGCGGGCGTAGCAGCAGTATGCACGAAAGGATTGTCGCCCACCATTCGCACGGCAGAGTTTGGCATGATCAACGCTGCTGATCATGCTTCATACCTTGCCCATCCATGGTGGTTTGCAGTCTGGTTCGCAGGAGTTCACCTGCTGGCAGCCGCAGCGTACTCGACGACCGCCCTACTCCTGACTGTATGGGTGCCGATCCCGTTTGTCGTCAGTATCGTTCCCCCCTTCATCTTCCTCGCCGCAACCGTCATGCTGCCTGAAACCGCGTGGAACCCGCTAGGGCTTTTAAGACTTGAACGAGGAACCATGTCCGGCCGGTTTCTGTACTTTCTGGTCTGGATCGCGGTAACTGCTACTGTTGCCATCATTGCCTACGGGAAGCAGGAAGATCCATAGGAGCGACGCGATGAATCATACAAAAGGAATACTGACGATGTTTTGCATGACACGGTACCACTGCAGACAACTGTTTTCCAGCAGGCGATGGCTGGTAGCCCTGGGGATGGATGTCTTCCTTGCTGTGGTCGTTACTATTTCTCTCAAGACTCGAGTTGGATGGATTCTTACCGCATGGCACATTACGATGCCTACCAATATCTGGGACGTCCCTGTTGGTGTGCTATGTAGTGACGAAGTAGCCGTTTTCACGCTGGTTGTAATGTTTGTGTTCCTTGTAGGCGATGCGTTGCTACGGGATGAGCGGACCGGCCGGTTACCTATGCTGATTTCCCGTACCCACAACAGGGCGGTGTGGTTTGTCTCATTGCTCCCGGCTTTGCTTCTGGCAGCTGTTGCCTTTGTCGGGGCAGCGGTTGTCATCAGCCTGGGCGTCGCTCTGCTCTTCCTGCCTGTCGGCAGGTCGTTCAGTCCCTTCCTGACCAACAACACGAGCCTTGTAGCCGGCATCCGCAGTTACTATCTTCCAAACATGCCACCGTCCCCTCTCCTGTTTTTCCTTGGTGTCGTTGGATACCTCGCACCCGCCCTGTGCAGTATGACCCTGATGTCTGTCGTGATCTCCCTGTGGTGGCAACGAGCGATCGCTGTCTTTATTCCGATTGTCTGGTTACTAATAGACACGTTCGTGAGACTTAGAGTGGAGCGTTCTTGGCCGGGAAACGAACGATTCTTCATTTCGTATCAGTTTGTTCTCATGTACCACTGGCAATGGACCGGCTGGCCACAAAGAGCAGCTCAAGAACCTTTCGCCGTTGCCGCATCTATCCTTGTTTTCTGCATTCTCTGTGTGGTCTTGTCGGTGGTGGGGTACTTCTCTGTACAACGTGTCGACCTGACGCAAGGAGAAAACGTATGAACTCAGCCTAACCCATACCACGGCATGTCTCTTGCTCCGTGCGGCCATACTTGTGAATAGGGAGTGTAGTTCCAGGACAACGGCACTGTCAGCAAAATCAAACCCATTGCGTTGTATGAATGAGGAGGTGAGGAAAATGCGTGCAGAAGGGTAGAGATTAGCCAAAAGGTTCGGCTTGTTGGAAACATGTGACCCAGTGATGGGAGCAACTTCAGCACAAGAAAGGAGTAGTAGATGAAGCATCTAAAGAGCATTTTGGTTCTTGTTGTTCTGCTTGCGCTTCTTGGCGCAAGTCAGCCGGCTTTTGTTCGCGCTGATGAAATGCCCGTGGTATCGGATGCTGTACCGGGCAGCATGATCGACGCGAATGCGGGCGTCGCCGCAATCTCCCCGAATTCCGTCCTGACGTACCCGTTTAATGTGTACATTCCCGTCAACCAGTACGTGTACAGTGGACAATATACGATGACTGCTGGAAAGTACGTACAGGGCTACCTGGCCAACTCCGGTGGACACAACGTCTACATGACAGTTGTTGATTCGTCTACGTTGCAGCCGCTGGGCAGTGAAGTAGCTTTCACTTCGGAGGGCATAACGCAGACCCTCTGGACCAACACAACAGGCACCACGAAGTACGTGAAGATCAGATTTGGAGCAGCTTACTGGGGGACCGTTCATGCAACCGGAAACCTCATTTTTGGCTGGTTTTAGCGGGTCAGTCTGACATTGCGCTTGTTCCACGGGGCCTTGTGGCCCCGTGGAACAAGCAAGGAGACTCTTGATATGGGCGCTTCTGGCAACAGCTCCTGCGTTGTTGTCTAAGGGTCTTGGACAGGACATAAACCTCACCAACATGATGCAATAAGCCACTCATAGCCACTCTTTCGAAAGGGCGTGAAACGGATATGAATCAGAAACAACCAGGAAAAGCAGATACCTACTACGGTTCATCCGGATTCTACGTTCCATACCCTCACCAGACACAGCACAGGTCTCCACCACGGATGCACCGGCGCAGAAATGGATGCCTGACCGTTGTCCTTGTCCTGATCCTTGCCATGGGATCGCTAATGTGGTATCAGTCGCAGGCGGCTGCGCGCGGAGATGTCACGCCTCCGACAATCAACACGCCGTTCAGTATCCTGCATCCAATTGCCTCCATTCGGGCACGGGACGCCGAACGAGCAACGTGGGGTGTGATATCAGTTCAGGACTCCGCTGCCATGGAACACGAGCTGATTTTGGAGGATGCCTTTTTTCGTCGTGCTACGACCCAGGCGTGGGAGTGGCGGGTCTTGCTGCTGCCAACGCCGCAGCAGTTTGTGCCCCCTCTCATTGGTGCACTTGTCGTCACCTCCCCGTTTGGCATGCGCGAACATCCCATTATTGGTCAGGAGCTTGAGCATCACGGTGTCGACCTTGTTGCAGAGTTGGGGACACCAGTCATGGCAGCTGCGCGTGGCGTTGTCGTCTGGCGTGGCAACAAACTGGGATACGGTAACTGCGTCGTTATACGTCACGGGACGCACCTGTCCACCATCTACGGCCACCTGATGCGCATCGACGTCCACACCGGCCAGTTGCTGGCACGCGGCCAGGTACTAGGGGTCTCTGGTTCCACCGGGTTCAGCACTGGTCCTCACCTGCACTTTGAAGTGCGCAGCGACGGAACACCTATCGATCCGCTGGTACTACTGCCCCGTTCCAGCAATTGAACAACTACGCTGGCTCGAATTCATGGTACACTGCGAGAGGTGAGACCAATATGACGACCAGGCGACGTATGAAGAAGAAACTCCGAACAGCAATGATTGTGCTTGCACCACTAGTGGCGCTTGTGATTCTGCTGCTGGCATGGCGGCCCTGGTACACGCCGAAACCATATGCGCCTCTGGATCCATGGGTTCACATCATCTATTCCGATGACGAGCAGCAGCTGGCTCAACAACAGGCAGACAGTGCCAAGCACCCTGAGTTGCTGGATCCCGAAGCGACTCTCCGTTCGTTTCTTGGCTCAGGAATGCAAGACGACCCCACGACACCATTTGACATGGGCCAGGTACGCTCCATCGAAGACTATGGGACAGACCTCAGGACAGGCGACCGCATGTTTCGTGTAACCGTTGCCACAGAGAACATCGTCCTTCGCTTTCGCCTGCGACAACTTCTAGGGAAGGGACCGGGGAAGGCTTGGTTCGTCATCGGTTACCTTCCAGATCCCTCTGGCGCCGGGAACGGCAATCTGACGTCGCCATCGGCAGACGGCAACTGACCCCCCTGATAGGGCTCGGACAATATTCAGGTCAGTGTCGACGCGACAGCTTGGTTTCTACATCTTTCCTATTATGGCATACGTTCCAGTACCCTCGCTGACGACTAGTCCCTCCAGTTGATGGCTGTCCACTATCTGGATAACGCACCTAGTCACTATGTCGACCACTGCGGTCAGGTTCGGCACTGTATCCCCTTCGCGCTGCAACTGAACCGCGAGAATCTGTCCCGACGGAAGCGCAGGCCGCTGGGCTGTCACGGTGGGTGGACCGCTCGATGACGGGGTTGCCTCACGGACGATGTAGACCTTGGGGCTGGCCACGCTGACGGCCTGATATCCATCCCGATGGAGGACCGGATCCGCCATGGCAATCTGCCGTGCCAGTTCCACCGAACCGAATGTCACAATCGAACGCTGTTGGGCCTCGGCACCCTCGGGGACCTGTAGCGCTATCGTCCCCACCACCGCACCGGCCTCCGGGTCCACCAGGACATACCCATCCGTCCCGCGGACGTCCGCCCGGACGAAGCCGGTTTTGGTATCACGTTCGGCGTTGAGCGCCACGGCCGAGCGTGCACCCGGTGTCACGGCTACCATCACACGGTTCCATGCCTGCCCGATCCACGAACCCGCCTCGTAGATATGAGGCAGGTTTTCCTTGGTCAGCTGCAGCAGGCGGACGCCTGGCGGCACGTCGGCGGTTGCCCGGATGGCCGTGCGCAGGGGTGCCGTCTGAGTCCACCACAGCACGATCGCCGCGATGGTGAGAGCGGAACCCAACGTCAGGCGCCAATGCCGCACGTGGCGGCGATGGGCCGCTACCCGGTCGGCATATGCAACGAGACGCTGCTTGCTGGCTTCAGCCCACAATGGGTCAGCCTTCGGCTCCCAGTCCACGTTCTCGAGCAGATGTTCTAATTCCTCCTGAGTCATTCCCTCACCTCTTCTTCACAAGGACAACGCAACCCACCCGCATTTGCTGAAATACTGGCGCGCAACACACGAAAGGCATGCTGAAGGGCGTTGCTGACCTGCTTTACACTGCAACCGAGCATCGGTGCGATCTCCCGCGGTGTCAATCCCTCGCTGTAGCGCAACGTGATACATTCCCGGTCGAAGGGTGCCAGCTGCTCCATGGCGACACGCAATTCATCGGTATGACCCTGAGCCTCTGCGACCATGTCGTCGTAGTCGGGGTCGGCATCATCATCACCGATGCGAGCGGTCGCAAGATACCTGTCAGCACTGCGGCGACGGCGGAACCATGACATAGCCTCGTTGTGAGCCACGCGGTACAGCCACTGCACGAGGGGTGCTCTGCCGCGCGCAAGTTTCGGCAGGTTGTCCACCATCTTGACGAATACCGCTTCGGTCAGTTCCTCGGCGAGGTCTCGGTCCATCACCGTGCGGATGAGACATGCAAAGATGCGGTCGCGATATCGATCGTAGAGCACGGCTACTGCTCCAGTGTCAGTTGGTGCCTCCTTCAGGAGATCTTGATCGGACTTGCCCTCCACCACGTTCACCCCCGCCACGATTGACAGTATAGCCGGTTTGCCTAGGCCGTCACTCTTGGAGTTGCATCATCTCAAATCATCGTGAACTCCCTTCGTTGCATCACGAACAAATCATCGTGAAACGAGAGGAGGTAGCCATGCTGCTGACATCCTTGTGTGATCAAGAGGGAAAGGAGCAGCATCATGGCATTGTCGATGCAAGAGAAACAGCATGTCGGGAGAGAGGTGGCTCTTCGGTACCTCCGTGCCCGGAAGAAGGACAAGGGAATCATGCTGCAGGAGTTCTGTGCTACGACAGGATACAGTCCTCCGTATGCAGCATACCTGCTCCGCACGTACGCG
>CAIQIK010000038.1 GCA_903871855.1 uncultured Caldisericota bacterium
GCACCCTCCGGATATGCAAAATCCCCCAACAAGGGGGGAGATGGGAAAAGACATGACCCTGGCAGCGACCTACTCTTCCAACGGGCTTCCCCGTGAGTACCATCGGCGTGTCGGGCTTAACTTCCGTGTTCGGGATGGGAACGGGTGTTTCCCCGACGCTATGACCACCAGAGTCATGTCTTTGATTGAAAACGAGAAGGCAATGCAGAGGTCTGCACCCTCAAAACTGTACGAGCCAATTACGTCCCCGACCTATTAGTACTGGTCAGCTCAACGCATTGCTGCGCTTACACCTCCAGCCTATCAACCTGGTAGTCTACCAGGGGTCTACCTCGTCTTGCGACGATGAGAGATCACGTCTTCGAGTTGGCTTCGCGCTTATATGCCTTCAGCACTTATCCAATGTCGACATAGCTACCCAGCTCCGTGCCCCTGGCGGGACAACTGGTACACCAGCGGTCGACTTCCCGGGGTCCTCTCGTACTACCGGGAAATCTCGTCAAATCTCTAATACATGTGGCGGATAAGGACCGAACTGTCTTACGACGTTCTGAACCCAGCTCGCGTGCCCTTTTAACCGGCGAACAGCCGGACCCTTGGAACCTGCTCCAGCTCCAGGATAGGACGAGCCGACATCGAGGTGCCAAACCCTCCCGTCGATGTGGACTCTCGGGAAGGATAAGCCTGTTATCCCCGAGGTAGCTTTTATCCGTTGAGTGATGGCCATTCCATGCTGCAACCACCAGATCACTAAGCCCCACTTTCGTGTCTGCTCGAGATGTCTCTCTTACAGTCAAGCTCCCTTATGCCTTTACACTCTATGGCTGATTTCCAAACAGCCTGAGGGAACCTTTGGGCGCCTCCGTTACTCTTTGGGAGGCGACCGCCCCAGTCAAACTGCCCGTCTGACATTGTCCTCCAGCCCGCTGAGGGCGAGGAGTTAGAAGTCTAGTTGAAGAAGGATGGTATCCCAAGGACGACTCCGCTGAGGCCGAAGCCCCAGTTTCCAAGTCTCCCATCTATCCTGTGCAGCCACAACCAAACTTCAATATCAGAGTACAGTAAAGCTCTACGGGGTCTTTCCGTCCTGCCACACGTAGCCCGCATCTGTACGGGCACTGCTATTTCACCGAATCCCTCTTTGAGACAGCGCTCAAGTCGTTACGCCATTCATGCGCGTCGGAACTTGCCCGACAAGGTATTTCGCTACCTTAGGACCGTTATAGTTACGGCCGCCGTTCACTGGGGCTTAAGTTCAGGGCTTCAGGGGACGAATCCCCTTGACTCCTCTCTGTAACCTTCCAGCACCGGGCAGGCGTCAGCCCCTATACGTCGTCTTACGACTTAGCAGAGACCTGTGTTTTTGTTAAACAGTCGCTTGAGCCTATTTCCTGTGGCCTCCTTGCGGAGGCATCCCTTCTTCCGAAGTTACGGGACCTTTTTGCCGAGTTCCTTAAAGAGGGTTCTTTCGCACGCCTTGGGAGTCTTCTCCCGATCTACCTGTGTTGGTTTGCGGTACGGATACCATACTTCTCGTGAGAGGTTTTTCCTGCCAGCATGAACACAGCTGCTTCGCCTTGCGGCTCCCCATCACAGCTCAGGCTCAGGGGAAACGGTTTTGCCAGTCTCCCCACCCTTGCTGATTGGACGCGAACTACCAGCGGTCGCGCTCAGCTTATCCTTCTGTTCCACCCCATCCTTCAAACGAAGCATGGCAGCACGGGACTATTAACCCGTTCTCCATCAGCTACGCCTTTCGGCCTCACCTTAGGACCGGCTAACCCTGGGAGGACGAGCCTTCCCCAGGAAACCTTAGATTTCCGGCGAACGAGATTCTCACTCGTTTATGCGCTACTTAAGCCGACATTCTCACTCCGTGACGCTCCAGCACTCCTTACGGTATGCCTTCTCTGCAACACGGACGCTCTCCTACCACTCCGCCCTTGCGGGCGAAATCCGCAGCTTCGGTGATAAACTTAGCCCCTCTACATTTTCGGCGCAGGACCACTCGACCAGTGAGCTGTTACGCACTCTTTAAAGGATAGCTGCTTCTGAGCTAACCTCCTGGCTGTTTGAGTAACCCCACATCCTTCTCTAGCACTGAGTTTATCTTAGGGACCTTAGCTGACGGTCTGGGCTGTTCCCCTTTTGACTATGAATCTTAGTACCCACAGTCTCACTAGCAGGATACAGATATGCGGTATTCGGAGTTTGATTGGGTTTGGAAACCTGGTGAGGCCCCTAGTCCATTCAGTGCTCTACCCCCACACACTAATTACCTGCCGCTGCACCTAAATGCATTTCGGAGAGAACCAGCTATTCCCGGGTTCGATTGGAATTTCTCCGCCACCCACAGCTCATCACATAGGATTTTTCCCCTAACGTGTTCGGTCCTCCAGAGCGGGTTAACGCCCCTTCAACCTGTCCATGGGTAGATCACCCGGCTTCGGGTCTACTGCAACCAACTGACGCGCTGTTCACACTCGCTTTCGCTGCGGCTCCGGGGATCTCCCTTAACCTCGCTGGTTGCAATAACTCGTCGGCTCATTCTTCAATAGGCATGCAGTCACCCTGTGGCTTGCGCCACATAGGGCTCCTACCGCTCGTAAGCAATTGGTTTCAGATTCTCTTTCACTCCCCTTCCGGGGTTCTTTTCACCTTTCCCTCGCGGTACTTGTTCACTATCGGTCGCCAGAGTATTTAGCCTTACCACATGGTCGTGGTAGCTTCCCACAAGATTTCTCGTGTCCCGTGGTACTCAGGAACCGTCCCGGGAGTGCTCAGGATTTCGCCTACGGGGCTGTCACCCGCTATGGCCCCTCTTTCCAGGGGGTTCGACTATCGTGAGCGTTTGTAACTCCCGCTCCAGGGTGCAACCTGGACTGGTCGGTCCTCCAACCCCCATGCAACAACGCTTGCACGCTGTGCGCTGCACGGGTTTAGGCTGTTCCGGTTTCGCTCGCCGCTACTAACGGAATCGCTTGTGCTTTCTGTTCTTCGAGGTACTGAGATGTTTCACTTCCCTCGATTCCCCCTCCTGCCCTATGGATTCAGACAGGAGTCTCCCACCTGCGTGGGAGGGGTTGCCCCATTCGGAAACCCCCGGATCAACGTTTGATTGCAACTCCCCGGGGACTATCGCAGGCTTTCTGCGTCCTTCATCGGCTCTGTGCGCCAAGGCATCCACCAACTGCTCGTTCTTACGTAATTGGCTCGGTACAGTTTTCAAGGTGCGGACCACATGAAACCGCGTGAAGGTGTGTTTGCACCCTCAAAACTAGACAGTGAGTGGGGAACAGACCAAAAGACGATGCTCCTTGAAAGGAGGTGATCCAGGCGCACGTTCTCGTACACCTACCTTGTTACGACTTAACCCTCCTTACCGGCCACACCTTCGTCACCCAACGGGCAACTTCGGGTGCAACAGACTCGGGTGGTTTGACGGGCGGTGTGTACAAGGCCCGGGAACATATTCACCGCGGTGATGCTGACCCGCGGTTACTAGCAACTCCATCTTCATGTAGGCGAATTGCAGCCTGCAATCTGAACTGAGGTCGGTTTTTAGAGATTGGCTTCACCTCGCGGTGTTGCGACCCGTTGTACCGACCATTGTCGCATGTGTGTAGCCCTGGACATAAAGGCCATGAGGATTTGACGTCATCCCCTCCTTCCTCCAACTTTTAGCTGGCAGTATCGCTAGGGTGCACCATTACTGGTTAGCAACTAGCAAAAGGGGTTGCGCTCGTTCAAGGACTTAACCTTACATCTCACGACACGAGCTGACGACAACCATGCAGCACCTGTGGATGAGCCATGACCTTGCGGTCATGGAAGGACCAGTTTCTTGGTCCGTTCTCAAGCATGTCAAGCCCAGGTAAGGTTCTTCGCGTAGCGTCGAATTAAACCACATACCTCGCTGCTTGTGCGGGCCCCCGTCAATTCCTTTGAGTTTTAGCCTTGCGGCCGTAGTCCCCAGGTGGGATACTTAACGCGTTAGCTCCGGCACTGAGGGCAACCCCCCAACACCAAGTATCCATCGTTTAGGGCGTGGACTACCAGGGTATCTAATCCTGTTTGCTCCCCACGCTTTCGTATCTTAGCGTCAGAAACTGTCTAGTGAGCCGCCTACGCCGCTGGTGTTCCTCCCGATATCTACGTATTTTACCACTACACCGGGAATTCCGCTCACCTCTCCAGTCCTCAAGCCTGACAGTATCACGTGCGAACCCAGAGTTGAGCTCTGGACTTTGACACGCGACTTGTGAGGCCGCCTACATACCCTTTACACCCAGTAATTCCGAATAACGCTCGCCCCCTACGTATTACCGCAGCTGCTGGCACGTAGTTGGCTGGGGCTTATTCCAGGGATAGTCACAGCAGACGCTCTGTTAGAGCGCTGCCTTTCAGATCCCTGAAAAGAGTTTTACGATCTTACGACCTTCATCACTCACGCGGCGTCGCAGGTTCAGGCTTTCGCCCATTGACCATGATTCCCCACTGCTGCCTCCCGTAGGAGTCTGGACCGTGTCGCAGTTCCAATGTGGCTGACCATCCTCTTAGACCAGCTACCCGTCATCGCCTTGGTAGGCTCTTACCCCACCAACAAGCTGATAGGAGACAGGCCGATCCGGAAGCGCGAGCTTGCGCCCGCTTTCTTTGCAGAGCCATCGCCCTGCAACATTATCGCGTATTATCTCATCTTTCGATGAGCTATCCACGTCTAGGGGGTACGTTACCTGTCCATTACTCACCCGTTTGCCGCTGAGACATCGTCTCCGGTTGCCCTTCGACAACATCTCCGCTCGACTTGCATGTGTAAAGCACGCCGCCAGCGTTCATTCTGAGCCAGGATCGAACTCTTCGAAAATCTGTGTTTGTATTTGTGATCTTCCCGAAGGAAGAATCGGTACAAAGGAATGACAGGGATTGTCTTGTACAATACTACTGAACGACATTCCTTGTCGGGTAAAAAACACACCTATTGTGTCTTTCAACCCGTTCTCTTCACTGTCTAGTTTTCAAGGTACCAACTGCGCGTGCTGAGCTGTCGACGAACACCCGTGGGGTGGGGGCGACAAATTTTAAATATACTCGATTGCTTCAGTCTGTCAAGAACAAACCCTTTTCGAACTTTCGTCTACGGGGGCTCCTGCGAGACCTGCTGTAACCGAACACAAGTAAATATATGCTAAACAGGGAACGTGTCAAGCGCAACACACGGAGCAGACCAGATTTGCCGCCACAGCCACACAAAAACGGGCATCTGGAGGCTCGATCGGACGCCTATGCCGGGCAAACCGTTGATAGACCTGTGGAACCGACCTACCCGCGAGAGGTAGCCTCTCCAGAGGTGTCCTTCTTCTGCTCCTCCTGTGACCAGGAACTGCCGTGCGGGTGCGCGGCGCGCCACTTCTCGGACTCTATCCTGGAATAGATGCAGCCACAGTAATTCTGGCGGTAGAGCCCATACTCCTTGCTCAGGCGCACGGACTCGCGGAAGCCGTCCTGCTTGCGGAACGCCTCGGGCAGAAAGGTAACGCCGTACAGCGCCCCCTTCTCGCGCCCGACCTGTTCCAGGAGGTGCACGTCCTTGTGAGGGCTGATGAGCAGTGTCGTCGTGAACATCGGCATCTGAAGCTCAGCCGCCCTCTGCGCCGCAGCGTCCAGCAGGAGCCCAAGACACAAGGGACACCGCAGGCCACCCTCGGGCTCGTCCCGAAACTCACGGGTCACCGCCAGCCAGCGCTCAGGCTCGTACGGTCCAACGATCAGCTCAAAGCCCTCGATGCACGCCAGCTTACGGGCCTGATCAAGGCGCAGATCATACTCCTCCTTCGGCTGAATGTTGGGATCGTAGAAGAACCCGACCGGTTCATAGCCCTTGGCCCGCAGGCGCACAACCGGAACCGTGGCGTCCGGGGCGCAACAGATATGCATCAGCACTTGTTCCATATCTGTATCATACCCCTGTCCCCGGCCTCTTCAACCATTTAAGGGGTCAAACGTTAACTTCCGCTGAGTGTTAACTTCCTGGCCACATATGCAATCATTCACTGAAATAAGCAAGAAGCCCCCGCTCTGGCGAGCAGGGGCTAGTCTTATACAGGTGATGGGTGCGTCAGGCTGGTCTCTCTCCCACAAGGCCAGCGAAATGGTAACACTGACCAAATGGTAACGCTTGACCCCAAGCTAGAAGGATCAGCGGTGGTGATGCTCCGTCTTGTCGTCGACAGGTGAGTCCTGGGTGATGTCCTTGCCTTCGCCTTCAACAGTGCCACTGCCCGTTGTCATGTGGGGCAGCTCCCCCTCGGGCTTCGCATTGCTGGATGGTCCACTCATACGTGTCGGCATCGGTGGAGCCTCAACGAAGCCGCCGAGGACCGAGAATCCAAGGATATAGACGCCGAACAGGGTGTACTGCCCGATGACGGACAGACTGCGGCCCATCGCGTAAACCATGACGACAAAGATGACCATGATAGGGATGGTGATGAAGAAATAGAGCTTGCGACTGACCGTCCTATGGCTGCGAGTGGACAGGAAGCGCCCCAGCAGGTTGCCCAGAAACATGACGGCAAGACCAGCGATCAGGAGAGTGAAGAAGCTTGGACCGGTACTCGTCGGGGTAGCCGGAGTTGTCGTCGTTGTCGATGCAAGTGTTGACACAGGTATCCTCCTATGGACGTGGGGCAGCCCAAGTACTGACACGATCCGCTGCCCAACTGCGCGTTTACAAACTACCCCATCACTGTATACTCTTCGTGTGGATTATCAATGGCAACCGAAGGGGCGAGCGTGAACAACCTTTGGGACAACAAGATCTTCATTGTCGCCGTCATCGCGGCCCTTGTTGCGCAGGGAATCAAGCCGCTGATCCACTATGGCGAATATCGTGAGTGGAAGTGGCAGCTCCTCTTGTCCAACGGTGGCTTCCCCAGCTCGCACAGCGCTACCGTCACAGCCCTGACGGCTATGGTGGGATTCACGGCGGGCTTCGCATCCCCCCTGTTCGCCATCTGTATGGTCTTCAGCGGTGTCGTCGTGTTCGATGCCTCCGGCGTCCGCCAGGAAGTCGGCAGACATGCGCGGACCTTGAATGCCGTTTTCGAGGAATTCAAGTTGTGGGACCGCTTCGACTACAAGCAGTTCACCGAGCTTGTCGGGCATACCTTGTTTGAAGTACTTGGAGGCATGGCGCTTGGATTGCTCACTGCGCTGCTGTCTCTTCGCATCCCATTCCTCAGACCGAGGTGAGCATATGAAGATCATCATTGGTTCCGATCACGGCGGATTTCGCCTCAAGTCGTTCCTCATCCATGCATTGACGCTCAAGGGATACGAACTCGAGGACCTCGGCACCGACAGCGGGGACCACTCCGTCGACTATCCCGACTTCGCAGCCGCGGTGGCCCGCAAGGTCGTGGCAGATCCCACCGCGGTCGGTATCGTCATCTGCGGTACCGGCATCGGCGCCAGCATCGCGGCCAACAAGATCGCGGGCGTTCGCTGCGCGCTGGTTCACGACGGTTACACGGCACGGATGGCCAAGGAACACAACAACGCCAACGTGCTAGCGCTTGGTGGTCGGACGACGGCTGAGGAGATCGCGCTCGACTGCGTCGTCACCTGGCTGAACGCGACCTATCAGGGCGGGCGCCACCAACCGCGCCTCGACAAGATCGCCGCCCTCGAATGCCCTTCGGGCACAGCCGGCAGGTAGCCACAGGAGTGGTACATCGTATATCGGCGAGATGAAAAGATGGATTCCCGCTTTTGCGGAGAAGCGCCCCTCGCATGGGAGAAAAGTGCTCGGGGGAATGACGGGCCTGTGCAGGGTCAGCTGGTGAGTAACCACAGGAGTGGTGTATTCGGGATCTGACCAGTGAAGACCGCTCTCCTGCTCGTCGACATCCAGAGGGAGTATTTCCCGTGTGGCGCCATGCCCCTCGACGGCCCCGCCGAGGCAGCCATTCAGGCCCGAAAGCTGCTTGCCCTTTTCCGACACAACCACTTGCCCGTCGTCTTCATCCAGCATGTGTCCCTCAACCCCGAGGCGACTTCGTTCAGGTCCGGCTCCCCCGGCGTGAGCTTCACCACCAGTATCCATCCTCTGCCCGGCGAAGCGGTCGTCCGCAAGCATCATCCCAACAGCTTCCGGGACACGAATCTGCTGGAATTGGTGTGGACGGACATTATCTCGCGTCTGGTCATCTGCGGCATGATGACGCACATGTGTATCGATGCGACAACACGCGCTGCCAGTGACTATGGGTTCGAGTGCATCATCGCCGCCGACGCGTGCGCTACCCGAGACCTGACGTTTGCCGGAGAAATGGTGCCTGCGGCCATGGTCCAGCGAGCCTTTCTGGCTGCACTGGATGGCACGTACGGCAGGGTCATGAGGGTCAACGAGATTGTGCCGCTGATCCAGGCCACGAGCTGACCCCCTTCCACCGTCTGCCGCCCCGCGCCCGGCCATGACGCGACGTCCTCCCCTCGCGCCCACCGTTCGATGCCCCGTCCAGAGTTGTCGCACACGACGACTGAGGCCCCGGGGAGTCACGCTGCAATGTCGCAGATGACCGCATGGTACTCGCGCAGCCTCGTGTCGGTGTCGCTGGCGACGGTCCTGACTATCCCAACGGGCCCACCGTAGCCGTAAGCAGGACGACCACCGAACTCGCACTCATGGTCAGCCCCTGTCCTCCACACTCGCAAAAAGCACGGTTTCGTACATGCCGGGCGACTTGTGAGAAAGGAAGAACCGGTAATCGGGCCGAACTTCCCTGATCACGGCGACGACGTCCGGCAGGTCATGGGCAAGGTGGTACACCGAGATGGCGAGGCGAGGAGCGTGTCGGAGGATCGTCTGCCGAGCGCCCTTGAGAGCCTCGACTTCTCCCCCTTCGATGTCCATTTTGATAAAGTCGACTCTCGCCAGCCTGTGCTCTGAAACGACGTCGTCCAGCGTCGTCACTTCAACTGGCATGTCGCCGCCGGTGTCGAGTCTCGAACAACTTTCTGCAGTACTGATGAAACTCTCGCGGCGCGGGCTTGAGCCCACCGCGACCGGTAGAATCTGTATTTGTGCCATGCCTGCGCCAGCGGCGCGTACGGCATTGCGCTCCAGGAAGGCCCTGGCAGCAGGGTTGGGCTCGAGTGCCAGCACCCGTCCGGACGGTCCTGCTTGGCTCGCCAACCAGACACTGCTTTCCCCCTTGTATGCGCCCAGGTCCAGCACGACGTCTCCCGGCTGCACTTCGACGCGTTCTTCGAGGCGATACTGCTCGCGTACGAAACAGTCGACGATAGCTTCATGGTCAGATTCAACAATGATGCCGCCGACCACATAGCCCTTTCCTCGCCTGTGTGGAAGGTCGTGTACCTTCTCGGAACTCCCATCGGAGAGACCGGGTGAGGGATACAAGCTCAAGGACCCTTGGCCTATGAACGCCGCGGCAGTCCGGACATGGACGAACCAGTCGAATACCGACCGAGACGAGTCGTCGGCCAAGATCCTATAGACGCCGTCAAAGTCCTCTGGTGCTACCAGCATGGCCCGAAGCGTGGCAACATTGCGCCATTCGCCACGGCGGTCGCCTTGCGCCCGCTGCACGTCGCGGGCATACGAGGCACGTGCCACATGGAATCCTATGAACTCGAAGACGCGGTTGAAAACATGAGTCACGGTGCCAAGATGAGCCGAGCTCCCCGCGCCGCCGGTGATGAACTCGTCAAAGTGCCCGCGACAAGACGTCTCAACAAGACTCATTGTCTCGTCGACGAGGGCAACCGTGTGAGACGTGTCGTATCCTGGCAAGTGCTCCTTCATTTCTACTCTCGTCCTCCTGTCGTCCGGCCCTTCATCAAGCGTCACGCTCTGTCGTGATCGGCCACCCGTTCATGACGTTCATCATACACATTCACGTACACACAGTCAACCAGCTTGCGAAGCGTGGACAAAAGCGGCGTCCTGCGTAAGGTGATATTTATGGAACGCATGACGGGTAACACTCCTGTGTTGTCGGTGGTCATCGCCACCTGGAACAGGGCAACCATGGTGACCCAGGCCATAGAAAGTGTCCTTGCGCAGCACTTCTCGGAGTTCATCGAGGTCATCGTGGTCGACGACGGCTCAGAGGATGACTCGCCTACGGTCCTGACGGAGCTAGCACAGCGCCTGTTGCCCGTCAACCGCACACTCAGCATCATCCTGAGGGACCACAGGGGTCTGACGTCGACCATGCAGTGCGGCATCAACGCTGCCTCGGCAGACTACGTTTCTCTGCTGGACTCCGACGACCTGTGGGAACCCGATCGGGCATCGGGGCTGCTCGCCGAGGAACGCCGCCTGGGCGGCAATGCCGTCGTCTATACCAACTACAGGAAGATGGACAGTGCAGGTACGCTCACGGGTACGCTTGGATTCGACCCGCGGAGCATGTCTTCACGGGCTGTCGACACGCCGACCCTGCGGCTGGATTTCCTGCACTCCTATGTCACGTCCGTGTTCCACAGCCATGCATTTTCTGGTTCGATCAGCATCTTCCCACGTGCCATGCTTCAGGGGCGCTACGCCCTTCCCGACGGAGCCGTCACGCAGGACTTCTGGCTGGCGCTGGTCGCGTATTTGCGGTGCACCGTGGCGTATCTCGACACGGCGACGCTGCGGGTGCGCGAGCATGCAGGGCAACAGCATGCTCTCACCGACGCCAATCGCTGGCACGGCCTGGTTGATGAGCAGGCCAGGACGTATGCCGCCATAGTCGATCTGTTGCGCGCCGAGGTCCCTGGGGAAACTCAACTTATCCGCGTCATGGAGGCCCGCTGGCAGCTGACGGTCCTGCGCCGCTCGGCGCTTGAGGGTCACCGCCTCGCCTGCCTGAGCGGCACATTCGCGATGGGAAGGACGATAGCGGCATTCCCATCTCTCCGCTCGACGGCGCTGTCCAACGTCATTCTGTCAGTCAACCCACGCCTGTTCAACCGGATACGCTATCATCGTGGGCGCCGCAGGCTGGACGACCTGACCCTGTACGGACGGGAAACCCGCAATGGATGACGACGTCACGCACATGATCGTTGTGATCATCACGAAGGATCGTGCAGACGATGTCGCGGCCATCAGCTTGCCGTCGCTCGCGGCTCAGACGTCCCAAGATTTCGCTATCCTGGTCTGGGACGCCAGTACAGACGACCGGACCCACCTGGCAGTCGCCGCCTTCGCCGCTGTGCACCCAGCCGTTTCCGTCCGCTATGTACATACAACGCGCCCGGGAACGAGCTGCCAGCGCAATGATGCGATGGATTCCTGTACGTCCGACCTTATCCTATATATCGACGATGACCTGGAGCTGTTTCCGACAGCGATCGCCGAACTCCTGCGCGTGTTCGAAACAGACACGTTGGGACGCCTGGCGGGCTGCCAGTGCACTCTTATCGGCAACCCTGCGCCACGGGGGCTTCCGGACCGCATCAGGCGTCTCTGGTACAAACTATGGGGTATGTGGTACGACGGAGACCGCCAGGTTGTCCGCCTGTCCGGGTTCAACACGGCGCTTCGCCCCACACGTCCCGAAGCGGCCGCCATCATGTCTTCCGGCGCACCGCCTCGAACGGACCTGGAGTGGTTGTCGGGGTGCACCATGGCGTTCCGCCGCGACGTGCTCGTCCGCCACGGATTGCGGTTCGACGAGCGTCTGATGCGCTTCGGCAGCTACGGTCGGGGTGAAGACCTCCTGTTGTCGGGACTCCTTCACCTGCGGCACGGCTATGACCTTGCGTGCGCTCCCTCAGCCCTTGCCGTGCATCACACGGGTCTCGGCGGCCACGGCGCCGACGCCGGCCAGCCGGCCATGGTCGTGTACAATCATGCCCTCATCTGGAAGGAGCTGGTATCGACCAGAAGGGGCTCTCATGTCGCGCTGGCGTGGGCCAGGACCGGCCTTGCACTCCGGTATGCCGCGCCGGCCATCCTCGGACGTGGGACAGCCGAGCTCTCGTCATTCAGAGCAGGACTCCGCGCCGCGCGCGAGCCGGTAGGACCACGATGATCCCTGAGACTTCCATCTCCGTCATCATCGTGACCCGAAACCGGCCGGGACAGCTGGCAGGAATCAGCCTGCCATCGCTCGCGCGCCAGATCCTCTCGCCCGCCCAGATTCTCGTGTGGGACGCCAGTGACGGCGAGGCGACGCGAGATGCTGCAGCCGGCATGCAAGCGTCTATACCCTTGCTGGCCTATATGCGCGCTCCCCGGCGCGGCATCCCCTCGCAGCGCAACGACGCCATCCCACACTGCACAGGTGACGTTATCCTGTTTCTCGACGACGACGCTGAGCTGTGGCCGGATGCCCTGCAGCAGATCGCACTCATCTTCGATGCGGACACCGACCACCGCATAGCCGGATGCCAGTGCACGTTGGTCGCCGGGGCCAGATGGAAGAATAGGACGGCAGGTCTGCGTTGGTTTCTAGCTCACCTCTACCGTACCATATTCGTCCTCGACACGTTCTCACGGCGCCAGAGGTTCCTGCTGTCCGGCCACACAACCGGTGCCGAGCCTCTTCCCAAGGTGGCAGCACTGAACCAGGCCGCGAAAGGAGGATGCGAACATGGGCTGCAGTGGATGTGGGGCAACTGCATGGCATGGCGACGAGATGTGTTTGCCTTGCCTGGCATCCAATTTGACGAGGATCTGCAGCAGACGAGTCCATATGCCTTCCTTGAAGATGTCATGCTGTCCAGACAGGTCGTGCGCACGACTCACTTGGTTCTCGTCCGTGCCAGGGCAGCGCTCTGCGTTCACCACGAAACTGGCGGGGGTCGCGTGGATCTGCGGACCTTTGGCCGCATGTACGCCTTCAACTATTGGCTACTCTGGCACAAACAGGTCCCCCGTACACCTGCGTCCGTCCTCGCGTTCCTCTGGTCCCAGTGCGGCCTGCTGGTCGGGTTTGCCGCCCGCGACCTCGCCTCAGGACACTACGGCCGAGTGCGGGGCCTCATCCAGGGGTGGCGGGATATCAGACAGTGGAGGGCGTGAACATCCCGAAGACCAAGGGGGCTGACCCGGGGGGATTCGCACGATTCAAGACAAGCCTTGCGACAAGGGCCTGCCCCCCATACGAACGGCTCCTATTTCGTCCTGTCGACATCACATCGCCGGTGGTGGTGAATAAACTCCGCATAGAGTGCTTCCCATTGGTCGACTATGACCGGCAGAGAGTAGCACTCCTCGACGATGCGCTGGCCGTTCCTGCCCATGGTGGTTCTCTGATCCTGCGTGAGCCCGACCATATGAGCCATGGCGCGTGCCAGAGCCTCAGGGTCATCCGGAGGAACCAGGAAGCCAGTACTTCCATCTCGCACAATCTCGGGGATACCTCCCACATCGGTAGCGACCACGGGCAACAACGATGCTGCCGCTTCCAGCAGGACCACCCCCAGTCCCTCCCACCGCGACGGAAGAACCAGGGCATCGGCTGCTTGCATCAGATCTGGTACGTCGTCACGCGAGCCCAGGAACCGCACAACTTCCGCGCCCAGCCCCAGGGTAGACACCTGTGCCTCCAGCCTGCTCCGTTGGGAACCCTCTCCTGCGATCAGAACTACCACACTGTTGTCTCGTACCTGCATGAGGCACAAGGCTTGCAGGAGGACGTCTATCCCTTTCGCCCATTCAAGACGGGCAGCGACAAGAAAGACGAAGCATTTCGGAAACCCGAGTGATGCCCGCAGAAGCTCGTGCCTAGTCCTGTCATTATGGAACCGACTGAGGTCGACGCCGTCGGGCAGCCAACGTATCCTGCCAGCTGGTGCTGCACCGATCCGTATATAGCGTTCGACGGCTGCCCTGCTGACGTTGGTCGTCACGTCGGCTAGGCCGTCGGTCAACCGGTACATCCACTCGCGCCATCGGCCTCCTTCGATGGTGTTATGCGCCGTACAGACCAGGACCGGCATACGACAGAACAGCCGCGTCACTCTGCTCAGCAGGTTCGCGTGCACCATGTGGCTGTGGACGACGTTGGGGCGAAACTCGTGAACGGCGCGAGCGAGCCGCACGACGCCCCGGAAGTCAGCGACGCCCTTCCGCATGCCCAGGCTGACGACCTGGACGCCTGCATCGGTCAACTCCTGGACGAAGGCCTCAGGCTCCCGCAGTGACACCACCATGACCCGTACTCCTCGGCGGGCATGTTCGCAGGCAAGGTCCTTGACCTGGGTTTCCGCGCCGGCCCGTGTCAGCCACGTCGTCACGAGCATGAGAGCTAGACGGCGGTCGCCGCTGCCCACATCTGGACTCACTTTCGACGCGTCGGCAAGAAGAACATCCTCAGGGTGTTGAGGATGACGTAGAGGTCACTCAGGATGACCGAGCGCTGGCGGAGGTAGCTGATGTCCAGGTCCAGCTTGCGGTCCGGCGCGGTGTCGTACCGGCCGCGTATCTGCGCCAGTCCTGTGATTCCGGGCTTGACAGCCATGCGCAGGGTGAACTCCGGGTTCTCGGTCTCAATGGCTCCCGCCAGCTCAGGGCGCTCGGGGCGCGGCCCGACGACGCTCATCTCCCCGCGCAGGACATTGATAAACTGAGGTACTTCGTCCAGCCCCGTTTTACGAAGGAAGCGCCCCACCCGCGTGATGCGCGTATCGCCGTCCGCACTGAGGACAGCGCCAGTTTCGTCCTCGGCTCCCCGTGTCATGGTCCTGAACTTGATGGCGCTGAAACACACGCCGTGAGCTCCCAGTCTCCGCTGGCGGTAGAAGACCGGCCATCCACTCTCAACCGGAATGAGCACAGCCATGACGACGAACAGCGGTGCGAAGAACGCCAGCGCCAGCAACGAGACGACGATGTCCAGGATGCGCTTGAAGAATGCGTCAGCAGGCTGGTAGCCCAGGGGTCGCACCTCCAGCAGCAGTTGATCTCCTGCAAGCAGGTCAGCAGGGTTTTGCATGAGGAGGTCACCTGCGCTGGGCACGACGTATACACGCATGCCCTGGGACGCCGACCGCACCAACAGGTCACGTCGAGTGCCTGCGTCAAGGGAGTCGTCCAGCACAACAGCAGCCGTACCGGCCGGCAGCGCCGGAGTCTCGATCCCCACGGTGCGCCATACAAACGGTGTGGCAGCAAAGCCGCGGACGTCGTTCATGGTCCCAGCCAGCCGCACGGCCCGCTCCTCCGACCCCGCGACGCACGCGACGCGTACGCTGGGCAGGGCCCTAAGCTGAACACGGAACAGCAGACCATTAAGGACGCTGAGACCGATGACCTGCACGAGGCCCGCCAGGCCTACCATCGTTCTGGGCAGTCCAAACTGGCGAATAGCGAACGACAGGGCGTAGGAGATGACCATGAGCAGGACGACTGTGAGCACCAGGCCCAGAAACGACTCGTAGTAACTGCCTGGTGATCCCGCGCCAAGACTGTACACGAAGTAGAGGATGACGAACGTCATCAGCAGCCACGGAAGGACGCGCCCGAGCGTGACGAGGCTGCGCTGTTCGTAGGGAAACCCAAAGATGCCCCTGGCCACGTACACGAGGTAGTATGAGCTGGTGACAAGAATGAGGTCAAGAAACAGCTGCAGCGCTCCGAAGAACCGGCTACGCATGGCGACCGCTCTCTGCTTGCCCCACAAACCACTCCAGCGTCTGACGCAGGCCGTCTTCCAGCGCCCACAGCGGACGCCACCCCATCTGCTCAGCCGCGAGGCCTGCGTCCAGGACCGAATCACGCACCTCGCCCGCGACCGCCTGCCTATGCTGCACAACCGCGACCGACCCGTGCAATGCGGTGCACAGTGCGACAAGGTCTTCGACGCTGGTCGAGGCACCTGTCCCGATGTTGTATGTCCCGGCTGGAGATGTCATGGCCAGCAGGTTGGCACGCACGACATCCTGGACGTACACGAAGTCCCGCGTCTGCAGGCCGTCGCCGTTGATGACCAGTGGATCACCGTCTAGCATGCGCCTCAGGAACACAGCAACGACGCCGGCCTCCTGTGCAGCATTCTGCCGGGGACCATAGACGTTGGCGTATCGCAACGTCGTGCAGGCGACGCCGAATTGGCGGCTCACCCACGCAAGATACTGCTCGGCCGCATACTTGGCGACCCCATATGGAGACAAGAGCCGGATAGGCGACCGTTCGTCGGCGGGAGCGTGCACTTCACCATACAGCGCCCCTCCCGTCGATGCAAAGATGAGACGCCCCGCACCATGCCTCGCCCCTACGCTGAAGGTATTGAGCGAACCGAGCACGTTCGTGGATGCGTCCTGCACGGGGTCCTCGATCGAATGGCGGACATCGACACGGCCGGCGAATGCCATGACGACGTCAGGTCTGGCTCTCCGCACGACGCCGTCCAGCACCACCGCATCCCTCACGTCGACCTGTTCCAGGATTGCCGCGTCGTTCACGTTGGCACGCACACCGGTCGAGAGGTCGTCGACCACCGTTACGGCATGACCTGCCGCAAGTAGCGCATCGACCGTGTGTGAACCGATGAACCCCGCCCCGCCCGTCACGAGGACATTCATCCAACCTCCTTGTTCAGCTGGCCGGCATAAATGCGGCCCATCACCTCGATGACCGTCTTCTGGCTGAACTCGCGCATCACCCGCTCTCTCCCGGCCGCTCCCATGTCCCGCCGCTTGGCTTCATCGTGGGCCAGCAGGTCAAGCCGCGAGCACATCCCTTTGATGTCACAGAAGGGAAGAAGAAAACCTGTCTCCCCGTCGACCACCAGGTCACGGCACCCGCGAATATCCCAGGCGATCACCGGCAGCCCGCACGCCATGCCTTCCAGGACATTGCGCGGCAATCCTTCCTGGCTCGCCGTCGACACGACAACGTCACAGGCAGCGAGAAACGACGGCACATCTCCCTGCCACCCTGGGAACAGCACCGTACCCTCGAGCCCGTGGGCCACTGCGTCCTGCCGTGTACCGCGCTCCAGAGGACCATCGCCTGCCATCAGGAAGCGGATATCCGGCTGAGAGACGGCAAGACGGCGAGCCATGTCCAAGACGTCTCCGGGACGCTTGCGACGGGTGAACTCGCCGACCCAGCCCACGACGAGCCCTGCCCCGGTGACACCAAGCTGCGCCCTCGAGCGCCCGCGCACGCCGGGATCTGCCGGCACAAATGCCCCGGTATCGACGCCGACGCCAGGCACATACTCGATGTCAAGGCGCGGCCGTGCGAGCAGAGCATGCGCCGCCGCCGCGTCCTCGTGATTGATGACGATGAGCACGTCGGTCCAGCGTCCGGCCATCCTCTCAATCATGGTGTACACACGGTTGGCCATGGGTCTGCCCAGCGGGTGAAAGTGAAACCCGTGTGCCGTATACATGACGCTCGGGACGCCGGCACGGTGCGCGGCATACCTACCGATGAATCCTGCGATGGGCGTATGCATGTGCACAAGGGCATAGCGTCGCTCTCGCATCAGCCGTGTGAGCTGACCGGTGATTCCCAGCAGATGTGGGTCCAGCGGGTTTTTGGTGAAGGCAAACGGGATCACGTGGAACCCCGCCGATTCGATGCGCGCGGCAAATCCTGATGGTCCAGCCGCCGCCTCGACCTCATATCCCATCTCACTGAGCAGGCGCATGAACGGCAGGTGGAAGTAGTAGAGATGACTATCCACGGTAGCCACGAAGAGAATGCGAGGGCGATCAGCCATGGGCCAGTCCTGCGACCCTGCGCTCACCCCGTACCGACATCGTGCCGTCGTCCTTTGGGAAAAGGTAGTGTGGGTGTTGGTCGTATCGCGTCCGTCGGAGTCCGTTCAATGCTCTGCCCCTCGTGTGCGGCGTCAGAAGCGCTCAGGGAGCCGTAAGGACCAGTGGGTCGCTCTCGACCCAGGACACCCATGGGACCTCGGCGCCGGCCAGCGCCACGGGCGCCATGGCGTAGAGGCACAGCTGGAAGGGTCCGTCCTGCACGGTCTGCGGTATGGATGCCTGAACAGTGCGCTTTCCCAGCGCGATATCCTCGGCGAGGATGATGTCGCCCGTGCCTGGTCGCACCAGAACCAGCCTGTACGACTCGGCGACCTGCTTGCCGCTGGTTGTCCACGCCACGTCGGCCTGCCGCCCGTCAATGGTGGCACGGTTCAGCTTGATAGTCAGTCCGAAGGCCGAGAACGCCGACTTGGCGCTCGCAGAGTCAGGCTCCCTCTGCACAAGCTCGAACGCCACCCGCGCAGCTCCCGCAGTGTTCCCCTTCGCCTCGTAGAGACTGCCCAGGCTGCCCAGCGCCTGCACATCGGCCACGTTCCCTTCTACGGCCTTCCAGTAGTCCGCGATCGCCTCGGGTATCTTCCCCTTGGACTCCTGGATACGCCCCAGCACCAGCCACGCTTCGTAGTAGCTCTTGTCGACAGCAAACGCCTGGTCCAGCGCCTGCAGTGCCTTTGTGTCGTTCTGGTAGAGCAGGTGGTATGCCCATGCGAGGCTCGTGAATGTCCCGGGGTCGCCTGGATCGATGCGTGTCAGGTTCTCGTACACCGTAACGCTTTCCGTATCGCCTTGCGTCAGGAGGTATCTCGCCTGCTCGATCTGGTACTCGACGTACCAGCGGTTCAAGGCGACGGCACGGTCGAACCCGTCGCGAATCGCCTGATCGATCGACGGCACGCTCCCGCTCGCGGCCAGCGCGATGTTCGCTTTGGCATAGAGATATGGATACTCGGAGCTCAGGGGATTGAGACGCTCGGCGCCAGCAAAGAGGTGCGCGGCCTCGACAATGTTGCTCCCGGACAGGGTGACGCCCTTCTCGGCCATCAGGGCCGCCGTGGCCGTCACAACCGCCACTGCGATACACAGGGACGTACCCGCAATCACCAAGGGACGCCAGCTCATGCGCGGTTTAGCTGCGCGTTTCGACGTCGCATGGACCGGGGAAGGCACGCGTCTCCATGGCCTCAGCAGCCAGACATCCCGATGCGCCAGTGCCGACGCTGCCACGCCGCAGAAAACTGCCACCATCAGCGGCAGGAAATACGACTGGAAATCCCAGTCCAGCATCGCGTGGACGATGACGCCGGTAATGCCAAACGCAGCGCCCACCATGAGCGGGTCTCGCCCGGCGTCACCCACGGCGGCGATCCACATCAGCGCCAGGACAGCCAGCACGAGCAAGGTCTGGCCCACCAGCCCGCTCACTCCGGTTTCCGTCAGCCAGAGCATGGCTTGTGAGTGAGGATCGGTGGCGAAGAAGTTGGTGCTCCGGAACCGAAAGTACGCACTGGAGTACGTCCCTGGACCGCTGCCAAACACGGGGTACGCAGCTCCGTAGCGCAGCGCGTCCCGGATCATCGCGATACGTCCGCCAATACTCGACATCTCTGGGTCGATGTTGCGGACCTCTGCACCGATCCCACTAAAGCGTTCTGCGACGCCAAGAGCGGACGACGAAACGGCCGATGCAGGCATCAACATGGATATTATTGCTAGCACCAGGACCATGCAGGTGATCGTAACAGCCCGCATGCGTGTGAATCCGCCTCGCTTCGCCAGGCGCAAACCCAGGATGAGCATCGCTACGAGTACCAGGCCCAGGACGACGTATCCCCAGCGGGAGGCTGCCAACTGCATGGCAATCAGTGGAACAATAAGCCCGACCAACGCCGCGGTGCCTCTCCTCCCTCCGTGCCACGCCAGTGCAACTCCCAGTGCTATCGGCACCAGCAAGAACGCAGCAAAAGCATTGGCATACCCGAAAAACGCGCTGAGACGGTTCGCAACTGTCGCCAGCGTCCGCACTGCGTAGCTCCCCAGCCAGCTCTTCGGCCAGCGCATGCCCGCCACGTACAGAACCGAACCGGCGCCGGCCACGGCAACGCTCCACCAGTAGAACGCGACCAGCAAGCGGTCTCGGACGGCTTCTCGGTCAACGAGAGTCGCGCCTAGCAGGAACGCCTCGACCAGGGCCAAATCCTTCAGGAGTTCCTTGATGCTCGCCCAGTGATAGACCGACAGGATAGCAGCAATGACCAGCACGACGCCGTCCAGCGCCGCCAGGAGCCCAAGTCTCGTGCACGCAACCGCGCAGATCGCGCTCCATCGCTTCACAGTGAACACAAGCCCCAGGCAGAGCACGACGACGGCCGCAACGAGCTGGCTGGACTCATGAAACAGCGCGCCATCACTGACAAGAGCGGCGCTGGCAGCGATCAGCAAAGCAGTCGGCCCCACCCAGCCAACCCACGGCCAAGTCACGCGCCCCTCCCTGGCTACTGCTGGTCGGGAAGTGCCCTTCGCCTGCCTCGTCATGCCTGTATGCTCCTTGCCCACCTGCTACCGTTTACCAGCTGATCCCAAAGGCGGCTAATAACCAGCTGTCCCCAAAGAAAGAAGGGGGTAGGTAAGATGCACGGTCGTGCCGACCTTGACAGTCAAGGTTGCCGTGTAGTCCATGTATCCGGACAAGCTGAGCGTAATAGTAACCTCCTTGCCGGGCAGCGTCAGCGACACGGGTGTGACGCCTTTATCGGTTCCATTGATGACCACGTGGGCACCTGGGGGGACACTGGTCAGGACGACGATTCCGGTCGTTGGTTTGACGACGGGGGACGGTGTCGGCGTTACAACGACTGGTGCCGATGAGGGCCGGACATACTCGCCCGACACCCACCCGGTCAATCCCGCCTTGCCATCGGCGTCATAACAGCGCACATACCACCACGGCGTCGTTTCAACAAGCGTCGGTCCGGACAGCACTCGAGCGCGTTCCGTGACCAGAAGGTACCCCAGGACAGACGTGTCCGTCCCTGCTCCGCTGCGCACGCGCAGCAAGTCAGTCGCCACCACCCACAGCCCCGTTTTCACTCCATAGGTGACAATCACTGGCGGCGTCGTTGTTGCAGGTTTGACCACAACGGGTGAAGTAGCCGGGGGTACTTCAGGGGTCACCGTAACTGCTGACGGTGTGGAAACCGCATCATTGCCAGGAAGGCTCACGGACGGCGTCGAAGGAGTAGTTACCGCGGGTGACCCATTCGCCGCAATACCCGCCCGCTTCCCGTGCTGGACGGCTATAACTGTGGCCACTATCGCCACCACCACGACGGCAGTGACTACGGCAACAAGACGCAACCGCCGTAGTTTTCCTTGAGCAGGCTGGTCGGACTGCAGCGATAGAACTCTCGCGGGTTGGTCGTCCACAGGAACGGTCTGCACTGGTGCATCGTCGGACACACCACTCTCGGGGGTCCCTTCTTCTACTGGTACCAATGGTGTGGATGGGGTCAGGGGTTTGGGTGCATCCACAACCTCCAGTCTGCCGGTCTTAACATTCCCTGGTGCAAAAGGTGCCACCCACTCATCAACAACCTGAAACGTCGGCGCCAACAAGTAGTGCAGGTGAGGCAGACGTCCCTGAGGCATGTGTTCTTCCATCCACCCCATGATCATGTCACGCCGTCCTATATCCAAGACCTCTTTGTCGTCGATGGCGGTGACCTGTACTGTTTCGGCCCCCGCAGGTCCGGCCATAACTGCCACGGCCCTACCGTCCACACGCATCTGCAACCCACAGATAGACGGCGCCACAATGTGCAGCCGCAGGTGCTCTCCACGCAGGTCTATACTCCACAGGCCCAAGTCACCGCTCTCGACCGGGGCCACGACCCACAGATGCTCAGGAGTGGCCGCAACATCCACGATACGCACAAACGAAGCGGTCAGAACAGTCCGGGCCCCGTCCGTCACGTCCGCCACAACCCATGCGTCGTCGGACTTCCCTGCGACCAGCACGCGGTTGCCCACGAAACTGAGCCAGCACACGTCTTCCCATGGTTCACCCTGCTCGGTCGATGCACCAGTGGCAGTATCCACCAGCTGGATATGAATGCCGTCCCCATGCTCGGATACGGCATACAACAGAGAGCCGGACGCAGTCCAGGGAGCGGTTCCCAGCATGACGCGCTCGCCCGACACGAGAGGTCCCTCGCGCCCGTCCGTCGTGACGACGAGAGCGACCTGCGCATCTCCGCGTTCGAGACCAACCACAGCTACTGCGTCGCCCGCAGGTGACCAGCGCGGGATGCCCGGCAACGCGATGGGGCCCGTGATCGGCGTGAAGTCAGGATCATCCGTGCCTGCCATGAACAAGGAGAAGACCGGCAGCGCACCCCGTGCTTGGCTGCCGTCCATCGATAACACACCTACTGATGGGTCTTCCGCTACAATACAAAGCCGTTTCCCAGCCGGCGACCATGCCATGCCGTACACGCGTGTGAAGGCACTGGGCACTGTCCGGACGACAGGACCCGGCAGAGCCACTATGCAGACATGCCGCTCAACTCCACTGACAGCAACAAACGCGCTATGCTGCCCGTCAGGAGACGCTTGCGGGCGCGCAAGTGGATCAAGGTCGAACGCCTCGGACTTGTCCTTGAGCACGATCTGCCACGCGTCTCGCCCGTTGTCGCGGCGGAACACATCACGCCCCACACTGCAAAAAAGCCCTGCAGCAGCTGCCTGCGCTCCACTTTCTTTCTTATCACTGACCATCATACATGCCTCCCTCAAACCGCAGGAACCAAGGAGACCGTCTCCACTACGTTGTTATCATACCGGTTTCCGGACGATAATCAACGCCCTCCTGCCGTTCCGTCATCCCCCCGAGCCCTTTTGTTCAAGGCCCCCGAGTATGTTTGTCCCTCGCATCCTTTTGTCCAAGATGCGAGGTGTTCTTCAATACGAGGGGCGTCTCTGAGGGGCGCTCTCGGCGCAGGCGGGAATCCGGCCATGTCGTGACGCATGGGTCCCAGCCTTCGCAAGGATGACGAGAAAATGACCTCTTCTCTCCGCTATTCCCGCGGTGCTCTGTCATTCCAGCAACTTCCCCTCGACCAGCATGATGGCGCGCCTGAGGTCGTCCATGCCCTGCTTGAAGCGCTTGACAGCCGTTGTCACCGAGCAGTGGCGGTCCTTGGCTATGGCCGGCCACGTGCGTTCGCGCCAGAAACGATCACGGATGATGGCCGCCTTTCCCCTATCGATCATGGTAAGGCCAAGCGTGACGCGCCCCGTGATGTCCAGGGCCGTCTGATGTGGCGTGAGGTCGCTCATGGCTCCTCCTGGGGCGACAGGAAGGCTTCGCCGGCCCCGGCAGTGAACCATGGCGACGTCCCCGCCGTGCCAAGGTGAGTGGGCGCGTGACCCTCGTGGTCGCACCAGTGCAGCATTGTACGTCTCGCGACCGTATTGCCGATGCGCAGCTGCTCGCTCAGTGGGCGGCCCTGGTACCGGCCGCAGCAGGACCAGAGGGCATACCCAGCGATCTGGATCAGGTCGTCGGCGTCGAGTCCCCACGTTCGCGCGTAGTTGCGCGCCATGCCGGCGATGGCAGGGCGCAAACCATCATACAGTGGTACAAACCAGGCATCATTCCGCTTCACAGAAACCCTCCTTGGTGTTCATAATTTTACACAACTTTAGAACAACGCAAGTACTTCAAGCAGTCTCCTGTGTGTAATTTTTTGCGCTGTCGTGTATAATATGGTAGCCACCACCAGAGTAGAATGCTGT
This sequence comes from uncultured Caldisericota bacterium, assembly GCA_903871855.1. Classification (GTDB taxonomy): domain Bacteria; phylum Caldisericota; class Caldisericia; order Cryosericales; family Cryosericaceae; genus Cryosericum. The sequence goes on from CAIQIK010000038.1 coordinate 23,551, forward strand.
ATGACAGTTCCAGTGCGGTGTCGCGTGGTGGGAACCAAGTCCATGGCATGGCTTGCCACGACGTAGGCGCATGTGGTTCTTTACTTAATGTGAAAGGAGCAGATGATGGGGTTCAAGAAGAATGTTCAGACACTGCTTGCACAACGTGGCTGGAGTCAGCGAGAGCTGGCTGCGGCCGCCGGCATCTCCCCCGGCGCTGTCGGGGACATTCTCGAGGGAGAATCGTCCAACCTGCGGACCGTCACCAAGGTGGCCGCCGCGTTTGGCGTCGAGGTGGGTGACCTCATGCGAGAGGAGAAGCCCATGGAGCCACGCGACGAACTGGATGTGGCACTGCGTCACCAGGGGGACTTATCCCCTACCGACATCCAGGCAGTGCATGCCTTTATCTCCTATATCCGGGGCGCCCGGCCGGAACGGGGCAAGCGTGGCCGGTAAAACCTGCCTCTCGCCACGATTGATGGCGTATGCTGAGCTCGTGCGCGAGCGGTTCCCCCGGGTAATTGCAGGGACGACGGTCACAAACTTGGACGCGCTGGCCGACGATCTGTGCACGTCCCTTGACGATTTCCCTCTGACGACAGGGGTGCTGGGCTGCACGGTGTTTGAGCATGGTGAAGCCTACACCGCCATCCGGGAAGGTCTGCGGCGCGACGAGCCGATGCGTTACCGCTTCACCCTGGCGCACGAGCTCAGCGAGATCCTCCTGCGTCGCTACCTGGGTGCCCTGCCCGACCAGTGCTGGCGCGAGCGTGTCTGTGACGCCTTCGCGGCCGAGCTCCTGCTCCCGCATGCAATGGTCCTTGCCAGCGTTGGCGTTCTCATCGCGTCCCATGCTGGCGGTCCGGGGCCGTCCGATGCAACACTCGACGAGCTGGCGCGGCACTTGGCATACACCTACGAGGTGTCACTCACGTCCGCACGCATTTCGGTTGCCGAGTGCTCCAGCTGTCATTCCCGCAAAAGCGGGAATCCATTCCCTGATTCGTCATTCCCGCTCGGTTCGGTCATTCCCGCGCAGGCGGGAATCCACCTTGTCCTTTGTCCACGGTTTGCTGAGGCATGGGTTAACCCTGCGCAGCAAACCTACCACTTGGTACCTGTTTACCAGCTGACCAAAAACCAGCATTTGTAACATGTGTAGACCTGACCTCAAAAGCCAAAGGTAGACAGCAGCCCGGCCCGTGGCTATAATGCTAAATCACTCCAGAAGAGGAGGCACCACTGTGTTGTCCGAAAACACCCGGAAAACGAGAACGTCGCGCCGATCGTCCCTGACCCGTCTCCTCCACAAGCAGTCGGTGGCCGAGGCGGCGGTGCTCATCGCCGTAATTGGCTTCCTCAGCAAGTTCGTCGGCTTTGCCCGCGAGGTTGTCATCGCCCGCCAGTTCGGCGCCACCGGGCAGACAGACGCCTTCCTCGTCGGCATGATGGTCCCCAGCCTGGTGCTCGGCCTCTTCGCCGGAGGGCTGGGCACGCTCATCGTGCCCTGGTACCTGGGACACAAGAAGGAGGATGCCGAACGCGCCCGCTTGCTGGTTGATCAGGTAGCCTTGGTGTGGGGCGTCGTCTTCGCGCTCGTCTGCGTCGGCGTATGGGCCTTCGCCCCTCAGCTGGTGCACATCTTTGCCCGCGGCTTCGTGGGCGCCCGCTACACACTAGCCGTCCTGGTGACCCGCCTGCTGGTTCCTATGGGCTTCATGAACATCATGACGGGCCTCTGCACAGGCCTCCTGCAGGCCGAGAGCAGCTTCCTCGTCGCACTCATGTGGTCCTTTCTGGGCAACACCGCCATCGTCGCCTGCCTGCTCATATTCTCGTCCCGCCTGGGCATTCATGCGTGGACGCTGGGCCAGACACTGATGGCCGTCATGATCTTCGTCCCCTTGGTTATCCTGCTGGCCGGCAAGAGGTACGGCTTCTTCCGCCGTTTCGATGTCCGCTACATGGATTGGCCCGCCATCCTGCAGTTCGCCGCCCTGCTCATGCCGCTGGTGCTCGCGGGCGGCGTGAGCAGCCTTAATGTCATGGTGGACCGCTGGGTCGCCTCGCGCCTACCCGAGGGAGCAATTGCAGCTCTCAGCTTTTCAGGTCGCGTTTGGACCATTCCTATCAGCCTGCTCGCCGCTCCCGTCGCCACGGCCGTTTTTCCCTCCTTTTCGTCCATGGCCGTGGACGGCTCGGCCCTGCATGGCATGGACGACAAGGTGCGGCGCACGGTGGCCTTTCTCGCCTACATCGTCATCCCATCCTCTGTGGGAATCATCGTCCTGGCAACACCCATCACCCGTCTGTTGTTCCAGCGAGGGGCCTTTGACACCACCGCGACTGCCATCACGGCCTCCTGCGTCCAGATGTATGCCCTGGGTCTCGTGTTCCAAGCAGTAGCACCGGTTCTAGCCAAGGTCTTCTATGCGTTCAAGAACACGGTAACGCCCCTGCTCGTCGGTCTGGGCATCGTGGGCGCCAACATGGCCGGCAACATCATCCTCAGCAGGTACCTGGGAGCTGCGGGCATCGCGCTCGCCACCACCATCACGGTGTCCCTGGGCACAGCCATTTATGCACTCCTGTTGCGTCGCTACTTCCGTTCGGAGGACCGCGCCAGCAAGACCTATCCGCTGTGGACCCAGACGCTCAGGACGCTGCTGGCGACTGTTCCTGTCGGGCTCATCGCCTGGCTGGGCCTTAAGTGGGTCGGCCCCGTCGCGGCGTTCATCCCTCTACTCACCCGCACCATGACCGTCTGCCTCGTCGCAGCACTTGCCTACGCGGTTTGCAGTATTGCACTGCATCTCGACGGGTGGCAGACCATCGCGAATCGCTTCAAAGGCAAGGCCCTCCGACTGCGGGACAGATAACCCTTGGGGGGGTCAGTTGGTAAAGAGACCCCCGCGTATGTTCCCCCAATACGAGGGGCGCTTCAAAGGGGCGTTGTTCGGAAATGGTAGGTTCACCGTTCTTCCAGCCAAGTTCTGTCATTCCCCCCTGAGCCCTTTTGTTCAAGGCAAGGGGTGCTTTCGGCGCAGGCGGGAATCCACTCCTTGTTCTTGTCTATCCTTTGTCTACGGGATGTTGATGGATGGATCGATGGCGTGCAGTGCGGCCCGCATGGCACTTGCGTCATGACTGCGCGCAGCGTCTAGCAGGGCGTCGACAGCCGGGCGAAGCACGGCGAGTTCGGTGCACGCAGGACACTCGACACGCATGATGCTCTCGAAGGTCGTCGACACGACGTGCTCTGCGGAGGACCACAGCTCCTCGGTCATCTTCTCGTTGCCGCGGTTGCCGGTGATAACGATGCTGGCGTCCCGCCCGACCTCCAGACCTGCCAACTTGATGTAGCTGCGAGCAAGGTCAAGGATCCGGATGGGCTCGCCCATGCGCAGGACAAAGATGTCCCTCCCCTGTGTCAGCGCGCCGGCCTGGAGAACGAGTTGCACCGCCTCGGGAATAAGCATGAAGAAACGTTCCATATTGGGGTCAGTTACGCGCAGTGTCCGGGTCTCCTGCAGCTGCTTCTGGAAGGCTTCAGTCACGCTGCCCTCGCTGCCCAGCACGTTCCCGAATCGGACGCTGGTCGCCCGCAGGTGTCCACGCCCGTCATTTACCTGGACCACGAGTTCTGCGATGCGCTTGCTTGCACCCATGAAGTTCACAGGGTTGACCGCCTTGTCGGTGGAGATGTTGACGAAGCGCTCTGCCCCATGCGACACGGCCAGCCGCAAGAGCGTGCGCGTCCCCCCGACGTTGTTGAGAATGGCTTCCTCCGGGTTCTGTTCCATCAGCGGTACATGCTTATGCGCTGCAGCATGGAAGATGATATCGGGCTGGTACGTGTCGAACAACCAGGACATGCGAGCTTCATCACGCATGTCCCCGATGACAGGCACAGCGCATGTCACCCCTTCATGCTCCTGCAGCTCGCGGCTGATGCGAAAGATGCGGTTCTCTCCCCTGCCCAACATGATCAGCTGCGACGGGTTCAACCGCGTCACCTGCCGCACGATCTCGGACCCGATGGAACCACCTGCGCCTGTCACCAAGACGCACTTGCCCTCCACATAATCCCGCACCGGCCTCAGGTCCGTGGACGCCGGTGTCCTGGTCAGCAGGTCGTCCAGCTGGATCGGACGCATCTCTTCCACATGGATGGATCCGTCCACGAGCTCCCACAGGCCCGGAAGGGTCCGTACCTGAACCTCGGTGTCAGCCAGGTTCGACAGCACGGCGCGCGTGACGGCTGCAGCGTGCGACGGGATGGCGATGACCGTCAGGGTAGCGCCGGCCCGCCGTGCCGCGTCGGCAATCGTGGCGACGGGGCCCAGCACGCGCACGCCACGCACGGTACATCCTCGCTTGGATGGATCGTCGTCGATCAAGCCAACCGCGCTGCCCAACTGAGGGTGTGCCTCAAACTCGCGGAGTACCTTGTCCCCCGCATCCCCCGCCCCTACAATCAACACGCGTGAGCACACCCTCGCCTGCTGAGCAGGGACGCCCTTGTGTTTCTGCAGGGTAAGGCGTTCGTACCGCCACCGTGCGGCCGCACGCACACCTGCCATGAGCAAGAAACAGAGCACTGCAGACGCCGCAAATGCCCCCCGCGACCACTGTACCTCTCCACGCATAACCATGAGCAGCAACAGGGTCAGAGCCTTCGTGATGGCGACGACCAAGGCCACACGCTCCACGTCCCGCAGGCTGGCGTACGACCACAGCGCGAATGGGGTCTGCAGGAGCACAGACGCTGCGACGAACACCAGGTTCTCCACAAGTCCTGGGAATCTCAGGGTGTAAACGAGGGGCCACGGTATCCCATGGAAGTCCATGCGCACCCAGGCAGCGGCGATGGTGACAAGGTTCAGGAGAGCGAGGTCCACCAGCATGTGTAACTCTGCGGAAGCCCATCCGGAATGCGCTGTCCGGCGCACGACTGGAGGCATCATCGCGCCACCTCCCTAGCCCTCGTTGCTAGCCCATCCTTCAGACACGTCACGACTTCCTGCTGCTGCTCGGGGGCAATCATCGTAAAGAACGGCAGGGCGATGGTCCGTGCGGCAACGCGTTCGGTGATCGGGAAGTCGCCCGACTTGTACCCGAATTCCTGTACGTAGAACGGCTGGAGATGGATAGGTGTAAAGTAAGGCCGGCTCTGAATACCGTGGTCCGCCAACCAACCGATCAGCCAGTCGCGGTCAGCCTGCATGAACTGGTCTGCAAGACGGATCACGTACACGAACCAACTCATCCTTGTCACGTCGGACAGGACCCTCTGCGTGATAACTTCTGGCACATCCTTCAACAGAGCATTGTATCGTTCAGCTGCCTGCCCCCTCAACTCAATGATGGTGTCCAGCCGTCGCAGTTGTGAGGTTCCCAGCGCACAGCTGATGTCCGAGATGCGGTAGTTGTACCCAAGGCGCTCGTGGTCCAGCCACTCGCAGGTTGCTCCCCGTCCCTGGTTGCGCATACTGCGACACAGTGCGGCGATATCGTTCGACTGCGTGACAATGCATCCTCCCTCTCCTGTCGTGATCTGCTTGTTGGGGTAGAACGCAAACGCCCCCGCGACGCCCCAGCCACCACAGCGCCGCCCTTTCCATTTGGAGCCGAGAGACTCGCAAGAGTCCTCGATCAGCTCCAAGTTGTGCTGGCGCGCGATGCCCTCGATCGCATCCAGCTCTGCTGGCTGGCCGAACGCGTCCACAGCGAGGATGGCCCTAGTCCGCTCGGTGATCGCTGCAGCTATACGTGTGGGATCGATGTTGTACGTGTCCGGCCGGATATCCACGAAGACCGGCTTCACCCGTTCGAACAGAAGGCAGTTGGAGGATGCGATGAAGCTGAATGGCGTCGTGACGACCTCGTCGCTCTCCTTCAGTCCAAGTGACCGGACAATCAGGTGCAACGCCGACGTCCCGCTGTTCACGGCAATGCCATGCGCGACACCAGCGACGCGCGCCAACCCCTCTTCAAATTCAGGCAGCCGCGGCCCCAGGCTCAGGTGGTCACTCCTGAGGACGTCCAGCACGGCCGACTCATCACCTGCATTAATCCATTGAGAAGACAGTGGAATCTTCATATCGCAGCCATCCTTCCAGTCTGAGATCTTCGATACAGGAGAACAACGAGAATGCATAGCACTGCCAACCAACCCACGCCTATCATGGCCGGTGCTCCCCGCCATACGAGCACTCCGATGCCTGAGCTGACCAGACCGATGACGCCGTACAATACATCTACTCTCGTCGCAGACAGCCCCATACACACCTGGAGAACGTCGTAGATATGGCGCCGATCGCCTCCCATCAATCCCTGATGCCCGTGCGTGCGCCTCAGGATCGAGGCGATCAACTCAAGTTCCAGTAGAGCCATAATACACACGACGCCAACTGCAGCATGCCACGATGCCAGCGCAGGAACGCACAGAGCCGTCAGGAGAAAGCCCATCCAGTAGGCCCCTGAGTCACCAAGGTACACCCGAGCAGGTGGCCAATTGAAGAACAGGAAGCCCACGATACTGCCACAAGAAGCAGCAGCGATGCTTCCAAGGACAGTGTCACCAGCAAGTAGCCAGCCAACCTGCAGGCCGCCAGCCGCGAACAAGCCTACTGTGCCAGACAGACCGTCGCTCCCGTCTGTCATGTTGTAGGCGTTCATGCTGGCACTGACCAGGACGGCACAGCACGCGACCGCGACGACCGTGCTCGACCAGGCTGACGACCCAAAGGGCCACATGAAGAAGAGTGTACTGCCAGCCAATAGTCCGACAGCGAGCCGCCACCGCGGATGTACCTCCATGACGTCATCCAAAATTCCTAGAAGCAAAACGGTGAGCGCTCCAACGGCGGGAATATCGGGCAATACCAGTCGTGACAGCAGGAGTACGGCCCCCATTCCTATGGCAACGGCAATCCCGCCCCCATATGGCACTGCATGGCTCTGAGGTTTCAGAGGACCGGTGGGGCAATCCAACCAACCCCATCGCACGACACAGTATCGTACCAATGGCATGGCCCCGCATGTCACAATCAGCGACGCGCCGCCCACGACAAGGGCATTCATTGCGCCCTCCTATGTTGGCACGCCCACAGAAGCGCAGCTTCGTAGCGCCCAGCCAGGACCCCATAGGCGAAGTGGGTCCGGCAATAGGCAGCGCCATGTCGTCCGAGCTCGGCGCGCTCCTCTGCTGAAAGGGCAACGAGCTGTCGGATCCCCGCGGCAATATCCTCAGGAACAGCATGGGGCACCGACAGACCGCACCCAGCCTCCGACACAACGTCGTTGAAGACATCGGCATGGCCTGCAAACAGAGCGCACACACCTGCCATCATGTAGTCGTAGAGCTTGTTGGGCGAGATACCGTAGCGATACAGAGGACTCGCACCAATGCCAATATAGGCGATGTCAGCGAAGGCAAGCAACCCCTCCAACTGTTCTCTTGGAATGGGTGGCAGGAACGACACGTTCGTCAGTCCGAGGTCGGCTGCTAGCCGTTTTAGGAACTCTAGCTCAGGCCCTGTCCCGACGAAGACGACCTGCAACGGAACATCTCGAACCAGCACTGCCGCGCGCAGAAGTGCATCAAGTCGATTAGAAACACCTTCTGACCCAGCGTAAAGCACTACAAGCCGCCCAGCAGCATGCGCGCGCTGCAAGGAACCCGTGTGCGTGTCCGGTGCCACTTGATGTTCCGGCCCCTCTTTCACCTCGACCCCATTCGGTATGACGACGTACCTGTCGGTCGTCAAGCCGCGAGTTACTAGGTGCCCAATCGCATTGGGCAGCACGGAAACGACGAGATCGGCATGTTGACAGTAGTAGTCCTCAGCCTGCTGCATAATCCTGATAAACGGGTGCTGCTCCGACATCCCCCCAAGCAGTTGCGGCGTCAAGGGCCACAGGTCGTGAACCTCGAAGACCAACGCAGCTCCGGCGATCCGCGCGATCCGCGCCGCCGTGTAGATGTCGAGGGGATATGTCGAGCTGGCAATCACCACGTCCGGTCGCTGCTCTTTTGCTAAGCGCCGCGCAAGCACCCAAGATCGAGCCGCGAACTCCAGCATGCTAAGCACACGTCTGGCTCCATTACCACGATACTGTCCGGTCGGGATCCAGTACCAGTCGATGCCTTCAACGGTCGTGTGATTGATCCTTCTAGGTCCTTGCGCACGGGGATTGTCTTGCCGTAGGTGGGAATACGTTCCGGCAACGACGGTGCAATGGTGACCCCGCGCATTCAGCTCACGTGATAGACAATATGGGCGATATTCCATCCCCATTGATGGTGAGCCAGCATAGTGGTTGATCAACAGGATCTTCAACACTGGCAATCCATTCTGCACCTGCTCACCATTGCAGCAGCGCGCTGGCCCACGACAAGCCGACGCCAAAGCCTGAGATCAAGACGCGGCTGCCAGGCGTGATAACATGGGCAGTCAATGCATCATTCAGTGCGATCGGTATAGAGGACGAGACGGTATTGCCCAACTGCTCAAGGTTCGTGTAGACCTTCTCCGGGGGAATCCTCAGGAGTCTCGTCAGCGAGTCCAAGACCAGGGCGCTTGCTTGGTGAAAGACGAAGAGATCGATATCGTTCACCGTCAGCTGGTTACGCTTGAGCAGTTCCTTCACCTGTTGTGGTACCTTCCCGGTGGCAAATGTTAGAATGGCAAGGCCATCCATGTGGATGTCCTGCTGGCTACGCCAGTTACCATTGTCATCCTCGTGCTCCACCGAGGTATCAGCCGACAGGGGTATCCGGTCGCCTCCGGCGGGAATGATAAACTTGTCATACCCAGTGCCATCAGTGGCACACACCACATCCACGACTTGCCCGGATCCAGAGTCGTCGCTGAGCCACGTGACAGCGGCGCCGTCCCCGAAGAGGACGCGAGATGATCGGTCACGGGGATTGATCTTCTTGGAGTATGTGTCCGCCGTGACCAACAGGACAGTGTGACAGATGCCGGTGGCCGTGAGCCCCCTGGCAAGAGCCAGCCCGTAGACGAAGCCGGAACACGCAAGGTTGATGTCCGTGACAAGACAGTCCTGCCGCAGTCCCAACAGGCCATGGAGAACACACCCGTCTGGCAGCAGCGAGTAGTCCTCGCTCTCCGTGCACATGATGAGTCCATCGACCGCGGCGGGCAAATCCGGGTTCCTAGACAGCAGATCACGACATGCCACCACAGCGAGATCGAGCGCTGTCTCGCCATCGGCAGCAACGTGACGGGAGTGAACACCAGACCGTCCGGCAATCTTGGTCATGTCCCACTCCGGGTTCTCTGCACACAGCTGTTCGTTGGTCATGATCCTGTCGGGCAACCCGACAGCAATATCGACTATTCGCATGTCATCCAACCTCCTTCTTGTCAGGTCCGCCTAGACGGCTCCAACGTAGATGATCTGACCCGTGACTGCCTGGCTGGCCGGGCTCAGCAAGAAGTCGATCACAGAAGTGACATCGTCGAGTGACACACCTTTGCCCGTGCCACTTGCCGCAATCGTCTGAGCCACGACATCGGGGGACATTGCTGCGGCCATGCCCGAATCTGTGATGATAGACGGTCCGACGGCATTGGCCGTAACACCCAGCGGCGCAACCTCACGCGCAACCACCCGTGCCAGCTCCTCTATCGCTGCCTTCGATGCAGCATATGCGCCCAAGCCAGTGGTGGCCAGGGGGACAGCGATCGACGACACGAACACAACTCTACCAGAGCGCCGGCGAGCCATGAGTCTGATCGCCTCCTGTGTACAAGCAAATGCCCCCACCAGGTTCACTCCGACTGTCTCCGCTACTTCCGAGACCAGCTGAGTCGCGACAAGACCGGGCATCATGATCCCTGCGTTGTTGATCAGAGCATCGACCCGCCCAAACTCGTGTCGGATGGCCAGGAACATCTGACTAACCTCGGCCGCCTGCGAGACGTCGCACGTGAAGTGGCGGTAGTGCTCCGACTCCAGGTCCGATGGTTGACGACTGCAACCGACGACTGTCCAGCCCAGGGAAAGGTAGTGCTCAGCCAGATGGCGGCCAAGGCCGGCCCTGGCTCCAGTCACGACCAGTACCTGTTCCTGGATCACTGTTGCGCTGCCCGCACTACTTCGGTGACATACCGCTTGATCGATCCAACGGTTGCAAATGGTGACCCCTGGGATACCTTTCCAAGTCCCGCGGCCAGGGAAACCACAACTCCCAACTCTGATTCGATGGCGCCCTCCAACTCAGCAAGGAGCGCAACGAGCGCCAAGGAGTCAAACGGCCCTTCGGGACGTTTTACATACGATGCGTCGTCAAGGATGACCTTGTCATCGACAATTCCCGCCTCATTGATTGACTCAATCGAACGCTCAACCAACAGGCTGATCGACCTGTCTTCATTCTCCATTGCCATCACATCCTCCCAGATGACTGTCATTACTTGATAAGTCCACCAGACGCCGACCTAGTCGGACATCTCCACGACCCTACACGACAGCGGCGTGCAACACCTTACACCCGGCTGACACCCGCATCAGGTGTCATTTCCCGTCGACTCGCTTGTTCCGGATTGCCCGTGCCGGATTTCCGATCAGCACATCCCCAGCCTTGCAGCCCATGATAACCACGGCACCCAGTCCAACAAAGCAATCCTCCCCAAGCTCAATGCCGTTCATGACAGACGCGTTCGGGGCGATCCACGACCTGGCACCTACTCTGACACTGCCACTAAGTTCTGCACAGGCTGTTACGGTAACTTGCTGTCCAATGTGGCAGTTGTGTGCCACGTGGACGTGATCGTCGATAGCCACGTCATCCTCGATGACTGTGGGGTCAATGGCCCCCGCACAGATCGTTACGAGTGAACCGACCTCAACCCTGGATCCGATTGCGACCCCTCCAACATGGGGCAACCGGACAACCCTGCCTTCCCCGTCGCGCTCAAAACCGAATCCTTGCCCTCCTATGACGGTGTTCTCGCGAACCGTGCACGAATCACCAATTGTGGTGCCTGACAAGAGACGCACTCCGGCTCCAATAGTACAGTGAGCACCTATTCTGACATTATGCTCAATTGTGACTGCCCGGCCAATGATGGTTTCGCTGCCAATACTACTGGACTCCTCGATGTTGGTACCACCGGGGAGCTCCCTGTATCGATATCTGATGCTCTGCTCGCGCGAACGGACAATGAATTGAAGCAAGCGCGCGAATTCCAGCCGAGGATTCTGCACAAAGAGTATCTGGTTTCCGTCCGCCAAGTCCGGCCATGGCAGTTCAGCTATGTCAGGGACTACGATAAGGGAGCCTGTCGTGTGAAGTGACTCGCGCTTGCTCTCCCGCCACTCGCGTAAGAACATGAGTGCGTGGTCAGCAGGGTTGCCAATCGAGGCAACAGTAGTCAGGTTGACCGAGTCGCCGACTACCTTTCCATATCTGCCTGCTTTCAAGAGTTCTTGAGAGCCAACTTCAAAGTGAAGGACACTCACACGTGAACCCCCCCCACAGAATCAACCACAGCAACTAGTCTGCTTAACGCGCTGAACTCGAGATAACCCATCTGATGACCTCAAAAGCCTCTGCAAGTTGAGTGCCAATCTGAACGCCACGCATTCTGGCCCACCCCCGGATAAAGTCAGCCTCCATATAGTCCCTGCCAGCCTGAGACCCATACGCCATCAGCGCGGACACCTTCGTCTCCACCTGCGCAGGCGTCACGTGCACAAATGCCTGTGCATTGAACTCAATAGTGTTCCATGGCAGCTCATAGCCAAGAATCGAGACCTTCTTGAAGGCCCGCAGACCTTCCGCCGCGACCGTACTGTGGTCCTGATGCACATCATGAGGGCACGGCATGAGCACCAGATCGGGCTGAATGTCCTCGCGAAGCCGGACCAGGCGCTCCAGAATCTCCTGCCGTACGTAGTTTAGTTTGCGCACCTCGTAGTCATAGACAAGCACGTTCTCTTGCGGGATCCCTAGGACCGCTGTTGCTGCGCGCAATTCCTGCGCCAGTGTCCCCGGAGGACGACCCTCAGGCAAAGACTGATCAGCCGTTGAGAACGCTGCGTAGAAGACGTCAGCTCCTTCCTCTACGAACCGCGCAATCGATGCCCCACAACCCAGCTCGCCGTCATCGGTATGCGGCGCTACGACCAAGACTCTCCTTATTCCCTCATGCATGGGTATCCTCCAATAGATCATCATACAGTGCCAGCAGCTTTGCGTTCTCCCTCTCCCAGTACCACCCATTTTCTTGAAGCAGGGCGAGACCTTGACGGCCCCTCTCACTTCTGCCAGCGGGATCATCGATGAGTTCAGCGAGAGCTACCGTGATAGACGCAGCAGTGGGTTCTGCAACGTAGAGCGGGACATCCCCGAACATCTCATGCCAAAATGGCACATCCGTCAGTACAATTGGCAACCCACAGGCCATGTACTCAAGTACTTTGTTGGGGATGGACCGCATCATGTTGGGCCCCCGCTTTGGGCAGTGGACTCCAATGCTAGCCCCATGCAGTATACCCGGGATCTCCGAGTGGCTCACCACGCCAACGTACTCAACGCGCGGCCAGTTGGCACTCTGCTCACAATCATGCTGGAATTCGGCCGACTCCCACGGTCCAGCCAGCAGCAACCGCGCTGACGGGTCTTCCAACATGCCCACGGCGTCCACCAACTCACGAATACCGCGCCCTTGGGCAAGCCCACCGACATAGACCACCTTCATTGGCAGGGCTACCGAGCGTTGAGACGCGTCCTTAGGTGCAAACAAGTCGGCGCGCGGAAAGTTTCTGACCAATACCGCCCGAACGTTCATTTTGGATTCTGTCTGGCCGTCGACAACGTAGACTACCGCGCTCAACCACCGCAGGCTTTTTTCTAGCCACCAGGCAAAGACCCTCGTCACAACGCCGGTCACAGGACGTTGCGCCCACCTCTTCTGCTGTAACTGCTTTGGCAAGTCTTCGTGCGCGTCATAGATGGTTTCCAGGCCAAGAACCTGCAACGCCACAGCCACAGGGATGAGTTCAGGATCATGGACGTGTACGATCCGGGGATGCAGCCTCAGGACTCTCCCGAAAACGGAAGACCCCATCAACGGTCTTGTCCAACGATGAGTCTCATGTCGCAGTGGGATACACGCGACACCCTGCATGATGCCGGCAGGAATGCCTGGCGCCAGCAGCATAACCTGATAGCCCGCAGATGCCAGTGACACACACTCCTTCCAGAAGATGCGGTCGTCCAAGCCGGTATGCACTGTGGAAACCTCACACACTCTCATCTTGCCTTCATCGGGTTTCTGTCTCACTCAACATCCTCCGATATGCCTGCTCCAACTACCAACCCAGTTCTCACGGCGGTCCCGCCGTGCCAACGACGTGACCGAGCTTCCTTCTTACACACACATTTCTGGCTTACCAGGCCTCCGTTCTGGTAATGCCGCAACGATGGCCAGGCCGGCATGCAAGAACTGCCGCTGCGCGGTGGCTCCAGCAAGAAGATCGGTCCCCCACACGCCGTACATAGGCCTTGTCCCTTGTACGCAGACCACAGTAAGAATCGGATAGTTGCTCTTCCAGCAACGTTGACCGCTGTAGGTTTTAGTACCTTGTCAACATCGGCGACCCACAAAAGTATCATCGGTCACGCGCTTCCTCGGCAGACCCGCCCAGTCGTCGCGATGCCTGACAACTGTGCTAGACCCGTGATCGAGCTTGCAACAGCCCCTTGAGCTATGGACTCCATCAACAACCGTTGCAGGTGTTGTCGAACAGGGGAAGCGTATATGTCGCTCCAATTGGTGTTGTGCCAGAGTGCCACCAGCACCCCGCCATACCGGGAGCACTCCTGCGTTAGTCGGTCCAGGACCTTCGTACCCTCAGTCCACGACAGGAGGTACGTTGCATCCATGAACATAAGCGGCCATTCCCAAATTGACATTTCCCTGTCATGCTCGATGTCGTAGGGCTTGAAGGGAAGACACGTCCCACATCTGAACCCGGCAGCCTTGCTGTAGCCCAACGTCGCATCGTAGGTGAGGCCCTCCTGTTCCCAGAGGCGCCATGTCAACGGCGTTTTCCACCGCAGATAGTGCTGACGCCCTCCCGCAACGGGAATGCCGGCTGACCTTACTCTTGACAGCTCGCTGTAGAATCGCTGGGCATTCTCACTAGAGTCTATCCCGGCATGAAACCCGATTTCGTGCCCCATGCCCGCAACTGTCTGCATCGTTGCCACGACTGCCGGTGCATCCACGACATAGTCTGCGCCATGCCAGCCAGCGTCGTCGCCCATGAAGTAGTAGGAAGCAGTCATTCCCACCGAAACCTCCCACGCTGCTATTGTCTGGAGGCAGTCATACTCGTCAGTTTTTCTACGGGCCGTGGTCTGCACGTAGTCGCGCATGAGGGCACCCACCTTGGGTGTCCACGGAGGCACTCTACCCATGCCATAACGGGCGATATCAAGAACATTCATGGGGAAGCGATGTAGCTTATCGATGTCGTGTGTCACAGCTATCGCCCACGGGGCTGTCCCCCACCATCTCCGCCGTTCGCCCGTGAAACCTGCAGCCCGCAACATGTTGAGGAGATGTTCGGCATATTGATTGACGACCGGCTCCTGCAAGAACCCTTCCTGGTACGCAATACTCGACTCGGCAGGAAAACGAGCGAATCCGTCGACTGAACTCACCACAGTCTCTTCGTATCGAGAGAGCATGAAGAAGGCACCCGCCACGATATCAACATGGCACTCGATTTGATCGTTCCGCCCACCACCACGGACACTGTAAAACCTATCCACTGGCCCCCCATGATCCCTGTACGGCGCAGGAATATTCTCTATGCGAACAACAGGACGCTGAGGCATTGCTTCGATTGTTCCATAGTGATCGTCGAAAAAGCCAGACTCGAATACGTGAATACCAGTGTCAATGACCTCAGGCGCTATCCCATACGTTACCAAGACTTCATCATCGTGTCGCTCACCGACACAAGTCCCAGGAACGAGACAATCTGGAGAGATGACCATCTCGAGCAAAGTCCTTAAAGCGTACTCTGCAGCACCGGCGTTCCCCACCTTGCCGACACTGTACCTAACCTTGGCGATCATGCTCCCCCCGTTTCAGGAAGCCGCGAATTCTCTTTGAATAGTGGTATCCGGCAAAGGCCGCCTTGAACCACCGGGGTTGCCTCGCGATTGACAGATTCGTTGCCAGCGTACCGCCGAATCTCAGCTTGAAATCCGACACACCAGGCAGGTTGGCTCCGCACCAGTCAAGGTATTCATATCCCCTCGCCTGAAGTTCCTTGAGAACGACGGAAAACTGCGCCACTGCCGCGCCCTTGGCAAGACCGACCTTGGAGGTTCCAGCCCATATCTCGAAGGCCACCCGTGTTCCATGAAACATGATGAAGACTGTGCTCAAAGGGGTGCCATCGACGTCACGGACGACCACTTGCATGCCGTGCGACCCAACGCCTTCTACCAGAGCACGCAACTGCCTCCTGCTCTGGTGCAACCTGACATCCTGACGCAGCATGGTCGCTGTCACGAGATCACACAGAATATCCGCATCTATCGGCTCAACACGTGCCACGATCTTCCAGCGTTCAGCTTTCTTCATCAATTCCTGTTCGCCGTGGGAGACGGAGCCTTCGAGCGTCCATGACTTCAGCGCTGTCACCACGGTCCAGCTTGTCGTCACATCCCAATGATGCCAAACCGCCTGCCGCAGATCGACCATGTCCGGGGTGCACGCAAGCGATGGTACGACCAGTCTGCGACGAGCCATCTCTTCAAGGAGCACACCAAGAGCACGCCGTGTCCGTTGAGTGCCTCTCGTTGCCATAACAATGGGGCTGTAAAGGATTGAGAATCCAGCGAACTTCAAATAGCACGCATCCCTGACACGCAGAGCCACCCCACCGACCAGTTCTTCTCCATCAAAGACACCAAGGAGCAGAGGACGACCTCCGAACGCTCTGCAGTTTGCCTCAAGCCACCAAGCCGAGGAGAAAGGGGACCCCCACGGCTGCTGCGCGAGCCACGCATCCCAGCGGTCCCATTCTGCCTGGTTGAGTTCGCGGACAACCACGTCTGTCATGACACTGCTTTTCGCGTTGTCTCAGGCAAACTAGAATGAAGGACATCAGTCACAACACGTGTTGTCGAAGCGGGGTGTGACAATGGCAAACTCAACACGCTCGGCACGACTGCGTCAACATTCAAGGGTTCCTCCGGCAGTTCCTGGTGACCCACGAAGCAAGGCTGCCGATGCAACGGCTCAGGGTAGTAAACCTGCGTCTGAATGCCAGCTTGGGCCAAAGTCTCCTGAATGACCGCACGCCGGTCCGCGGGGACCTTGATGGTGTACTGGTGATAGGTATGCCTGCACTCAGGCATCACGTATGGCACCTGGAGCCAGTCAAGAGTTGAGAGTTCCTTATCGTACGCTGCTGCGAGCGTGCGCTTGCGCTCGGTCCACGCGCCAACATGTTTCAGCTTGACGCGAAGGATCGCCGCCTGCATGGCATCCAGCCGGCTGTTGATGCCCAGCTCTTCGTGATGATACTTGCGGCGTGCGCCATGGACACGGAGCAGACGGACACGCTCGGCCAGGTCGTCATCATTGGTGGTCACCATGCCACCGTCGCCGTAGCCGCCAAGATTCTTGGTGGGGAAAAAGCTGAAACACCCAATATCTCCCATACTGCCCGATTGCTGTCCCTTGTACGTGGACCCGAAGGACTGAGCACAGTCCTCCACGACCTTGAGACTGTACTCGCGCGCAAGCTCGAGCAACGGGTCCATGTCGCAACATTGACCATACAGATGTACAGGGATGATGGCCTTAACAGCCGGAGCATAGGACGCTTCAAGGTATCGGCGCACGCTGTCTTGGTCAAGGTCGAAGGTGCGAGGGTCGATGTCACAGAACACCGGCGTTGCTCCGAGACGCACAATGCAGCTGGCAGTGGCATAGAAGCTGAACGAGGTTGTGATGACCTTGTCCCCCGGTCCAATACCGAGCGCCATGAGTGCAAGCAGCAGGGCATCGGAGCCGGACGCGACGCCTATGGCGTGCCGGATGCCCAGATATCTGGCAACCTCATGCTCGAAGGCCTCAACCTCATCGCCCAGGATAAAGTGTCCGCTGTCCAGAACACGGTGGACTGCCTCGTCGATCTCGTCCTTGATTTCGTGGTACTCGCCCTGCAGATCGAGCATCGGGATCTGCTGTCTCTGCACGCTGCTCATTTCTCCCCCCCCTGGTTCTCCAGCAGTTGATCCTCCGGAACATCCCGGAAGACGCGAGCTGGACTACCCGCGACAACGACCTGCGCAGGTACGTCGTGCGTTACTACCGACCCAGCCGCTACAACACCCTGCTCCTCGACCGTCCGGCCAGGCAGAATAGTCGCATTGACGCCGATGCGCCCCCCACGCCTGACCGTCACGCCTTTGAAGTGCTTGAAGCGCTCGCTACCCCGTGCCATGTAATTGTCATTCGACGTCGCAACCATGGGAGCGATAAAGACATCGTCCTCCAGTTCAGAATACGCCGTGATGTATGCGTTGGTCTCCAGCTTGCAGCGCTTGCCAATCGTGCAGCGATTCTCGATGGCAACCCCGCGACCGACGATGGTCTGCTCGCCAATCGTGACGGCTTCACGCACCGTCGCCAAGTCTGCTATCATGACTTGCTGCCCAATAGAAACACCTGCATACAGAACACAGCCACAGCCAATCTGTACATCGTCTCCAATGACACATGCTCCGTCGTCCGTTACAGGAGGGAGTGCAGACCGGACGCTGCGCATAGGTTGCCTGCCAATCACGGTGTTGTCACCTACTGTAACGTGATGGCCAAGGTGGCTGCCCGCGTGAATGACAACATTGTGCCCAAGTGTGCACCCTTGCCCTATCGTCACATCAGCCTCAACCACGACGTTTTCTCCCATGATGACATCGGGTGCTACGTGGGCATCCGGACTAACTGACATCTGGTCCCCCCAGGCGACTATGCGGATAGGTTGTTCCAAGCTTCACCGCCGTGTCGGTCTCCGTGGACTCGTACATGGCAGTGACTAATTCCAGAGCTTTGCGGCCCTCGCCGCCTTCCACCATGTTTGGCTGCCCCGTCGCCAGCGATTGCAGGACCGACCGGAACAATGCTTCATGACCAAATCCGTAGACGCTGTCAGGAACGTAATTGGCATCCTGAACCTGCTTGTCTTCCGGCTGTTCATCCACAAAAGCCCATGTTCGCACCTGATTGACGGCAAAGCCTGCTATTTCGACCTCGCCCTTCTCACCTAGGACCGTGATGGAACCCTCAAGGTCCTTTGGATTGGCGCACGTCGTCGCCTCGAAAGCGCCCAGGGCCCCGGACTGGTACTGCCAAGTTGCAACAGCTGCATCTTCGGCTTCCATACTATGCAGGAAACGGCGTGATGTGGCATACACAGAAGAGACTGGACCACCCAACCACTGCATGAGGTCAACGTAGTGGATAGCCTGGTTGGTGATACAGCCACCGTCCTGTGCCCAGGTTCCACGCCAAGGTGCCTGATCGTAGTACTCCTGTGTGCGGTGCCAGCGGACCCGTGATGTGATCATCAGGACGCGACCAAACCTGCCTTCCTCCAGCGCTTGCTTCAGAAGCTGGACAGGGCCGTTGAAGCGATTCTGTTTGATCGTAAAGATCCGGACGCCGGCCTCGCGCGCCGTCTCGATCATGGCATCAGCATCCGACAACCGCAGCGCCATGGGCTTCTCCACGATGACATTGCAGGCGAACCTCTTCATAACGTCCATCGCGACACGTGCATGGTTGCCACTCTCGGTGCAGACATTCACGATATTGGCTGGCTGGTGCTCCAGCATGTCGTGATAGTCCGTGTACCACGGCACGCCAAGCTCGTTGCCAACAGTCTGTGCCCGTGCTTCGACCAAGTCGCACACACTCACGACGCGGGCCGACGGAATCTTGGCCAGAGCACTGACATGCTTGGGTGCGATGCGGCCACAGCCTATGAGGGCGAACCGGACGGGGCTATTCAATGCCTTCGGTCCCATCCCCAAGCCTGAAGAGCCTGGGGCCCTTATGCTGGATGGCATTGCGTGTGTCGACGATCAGCTGAGCACGTTGCTCAACCATCGCGTAGTCCACTGAGGTGTGGTCAGTCAGAATAACCACGCAGTCAGCACCGTGCACAGTTTCCGCGTCCAAGCGCGGCAGTGACCTGAGCGTCACACCGGCTACGCGTGCCTCGGGCACATGACTGTCGAAGTAGCTCACCTCGGCCCCCCATCGCTGCAGCTTCTCCAGTACCTTGAGTGCAGGCGACTCGCGGAGGTCGCTGATATCCTTCTTGTAGGCGACGCCCAGGACGAGCACGCGCGCACCACGGGTGGCACGCCCGACCGAATTGAGGGCAAAGGCAACCTTGTCCACGACAAAGCCGGGCATGGCGTCATTCACCTTGCCCGCCGTCTCGACAAACGCAAGGTCGATGTCGTACTCCTTCGCCTTCCAGGAGAGGTAGAAGGGATCGATGGGGATGCAGTGCCCGCCGATGCCAGGCCCCGGGTAGAACGGCATGAAGCCGTATGGCTTGGTCTTGGCCGCGTCGATGATCTCCCAGATGTCCATGTCCATTTTCTCGCAGAGGACAGCCAGCTCGTTGATGAGTGACACGTTGACGAGCCTGAAAGTGTTCTCCAACAGTTTGGCCATCTCGGCTGCCCGACATGAACTGACGGGATACACCTGGGGAACGACCAGCGCATACAGTGTGCAGGCGCGTTCCGTCGAAGCTGCGTCCAGTCCGCCGACGACCTTGGGTGTGTTCAATGTGTTGTAGTGCACATTGCCAGGGTCTACCCGCTCGGGCGAAAACGCAAGGTAGAAGTCCACACCTGCCTTGAGGCCGCTGCTCTCGAGAATGGGCAACATGACCTCATCAGTCGTCCCGGGATAGGTCGTACTCTCGAGCACGACGAGCTCTCCTTTATGGAGATATGGCACCAGCGCGCGGGAAACGTTCTCGATGTACGAGACGTCGGGAGCCTTATTGATGGTCAGCGGCGTGGGGACGCATACGATCACCGCGTCACAGTTCTTGAGCGCCGAGAACTCGGTGGAAGCTGTCAAAGCACCACTGACAACGACGGCCTGAAGACGGGCAGACGTCACGTCGTCGATGTAGGAATCGCCGGCGTTGACGCGAGCCACCTTGTCGGGGTTCTGTTCCACACCGTGGACGGTCAACCCCGCCTGGGCAAATCCCACGGCCAGTGGCAGGCCTACGTACCCCAGACCAATAACACCTACAGAAGATGGTTTCCATGCTTCCATGCTGTGCGCTCCTATGGCAGTTTCAAATCGTCGAACGAACGATGCAGACACTGACGGACGACTGGCCGCTCTGCTGACACATGATCCACAGCTCCTTGAGTGCACCAAGCTCGGCGTTGACCTCACTCAGTACCTCCCATATCGTCGCGGTTTGCCGCCTCTATACTTACGTGGTATAATTCCATTAGAGTCAGCGTCGTAGACTTCCACGTGTATTTTCCATAGACCAAGTCCTGTGCTCGCCTGCCGATGGCTGCTGACTCCAAAGCATGGTCTCTTGACCATAAAAGCGCGTCGGCCACGGCACCTACATCTCTGACTGGAACAAGAAGTCCTGTGACACGGTGCTCTACGATGCCATCGACTCCCTCGCCTTGGCACGCGATAACCACCAGGCCAGCAGACATTGCTTCAAGGTATGCGACGCCGAGTGTCTCTCCCCAACTAGTCAGGCAGAATACCGTTGCTTTCCTAAGAAAAACGTTCACGCATGGCTTAGTCTGCCAACCAACAAAAGTGACAACGTCATTTAGCGACAGGCTCTTCACCAACTCCTCTAGCTCTGTACGACAAGGGCCGTCCCCTACTATTGTATATTCCACGGGAGTGCCAGCACGAGACAATCTGTCTATTGCTCTTA
This sequence comes from uncultured Caldisericota bacterium, assembly GCA_903871855.1. GTDB lineage: Bacteria > Caldisericota > Caldisericia > Cryosericales > Cryosericaceae > Cryosericum. The sequence continues at coordinate 44,551 of CAIQIK010000038.1, forward strand.
TGGCGATGTCGATCCCTTTCCTGCGCAAGAGGCGCGACACAGTAACCACATGCAATCGTCTATCAGATGTTTGGTAACTGTCTTCTAGCCGGTCTTCCCGCATTTCTACGTCGGTGCCATACGCGATTGTTTTCGCTCGGCAATGCAGACTACGCCATAACTTGAGCTCCATGTTCGGTGAAGGGGCGATCACTACCGTCGCCTCTCCTACTACCCTGTCAAGAGCTTGACGACACGCACGAGAGCGTCTAATAGTGGAATCAACGTCGGTGCTCTGAAAAGTGACGACTACGGGAATCGCGAGACGACGCCCAATGGAACAAGCTGCCTCGCCGTCGGGCAACCCGAAATGGGCATGGATGATGTCGAAGACCGTACCGGGCCAGTATTGCGCAATAGCTCGTCGTGCGGCTGTTGCAACACGTCGTCCATCGCTGGACAGGCTCAGAGCCCATGGAAACTGTACGAACCTAGGATGAATGACGTCCAGCCCCTTGACCCTCTCTCGGTGCGGAACAGCCGAGAAAGCACGCCAACGGGGGCGCAGACACCTGAGCAACCAAGGGGCTGCTGGAATTGGAGCAACTACATGCACCTCTGCCCCTATGCTCTCCAATTCTATCGCCTGGCGTACAACAACCTGCGTACACGCCATGTCGGAGCCGTTCAGCGGAAACATGTGGGCAATGATCAGAACCCTCATGTGACGTTAGCCTGGGGCTCAACCAGTTCTCGGAAAACGGGTAACATCATGAGAAGGAAAATGCCCACAAGTTGATAGTTCTCATAGAACGCACCAGGAATCATGCACACTGCAATGCTGAGCAACGATGCTCTGGCAGCAATGGAGTAGTGCACATCGTCCTCAGCAGCAGTCGGCGAGTGGGTCAGGCCACGCCATAGTGCCAGTACCCACACCAGGAACGCGGCAAGTCCGACCACTCCATATTGTCTGGCCAGCATGAGCCACTCATTATCCACGTGTATGCCTATGACTAGTGTCTTGCCTGGGCCCAAGCCAAACACGGGCGATGTCCAGTACTGCTGCGTGGTTATGGACCAAGCCTTCAGCCGGTCAGTCAAGCCAGAGGCGGTGCGTATAGACTTCAGCTGCCCAAACCGACCCAAGTATTCTGGTGGGGTCACGGAGAACAGTGCAATCAGCACACAGCCAATAAGAAACCAAGGTAGCAGCCGCTTGATTGAGGAGTACTTCTTGACTCTGAGTCCTGGCCAGCTGAGGAGAAGCACTCCCACTACCCCGGCCGATGCCGCGGTCAGTGCACCGCGAGATTGAGAAGTGGCGAGGGCGAGGCTAACAAGGATGATGAGAGCGACAGTCCTCCGGAGTTGCGAACGATTGCGCGCCCACATCGCACGGCTCACTGCCAAGCAGAGAACAAGCGACATCGATGCGCCAAACTCGTTGGGGTTGCCTAGCATGCCAACTGTCCTATGGGATTGCTGCAGGGTGGCTAGCTGGGTCGACACGTAGAGAGGTGCCAGCCACTCATTGATTCGAAACAAGTCAACCCATTGAGCCAGACCAACCAGCGCAGATATGGCAGCAACTCCGAGTACCAGCCTTTCATAGTTGGCAATGTCCTCACGCTTCCACTCGAAACTTGCCCCAAGAAAAATTAGAAGCATATACTCGACCACCCGTGCAAATTCGAACCAATCGCTAACTGCCGGTGTGATTCCAAGGGCCAGACTCGCATACAGTAACGATACTGCTATTGCCCCACAGAAAGCGACACCACCCAAGGCAATCCCAAGAACACGATTCGGAATTCCCGGAGATCGCCGCCTCAACAGCATACTGACCAAGAGGCTTAGGGCATAACCGGCAGCCAGCACCTGTTCCCCTCTCACCGCCGGTAGCCCCTTTCCTATCGGCACGGCGGGCAGAAGGAAGGCCATCGTTAGCATCGTGGCCCGAAAAACGTAACCGCTTCGATGGTTGGTCATGTTGACGAACCAATCCCGGAACGGCCTATTGCGACGCCAATCAGCGCATCAGCAGCCAATCGCGCCAACACGCGAAGACTCACTAGGTCAAGCCGCAATTCTCCGCTTGCTGATGGGTTTGTTCTACCGGTCGCATTTACGGCACAGTCCGCCGAGAACCGTACTGCCCTTTCACGACCTTGTTCAGTATCGCGAAGGACATAATAGCCACGTGTCGCCAATTGGCCACCACCCGCATCAAGTCGTATGCTCCAGCTGACAGTGGGGAGCACTGCACAGGCAAAGGTCGTTCTAGAGTGCCTCTTCAACGGTACTCCCTGACGTACGGTTTCCGCTCCTGGAACCCTCGGCCCACAGCCCAGACTGCAGAGTTCACGACGACATCGAGTTGCAATGTCTCAACAGCTTTCTGCAAACCAGCGCGGTCCATGACGTCCAGCTGGTTCGTGACGCAGGCAGTCACCTCCACCACAGGAGACAGGAGGCGGATGACGTCAGTGCTCAGCTCTCCATCTGCGCCCGCTCTAAGGAGTTTCATCGTCAACACTCCCCTAGATGCTCAGCAAGGCTCTGAAGACCAGCATCCCACAGAAAAACGAGGAGAGGTGCAGGCGCCCTGGAGCGTCCAATCCACGCGACGTCGCCGATCGGACTACGTAATCCCTTCTCGTTCCCGGGGTCATACTCGGTGAAAAACTCGCACGCGAACTTGCTACCATCCTTGAGCGCAAGGACGCGCGTGCCATGGCCGCCTGGGGTGTCGAGCTGGTGCCACCCGCCAGGACGATACCTTTCACTCTGCGCCTCCAAAGCACACTCTGCCTGTACCTTGACTTGAGAAACAATAGCCACAGCGTGCGCCAAGGCAAATCGTGAGCAACCAGATGGCCCGACGCGCCTGTAGCTGCCGTTTCCTCGCCCATATCGACGAGCATCATCGCCGGTTCCCGGCCTGCTATCAGTACACTGACTCACGAGCACTGATATGCTCCTGCTCAAGGAACGGCCGCAAGACGTCGACAGCCTGTGCAGCACGTTGCTGTAGGCGAGGCACGATGTACGCGAGCCTGTTCCTCATAAAGGCCTCTTGCGACAGCATCGACTGGAAACTGTCGACCAAGTCAATGATAGTCATGTTGCGTGAATCGATGGCGAAACCTTGCCTGCCATAGACGTCCAGCGGAATGCCCTCTCCCTTGATGCTATAGCAAATCGTAATCGTGGGGACGAGAGAAGACATGGCCGCAATAGTGGAGTGGGTCCTGGCACCGATAAACACCCGGCATTTGCCGATCGCATACTTGGTTTGAGCCGCGGACAGGCCGGTTGGCAAGAGTCTGACACTATCAAGTCGGTCGACTTGAGCCAACAATGCACTAAGTAGCAGACGGTCATCGTTCGTGGGTCTCATCACATGCGGTACGAGGAGAACTCCCATGTGATAGGTGTCGACAATGCGGCGTACGAGTGAAGAGAGCATTGTGATGTAAAACTCATCGTTCACGCCTGTATTCATATGCGCAATAAGGGGAGAGAAATTCACCCCGACTATGCCGTTTTCCGCACTTGGCATGTAGGAAGTCATATCAAATTCCTGCGGCTTCAACGTGAATGCCGGATCCGCAGTAGCAGTCACGTTATCAGAGACTCCAGCTGCTGCCAAGCTCTGGATGGTCAGAGATTCACGCGCCGTGATGCAGTTGAACCTCTTGAGGTCTGCCCGCGCATCTGCGGGGAGCTTCTGTGCGTCGACTGACGCGCCCCAGAGAATTAGAGGTTTGTGCTGTTGGCGTACAGCCGCATCCAGCGCCAGGAAAGGTCCGGGATCCCCGTCGCAATAGTTGTCGCCACCAATCGAGAGTACGACATCAGCCTGCCGAATCACAGGAGTAAGGCGCCCGTACAGGACGTCGTAAGCTTGTCTTGTTCTACCAAGACGCTTGAAAACCTGCGACAAGTCCCAGGCCAATGACCAGCGGCGGACACAGTGTGGCACAATTTCGTCAACGACTGTAGGGTACCTGCAGTCGTTGACTGCATCATTTGACGCCAAGATGATTTTAACGTTCGGATACTGTGCCTTAATGAGGCTGCTCGTCGAGGCAACGATAGCCTCACAGCCCCTGTTATAGAAGCCAGCATGTCTAATCATAAGTACCGTTTTCACCTGACTCTCCCCCTCTTGTTGCTGCTGAAAGCCGTCTTGAGCCAGTGGCATACCTGGGTCGCCACGCGGCTCCCCAGCCGGTAAGCCCTGGATGCTATGCGCCTGCCCAGCGGCACCGGTCGCAGGTAGCGCTTCGCCGCAGCCTCGTATCCTTCTTCAAGTAGCACGCGCTGGAAGGTCTCCCGCTGTGCTGGCACGGCGATATGGCCCGTCGTGAGCCGTGGATTGCCCGCCTGAGCGACACTCAGGGAAACCACGGTATGCCGTAGGCGTCCACACTGCTCCAACAGTTCTCGCCCACGAGCGGTGCGAACAACAGCAATCGACACCCCTTTGTCGTCGTCCAAGGACGGCGACGCCCCCCAGAAGTCACCTAGTGTGAGATCCGCAACACTGTTTCCCGAACAGAACTCGCAGTCATAGCAGGAACGGCGAAGGCAGTAGTCGCGAAGGAAAGCCGCATTGAAGGCATCCTGCCTATGGTTTCTGACATACTCGCGCCCGTTGGTGAACCGCGCCATGGTGTCATATCCATGCCAACCTTCTGGAAACTTGCTGCGGAAACGGTAGTCCATTACCTTGGAGCCGTATCGCGTTTCGAGCGAAGCCAGATAGTTCTGCCAGACAACCTCAGAAGGAACACCATGACAGATGACTTCGACCGTGCTCAGCAGGTCAGCCCCCGCGTATTGCGCTGCCATTCGACGCATTCCTGCCACTTGGCAGGGCGTCCCGCTAAACAGTACTTGACGACCCATGCGCAGATACGTGCAGGCATCGTTGTATATGGTGCCTGGATGACTTTGAATGTATTTGGAACCACGCGAGTATGTCAGGTCGACTACAGTAGTGCTCAAATAGTGCTCAGCTCTCCGCTGGTCCAAGTTCAGCCGCACTCCGGCTGCAACCCCGCCCTTTGCGACAAAATCAGCCGCTATTGCCCCGAAGACACCCCCGGACGAACTCTCTTGACGCAGCAGCGCATCGTTTGCCCAAGCAGCAAGTGCCTGAGGTTCTTCTCGAGGAGAGCCATGCTCATCAGGAGCGTTCAGAACGGGGCAGGCGACCGTACACAGACCACAATGTGTGCAAATCCTTTCGTCAATGTGCGGATACTCGAAGCCCAACACATCTGGCTGCATGGTCAGGGCCTGCACAGAACACGCATTCGCGCAGACAGCACAACCAGTACATCGTTCCGAAGGCAGCAGATCGACTACTGTCCGCTGGGTGTTCACACAGTCCCCCGCAGGCGCCGAATTGTCCAGCAACAAGCGATTCCTGTCAGAACGACGCTATTCACAACTGTTCCCCGTCGGGAAGGCTCACTCCCCACTCGTTCCAGATACTGCACGGCACTCGCTGGGTTGCGTCATGCGCATCCGTCGCCGTGCAGGCAACCAAGCCACGGTCCATCAGGTCCTGCGCGAGATCGTCACCCGCTCCGCGGTCCAGGCTCGACGCGTTGACTTGGGCCAGGCAGCCACGCTGGACCCAGCGGTCCAGGATGTGCCAGTCGCTGCGGACATAGGCATAGCGCTCGACATGGGCAAGGACGGGGATGAGGCCCTGCAGTTGCAGCTTGAAGATAACGTCATCCACGTAGGTGGGCAGGTCTTCGTAGGGCAGTTCAAGCAGGAGATGTGTGCCCCGGTCGGCGAGGGTCAGGACGTCGCCATGCTTCATCCGGTCGGGCAAGTCGGGGCAGATCAACACCTCGTTGCCTGGCAGGACCGTGAGGGGAATGGCCCGACTGTTCAACTCGGCCTGCAGGTCCCTGGCAGTCCGACGCACGATGGCGGGGTCCGTCTCGTGCTCGTCCTCGATCCAATGCGGCGTGCCGATGATACTACTGATGCCGGCTGCGACAGCGAGACGTGCCATGGCGACGCTGATGGCCATGTCCGGCGCACCGTCGTCCAGCCCCGGAAGGATGTGACAGTGTATGTCGACGACGCTCATGACTGGGCCGGTGCCTCCTCGGGCTTGGAGGGTTCGGTGCTATAGGCGCCATACGTACGCGTGTAGTAGTAGTCGTTGACGCGGCGGCGGGCGCGGTTGAGCACGACACCCAGCACATTGGCGTGCGCTGCCTCCAGCACGTCCTGCGCGTGGTGCACCTCACCACTACGGGTGCGGCCAGCCCGGACGACCAGGATGACACCATCGGCCAAGGATGAGGCCACGACCGCGTCAGTGACGGGAAGCATGGGCGGGCTGTCCATGATGACCACATCGTACTCCTCCCGCAGGCGGTCCATCAGGTGCTTCATGCGGGCACTGCCCAGGAGCTCGGAGCTGTTGGGCGGGATCGGGCCGGTGGTGATGACCGACAGGTTGGGGTACTCCTTGAGACGCGTGAACACGGTGAAGTCGGCATCGCCCACGATGAGGTTGGAGAGCCCACGCTGATTTGGGATCCGGAAGCGGCGGTGCAGGGTCGGGTTGATGAGGTCGGCATCCAGCGCCATGACCTTCTTGCCCGTCTGGGAGATGGTCTGCGCAAGGTACTGCACAACGGTGCTCTTGCCTTCGTTGGGAGAGGGACTGGTCACCAAGATGACCTTCAGCTCCTTATCGACGGCAGCAAACTGCAGGTTGGTGCGGAGGACACGGAACGCCTCGGCCACCGGGCTGCGTGAGCCCTTGTAGCCGCCGTACCCGTAGCCGTAGCTGTCGGACCTAGTATGTGCGGCCATGGCTGGCCCCCTTTGCGGTCATATCCGGAACGACCGCGAGCACGCGGAGGCCGAAGAGTTTCTTAACGTCGTCGGGTGTCTTGATGGTATCGTCGAAGTAGTCCACGAGGAAGGCGAGCAGGACGCCGAGCATAAGCGCGGCCACAAAGGCCACTACGATGTTGAGGAGAGGTCGCGGGCTGACCTGACCGGTCATGGGCACGGCGCGGTCTATGACGCTGACGTTCTCGACCCGGTTGACCAGCTTGGGCAGCTGCTGGATGAACGACTTGGCCACGGTGTTGGCAATGAGGGCGGCACGGCTGGCATCCTTATCCTTGACGCTGACGCCGATGATCTCGGTCTGCCCCTCCACCGCCACGGTCGTCATGCCGGTGAGCTGACCCACCGTCTCGGGTAGCTTGAGCGTGTCGATGGTGTCCTGCAGGACGGCACGGCTGGTGATGATCTTGGCATACGTGACGGCGAGCGAACGGTACGTCTGGATCTGGCCAATGTCGAGGCTGTCTGCCGGTTGTGCCACGTTCTGGCGTTCGTTGACGATCAGGGACGTGTTGGCCTGGTAGACAGGGGGCAGGATCACGTAGGACAGCAGGGCAGCAGCTACCACTGCTACGAAGACAACGACGAGGACAATCCAGGCTCGGCGTCTGAGGACGCCCAATACATCGCGCAAACTCAGTTCCTGTTCCATCAGTAGACACCTCGTAGACAAAGGATGATGTGACCTTGGGAGAACATACCGTGACCCGTCCCGGCAACGCTCCGTTGGAGCGACATGCACGCTGTGCCAGGAGGATTACGGTCAAGCAAGCCTGTCATTGTATCACCCTTATGCCCCCTTCTTGTTGTTGCTGCCCACAACAAACCACTTGGCACTCTTCAAGTGCCCCAGCAACATAAAGTGTAGGCCAGTGGCTGTAATGGTCAAGTGTCAGGGCGACGACCATCAGTTGCTTCCCTGTTCTTGAAGCTGCATGGCGCGGTCAAACGCCTGGCCTGCGCCCACCTGGTCCCCGGCAGCGTTCCGCACGACTGCAAGGATGAACCAGCTGTCCGCACGCAGAGGGTTGTGATCGACTGCAGCCTGCGCCTCGATGACTGCTCGCGAGTCCCCCTGATTCAGGTACAGCCGCGCCAGGGCGTCGTGGTAGGCCCACATACGCGGATTGAGCCGCGCCGCCGCCTCGTACAGCTGCTGGACTTCCCGATCAACCTCCGTGGGGTCCTGCGCAGTCGCCTGCACATGATTCTGCAGAAAAGCCGCCAGGTCCGCTTTCTGCTCGGCGCCCAGCGGCGCCAGGCGCACCGCCGTACGGTAACGGTACTGGGCAGAGGGGAGGTCGCCCTGGGACTCCGCTCGCTGGGCCAAGCCGGTGTTGGCAGCCGACAGCAGGGTAACAAACACGATGCTCCAGACCGCTACGACGAAGAGGACCCCCGTCAGAAGGCGCACAGAACGGGGAGCGTGGTGGTAGCTCATACCGACATGTGGTACGGTGAAACCCGGCTCGCGCCTTTCGCGCGACACCAGCAGGCCACAGGTGACAAAGAAGAGTACCGGCATCACGAGCAGCGACCAGTCGAAGTCGACGGCAGCATGGAGGACACTGCCGAATGCCCCTGCGAGCAGGCCAGCGAAGATCGCCCCCTGTTCGCTCCTAGCAATGCGCAGACCCCTCCATAGAAGCGAGCCGACAAGAGCGAGAAACGCGCCCCCGCCCAGGATGCCCAGGTCCACCAGTTCCTCGAACAGGATGCTGTGGGGAAACTTGGCGTAGAACGGGATACTGCGGAACTGCGTGTATACGTACTGATACGTGCCCGCCCCTGTGCCCAGCACCGGCCGGTGCAGGAACATGGACCACGCATCGCGGATCATGACCACACGCGCGTACAGGCTGGCATCTTGTACCCCACCCACGAAGGCGAAGAGTCTTCGCATGCGTGTCGCCATGCTCAGCAGCATTGGCACGAACACATCCCGCTTCAGCCAGAACGTGAGGGCGAGGGTTACAACAAGGAGAAACACGGCGAGGATCCCCTTACGACGCTGCCCCCTCGGGAGCATAACCGGGAAGAGAATCAGAGTAATGAGAAAGACCAGCAGGCCTCCGCGCGACTGGCTCAAGATGAGCATGACGACGAAGAAGCCGGCGAAGGCTCCATATAGCACGCGCTCCCACCACCGGCGAACGTCCAGGGCGCGGGTGAGCGCGAGGAAAATGGGCAAAATGAGAAAGGCGGCAAAGGTGTTGCGGTACTGCAGAGTACTGCTGATGCTGAGACCCTGCGTCAGACCGTCCGTGGCCAGCCAGGTCCAGAAGGGGCCGGTCAACTGGTTACTTGCACCAACGTAAGCCAGGAGACCGATGAGGGACAGCACAGCACCCAGTCCAAGGAGGATGTCGACTGCGAGGTCGAGCTGAGCCGTGTGGCGCGTGACATTGAAGACAACGTAGAAGAGGATTGCACAGAACAGTACCCTGAAGAACTCTACCATCGTGGCATGGAAGTAGACGGTCGCCACCATGGACAGTGCGCAGACGCCAAGGAAGGCCAGCATCGTGACGTCCACGGCACCTCCGGCACGAGCCCAGCCCTGTCGGGAACGCGTTAGCACGAAGAGCAGAACAGCGGGCAAGGCCAGCACCATCATCAGGTACGCCTGCCATGTGAAGTAGCCGCCCTGGAACAGCGCACCGAAAACAACTGGAACCAGTGCCAAGATCAGGATAACCTTGTCGTATCGGTGCATGTCGTCGTTCACAGTCGGAAACCTCCCCCAGAGCAGAACTGAGCTGTGCCGTAGGTTCTCTTGGTGCTTGCAATTGTATCCATGGTGCCAGGCTTTTGCAAGGAGGACTTGACACGTTCACAATAATGGAGTAACGTACTTTAGTAGTATCGGTTCCAAGGTATGAGCGTGCGGTTGTTTTGTTCAGCAGGGGCGAGTACAGGAGCGCCCGAGGGAGGAGTAATGAGGAAGTTCAACAAGATTGTTGCGGCAGTGCTGGTGGTGTTGGCACTGAGTATGGTCATCGTACCAACGGCCGTCAGAGCCATAAATGTTCCGGCCGACGTCTATGAGCACCCGAGGTCCAAGGTTCTTTTCATCATCTTGACTGTCGATTCAAAGGACATCACGGTCGGAGGCTTTCTGAGCCACATCGACGCAGCTCCACAGATCAAGTGTGATCTCGTTTTTGCGCCGATTGCGCCCATCGTCAAGGCTCTCGGAGGCACTATTAAGTGGAATGCCGATACTGGCGTGGTCACCATCGTCTTGGGCACGAAGACCATCGTCCTCACCATTGGTAGCCCAAATGCCCTGGTCAACGGCACGAGCGTCCGCATCAACAGCGACTGTGACGCTGCTCCCTACATCCAGGATCCCGGGATCACGATGTTGCCGGTTCGGTTCATAGGCGAGCAGCTGGGCGGATACGTTGGGTGGTACCCGATGTTCGGGCGTGTGACAATGATCTTCGTCAGGTCCTAAGCATCGCTGGCAGACCCCACAATCAGATTCACAACACGATCACGCGCCGGTCCGAGCGAGGGCTGGCGCTTCTCTTTGGGGTCAGCGGGTAAATCGATGTGGGTGGTACATCCGTCAGGATGAAAGGATGGATTCCCGCCTGCGCGGGAATGACGGAACTTCGGCCTACAGATGACAAACTTGCCACTTCGGGCTGGAATGAGTGGTTGACCCCATATGAGTTGCAGGGGTAGGCGCGGCGCATACAATGAACGCCATGAGAAAACGACTGTTCATGCTGCTCACTCTGCTTCTGCTCGTTGGCCTTGCCGTGGGAACGAGGTACGGGGATGTTGTGGTGTACACCGCCGACTGGGCGTTTGCGGCCAGCGTCCTCCTTGTTTTCGCCGCCTGGTGCTTCTGGTGGCTGCCCGACCACCCGCTGGTCTCGCTGTCGACCGACTGGACATCGCTGCTCCTGGTGGTCACCGTTATCGCTCTGACCCTGTTGTCCCCGTACCGCTATGGTGCACAGGTCGAGGCAGCCAAGCTGGGCGCGGCTCTCTTGCTGGCTGTCATGGTCCTCAACCTGGTGCAGGAGCGTGGAGACCTGCAATTCTTCCTGAATGGCATCCTCTTTACCGGTGTCGGCATGGCAGCCTTTTCCTTTGCTTGCTACATGGCGGCGATGTCACCCCTGTTTACCTTCACGCCGCTGTGGGCGCTCAACCAGCAGTACCACTTCGTCGTGAACGGCCAGCTGTGGGGCCTGTGGCAGTACCACAACTCCTTTGCCGGGTTCCTCGTCCTGTGCATCCTGCTGAGTGTCGGCATGGCCACGGGGGACAAGCGCCGCGACCGGCGTTTTCTGTACGACGTCTGCACCGGTTTCCTGCTCATGGTGTTGTACCTCACGACATCACGCGGGGCGTTCCTCACAGGCATCATCGGCCTCATCGCGCTCATCCTGCTGACTCCACGGGGTTGGAGGAAACGCGTCGTCCTGCGCATGCTGATTGTCGGTACTGCCGCAGCAGGCTTCACCCTGCTCAACCGCGTGACCTGGGCGACGGAGGCCCTCAATGCAGAGAAGGGAGCGGCACTCGGCGCTTTTGTCACGGGTGCCGGTGACCAATCCAACGACACGCGTGTTCACCTGATCGTGCTGGCGCTCCGTCTGTTCAGGGAGCATCCACTCGCGGGCACCGGTCTGGGGACGTTTGGACACGTCTGGACCGCGTTCGAGTGGGTGCCGGACGTGTCTCGCCGCATCGACCCCCACTCCGTCTTCTTCCGTTTCCTGGCCGAGACCGGCCTGCTGGGCACCATTCCCCTCTTCGCCTGGATCGCGCGGCGCGGCCTGCGCGGCCTCGACCGCGTGTTCGGCTCGCGCGAGGACATGGCGGTCACCGGCCTGTGGGCAGGTACCCTCGCGTACTTCCTCCACATGTGCATGGACGTCGACTACGTCTATGCGGTGGCGCCCGCCGTTCTCTTCGTCTGCCTGGCCCTGCTGTCGACCCGCACGGTGACGTATGATCTGCTCAGCCGCGACGACCGCCGGCAGCTCATCCACCGCAGGCGCATCCCCTCTCTGATCGCGGGAGGGCTCGCGCTCCTGCTTGCGCTGGCGCCCATCCAGCGCGGGGTGGCATCGCTGTACGCACTGCGCCTGGGGGGATTAGAGACAGCCACGAAGGTTGAGCGTCTGACGGAAGCCACGGTCCTTGACCCCTCCAACGACATGTACTGGAACCTGTTGGGGAGCACGTACGCCCATGCACTTGCGGGTGGTGTGGCGGGACCGGCGACCGACGCAGCACGCTTTGCGTTCGTCGAAGCCCAGAGGCTGACGCCCGAGGACTATCGGCCGTGGTGGAGCCAAGGCATGATGGAACTCAACTTGAAGAGCTCTCAGGCCCTGATCTGCCTGAAGGAGGCCGAGCGGCTGTATCCGACGCTGGCCGCCATCAAGGGATGGCTGGCGCTTGCCATGGTGTACGTGGGGGGTGACGTGACGGGCGCAGAGGCCAAGGCGGCCGAAGGGCTAGCCATCACGAAGGGAGAGCCGTATGCCGTCACGGCGCAGGCCTTCTGTGCACTCGCACGCGGAGAGACCGCGCATGCAAAGGAGCTGCTGACCAGCGTCGTCAAGCAAGGCTTCACCAACACCTTCGCCTACTACGGTCTGTCCCTGTGCTATCGTGCCGCGGGCGATACCGCGATGGAGCGCTCAGAGCTGGTTTACTCCAGCCGGATCAATCCTAACCTGGTAGAAGCCATGGCCCACCTGCGTTCTTTGGGGTCAGCTAGTAAATAGACCACGCAGTAGTACATAGACACGGACGAAGGATGGATTCCCGCCTTCGCGGGAATGACAGAACTTCGGCGTAAGGACGGCGAACCTACTATTTTAGGCTGGAATTGCCAGCTGACCCCAAAGCGGCGTCGAGGTCTAGGACGAACTGACGGAACGACGACGCGAAGAACGTTTTCACGTCGTCCCACCGGAGTGGCTGGCCCAGGTACTGCGGGTCAGGCTCCCCGTCCGCGTCATCGAACCAGGTGAGGCCCTTCCCGACTGCGACCGGCTCAATCAGCCCTGCACCGTACCGCTGGACGACCCGCGCCGCCACGGTGCGAAAAGGCATCTGCTGGAGGATGACGTACAGATCGACGAAATCTCGCCGGGCCGACTGTTGAGCAATAGCGACGAGCTTCATCGCGGCGACATCGAGAATACTTGCCACTGTCAGCCCCTCATACGGCTGGGGTAAGTCGACAAATGGATAGGGATACTGGAAGAAGGAGATCTTCACTTCCTCGATCACGACTGAGAGGGTCTCTGGAGCGAGCTGCATGACCTCGGGGTTCAGATGCGCTTTGCGCAGCTCGCCCATCAGCAAGTCGGGAAGAACGTCCTCCTCTGAGAAGAAGTCAAGGTCAAACGACAGCCTGTGGCCAAGGAGCAACGCGAGAGAGGTCCCTCCCGCCAGGATGAAGTGGTGCCGCGCTACCGTGGGAGCAAGGCGAGGAATCAGCGCCAGGGCCCCTGGTGCCATCGCCTCAGGATGCACGGCTCACCTCAAACCAGGCGGACCAGAAGCGCCGTGAACGCGCCGACAGCCCTTTGTTTGATGCGAGAACTTGCAGGATGGTATTAGTCGGGTATTGACGCTGCAGCCACCAGACGGCGTGCAAACTTCCGGTTTCGAGGATCCGACTGATCACATATGCTGCGTGCCGGTGCAGGTCGACGGCAGTGGGATCAGTGTCCCAGAAGTAGCGATAGAACGGAGGTGGGATACACCCCTCCTTCCTGAGAGCGGCAACCTTGGCGGCAACATCAGCGCGCGCCATGGGTCCCAGGTATGTCTGAACCGTCCGAGTTCCACTGCGGCGAACCAGGTATGCGTACTGTCGATTGCCCATCGTGCGGATCAGGATACTCATGTCGGTGCTCCTTGGCAGATGGCGCCATGTTCACTCCATTTCCAGTTTACACTACATTTGTGTGTAAGCAACACGCCGATTCCCGACCGACTTGATGTACCGCTCGGAGCTAATTACCAGCTGACCCCAAAGAGCTTGGTTACGGCACAAGTGAAGGGATGCGGTGCCTGATGCGGCCGAGGAGGATGCGCCAGCCGTCGATGCGCAGAAGCATGCTGGCAAGCATGTAACCGACGGCGGCCGCCCCGCACACCAACACTAGCCGAAGGGCAAGACCGATGAAGCCGTTAGCCCCGTTGATCCATGTCGTGCAGGCGAGGGCGATACCGATGACCGGAATCACTGCCACCAGCGTCCTGGCGATCTCTGAGGCGAGTGGATAGTGTGGTGTCGTGCGCACCTCGCTGCGGAAGAACTTGCGGACGAGCAGGATGTCCATGATCGTGCCGACGGTGACTGCAGCAGTCGTCGAAAGAGCGATGCCCGCAGCCCCGAACCACATGCCAAACAGCCAGTCGGTGACTGCGTTGATCACGATCATCGCGACGCCGACGACCAGCGGCGTCCGCGTGTCCTTAAACGAGTAGAACACGCGGTGAAAAACAGGAAACAGCGCCTGCCCCAGCAAACCCAGGCAGTACATCTGGACACACGCCGCCGTAAGCTGTGTCGCTCCTGTCGTGAAGGCTCCGCGCTGGAACAGGAGGCGCACGATGGGCTGGGCCAGCACGACCAGCCCGGCGATGCAGGGGACCATGATGTAGATCATGAGCGCTACCGTCTTCCTGATACGGTCCTCAAAAGTCGCAAGCAACGTCCCGTCGACCGCCATGGATGAGAACCACGGGAATACGGCCGTGACGATCGGCGTGGCCGCCAGCGCCAGGGGCAGGTTCCACAGCCGGTTGGAGTAGTCGAGGGCCGAGACGCTCCCCTGCGCAAGGTGCGACGCGAACCAGCGGTCGACGATCGTATTCAAGGACCCGCCTCCGCCGGAGATGATCAGCGGGACGAGCAGGGCGGCAAAGGCCCCGATGGTGCGCCATTCCACGCGGCGCAGGTCTAGGTGGCGAAAGAAATCCCTGCGGTTTCGCAGGAACCAGAAGATCGGCGCGAAGCCGATGACCGACATGACGGTCAGGCCCAGCGCGTAGCTCTGGATGCCCAGCGGCGACGAGAAGAGGAGTAGGCATCCAACCAGCAGCACATTGCCGGCGACGTTGGACAGCAGGGGAACGAGAAACTGACCCTCGGCCTGCGACAGGCCGGTCACCAGGCCGGTCATCACGTTGAAGAACCCCATCGGCACCAGCAGGCGCGTCACCTTGACCGCCAGGTCGTAGCGGGCACCCGTGAAACTCGGCGCAAACAGATGGACCAGCTGAGGAGCGAAGATCAGGACGAACGCCGACACGACCAGGAACGCCATGCCCCAGACAACGGCCACCTGGTTGACCAGCTCGCGCGCATGCGCCGCGTCCTCCTTGCGGTGGGCGATGTACCACGGCACGATGAGCGTGCTGAGTCCTATCGAGATGATCCCGAGCAGGACACTGGGGACCATCATCCCGATGAGGAAGGCGTCCGTGACACCGGTCGCCCCCCAGTTGTGGGCCACAATGGCATCGCGTGCAAAGCCGATGAACTTGCTGAGCAGGGTGACAATGCTCAGGAAGACTGCCGCCTGTGCCACCGACTGCTTGCGCAGCAGCCGACCGCCACGCGACACCACACCCCCTGCTGCCCGCTGCCCACTATCCTCTGCCATCATCTCGCCTCCACGTGAGAAACCCTAGCACCATAGCACAGGCAACGGGGAGTGCAACCACCAAACCGTGGACGCCTTTGGGGTCAGCTGGCAAATAGACTGCAGTAGTAAGTTCACCGTCCTTCCAGCAGAATTCTGTCATTCCCGCGCAGGCGGGAATCCACTCTTGTACTTCGGCTATAGGCTTTGGGCTGCTCTCCGTCTCGGATACTGAACTTACCATTCGGTGCCCATTTACCAGCTGGCCCCAATCATAGCATTGTCCAAGGAACCGCAACGATACGGCGCGTAAGGTTCTTGATGGAAAACCCTCCATAGACGACGATGCCGCTGATACAGGATGGATCATTGTCCAGCAACCATTGAATATGGGTAGCGTCGTTCATGGTCACGTCATCGCTCATCTTGGCTTCAACGGCAACGCTCTTGCCGCCACGTTCCAGAACGAAGTCCACTTCGTGCAGCTTACTTGTTCGACGAGTGCGCACGAAGTGCATACCCATGTCCCAGAGATCGCACAGCGTCTGCAGTGTCATAAAGACCATATCCTCGAAGAGATGCCCACAGAATATATCATCAAGTGCTGCGGGGGTCTTGAGTCCAAGGAGCGAACAGATGAGCCCTGTGTCACATGGATACGGCTTCCATTGCCGCCGGACCGAGGTCGTGCTCGTCAGGGGTGCCGGAGGAAGAAGGGAGAGAAGGTATGCTTTCTGGATCGCATCAATGTACCTCGAGACCGTCCTCTCGTTGACATTCGTGTCGTCGGCAATCTTCCTGTACTCCATGAGCGATCCCGTCGTCATGGCAACGCGACGCATGACCGCACGATAATCGAAGAGAGAGGTCGTCGGTGAGATGTCCGGCAGGTCGCGTTCAAGATAAGTCGTCACGTAGCTTTGCCAGAAGACCGCCGCCTGTTCGGGTTCCGCATCCCTGATGCCTGGTAGGAACCCTCTGAACAGAATGGGGCGAAGGCCCAGCACTGGCACTGGCGATGGCGCTGAACCACCCGCCGGAAGTTGCGTGTCAAACATGTTCAGAAGCCAGAGGGGTTCCGGCTGCTGAAGCCACTCGGTCCAGAGGGGCTGACGCAGAACATGGTAGGCGGCACGCCCCGCCAAGGAATCCTGGATTCGCCTCAGGAGCAGGAAATTGGCGGATCCGCTCAGCACGAACCGACGTGTCTTGTCCTTGCGAAGGGCTTCCTTGGCAGCCAGAAACAGGTCTGGTTCCCGATGAGCTTCGTCAATGATCAACCTGTCTGCCCTGTCCACAAATACTGCTGGGTTCCTGTGTGCTCTCTCGCGGGAATCCGGATCATCGAGACTCGTGTAGGAGTAGCCGCTGAACATCGGTTCATTGGCAAGGAGTGTGCTCTTCCCTGTCTGCCGCGCTCCGGTGAGTACGGTGATAGGGAGTATGGTCTCTGAAAGCTGCAATCGATGCATTAGCCAACGTTCTCTGTACATTGCCGTCACCTCATGTCAATATTGTCGTCATGTCATGTCTGCATTGTACATGGACCCGTAGACAATACAATATAGGCCAGCATCGCGGCAACTCTTTGGGGTCAGCTGGTAAAGAGACCCCCGAGCATGTTTGTCCAATACGAGGGGCGTAGTTCGGAAATGGTAAGTTCGCCGTCGTTCCGCCAACGGAGACCTCTGCGCTGTGGGTGCTCTCCTAGGAAACGATAGTCTGAGACATCTCCCGAGATGCCCCGCGACAGCAAGCCCAGGGCCAGACGAACTTACCACTTTGGCCGCTAATTACCAGCTGACCCCAATAGCTCAAAGGTCTGCAGTGGTCGGTATTCCACCTGAACAGAACCAACGGTTCCAGCCCGTGTGACGCCGCGTGTCAGAACGACAGCCCGGGGCGGCTTGTACTGCTCGAGAAACGAGGTAAACCCGTGTCCAGGAGCCGGGTCGCCGCTCCACTTGACCTCCACCGGCAGCAAGTCACCGTCAGCAACAACGAAGTCGACCTCGGCTCCAGACGTCTTGCGCCAGTAGTGCAGTCGCTCGCCCTGTCGGAGGGTACGACTCAGCGCGAGGAACGCATAGTTCTCGGCAATGGCGCCGGCATCGCCTCGTCGTTCGATGGGCAGGAAGCTGCCACGAGCCCAATTGAGCAGCCCGGTGTCACCGAAGTACAGCTTCGGCGTCCGCTTGACCTCGGACCGAACGTTGCGCGCCAGCGGCGGCACCAGGTGCACCAGGTACAGCTGTTGCAGGATCTGGAGGTAGCGCCCCAGCGTCTTGTCCGAGACACCGATGTCCGACGCAATCTCACGGACGTTCACCATCGAGCCGGCACTCGCTGACACGGCATGAATGAACCGTTCGAACGCAGCATCATCGCCAATCCTTGTCAGCGCGTCGACGTCGCGCCGTGCGTAGACACGGATGAGGTCGCCAAGGTACTGCATCTTCATCTCGGCCGTTTCCAGCAGCGCCACGCGGGGGTACCCACCGTACTGGAGATACTCGCTGAACAGACGGTCGACCTGTGGCAGCACGTCTTCCTGCGCTGTCTTCACGCCCGCCAGCGACCCATAACCCCTGAAGTCAAGATACTCCCGAAAGGACAGGACCGACAGCTCAAACATCACGATGCGCCCGACCAGCTCGTCACTGAACCCGCGGACAATCGCCAGCGATGACGACCCCGAGACAACCAATTTGAGGCGTGGGTGATAGTCGACGCACAGCTTAATGAACCGCGGGAAGTCCGGCAGATGCTGGATCTCGTCGATGAAGACCGTCCCTCCGCCCGTAACCTGTTCCAGCGCGTCAGGCCCAGCCAGGGCGATGTCGCGATCCTCGGGAACCTCCATGTCAAGAACATGCGCCGGGCCCGACAACTGCCGTCCCAGCAGGTACATCAGGGAGGTCTTGCCTGTCCGGCGGCCACCGCTGATTACGATCGCTTCGTGCTCCTTAAGCCATGGCGTGATGCGAGGCGCTATGTCGCGCGAACGCAGCTGTAGTTCACCAAGCTCATCGAGAGATTTCATACTCTTATCGTATCCATCCTCCGCAACAAGTCAATATTTGCGGAGTCGTTGTCCGCAATGAGTCAATATTTGCGGAGTAGCCTTGTGCCAAATATGACTCGCGTCGCCATCCACCGCCTGATCTGTTCTTCCCGCGCAGGCGGGAATCCAGTCTTATCCTTGCGACGGACTATAGACGGACAGCTCTCCATCTCAGGTGCTGAACTTACCATTCGGTGCCCATTTGCCCGTTGGCCTGTACCACCCGTACTAGCGTGCTCCCCTCCTGCGCAAGACGGCGGGGATAGTCGCCGCCAGGATGCGTATGTCCAGCCACAAGCTCCAGTGCGTGATATAGTCCATGTCCAGCCTCACGCGCTCCGCGTAGTCCAAGTCGCTGCGCCCGCTGACCTGCCACAGCCCCGTGAGCCCAGGCCGAACGCGCAGGATGACAGCAGCAACGGGGCCATACCTGGCGATCTCGTCTGCGACGATGGGACGGGGTCCCACCAGCGAGAGGTCCCCCGCGAGGACGTTGAACAGCTGTGGCAGTTCGTCCAGCGATGTCCGACGCAACCAGCGTCCCAGCAGTGTTATCCGCGGGTCGTCTCGCAGTTTGTACGTCGCTTCGTACTCAACGCGCAAGAAGGGATCGTCCGCCAGCATGTCTTGCAGACGCGCCTCGGCGTCCACGACCATTGAGCGGAACTTGTAGACTCGGATGGGCTTGCCGCCCTCACCCAGACGCTGGTGCCCAAACAAGACGGGCCCGCGGGATGTGAGCTTCACCAGCACAGCGAGGATAAGCAGGAGCGGCGAGAGGATCACGACGCCAGCGCTCGCTAGCAGGACATCCATGAGGCGTTTGATACGGGCACCCACACCGACCACAAGGAGGTCCCGTACCCTGAGCACCGGCGTGTGACCCACAAACAGGACATCGGAGGGATACGGCAGTGTGCGTACGGTGCCGCCCAGAGCGTAGACCGTGACGTAGCGTCGCAGGCACAGTTCTACCATCTGCGAGGTATCGGGCAGGGGCGACGCCAAGAGGACCGCGTGTGCAGTGCCGTCAGCCAGTGTGACCTCAAGCTGAGCGAATGACCCGACCGTGACCACCTCACCCTCCGTCTGCAGCAGCCGCATCCCCAGCTCGCGCTGGAGGCTGAGCGCGTCCAGACCGGCTGACGCCAGGTCGTCCACGCTCCCAGCAACAACAGTGGGCACAAGGTCTGTGCCATGTGCATACCTGCGCCTCCGGATGCCGACGACGGCACGCTCTAATGCGACCTGCAGGACAAACGACAGGACGAGGAAGTATACGAGCGTCAGGCGCGAGAAGAGCGTGTTCTTAACCAAGTAGGCGACTAGCAGGTACAGGAACGTCGCATAGACGAGCCCGTCGACCATGACACCGGTTCGGTCCGCGGTGACGTGCCCGTTGTCATACATCCCCCGCAGGTACAGATAGCTAATATCCACACCCGCGAACAGCCCCAGCGAAATCCAGTACCACTGCACATTGATGGTCGCCGTGGCAAACCGGAATCGTGCAAGCAGGGCGAGCAGGAACGCCGCCAGCAGGCAGAGAGCGTCAAGAAGGGGGCGCAGGCTACGGCGTCTCATGCTCTCGCCTCATATAGTTCCAGTACCCCGAATTCATGCTCATGCTCCGACACCATCCAGTCGGCAGGCGCTGATACGCGCGCCCCAGCCGGTACGCGGCCAACTTCACCGCATTCCGTGCGAGCGCTTCGGGAACGCGCAGGACTGCTCCCTGTGTCTCCAGGTAGTGCACCTCGGACCGTACGAACCGCATCCCCTCTCCCCCAACGGATCCAAGTGCCTGCAAAAGCCAAAGGTTGTTGGCGTGCATGACGCCCGTGTCGAAGTATCGCCGTGCCTCCCCGCCAACCGTCAGGACATGCGAATGGGCGACGCGCGCCTCGGCACAGTACGCCACACCATGACCCGCCTGGAGAAGCCGTGCGGCAGTCAGCATATCCTCACCCAAGATGCACGGAGATGGAAAGCCGCCTACCGCCAGCAGGGCAGAGCGCCGCCACGCAGCGAAGGAGTTGGAGCAGAAAGCCACCTTGATGCCGAGTCTGGCCGCGTCGTCCATCGTGTGCACGGTTCCAGCATCGGGGTAGTTGAACAGCCGCGCATGGCGCTCGATGACGCCTGCTCTCGGCCGCGGAATCTGCCGGCCATATGCCACGCCGATCCGTGGGTCGCCCAGGCATGCAACCAGTGTTCCCAGCGCATCGGCGTCTGCAAACACAGCATCCTGTGTCATGAACACTATGACGTCCACCCCGTCCAGCTGGTCGACGGCCGCCTGCCGTGTGGCTCCGTGGTCGAACCGGGCCCTGTCTACCGGCACCACGTCAGCGCCGGCTTGGGCAAGAAGTTCCACTGTGCCGTCGGATGACCCAGAATCGAGGACCAGCCAGACGTCTGGCTGCAGGTGCTGCGCCTGTACGCCTGCGATCACGGCAGCTGCAGTCGTGCAGGCGTTCAGAGTCAGGATCACGAGAGCAACGCACACGCTCATGCTGTTTCCTCCCTGCTGAACGAGCCCAGAGGGAGACAAGTCAGGGCCCAGTCGACCGCGAGGTTGCCAAATCCCAGCACACCAGCATGCGTTGCCGTGTAGACCACGTACGCGGGGCTCAGCAGAAAGCGCACCAGACGTGCCCTGCGGTAGAACCATGCGAGGAAGGCGCGCCTGCTCATCAACCCGCGCTCCTGCAGACCGTCGATGAGAGCAAGGCGTGCGTCGAGGCGGTCCCGAAGGTAGGTGCCCAACCTCGTGCCCCTGCGGTCCAGCCGCGACCGAAGACCGCGATATCCGAAGCGCGCCGCACCCACCTCGTTGCCGCCGTGCTGACGGTAGAGGACAGTCGACTCATGCAGGGGAGCAATGCCGCCGCCGCATGCAGCCACTAGCCCTAGCCACCAGTCGTGCATCGGGACGCCCGGAGGAAAGGGCAGTGCCTTCCTCAGCATCGACGTTCTCCCGACAACCGTGCAGCCCGTGACGCTGTTCTTGAGGATAAGCGGGACCAGCGCCCGCCCCGCAACCGGCATGATGTTGGACTGGTGCCACATGGACGGAGCCAATTCGTGCAAACTCTCGTCTACTACCTTGAGATCCGTGTAGACCAGGTCGGCTCCGCTTGATTCGAGCAGTGACACCGACTTCGCGAGCTTGTCTGGCAACCACACGTCATCTTCATCGCAAAGCGCGAAGTACTCGGTGTCCACCATCGACAGCAGTCTCTCGAATGTCCGAACAGCCCCCGCGTTCGCATCCTGGCGACCGGCAGTCGTCTGCCCTTCAGGGACGGCAGCATCGCGGACAAGCTCCCAGGTGCCGTCAGTCGAGGCGTCGTCCAGGATGGACAACCTCACTGGCGTAAGGGTCTGCTGACCAAGGCTGTCCAGAAGCTCTTGCAGCCAACGAATGCCGTCGTGAGTCGCAAGCAGCACGCTCAGGCTGGCCCGACCAGCGTGCGCCTTCTGGGCCACTACAGTGGTGTTTGCTTCAGGCATGGGACTCGTACTGCGCCGCTACGGTGGCTGCGGTCCCCGTCGCTTGGACACGTCCGTGTTCGATCCAGATCGCCGTATCGCATACGGCGCGAACGGCTTCCATCGAGTGAGAGACAAACACCATGCTGACACTATGGCGCCGCAGGTCCAGGATGCGTTCACGTGACTTCTTCTGGAAGTCGGCATCTCCCACCGCAAGGACTTCGTCGACAAGCAGGATGTTCGGTTTTGTGTGTACGGCGACAGAGAACCCCAGGCGGACCAGCATGCCGCTGGAATATGTACGGATCGGCTGGCCGATGAACTCTCCAAGGCCGCTGAATTCAACGATCGCATCGTACTGCTCCTCCGCCTCGCGGCGTGTCAGGCCGAGGATCACTGCGTTCAGGATGATGTTCTCTGCCCCGGACAGATCTGGGTGGAACCCCGCGCCCAACTCCAGGATCGGGGCAATGCGACCAGAAGTACTTATGCTGCCTTCGGACGGCAGCATGACACCAGCCAATAGAGACAGCATAGTACTCTTGCCCGCCCCGTTATGGCCGATGATGCCCACTGCCTGACCCGGCTCCACAGCAAACGACACATCGTGCAACGCCTCGAACCGGGCGTGCCGCATGCTCTCCACGGCCGATGGCAGGTGAAACAGGAAGCTCTTGAACCCGGCTCTTAACTTGAAATATAGTGGATAGCTCTTGCTGACGTGGTCGACGCGTATCTCGCCGGTAATCATAGTGCCTCCGCGAAGCGCCACCGAAGGCGTGAGAACACCCACCAGCCGATGCCCAGCCATATGAGGCCGTAGGTCAGCGATAAAACAGCCATCCCCCACTGGAACGTCCCGTGGAGCAGCAGGTTCTGGTAGTTGACGACCAGCGGCGTCATGGGGTTGAGAAACAGAAGCGTCCGGAAGCGTTCAGGCACCATGTCCATGCGGTAGACGACCGGCGTGGCATAGAAGACGATGCTGAGCAGAATCGTGACCAGCCGTTCCAGGTCCCGGAAGAACAAGTTGGCAGAAGAAACCAGCATGCCAAATCCCAAGATGAGCAGGAACTGCAGGCACACGAGGATAGGCAGGCCATACAGCCAGCTGAGCCGCGGCCAGACGCCGTACAATGCCGCCACGACCGCGATGACCGGCAGTGATAGCGCGAAGTGGAGCCCATCGTTCAGCACACTGGCCAGGGGCAGCGCCTCCCGCGGAAAAGCGACCTTCTTGATGAGAGAGGCGTTGTTGAGGAACACACTCGTGCAGACTGTCAACGAGTTCGTGAACCACTGCCACGTGAACAGCCCCGCGATCAGGAACAACCCGTAGTTGTCGACAGCAATGCGCACGATGACCTTGAAGGCAAAGAAGTACACGAGCGCCTGCGCGGCGGGCGAAGCGACCGACCACACGTACCCGAGAAAGCTGTTGCGGTACCGTACTTTGAGCTCCTTGCGCGTCAACTCACGGACCAGGTCTAGCGACCATCGGATGCGCGCGTTCATGGCGCGGACTCCTCAAGCTCACTGGTCTCGTCATCTCTCAGCTGATTATCCTCTTGGAGACAGCAGAGAATCGCACCGACGTGGTCCGCTTCAGTGGGGGGAACGTACTTCGCCGTATTGCGGCTCCACTGCTCGATGAGTTCCGGGTGATCAAGGATATGCTCAAGAGCCTTGAGCATTCCCTCAGCCGAGACGTCCTCGACGACCATGCCACAGTCATACGCACGCACCCGCTCGGCCGGCGCCCCGAGGTCGAAGCACACCACGGGGTAACCAAGGAGCATCGCCTCAGACGTCGTGTAGGAGAACGTTTCTGGCCAGATGCTGGGTATCATCACCAGCGACGCGCCCGATTCCCCGAGGAGCCGAGGGAGGTCTTCCCTATTGTACTTCCCGATAACGGTAAGACGACCATCGCGAGAGGTGTATCCGTCGCGATATCCAGACCACGATCCAACAATAACAAACTTCAGTGGCACACGCATCGATCGTGATACTTCGACCAAGCCACGCACAACGGCCGCTCCCTTAATGTACTGCATTGATCCGATAATTGCCACTGTCATACTTCCGCCATGGGACTTCACAGCGCCACGATCTTGCGAAGCCACAGGGCTGACGACATGGGGTATGACGATGCCTCTGGTCAGCGGGTATACCTTGGTCAACACTTGCAGCGTGCTTGCAGAGAAGCATACGACATGCTCTGCCTTCGTCAGCAGTTCTCTCATACCTGTGCGCCATCGGCTCACCGACGGAATGAAGTCCGGATAGACATCGCGGTAGTCAGCATAGTTGTTGCGAGGCAAGCAGTCGTCGCATACTGACATCCGGGTCTCGCCACCGCAGTACTTTCCATCCTTGTTGACCAGAAACCAGGAAGGACACACTGAGCAGAAGTCATGCGCAAACACCAAGTAGGGAACCCTGCCTTCTGACACCTGCTTGGCAACGTTCTCGGGGTGTGCGTACCAGATGAGATTCGTCACAAGTATTCGGGCCGGTGCAAGAATGGCAATCAGGTCATCTATCCGAGCCTCCAGTTCTCCTGACACACATCCGACAGCTTGAACACCGCCAGAGTCTGAACTAGCAACGCGGAGACGTACCATTGCACTTCCGGGGTCATACGTCAAGGCGACGACGCTGTAGCCCTGTCGCGCAAGAGCGTTCGCAAGCCAGTCGCGATACGCGACTGCTCCGCTGGAGATTCCAGCCTGAGCGTCTACATCCAGCATTAACAAAGGATGGGGTGCCTCGCCAACGGTCATCTTCAGTGCCACTGCGAGTCTTGAACATGACAACGGATCCCGAGTTGAGAAATCCCCGTTTTGCACGAAGAGCTGAGGGTAGCGCTTCCTCAACACCAGCTGATGATGCTCCTGGAGAGAAGTCTTCTCCTCTGTCGCAAACGATCCGCCGTGATGATGGTAGACATACAGGTCAGGAGCCACCATGCTCCTCAGTCCGCGACTCCGTGCGCGCATACACCAGTCGTTCTCCTCCCCATATCCGCGGCCGAATGTCTCCTCGTCAAACACGCCAACGGCATCCAGAGCTGCCCGACTCATCGCCATGCAAAATCCGACACCACTAGGTACTTCCACCGGATCTCTCTGGCCATATCGCTCGAAGTAGCTGTCGACAACGTCAGCACTCTTTCCCAGGAAAGGATTATTATCACTCCACATCTCGGGGAAACTGCACATGGTGGCAGCATTGGACATGGGCGTCACGCTGGCAACATGTTCCGGGTCTGCCTCTATTGGCGCCATGATTCGATCGAGCCAGCGCGGAGGAACCTCGGTGTCTGTGTTTAGGATGACAACATCGTGCGTGGCCATATGCAGTCCCCGGTTGACCGTTGCGACGAAGCCCAGGTTGGTTCTGTTCTCCAGGTAATCCACCGTCAGGCCGCGGGCCACGTCGGCGGACGCGGACCTGAGATAGGAATCGATACGAGGGTCTGTACTCGCGTCGTTCAACAAGAGAATGTGGCAATTGTCCGAGTTCCTCAGGAGCGATTCGACGCAGCGTTGCAGCAGCTCAAACCCGTTGAAGACCGGAACAATGATGTCCACAGCCGCGTGTGGCTGATGTGCAACCGTATGTTCGATTGACATTGCCCCAAGAAGCGCGGCTGCACACACTGGAGAGACCCGAACCGGTTTCTGGCGCAGCCCCAACCCCTCCAACACCTTCTGCACGGTGCGCACGACGGTGGCGCGGAGCCCGAACACGCGGAAGTACCGATATCCCTTGGCAATCAGCGTCCTCGTACGATTCACAGCCGACCCTCTGAACGTATCCTCAGCGACCTGTTCCAGTGTCGGAGGGCCTCCAGCACCCTCCATCCCCGCGTCGCCCGCATGGCGGTTATCTCGTCCGAAAGGCTGAGACACTGCCTCACCAATTGGGCATGCTGATCGTCTGCCCGAAACAGACAACTTGCATAGCGGGACACTACTGCCCAATCAGTGGAAAAGCGGCTCATATCACGGTCAGGTCTGCTGTCCAGCAGTGTAAGGACTCTGTTGACGTTCTTGTCCAGCGAACGAGTGGCCTTGACCCATGCGTGCAACTCATGGCTGTTGGCCGCAGCCCCGTCCCAACCCGAGATGAGCCGCTCAGCAATCTCGTCTGCGCTCAAGCGTGAGGGACTGTCT
The DNA here is from genome assembly GCA_903871855.1 of uncultured Caldisericota bacterium. GTDB lineage: Bacteria > Caldisericota > Caldisericia > Cryosericales > Cryosericaceae > Cryosericum. The sequence goes on from CAIQIK010000038.1 coordinate 70,812, forward strand.
CTTCCCGAGAAATTGACCTGTGCCATGGCCTCGACGTTTCCAGGTGTGACCCAGCCTGAGCCGCCGAACAAGTCGTAGCAGAATGCCGGCACGCCTGCAGCGAGCCCCTGGACAACCGTTCTTCCAATGGAGACAACTGCATCGAATCGCGAGATCAAGGCTGGCGTCACGTATTCCGAGACTCCTCCTGAACCTACGTGTATGGTCAAGATACCCCTGCGGCCGATTATGGCCATAGCTTCTTTCTCCTCGTCAGGAAGGTGATTGCTGACGAAGGCTACAGATTGCAGATTCCCATGCCCGTGCCTGGCCGTACCAGCTTCGATCCACTCTGGCAGCAGCGAATTGGGAAGAAGGAACACGCTCTCTGACCCTATGCCCAGTGTCGCCATGAGTGCGCTTGTCTCCTGACTGTTGGTCACGTACAGGTCTACGCCTCCGCCAAGCGGCGGCGTCTCGAGTGGCTCCGACGGCCCGAGGCTGCTGAAAACTACTTTCCGGGCGGACGTGCAGCCCGAGGCCAGAACCGTGGCGATAGTAGGCCAGTGATGCGCCCACAGAAGGTCAAACTCTCGCCACAGCGCCGGGTCATCGAGGCCGACGACACTCATCCCATTGTCGATGAATAGTCCTTGCATGGGTTGGCCCACATCCCAGGCGGCTACCGCCACGTCCCATCCTCGGCTTCGAAACAGCCGTCCAAGGTCAAGCGTGACCAGCTCGGAACCAGCCAGTGATCTCAAATGGTAGTTTGTCAGGAGGATGCTTCTGCCGCGTTCAGGATTCATCAGCTGACCATGATGGTGTGCCATTTCGATTTCCAGTACCTCAGTGTGCCAGCGGCTTTCCAGCTGCTGGATGCCAGTACCTTGACTACTGCGTCTCTCATTTGCTGTTGGGTCAAGTGCTGGTAATCGACGTCAACTCCAACTGACTTGCCAGATACACGTTCAACCCAGCGCAGAGGTGCAGTCGCAATCCAGCTCCTCGAATGAACCCATTCCTCCAGAAAATGCGGAGAACCATTCACTATTGCCATGATGTCCGCAGTCTCGTGACTGCTTCCCATAAGCGGCAGATCTGGCTGATTTGCGTACTTTGTCAGTGCCCTACTGCGCGTAACCGTCTCCAGCGCATGGTCGCGGTAGTACTTCTCCTCATCACCCGGGCGCGCGCTATCCAGGTACCAGGCCAAGTGACGGCCCTGGCAGTCTCCACGCGTCCGCAGTGAGGGAGAGCGTACGTACGGCGTACCGGGTCGGTACACAGCGAAGGTCGTATCCGTGTCCGCCTCGAAGACATTGGGTTCGACCTCGCGACCGTACAGGTTCTCTTGCCCCCGAACCACAAATTGTTTCAGGTAGTAATGGTCAGGAATGTCGGTCAACAGCAGCCCAAGTCCGGCTTTGACGTAGTCCCTGTGTCTGTTCATCACTGCATAGAGGTGACTAATCACATCCCGGGGACACGACCCGATGGGCACTATGTCGGGGTCCGTATAGACAAACCATTCGCTGCGGATGACGGACCTAAGCTCCCTGATCCTCCAGAGGGCTGTGTGACCCAGATTCGTCTTTAGTCGAAGCACGGGATATGAACACTCCTGAAGAAACGCTACCAAGTTCGGGTAGGTCGATGCATTGTCGATGATAACGATGTTGCAGTATCCTGCGTGAGATAACCAGCTCAGGAGCTGGCGAAGGCACGTCAGACGATCGCGCGTGTTCACGAAGATCGGCATCCTTGCGGAGTATTCCACGTCGGTGTGGAGCCCTTCTTGGATCCTTGTGACCAGCTCGGCGGCATTTCTGACGATCATGACGACGCACTTCGAGTCTGGTTCCGCCGCCCATGCGCAGCAAAGCATAGAGGCTCGGCAGACCAAGGCTCGCAGCTGTGACCCGCATAGTATTCGACAGTCCGTTTCAGAAGCGCTTCCACGTCCGAAACGGGGGTCCAGTCGACGTGCTTCTCTGTCTTTGTGCTGTCGAGCGCATATCTCCTGTCATGTCCAGGACGGTCAGGGACAAAGGTGATGAGCTTGAGGTAGTCCTCTTCGGGGGTGCCGGTCTGCTGGGCGAGAAGGTGGAGAAGCAGGTGGATGAGATCGATATTGCTCAGCTCATTGCCACCGCCGACGTTGTAGATCTGACCGGGGGTACCTTTGCGCAGGACGGCGTCGATGGCACGGCAGTTGTCTTCGGCATACAGCCAGTCGCGGACGTTGCGGCCGTCACCGTAGACGGGTATGGATTCACCGGCCAGCGCCTTCTTGATGGCGAGGGGGATGAGCTTCTCGGGATACTGGCGGGGACCGTAGTTGTTGGAGCTGCGGGTGATGAGGGTGAGCATGCCGTAGGTGCGGTGGTAAGCCTGGGCCATCATGTCTCCCGCCGCCTTGGAGACACTGTAGGGACTGCTGGGGCGCAGGGGCGAGTCCTCGGTGAACTTCTCCGTGCTCTCCAGGGGGAGGTCGCCGTACACCTCGTCCGTGCTGACGTAGAGGAAACGGGCAGTGTTCATGCAGGCGTCTTCCTGCCACTGCCTGCGGGTCACGTCCAGCAGGACCTGGGTGCCCAGAACGTTGGTGCGCACGAAGACATCGGGGCCCACAATGCTGCGGTCCACGTGGGACTCGGCGGCGAAGTGGATGACGAGGGTGGGGCGATACTTGTCGAACACGGCCTCCACGGCGGCACGGTCAGCGACGTCGGCTTGCACGAAGGCATAGCGGGGATCACCTGCGACCTCTTTGACGTTGTCGGGGTTGCCGGCGTACGTCAGCTTGTCGAGATTGATGAGGCGGAGATCTGGGTACTTCCGCATCTGCTGGAGGATGAAACAGGAGCCGATAAAGCCGCAGCCTCCGGTAACGAGCATGACCTCATCCATGGAACAGCACCTCCCGATACCGCAGGAGGCAGTCGTCGAGGGCGTCCTCCCAGGGGCGCATGCCATTCAGCTGTTCGAGTTCGAACTTGCGGTCGGCCAGCACTGAGTAGGCAGGTCGGCGGGCCGGCGCAGGGTAGTTCACGGTCTGGATGGGGATGACGGGGATAGTCAGGCCCAGGCGGCGCACGATGTAGGTGGCGAAGGCGTACCAGCTGGCTTGTCCTGTGTTGACGCAGTGGTACGTCCCAGAGCAACCGTCCTCGATAGCCGTCCACAGCTGATGCACGACGTCCTCGGTAAACGTGGGGCTGCCGACCTGGTCGTCCACGATGCGCAGTTCGTCTTTCTCGTCAGCCAGCCGCAGGATCGTGCGGACGAAGTTGTGCCCGCTCCTGCCGTACAGCCAGGCGAGGCGCAGGATGAGGTGGTCCGGGTTTGCCTCGCGGGTCGCCTGCTCGCCCTGCAGTTTCGTCCTGCCGTAGACGGAGAGGGGACCCGTGGGGGCATCCTCGTCGTACGGCTCAGTGGCTGTCCCGTCGAAAACGTAGTCGGTGGAGAAGTACACGACCCTGGCGCCAATGCGGCAGGCTGCCTGGGCAACGTTGCGGGCACCCAGGACATTGACGCGATACGCCGCGTCCCGTTCGGTCTCGGCCCGGTCCACTGCAGTCCAGGCTGCGCAGTTGACCACAACCTCGGGGTGCAATGCCTCCACCTCCTGCCGTAGGCTGACACGGTCCGTGACGTCCAGCTCGTCCATGACACGGGCGGTCACCTCCACGGTAGGAGAAAGAAGGCGGACGACGTCGCTACCCAGCTGACCGTCGGCGCCCACGACGAGAAGTCTCACCTCGCACGCTCCTTCAGATACTCGGCAAGAGTTGGAAGGCCGGCGTCCCGGAGAGAGACGCGAGGCATGCCGATGTTCTGGATCGGCCAACCCACGCCCAGCTGAGAGTCGGACCACACGATCCCCGCCTCGTCTTCGGGGTCGTAGTACGTGGAGCACTTGTATACGAACTCGGTATCATCCTCGAGCGCAAGAAACCCGTGCGCCATGCCGGCCGGGATATAGAGCTGGCGCCTGTTGGCGACGGAGAGTTCGATGCCAAACCAGCGGCCACATGTGGGGGAGGCAGGGTCAACGTCCACAGCGACGTCCCATACCGCGCCCGCGACACAGCGGACCAGCTTTGCCTGGGGATGTGTCCTCTGAAGGTGCAGGCCTCGGAGGACTCCGCGCGAGGAGCGGGAGTGGTTGTCCTGGATGAAGACGTCCCAGATGCCGGCGGCTGCGAAGTCGCCGGCGCGGTACGTCTCCATGAAGAAGCCACGCTCATCCCCATGCACGACAGCTTCGATCCACTGCACGCGGGGAAGATCGGTCGTATGGAAGGTGAAGTGCTCACTCATCAGCGTGGTTCCTTCTCCAGGCCAAGACGAAGCTCGGCGGCGAGCTCACTTGCCCGGCGCAGGGATGGGAACGTACCAGCGTCCGTCCACCAGCCCTCGAGCACGGCATACGTGCATGTCCCTGCATGGATGTAGGCGTTGTTGACGTCGGTGATTTCCAGCTCGCCGCGGTGCGACGGCTTCAGCGTATCGATGATATCGAAGACGCTGCTGTCGTACAGGTAGATACCGGTGACGGCATACCTGGACTTTGGCTGCTGTGGTTTCTCCTCGATGCCGAGGATACGGCCATCAGGCAAGAGCTCGGCCACGCCAAAGCGCTCCGGGTCGTCGACCTCCTTGAGGAGCAGACGCGCACCGGATCCCTGCCGCTCGAATGCCCGGACAGCGGGCGTCAGGTCATCCTCGAAGACGTTGTCCCCCAGGATGACACAGGAACCGTCACCGCAGCAGAAACCACGCGCAAGGCCCAGTGCCTGAGCGATACCGCCCGCCTGGTCCTGCACCTTGTACGTAAAGTCCAGGCCGAAGTCGTGGCCGCTGCCCAGCAGTTCCATGACGTCCCCCATGTGGTCACGCCCCGTCACGACGAGGATGTCGGTGATGCCCGCCTGCTTGAGGCGTGCAATAGGGTGCTCAATCATGGGATAATTGCCCACGGGCAGCAAGTGTTTGTTGGTAACCGTGGTCAGGGGGTGGAGACGCGAACCGGTGCCTCCTGCCAACACGATGCCTTTCATGACGCCTCTGCTCCTCCCAGCAGCGCACGCTTGTTTTCGATCAGGAACTCGTACAGGGCCAAGTTCCAGTCGTTCATCATGTCCTGATCCTCCAGGCGAAGGTGCTCATGTGCAAGGGGCGTCCGGAGGGGGCGGGGAACGCGGTTGGGGATGCCCGCAGCATGCACGGGGACAATCTGAACGTCTACGTCGAGGGTACTCGCGACGGAGACGGCAAAGTCGTGCCGCGAGGTCTGGCCTGTGCCAGTGACGTGATAGAGGCCGGTGGCGCCGCACTGGATAAGGAGCATGGTCTGCTGGACGATCTCGGATGCGCTGGTCGGGCTCATGATCTGGTCGTCCGCCACGATCAGAGGTGTGCCGGCCTGCGAAGCCCGCACGACGGCCGTCACAGGATTGTCGCCGTGCGCACCGTAGACGTAGGCAATGCGCAAGACCAGGCTGTCGGGATTCGCACGCCAGACGGCTTCTTCGCTCATGAGCTTGGTACGCCCGTACCAGTTGATGGGGTTGGGGGTGTCCCATTCGGTATAGGCATAATCCGCAGTGCCATCGAACACGTAGTCTGTGCTGAAGTGTACGACCTTGGCCGCCACCTTGTAGGCAGCATGGGCAACGTTGCGGGCGCCAAGAACGTTGATGCGGTATGCTGCGTCGCGATCCTTCTCGCACGCGTCGACGTTGGGCTGAGCAGCACAGTTGATGATCACGGTTGGTTGGAGTTCCAGCACCGTGCGCTCGACCGCCAGACTGTCCGCGATGTCACACTGCACATGTGTCAGGCCGATCAGGTCGTCCAGCGACGACAGCCGATCCATGAACTCCCTGCCCAAGCGCCCGCCGGCACCCACTACGAGGACGGTCATGGCTCAATGGTATCATTCATCGGATGGTAACGCTTGACCCCGAGAAGGCAGCTAGTCGAAGAGGGTCTCAACGGTTTCACTGAGGAACTGGCGCAGGTCGTCCACCAGCTCCGGACGTTTGAGGGCAAGGGCAATGTTGGCCTTCAGCAGGCCCATCTGGTCACCCACGTCATATCGGTTGCCCCTGAATTCGTAAGCGTAAACCTTCTTAAAGGGCAACATGGCCTCGATGGCGTCAGTCAGCTGAACTTCGCCATTCCTGCCCGGTTCCGTGTGTTCGATGGCGTCGAAGATGCCGGGCGTCAGGATGTAACGGCCCACGATAGCCAAGTTGGTGGGGGCATTGGCGGGCTCGGGCTTCTCAACCAGACGGCTCACGTCCCAGACGCTGGGGGCTACCTGTGTCCCCTCGATGATACCATAGCTACCTGTCTCCTCGCGTGGCACCTGCATGACTGCGATGACCATGCCGGGGAACCGGCGTGCGACCTGCTCCATCTGTGCAAGACAGGGCGTCGGGCCGTCGATGATGTCGTCTGCAAGGAGGACGGCAAACGGGTCGCCGTCGATGAAAGCGCGCGCTTGCAGGATCGCATCTCCCAGGCCGCGCGGCATCTTCTGACGAACATAGTAGACCTGGATCAGATTGGAGATGCGCTGGATCGCGCGCAGGTCGTCGAGTCTGCCATGGGCCTCCAGCTCGTGTTCCAGTTCGACCGAGTGGTCGAAGTAGTCCTCGATGGCATGCTTGCCGCGTCCCGTCACCATCAGGACGCTCTGGATGCCGGCATCGATGGCTTCCTCCACCACATACTGAATGGCCGGCTTGTCGACGACCGGCAGCATCTCTTTGGGCTGCGACTTGGTAAGCGGCAGCAGGCGTGTCCCCATACCGGCTACCGGGATGACCGCTTTGCGGACTACTGGATTCTCCATCAAACCCTCTTTGCGCTTGTTCATGGCGTACCCAGGGATGCCAGTGTCTCGTCGAACACCTTTTTCAGCTGGTCGACCCGCGCCTGCGTCGTCGCTTCGAAACGCAGCACGAGCAGGGGTTCAGTGTTGCTGGAGCGTACCAGCCCCCAGCCATCCGCCCACTCGACACGGGCCCCATCGATGGTGACGACCTTAACGATGGTGTGCGCCATCTGCGGGAACTTCCTACGGAACGCGTCGACGAACCCATGCACGAGGTGGTCCTTGTCCTCCTCACGGCACGGTCTGCGGATCTCGGGAGAAGCTACCATGGACGGCAGTGCTGTCAACAGGTCGGAAAAAACGAATCCCGGGTCTGCCCTGCGGTGGTTTGCCACGATTTCCAGCAGGCGCATCGAAGCGTAGATGGCGTCGTCATAGCCATAGTAGCGGTCGGCAAAGAACATATGACCGCTCATCTCGCCCGCCAGCTGGGCCTTCTCTTCGCGCATCTTTTTCTTGATGAGCGAGTGCCCTGTCGGCGACATGATGGCCGTACCCCCTAGCTTCTCCACGCCATCGAAAAGGGTCTTGGAGCACTTGACCTCCCCGATGACCTTTGCCTTGCCCGGGCCCTTCCAGTGCGCAATAATGTCGGCAGCATAGATGTAGGTCAGTTTGTCGCCCCAGACAACATCACCGTTCTCGTCCACGACGCCGATGCGGTCGACGTCGCCGTCATAGGCAATACCGAAGTCCACGCGTTCGGCAAGCACACGCCTGCGCAATCCCTCCAGCGTTTCCAGGCGGGCGGGGTCGGGGTGGTGATTGGGGAAGGTACCATCCGGCTCGACATACATGAACACTACGTCGACGCCCAGTTTCTTCATCAGGGCCGGGACGACCAGCCCCGCGCAACCGTTGGCACAGTCGATGACGACCTTGAGCCGCGGCTTGCCTATTGCGTCCAGAGGGCCGTGCCCAAACTGGCCTGTCAACTCGTCACGGTAGGTCGACAGAAGGTCGAGCCGCGACAGAGTCCCGGACTGTGACATGATGGGGCGGCAGATCTCGGCCAGGTCCGCGATGCGCTGGATGTCGTCACCATACAGTGTCTCCCGGCCGATGGCAACCTTGAACCCGTTGTACCGTGGCGGGTTGTGGCTGCCAGTGATCATGATCCCGCCATCCACATGCAGAGCAAACAGGGCATAGTAAAGAGTGGGCGTGGGCACAACACCAATGTCCACGACATCGCCACCTTGACCCGTCATACCATCGATGAGCGCGGCAGCGAGGTCTTCACTGCTGGGGCGCACGTCACGGCCGACCGCAAAGGTCAGCGAGCTCGCGCCGGTCCGTTGTCGCACAAGGTGAACGTACGCCTGGCCGATACATCGGGCTGCTTCGGGCGTCAGTTCCTTGCCGACCTCACCCCTGATGTCGTACATTCGAAACATCGACCTGTCGAACGCCATGCGCCACCTCCCGTACACTGACACCTGCCATGGCCGTGAACAACGCGCCCACGCAATGGTTCATCAGCCGCTATACGTTCCAGCCATGTCCGGCTTCTTCTATTCATGATAGTAGAGGGCGCAGGGGTGTCAAACGGACCGCATCGACTCATCTATTATGTACCTGAAATGGTTCCGTGAACTCATGTAAGAATGTACCTGAACGATGAGAGAATACTGCTGGTCCTTGGAATGAGAAAGGAGCAGCAGGAATGGAGCTCACGATGCGGGAACGCAAGAAGCTCACGATGGTGAAGGCACAAACGTACGTAAAGGCGAGCAAAGCAAAGA
>CAIQIK010000039.1 GCA_903871855.1 uncultured Caldisericota bacterium
AAAGTCTCAAGCGCCCAGACCAGAGCATCGCGCGTCGGATACTGTCCTGCCCTGCGCACGGCCTCGGTGAAGACTTCAGCAGCAACCCAGCCGGCACAAGCGTACGAGTACAAGGCTTGATTGCCGTTCGGGTAGTATTTGTTCCACATCGAGAAGAACTTCACGACGTCCGGGCTCGTAACGTCCGAGAAGTCTACCCAGCCAGGTATGTAAACGCCCTCAGCTGCTGCTGCTCCAATAGTCCCAGCGAGACCAGCGGCGACATAAGACAGGAAGATCTTCTGGGTAAGCCCCAGCGACTTCGCGGTCTTGACAGCGAGGCCAGCGGTTGCAACGGAGCTCGTATAGATGATGAGAGCATTAGCGTTGCTAGCCTGTACCTTGAGCAGGTATGGGGTGAAATCGGTCTCGGTCGCAGGGAAGGGCGATTCAAGAACAATGGTGCTACCGAACTTGCCAGCCCCCTGCTTGGTCCCCGCCAACCACTCGTTGCCAGCCTGATCATTGCTGTAGAGAACGGCGATGTTCTTAAGACCGAGGGTGCTGCCAGCGTATTTCGCGATGACCTGGCCCTCGTTAATATAGTTAGGCTGAACTGCAAACACGTATTGCTTGGCCGGAATCGACAGTGAGGACAGGCCGGATGCCTGGTAGATAAACGGCACCTTTTGATCGTTTAGGTAATCCACGACGGCAGCGCAGCCAGGACTACCAACACCTCCGACCACGGCAAACACCTTGTCCTCCGTGACAAACTTCTTGACAACGGTCACGGTGTTGGCCGGGTTGAACTGATCGTCCACGACCTCAAGGTTGATCTTGCGCCCATAGACACCGCCTGCATCATTGACCATGTCGAAATACGACTGCATGCCTTGCGAGAACGGAACACCAACCACAGCGTACGGTCCCGTCTGGACAGAGAACGAGCCAATCAGGATCTGGTTCCCTGTGATTCCAGGGACGACGCCTGTCGTCTGGGACTTGATTGAAATGGTCTTGGCCTGTGAATCATAGTAAACGGACAGACCAAAGGCCTCGCTGATGAGACGCACCGGCACCATGGTACGTCCCGCCTTAATGTAAGGAGCTGCTTCGAGCACCTTGGTATCGGATCCAATGATGGCTTCCGTTGCCCCGATCGTCAGGACAACTTCAACGTCACCGAGTGTGATCGTTACCGTGCGCGAAGCTGGATTCCAGTCCACCGTAGCACCGAAGGTCTCTGCTATGAGACGAACGGGGACGAACGTACGCCCGCTGACGATCTCGGGTGCAACTTCCGAGTTGAGAGGAAGCCCGTTGAGAGCATATTGCTTGAACCCGACCTGCAGCACCATGAAGAAATCCTTGGTTTGGGCGCTGGCAGGCCGCACGCCCGCAAACAACCCGACAACAAGGGCAATCGCAAGTGCTAGTGATAATACCTTCTTCATTGTCATTCCTCCTGTTCTGTAAGAATGAGACGCCACACATTCAGTCGTTCCGTTCATCGGGCGCGGTCACTCCATGGGCCGCGTTTGCTCGCTTGCGTCTACCAGTCGATTTCACCCCCTTGTCATGATCGTTGTCAGCTTTCGAAGCTGCCCGCCGGACCGCTCCTTCAAGTCCATGCAAAACAAGTCGTACAGAACTCGTGAGTGCAGCAGGGGCTACCTCGGCATCGAGATGGTCACTCCACAGAACCCACCGCAAACCCAACCAATGACCAACACCCATGAGAGCCAGCGCAGTGATCTCAGGATTGCCCGGCCGAATCTCGCCGGCCACCATTGCTCGCTCCAGTACAACCGTGTATGGCTCGGACAGCCGCGTGTAATACCACCTGCCGAGGTCCTTGTCGACAAACTCCGCCTCGCGGACGACACGGTAGGAGTTTTTATGCTCCCGAATGTAGTTGCAGAAGGACTCAAGTGCCACCACCTCGACGATACGCCTGTCAGTGAGGCCCCGCACTGCCTGGGCCGTATGGTGCCGAAGTCCCTCGTTAACTTCGACGACCAGTCGTGACAGCAGTTCCAGCTTGGACTCGAAGTATAGGTACGTCGTCCCGGGCGCGACTCCCGCGGCCCGGGCAATGCTGTAGATATCGGCATTCCAGTAGCCCTGTTCACCGAAGATGTGTTCCGCAGCTGTCAATAGATTCTTCTGGGTACGCTCACCTTTCGACAGGCGCACTTCGGGTTCCCGCACAAGGGCAACTCCAGGAAGCGGTACGAGACCCTCCGGGGCATCGCCGCGCGCGTCTATGCCGTGCAATGCGAAGTCCACCAACTGCGTGCAGAACCCATCGACCGTAAACAGATTTTCCCACAGAGTCTTTTTGACCGCCACCAGATACACCGAACCAAGAAGGTAGTAGCCTACATCGTCGAGATCGAACTCTGCAGGCACCAGCCCACGCAGCTGGTCACGCACGATCGTCACGACCCGGGAGTAAAAGTCACGGACAAAGGCATACCCGTTGAACTCGGTCTCCGTGAAGACCCTGTATAAGTGCGTATCACGCCCGACAACTTCCAGAATCGTCGAATAGAACGCTCGAAGCTTCGCTTCCAGGCCCTCTGCTCGTTCCATCCCAGCCGATAATGCCCCTGTGAAATCTTCTGAGAAGGTCTCGAGGACTGCAAACAGCGCTCCTTCTTTAGACTTGAAGTGCCGGTAGAAAGCTGAGTTCGAGATTCCGACGTCGCGAGCAATCATCGCCACAGATGTCTGCGAATAGCCATGGGTGAAGAACAGCTTCAGTGCTGAGTCGACGATCCGCTCGGGCGTCGAGAATGTCGACGGGATCGAGGGTTTTCGCGACTTCGCTACTGTGATCTGTGTACGATGTTCAACCATCACTTTCTATAGCTCCCTCTCGAGGGTTGCGGCAAACTGCTCCGGTTCGACGAGCATCGGAATGTGCACCTGCCCTTCCAGAATGACGAGTTTGCCACGCGCAGCCGTCACGGTCGGACGAATCCAGTCGATGGGGACGACACTGTCCCGGTCACCATGCAGGAAGGTGATCGGTATGGAAAGAGTGCTGAGCTGGGTAGCCATGCGTACGCCTGCAAGCGAATCGGCCATTTCCGTATAACCCTGAGGAACACACCGGACTGCATCAGCAATAAGTTCGTCCACGATGTCTTTTGCAAGACCGAACGGCTCATTGTTCTTGCGTGTCATCGTCTCGATCATGGAGGGGTTCTGTGACAGCATCAGGAACGAAGCCCGCATCTGCTCAGACATCGGATAACCGTCCGCGGGTCCACAGCCAATCAGAACCATCTTGGAGAACTGCGCCCCTCTCAGTGCCGCCATCAGACCAATGACCGCCCCCATCGAGTGACCAACATAGGTGGCAGGCTCGAGCTTCCAGTACCGCTGCCAGGCAATCAGGGCATCGGCGCAGTGTTCCACCGTCGTGGGCGGAATGTTGTCTGACTTACCAAATCCCGGGAAGTCGATAAACACATTCTTCCGATCAAGCGGAAGAAACGGCATCATCAGCCGCCAGGAGTTGGCGGAGGCCAAGTTCCCGTGCCCGAAGATGACCGTCGTGCTTCCATCTCCCAACCGCTCTGAGTAGATCCGTCGACCTTCAAAAGGTGCATAAGCCATGTTGTCCTCCTCTATAGCCAGCGCATGGCGTAGCAGGCCATAGCGTAGCCACCACCTGAAGCCGTCATGACAACAACGTCGCCGCTGTGGATGAGGTCCTGCTCGAGCGCATCGTGTAGAGCCATCGGGACGCAGGCTGAGCCCGTGTAGCCGTACTTCTCCATGACGTTATGAGTCTTGGTCATCGGAAGACCAAGTGTATTCATGACACCTTCAATGGTGTTTCTGCGGACCTGTGTAAACAGCAGCATGTCAGCCTCCTCCGGTGTCAGGTTGGCTTGTGCCAGTGTCTCCCGTACCAGACGAGGCCAATGCACCGAGTTGACATCTGGGAACCTCTTGTTCTGGTTGTACCGTACCGTATGTTCCTGGTTCGCCACTGATTCGGCTGTCGGCAGCCTGGCCGACCCTAGATAGACACCCAGGTAGTCCCAGTAGTAGCCGTCGGCGTAGAGCATCGACCCGAGATAACCGCCCGTCTCGGATTCGTCTTCGACGAGCACGGCAGCGCCAGCCCCGTCGGAGAACGTCGGAGCAGTGACCTTGTCTTGCCAGTTGAGGAACCGTGTCATGGCATACGTACCAATAACAAGTGCCTTGTGGAAATGCTGGTCTGCAATGATGTACTTGGTGGCCGTGTTGAGCGCAGTGACCCATCCCGAGCATGCACAGTTCGTGTCGAATAGGCCTGCATTCTTCGCCAGAAGGCGGTGCTGTACGATGGATGCCGTGCATGGTGAGATGTAGTCGGGTGTATCTGTGCTGACAATGATGAGGTCCAGTTCCGAAGGTTTGATCCCGGCATTCTTCAGCGCCTGCATACCTGCATAGACCGCAAGATCGGAAGCTTCCTCATCCTCCGCCATGATTTTCTTGACCTTGATGCCGCCTGCCTGGATCTGCTGGGAGAGGTCGATTCCCAGTATCGCGCCAACTTCCTCGGTTGGCATGGAACGTGCCGGCGTGTAGATGCCGGTGCCGGCGATACGTACTGTTCTCATGTTGTCGCTCCTTGTCCCAACCGACTACAGACGGAGCGCGACTGCGCCCATTGCCTGCCCTGCGCCCGATGCCACGAGCACGACCAGGTCTCCGGGCTTCACCTTGCCCTGTTTGCGAGCATCATACAATGCCATTGGAATGCACGCGGAACCAGTGTAGCCGTACCTGTCCATAATCCAGTGCGACTTTGATTCTGGGATGCCCAGAATCTCCAGCACCTTCTTGATGACCAAAAGGTTGATTTGGGTGAACAGGATCAAGTCGATGGCACTCAGGGGTTCACCGACCTTATCCATGAGGCTCGTCACCAATCCAGGCCATGCAACCAGGTTGGGATTCTGGTCGTACTTCTTGAGGATGCGCAACTTGTGCAGTCCTTTGGTAAGCGTATCGTCGTTGATCGGATACTTGGTCCCCCCGCCGAACACACCCAGATAATCGTGATAGGTGCCGTCCGCGATGAACTTCGACGCGATGATGCTCTCGCCTGTGTTCTCAATGACAAAAGCCGCGGCCCCGTCAGCAAAGAGAGACGCGGTATACTTATCATCCTTGTCCAGGTACTTGGTCATTCCATATTCGCCTATCAGCAGCGCGTACTTGAAGTCTGGGTGAGACCTGAACCATGAGTCTACAGTCACGAGGGCGGTGACAAACGAGGCACAGGAAGCAGACAGATCGAAGATCATGGCATTTGTGGCCCCGAGTTTCCCTTGCACGACGACTGACGTTGGAGGGGAGATATACTCGTGGGTATCGGATGCGACGACGACCATCGAAAGATCCTTTGCCGCAATCCCGGCTTCTGCCATTGCCTCATAGGCAGCAGGAAGACAGAGGTCGACCACAGATTCGTCGTCAGCAAGCCAATGACGTTCCTTCTGGCCAACCGTTCCCTCAAGGAAACCACTCAAGTCCTCTTTGAAGTATTCGCTGAAGTACTTGTTCGTCAGAACCCTGTCTGGAACTTTGACGCCCATCCCTGCAATGTGCGACATTCCCGCCTCCATCATCAGAAAATGCAGACCACAAAAACTGAATCACCTCTCACTAGATGCAGTATCCATGAACTCGATTTCTTGTCAATACCCTTGGACGCAACCAACTACAAACTCAGTTCAACCGCGATCTCGCGTGGTACCACAGTTCGCGCAGTTCCACAGGCGCCCCTCGTGCGCGACCTGCTGCAACCTGAATGCTCCGATAACGCAAAAAGGCGCCGGGTTCCCCGGCGCCTTGCGTCACGTGCTGTGGCTGAACCGTCAGATCTCTTCCAGCAGGCTCTGGAAGGTGTCGTGGTGCCCTTCCTCGTCTCCCAGAATCTCGGTGAAGAGGTGCGCCGTCGTGAGGTCTTGCTCCGTAGTCGCCAGGGCGATAATCTCCTTGTACATCTTGATCGTCTTCTCCTCGGCCTTCTTGTCTGCAGTCAGCATCTCCTTGAGTGACGATCCAACGGTAATGGGGTCAGGTTTCGTCGTCGGAGTCCCTCCGAGGTAGAAGAGCCGTTCTGCAATTGCCTCGGCGTGTTTCATCTCCTCGATGCCTATCTTCTCGAATTCATCTTTGACCGCGAAGTGTTTCACGCCCTTCCACTGCACGTGCTGCCACATATACTGAAGCGAAACCTGCAGTTCACCAGCAATCGCGTCATTGAGCATACCGAGCAGTTTCTTGGATGCCATCGATACCCCTTTCGGCAGCTCTCCGGGTGCCTTCCAGGCGTCCCGGTACCGCCCGTCAGTAGACCACCTCCTAGCCGGCAGTCCACTCCTGAAGCTGAATGTGACCAGTGTTTCTATTAAACTATACCACACAACGCGGAAGCGTGTCAACTGGAGCAGACATACAAAAAGGGCAGAGTGCTGCCGCTCTGCCCTGAGTTATGCTATGCAGTACTCTGCTAGTCGATGGAGAGGATGACGCCGTCCTGGACGAGGACCGAGGTCGAGCCGATCTTCTGGAATAGATTATCGCCGACCTTGACTTCGACGGTCCCTTCAAGGGCACCTTGAACGTAGACAGAGCCGAGCTCCAGCTTGGATACTTCGGCCTTCTTGGCCTCGAGATCCATGATCATTTGCTCCTGCTTTGCCTTCTCATCCTGTAACTGCACCTTGACGAGATCATCGTACTGACCGCCCACACCCCCACGAAGGATAAGCTGTGACAGCGAGGACTTCAGTTTCTCAAGGTTCTGTTTCGCCCCAGTATGCGCTGCGTCCAGCTCCTTCAGATAGCTGTCCTTGAACTGCTGGGTCACGACTGTCTTGATGAGAACATTCTGTTTCATCCAAACGCTGGTTGCCATTGATTCTACTGCTCCTCTTCTTTTAAGTCACCCTCGACCTGTTCGTCATTCATGCTGTCGATTTGGACTGTAGCGCTCTTGCCAGTCTTGGCAGAAGCCGCTCTGATGATAGTGCGGATTGCCTGTGCCGTACGACCCTGTTTTCCGATGACCTTGCCAGTGTCCTTCTGACCGACCT
This sequence comes from uncultured Caldisericota bacterium, assembly GCA_903871855.1. Taxonomy (GTDB): domain Bacteria; phylum Caldisericota; class Caldisericia; order Cryosericales; family Cryosericaceae; genus Cryosericum. The sequence continues at coordinate 7,098 of CAIQIK010000039.1, forward strand.
TGATCTCATAGATCGTGACCTGCTCTCCAACGGTCTCATTGATAACCACTTCTTCGGGGCTATCGACGAGAGCCTTAACGATGGTTTCGACCAACTGCTTCATCGGGTAACTCCTGATGCGCGCAGAGTCGGCTTACTTTGCGGCCTTGCTCGCAACAAATCTCTGCCAGATACCGTTGTGCCTGAGGAGATTGCGCACAGAATCAGTCGGCTGCGCGCCAAGTCCGAGCCAGTAAATGACACGCTCTTCGTTGACGTCGACCTTCGGCACCTTGGGATTGGGATCATAGTAGCCAAGTGTCTCGATGACCGCGCCGTTGGTCGGTTTCTTACGGTCGAGCACAACAAAACGATAGTGAGCCTGATGCTTGGTTCCAGTCCTTGCAAGCTTGATGCTTACCATGGTTCCTCCTGTTGCATACCTGCGAGTATCAGAATCCGGGCAAGCCAAAGCTCCCGGCATGCTTGTTGTTAGCCATCTTTGCCATGCGGCTGAACAACTCGAACTGCTTGAGCATTCTGTTTATTTCACTGACTTCTACGCCTGCGCCGCGAGCGACACGACGCTTGCGGGACGCGTTCAGGATGGCAGGACTGCGCCTTTCGGTGTCCGTCATAGAGTCAATGATGGCCGTGAATCTCTTTGCAACGCCTTCATCGACAACAGCCCCCTTCGGGACCATATTGGCGGGAAGACTCTCAAGCATCTTATTTATACCACCAACTTGACCTATTTCAAGCAACTGATCGCGGAGGTCGTAAAGGTCGAACTTCCCCGTTTGGACTCTCTTGGCAACGCCTGCTGCCTTTGCCTGAGACTCGGCATCATCGTATCGCTTGAGCAGTCCCTCGATATCGCCGTAGCCGACGATACGCGCCGCATGCCTCTCCGGCACGAAATAGTCGAGGTCCTGCAGATGTTCTCCGACTCCGACATACCTGATAGGTTTGCCAATGGCGTCTTTGAAGGACAGCACTGCACCCCCCTGTGCGGGTGAATCGAACTTCGTGAAGATTGCCCCAGTAAGCGGGGCTACCTTGTTGAAGCTCTGTGAAAGCGGAATGGCTTTTGATCCAATCATCGAATCAAGAACGATCAGAGTATCGTCAGGGCGGTACAGCGCAGTAACCGTCTGCAGTTCATCCATGAGCTCCGTGTCGAAATCATGGCGTCCCTGCGTGTCCAGCAGCTGAACGTCCAGGGATTTCGCCCGGGCAAAACGATCAGCACCGAGGACCAGATCCGCCAGGCTTCCAGCATGTTCGCCGTAAAACTCGACTCCTGCATCAGTCGCCAGCTTCTGCAATTGCTGGTAGGCCGCGGGGCGACCATAGTCTCCGGGAATGAGCAGAGGGTAGTGGCCTTCCTTCTTGAGGAGGAGCGCCAGCTTGCCCAGCGTCGTTGTCTTGCCTGACCCCTGGAGACCCACAAACATGACCCGGTACGGAATGTGTGTTATGGCGATGCCTTTGCCGCCCTGTCCTCCAAGCGCCTGCGTCAGCTGTTCGTAGACAACCTTGACCACCTGGTCTCCGGGCGTGATACTCTTGAGGACCTTCTCGTCCAGGCATGCCTCGCGTGTCTGAGCGATAAACGACTTGACAACCCGGTAGTCGACATCGGCCCCGAGCAGACCCAGCTTGATCTCACCAAGCGCTGCATCAATGTCTGCCTGCGACAGCAGGCCCTTTCGGCGCAGCCCATCGAAGACCCCGCCGAACGCTTTCTTGACAGATTCGAACACTCGGTATGCCTACAGCTCGTGGCTGTTGTGGTTGATCAGCTTCTCGAACAGGGTCTTCAACTCGTCAAGGGTCTGTCCACCTTCTGCGTTGTGTGACTGCTCACAGCACTGGTCGAGCTTGGCCATAATCTTCCGAAACATCACAACGTTCTTCTTGTAGTTGGCGATAAGCTGCAATTTGCTTTCGCAGCGCCTCATGCGTCCAAGTGAGCGACGAATGTGGTCATGGACGGCCTGCCGTGATATCCGCAATTTGCGGGCCACCTCGGCGCCGGAGTAGTTCGGCTGGATATACAGCTCCAGAACTCCAAGCTCCTTCTTGGTGAGTAGTCCCGAGTAGAACTCAAGCAGCTCACCGATCTCTTCCTTGCGCTTGATCTTCTTCTCGTGACCGGGGGTGATGTACGCTTTTTCCCTCGATTTGTTCTGCATAGTTCAACTCCTTACTGGATGTGATGGAATCATAACATTTTCGTCGCTATTGATGCCTACTCCGACAGCAATATCATGTTCACAACATCGTCTTTGTCAAATGGTTTTATGCTCATAAGTGTTTCACCATTGCATACCAGCTTTATCGGGATGTGCAATTCGCGCGCAATGCTCACGATACTGCCGCCTTTCGCGCCGGAGTCGACCTTGGTAAGGATGATGCCCGAGATCGGGATCGCCTCACTGAAGGCGCGGGCTTGCATGAGAGCATTCTCTCCAGTTGTTGCGTCGATGACCAGCAACGTCTCCGACAGCGGCAGACCAAACTTCGTTTCAATGACGCGCACAACTTTTTGCAGCTCAAACGTAAGGTTCTTCTTGTTTTCGAGACGGCCCGCCGTATCGATGATCACGACGTCCACCTTGTCGGCAACAGCTTTCTGAAGTCCGTTGAACACGACACTCGACGGATCCTGGCCTTCCACCGAGCGCACCATTGGGACACCGACGCGATCAGCGAGGATGGCAAGCTGGTCAACCGCCCCAGCGCGAAAGGTATCGGCGGCCACCAGCAGGACCGTGTGGTTCTGCTGCTTGAGCATATTTGCCAGCTTGGCGATCGAAGAGGTCTTGCCTGTCCCGTTGACTCCTGTAATGAGGACGACAGCAGGCAAGCCCGGCGAACCGGTTGTGTGCAGCGTGCTGTCCAAGTCAAGCACAGCGCTCAGCCTGCCACGGATGCGCTCGATGACCTGTTCCGCCGTGGGACGGCCTAGCAGGCCCCCTCTTCGTACTTCCTGCAGGATAGCCATTGTCATGTCGACATCGATGCCGGCGTCAATGAGAAGTTCCTCCAGAGCATCGAAATCTGCCGCCTCGCGGCGAGTGCTTCCGCCTTGCTGCCGCATGATCTGTCCGGCAGCCGGCACCGATTCTTGTGGCTCGGCTCCGATCTCGGGTGCTTCCTCGACCAGAGGTCTCTTCTCCATCGACTGGTCCCCATCAAAGAGTTGCCTGACACGCCAAAGAAAGCTCACTGACCCGGCTCTCCTCGATGCGGGTGTTCGGCAAGAAATGCCTCGAGAGCCGCACGAGCCGCATCCTCTTCAGCCTTTTTCTTGGATGACCCACGGCCTTCGCCATACAGAACACTGCCGATATACACCAGCGACGTAAATACGTCTGACCCGTCCTCGCCTCGCGCGACTTCCGTATCATACGATGGCAGCTGGCGGACGTTCCGCTGCGTCTCTTCCTGCAGAGCGGTTTTGTGGTCCAGCACCGCCCCGTTGTGCAGGTCGGCAATTGCCTTGCGGAACACGATGCTCACAAACTTCTCGGCCGCGTGCATGCCGCTGTCGAAGTATATGGCGGCCACAAGAGCCTCGAAGCCGTCCGCAAGAATGGCAGGCTTGCGCTCATCGCGGAGCTTGTCCTCGCCCTTGCCCAGCAACAGATATCTGTCAAGCCCAAGATCCAGCGCACGCTCATAGATGCCTTGTTCCTTGACCAGTGCGGCGCGCATTTTGGACAGATCGCCCTCATGGGCGTCCGGAAACTCGAGGAACAGCAGTTTAGCAACGATAAAGTTCACGACACCGTCACCTACGAATTCGAGCTTCTCGTTGGACGTATAGCTGTGGTGCTCGCTGGCGAACGAACTGTGGGTGAGAGCGACGACCAGATACCGGAGATTCTTGAACGACACCGGGAGCGTCTTGTTGAATTCCTCGGCCCGCTCCATCACGAGGGCGCCGGTGAAGTCCTCCTTTGGAACGACGATCCGATGAACAGCAGTCCTGCGAGTCTGGTGCACACTGTCGGTCATTTCCACAGTGCTTCCAGCTTCGTCACGAGGCCCTCGTCGCTGACATTCCTGGCAACACGGATGGCGTGATAGATCGCCGTGGCATCGGACCTGCCATGACAGACGATGCTGATACCCTTGACTCCCAACAGCGGGACGCCGCCGTACTGGCTGTAGTCGAGTTTCTCCTTGACGAGTCGCAGATCGCTGTGAGCCAGCGCACCGCCTACCTTCCCCTTGATAGAGCTGCCAAGCGCTGTCTTCATCATACCAAACAGTGTCTCTGCTGTACTCTCGATCGTCTTCAGGAAAAGGTTGCCGGTGAACCCATCACTGACCACGACATCCGCAGCATGTTGAAAAGTTTCTTTCGGTTCGACGTTGCCTATGAACCCGGGGATCCGGGCTACCAGAAGCTTGTGCGTCTCGATCACCTGGCGGGACCCCTTCTCGGCTTCTTCGCCAATGTTGAGAAGGCCAACCGTCGGCGTCTCCTTGCCCGTTACGAGGCGACAGTAGACCTGGCCCATGCGCGCAAATTGCAGGATGATCTCCGGCGTACAATCGGCCACGGCACCAGTATCAATCAAGTAGAATGGTCCGTCGGAGACCGACGGGATGGGCGAGATAAGGCCGGGCCGAAGAACGCCGCGAATGCGACCGAGGACAAAGAGAGAGATCGCCATCTGAGCACCGGTACTGCCCGCGGAGACGATTGCGTCACATTTCTTCTCGGCAACGAGCTGGATGGCCCGGTATAGCGACGAGTCCTTGCGCGTTTTCAGTACTTCGGATGGGTGGTCGTGAAACGTAATGACCTGGGTCGTCGAGACCACTTCGTATGAGAAGGGTTGACCCTTACGATACTGGGACAGCTCAAGATTGATGGCAACTTCGTCGCCCACGAAGACGACCGTAACACCAAACTCGCGAGCAGCCTCTACAGCCCCCTTGATAATCTCATGGGGGGCATAGTCGCCCCCCATGGCATCGACTGCAACTTTCATATCTTAGGCAGCAGGTCTTTCCTTCTTCTCTTCCTGTTTGACCACAAGTTTGCCATCGTAGTACCCACAGTATGGGCAGATATGATGCGAACGGATAAGTTGGTTGCAATGCCCACAATGGACAAGGGGGCTATGGTTGTTTCTGAAGCGCATCTTGACCTTGCTGTATCTATTGCCCTTCCTGCTGTGGGTTATCTTCTTTTTTGGATTTGCCATTCAACTTCCTCCTGAACGAGAATCACTGAACCACAATATTAACGACTTTTCCCTTGATTGCAACGACACGCTTGACAATGTGTCCGGTCGTGTACTTGACAACGTAATCCTGAGCGAGCGCCAAGTTTCCCAGTTCCTCGTCAGTGGAGTCGGAGGGAACGAGCATCGAGCCCCGCACCTTGCCATTGACCTGCACTGCGACCTCCACTTCGTTCTCGACAAGCTTGCTCTCGTCCCAGGCAGGCCACAGCTGTCTGTGAATGCTCCCTTCGCAACCGTACTCCTGCCACAGCTCCTCTGTGATGTGGGGAGCAAAAGGGGCCAGGACAACAAGCAGCTGCCGCATTGCGGTTTGCCACTCAACCGTCGACAGCACAGTCTCGTCGTTCCGCACGGCCTCGGACAGGAAGTTGAAGTACTCCATGAACGCGGCCACTGCGGTGTTGAACTTGAACCTCTCAATGTCCCCGGTGATCTTCCTGGTCAACTTGTTGATCTGCAGCTCGAGTTTCGGGACTGTAACGCCGATGAGGGGACCATGCGATGCCTCGATGGTCCGCTGGGCAAGCTCCCACAGGCGCTTTGTGAAGCGGTGCGCGCCCGAGATGCCTTCCTTGGACCAGGCGACTTCCTGCTCAAACGGCGCCATGAACAATTCAAACAAGCGCAAGGTGTCGGCGCCGTACTGCTCGACCACCTCGTCGGGAGTAATGACGTTATGCTTGCTCTTGCTCATCCTCTGCCCGTCGTACGACAGCAGCATGCCCTGGTTCATGAGGCGGGCAAAGGGCTCGGTGAAACCAATGAGGCCTTCGTCGTACATGACCTTGGTCCAGAATCGGGCATACAACAGATGCATGACGGCATGTTCCGCACCGCCGACATACAGGTCGACAGGAAGCCAGTAGTCTACGGTCGCCCTGTCGAAGGGCGCCTTGTCGTTGTGTGGGCTGGTGTACCGCAGCTCGTACCACGAGGAACAGGCAAAGCCGTCCATTGTATCCGTCTCGCGCCGGGCTGGTCCCCCGCACACTGGGCATATCGTTTCGACCCATTCCTTGATGCCGGCCAAAGGCGACTCGCCTGTGCCGCTTGGTTCATATTTCTCGACGTCCGGCAACAGGACCGGCAGCTGGTTCTCCGGAACGGGGACCGTCCCGCATGTTGGACAGTGCACCATTGGTATTGGAGCTCCCCAGTAGCGCTGGCGGCTGATGAGCCAGTCACGCATACGGTAGTTGGTCTGCGCCCGGGCAAAGCCCTTGGGTTCACCCTCTGCGACCATTGCCGCGAAAGCAGTCTCTGTCGTCAGACCGTCAAAGCCACCCGAATGCACCAGCGTGCCATGCTCGGAATATGTGTCATTCCAAGTTGCACTATCGTATACGACATCTGGCCATCCGATGACCTGACGGATCTGGATGCCATACTTTGTGGCAAATGCGAAGTCGCGGCCATCATGAGCTGGTACAGCCATGATGGCGCCCGTACCATAGCCCATGAGAACATAGTCAGCAATCCAGACCGGGACTTCTTCACCGGAGAACGGGTTGACCGCGTAGGCTCTCGTGAAGACACCTGTCTTTTCCCTGTCCGTCGACATGCGGTCGATCTCCGTTTTGGTCTTGCTGGCAGCGATATATGCATCGACCTCGGCATGCTGTTCGCTCGCGACGATCTCATGAATCAGAGGGTGTTCAGGTGCCAGCACGAGGAACGTGGCCCCCATAATCGTGTCCAGCCGGGTCGTAAAGACGGTTACCGGATGTTTCGAGCCATCGCCGGCCGACACGACGTCAAAGACGACCTCGGCACCGACTGACTTGCCGATCCAGTTGCGCTGCATGATCTTAATGCGCTCTGGCCAGTCCACGGTGTCGAGGTCGTCGGCCAGACGATCGGCGTAGTCGGTTATCCTGAAGAACCACTGTTTCAACTTCTTCTTCTCCACAAGAGTCCCGCAGCGCCAGCACCTGCCATCCACTACCTGCTCGTTGGCCAGGACCGTCTTGCAGCTGGGGCACCACCACTGCTCCGATTCTTTCTCATAGGCAAGGCTCCGTTTGTACAGAAGCAGGAAAAACCACTGGGTCCATCGGTAGTACTCGGGATCGGACGAGTTGATCTCCCGTTCCCAGTCATACGAGGTCCCAATGAGTTTGAGCTGCCGCTTGAAGTTGGTCGTGTTCTTGATGGTAATCTCGCGCGGGTTCTTCTTCAGCCTGATAGCCTCGTTCTCGGCGGGGAGCCCAAATGCGTCCCAGCCCATGGGGTGCAGGACATTGAAGCCCTTCATGCGGTAGAAGCGGCTGATGACGTCGGTTGGGATATAGTTGCGGCAATGGCCGACATGCAGGCCGTCCCCCGAGGGGTATGGAAAGAAGTCAAGGCAGAAAAACTTGGGCTTGACTGAGTCTTCCTCAGTGCGATAGGCTTTCTGAGCCTCCCAGATGTCCTGCCACTTCGGTTCAATGCTGTGGAAGTCGTATTCTCTCATCGGTCACTCCAATTGTGAATGCCTTTGTACCTGGTACAACGATGTTCACATTCCAGAAGTCAGGGCTGCAACCTCTCCATGTCACGTGGAAACAAGGCCGCCTCGCGCAGGTTCGTGAGCCCGGTCAGCTGCATGATAAACCGCTCCAGCCCGATAGCAAACCCACCATGCGACGGCATGCCGAAGCGGAACGTTTCCAGGTAGGCGGACACGGCCTCCTGAGTCATGCCTCGCGATTCAAGTGCCTTCGCGTAGTCTTCAAACCGGTTCAGCCGCTGCCCACCAGTGACCAGCTCAGTCCCCCGGAACAGAAGGTCGAATGAGTTGGAGTATTTGGAGTCGTCCGGGTTCGGCGCCGTGTAGAAGGGGCGCTTCGCCATCGGGTATCCGGTGACGAACACAAAATCGGACTGCCAGGTCTCCTTTGCCCATTCGCCCAGCCACTTCTCGTGCTGAGGGGCAAGATCCGGTTCTCCACGGCAATCCTCGCCGTGATGATCGAAGATCCACTGCTGCGCGTCCGGGAAATAGATGTGCGGAAAGGTCTCAGGCACCAGTGGTATCTCCACCTTGAGAAGCTCCAGCTCTCTGTTGCAGTGCGTCGAGAGATAGGAGAGGATCCCCCTGATGACATCGGTCAGAAGGGCCATGACCGTCGTATGGTCTTTAATGAACCCCATCTCGGCATCCATGCTGACGTACTCGTTGAGGTGACGAATGGTCTGATGAGGCTCGGCTCTAAAGACAGGGGCTACCTCATACACACGTTCGAAGACGCCGACCATCATCTGTTTGTAGAATTGGGGACTCTGTGCCAAGTAGGCCTGTTTCCCGAAGTACTCGATCGCGAAAACGTTGGCACCTGACTCAGAAGCCGTGCCTATAATCTTGGGCGTCGCCACTTCGGTAAAGCCCTTGTCGTCCAGGACCTCCCGGAAGCCATGGGCGACTGCAGCGCTCAGCTTGAAGACAGCCTGTTTGGAAGGCGCTCGGAGTCCAATCATGGCATGGTCGAGGAACGTGTCCAGATGCGCATTGATGACTGGTTTGTTGATCGGAAACGGCAACGCTTCGGTGACAGGAGACAACACAGTGAAGGAAGGGTCGTGTACTTCGTATCCGCCGGCGGCCTGTGCCTCTGCAACCACCGTGCCCTCGACCTGGATGACACTCTCGACAAGCAGTCCATCGATGGAGGCAACTGCCTCGGGGGCCTCAACGACGATCTGACAGATGCCGGAGCGATCGCGCAGGTGGACAAATACCATTCCACTTCCCAGCCTGCGAATGCGGTGCATCCACCCCGCCATCATGATGCGTTCACCAGCGTGAGAAGACAGTTCGCTGCTCAGCACACGTTCCATGTCAACCTCCACATATGACAATGGCCGCTCTCAGGACAACCGCCTGGGACCGGCCCTCGACAACCCCGATAAGGTTACTTCCTGACTGCCTTCCTGTCAACAGGGAGGTGCTGATGGATCGACACGGGCAGGTCACAGTAGGCTCAGATACCACTGAACCTGATCATCGTGAACCAGAGCAAACGGACGTTCAGTGTCACGTTCCAGTCCAAAGCACACGCCGCGTTTCCACCTGCTGAGAAACCTGTTATCAACCTTGCGTCCAGTAAGCGCGGTCGGCCTCCATCATGTTGACGCACACGTTATAGCCCTGAGGTCAGAGATGCGCAATCGGCATTTCACGCAGACTGTGTTCGCCATATTTCAGTTGATTGGCTGTCGCTTCATGGTAGACTCAGTATTCAGGGATTGAAAACACATCTCCAAGTCGAGTGAGGCGCAGATGGCATTGACTGATCAGACAATGAAGCTTGCGGATGGACGTGCCCTGGGGTATGCAGAATTCGGCGACCCATCAGGGAAGCCGGTGCTCTTCTTTCATGGGTTCCCGGCCTCACGGCTTGAAGGCATCGCCCTGGACGTTCCCGCACGGGCAGTCGGTGTTCGACTCATCGCACCCGACAGGCCAGGGTTTGGTCTTTCGGACCCCAAACCTGGACGCTCGTTTTCAGACTGGCCGGAGGATGTCATTCAACTTGCTTCGCACCTCCGCATCTACGATTTCGCAGTCCTTGGCACCTCTGGAGGAAGTCCCTACGTCGTCGCGTGCGCAGATCGCATCTGTGAGAGACTAACCGCTGCGGGGATCGTCTCGGGCATTTCCCCACTTCACAGCCGGGCAGTCCGCCTGGCAATGAAACCTGATCAGCGCCGGATGTTTGTCTCGGTAGCGCGCTTCCCCTGGCTTGCTCGCCGCATACTCGCTCGAAGCATGCAGGCGGTACAGGCAGACTTCCCGTCAGTGCTGAGACGTATGGCAGCGGAACGACCCGACATGGATAAATCCGTGCTCGAGCGACCGGACATCAAGGAAATGCTCCGTGCGAATCTGACCGAAGCGTTCAGACAGGGTGTGGCCGGCGCCGTGCAGGAGCTGGCTCTCTACCCCGGCTCCTGGCGCCTTGCGCTGAAGAACGGCACATGCCCGGTTCAGATATGGCAGGGACGGAAAGATGTCATCACTCCTCCATCCATGGCAGAAGAACTGGCATCTCTCCTTCCTCATACCCTGACGCGGTGGTATCCCAACGAGGGCCACTCCTTGTTGTTCGCCCGTTCAGAGGAGATTCTGAGACAGCTCGTGCCCTGACGCGCGAGCCCATGAGGGTCCCTGCCCATGCGCCTGTCAGTTAAAGCCAATGGCTCAAATAGGCACATGAAACGAAAGGTGGTGATCGTTGTGGCCATCTCTGCGGGCATGCTTCTGACAGGAGGAGTTGGCACATGGCTCGGATTTTTCGGTCCGTCCATAGCAGCTCCCCAGCTCGCAGCCACTCTGTCCAAGTCCGAAAACCAGCTCAGAGACTTCCATTCAACCGACTCTCTGCTCGTCATCGCCCCACATCCCGATGACGAGTGCATCGCTACTGCGGGTGCTATCCTCCACGCCGTGAAAGCGGGCGCAAAGGTCCATATCGTGTACCTCACCTATGGAGACAACTACGAGATCGCCTACTGGGCGCTGAAGAAAGTTCCTGCACTAACTCCGAGCGAGTTCAAAGCATTGGGCGAGCTGCGCCGCTCAGAAGCCATCAAGGGCGCCGCGTCGCTGGGATTGACGCCCGATTGCCTGACGTTTCTCGGTTATCCCGACTCAGGGACCCTACGCATCTGGGAAACCACGTGGCAACCCGGCACAAGCAGATTTCACGTGACCACTGGAGTCCGGTCGGTTCCTTACGCTGATGCTCTGAACCCAGGGTCCCCATACAATGCTGCTGCGATTACTACTGACCTGGAAACAGTCATGCGCTCGTTCCGTCCAACGGTCGTTCTCTTCCCATCACCACTGGACCTCAACCCGGATCATCAGGCCGCATACCTCTTCGTAACGGCGGCGCTGGGAGACCTCGACTTACACCCGTTTCGCTACACCTATCTCGTTCACCAGCGGCATTTCCCTTCACCCCTCCTATACAACCCTCTCGCTGCACTAACCCCGCCCGCGTTCGTGACATCGTTGCCACTCTCGCTGCTAAATCTCAGACTGACGACGGGGGAGGTCGCACTCAAGTACACAACGACCATGCTCTACCGCAGCCAGGTCGATGTCAGGTACCGCTTGCTGGCCAGCTTCTCACGCCGGAACGAGGTCTTCTTCGAGGATCAGCAAGCATCACTCTCCTCGGCAGCCGCTCCATTCTTCCTCATCCCCACCAACTACCTGATGGAACGGCTTGGACGCAACGTTGAACTGCGGTCCGTTGCTGCCAGCAGACCCGCACCAGGGACACTGCGCCTGACACTTTCCTTTCCCGTAGCTCCGACCGAGGACTCTATCGCGGAAGTCTCGGTGTTCCCCGTCACGGCTGGTACCCCGTTTGCCGGGCAACCCAAACTCATCGTCAACCTCCAGCACGGGAAGGAAGCAACTGCACTGGATCTCGTGAGTGGAGCCTCGGTGATGACGTCGGTAGTGACCACTGAGAAAGGACCAGATGTCACCATCGACATCAGCATGCCTGAGGCTGCTGCTGCCACCCAGGTCATGCTGCATATCCGCGCCGGATACAAGGGTCTCCCCCTGTACAGCACGCCATGGCAGGTGTTCAGTCTGCCCTCGCTCTGACCTTGCCCGCGATGGCCTTGTTGCGACAGACACAGTTGCACTGAGCAGTCAGTGTGGAATAGGCTCCCCGACAGGTGCTCCGTCCGGGATCCTGTCCACAAAGGCAATCCGTTCCAACGGAAGGCGAGGAGGCCGCTCAACTTCATCGTGCAACTGCTTTTCGGAGAGAATGGGATTGGGAACCGTCGTGTGCTTGCCTACAATGACCAGCGTCAGCAGCCTCATGTTCTCCGGTATTCCCAGCATCGGCTTCACCTCATCTGGACGAAAACCGGCAATCGGGTGCGCGACCAGTCCCAGCTCAGTCGCCCGCAGAATGAGCAGGGCCGTCGCCATACCCGTGTCGAACCAGTCGTATTCGCGGTCCTTGATGACACAATCGAGTTCGGGCCGACTGAAGACGGCGATGATCATGGAAGCTCGTTCCGCCCATTGGTTACCTTTCGTCATCGCCGTGCACACTTTTGCCAGCACTTCGGGGTCGCGCACGAATACGTAGCGCCAGGGCTGGTTGTTGAAACACGATGCCGAGAGGCTTGCAGCACGGGCCAGATCCCAGATCAGGTCGTCAGTGATAACCACAGGATCAAAAGAACGGTATGCCCTGCGAGCCTCGATAGCATTTTTTACATCCATAGGTGCCTCCAAGTGATCACTCTGCACAGTGCGCCAATACTTCGTCAATGTCGGGCAGCTCGGGAACGCCGTAGACCTTCACCCAGGTGACCTTGCCTGATTCATCGATGAGTACGTTGGCACGCTCGGAGAATCCCTCGACGTCGCGGAACAGCCCATAGGTACGCGCCACGCCTCCGTGGGGCCAAAAATCGGACAGCAGCATGGTCTTGGCGATGAGCAGCTGCTTGGCCCACTGGTTCTTCGACGGAACGGGATCGATACTCATGCCGAGCACGACCGTGTTGAGGCGGGAGAAGTCAGCGAGGTGAGCTTCGAGTGATTTCATCTGCTCAGCACAGACCTTCGTCCATGCAAGAGGGTGCCAGGACAGCAAAACCTTCTTCCCCCGGTAGTCGGCCAAGTGAATGGGGCGCTGCCGGTTGTCGTTCAAGGTGAAGTCGGGTGCCATATCGCCGATGGCAATGCGTTTCATTTCTTCCATGTGATCCTCCTGTGGTTGCTGCCGGTCGCCCAAACGACCGGTCATATGCTCAGTATGACCAGATGCAACATATGTATCAACGCAACGAGCCTGACAACTTCCTCAGCTTCACGACCCCTCAGCAGCTCTATGACCCCCCTACCTGCTGTCAAACGCAAGATGGTTGGGCTCGGCATGACAGCGATGATACGGCTTACCGCAAAATCGCTATGTTCAGCCCCTTACTTCATACCGAGTTTTCTATTCCGAGCAAGAACATCAATAACTTCATTCAAACGTTTTCTGCGGGTTTCTTCTTTCTTTGCACTCATAATCCATTTGATATACTCCCTCTTGTGCGACGGAGCAAGTTTGTTGAAGTTCTCCAATGCTTTTTCATTTGCAGCAATTATTCTGATGACTTCTTCAGGTATTTCAGACTCCATCTTTCTTACGGGACTGGGGGAATCGCCATTAAGAATCGAACCATCTATCTTTGAAAGTCCAGCTTCTGTCATCCTGCCTTCTACTATCAACTTCCTAACCTTCCTTATATTCAGATCAGACCACTTAGAAGTATTTACCCGTGGAGTGAACTTCTGTGAATACCTCTCTTCATCAATTCTTCTTACAATGCTATCTATCCAGCCAAAACAGAGCGCTTCGTCCAGAGCATCTTCGTAAGTTATACCAGGCTTGTCTGTATGCTTCTTGTAATAGATCATCCAGATTTCCTTTTCCTTGTCATGATTCTTTTCAAGCCAGTTGCGCCATTCCTGACGGCTTATGAAATACAGCGCTTCTGATGTTTTCACTTCAGTATGGTACCTCCCTGCGGGGCCAACAACACGGCCCACGCTGTCTCATCCATTATCGCTGACTGAACCATCGCTGCAAACACTTGTCCTGCTATACTGCATTCATGAAAATCCCGGACAACACATCGCACATCGAGACCGCTGCTGCTCGAAAAACTGGAAGGAGCGCAAACCCTGATCCCTCGGTCGATCTGACTACGATGGAGCTTGTGCAGGTGATGGTTCTGGGGTGGTATGCGGTTCACGCGCGTCGGTTTGTGTGGAGAGTCCCCAATCCCGATCCCTATGTCGTTCTCGTGTCCGAGACGATGCTTCAGCAGACCCAGACGGCTCGGGTCCAGGAAAAACTGCCCGTCTTCCTGGAGCAGTTCCCTGACTTCAGCGCGCTTGCGGCCACGGACAACGCAACCATTATCCGCGCATGGCAGGGCATGGGCTACAACAACAGGGCTCTGCGGCTGCGAGACTGCGCGCGCGCCGTCGTCGAGCGCTTTGGCGGGGTTCTTCCGGACACTGCCGACGACCTGCGGTCGCTCCCGGGTCTCGGCCCATACACAGTGTCAGCCATCCTCTCATTTGCCTTCCACCGAGATGTCGTCGTTCTGGATGTCAACATCCGTAGGCTGTACAGCCGGCTTTTCCTGCAACTCACGACAACACTCGAGGTCATGCCTCAATCCTTGCTGCTGCACGTCGCCAGTGAAGTGTATCCCCGCGGGCACAGTTCGGAGTGGCACCAGGCCTGCATGGACATCGCCGCACAGTACTGCACAGCGCGCAGCCCCCGATGCCTGCTCTGTCCCATCGCCAAGGCCTGCCGTTCAGCGTTCAGGCTGGCTGAGGCTGTTCCACCCCGAGTCTCGGAGCCTTCTCACCGGGGCAAGCCAAACCGTATCTGGCGTGGCCGCATCGTCGAGATTCTTCGCGGCCTGCCACCCGGTCAGACAATGGGGCTCACGGAACTCAGGTCCCGCTTGTTCCCGATAGAAGAAGAAACCGATGGTCCCTGGCTGGAACACATTGTGGCCGCACTCGAACGCGACGGACTTATCGACCGTGGCGAGGCAGCCAATAGCATCCGGCTGCGCTCCTGATTTTCCGATTATCCAGTAGCAACGACCAGAGAGGCCGTGCTACGTCAGCCGACCTGCAGGCAGCCAACAGCAACCGAGATCTCCCAGTGGAACTGAACTGGGGTCAGCCTTTGAGAGTGAGGGTACGCTGGTAGGCTGCCCAAACGGCCTTCGACAAGGCCGTCCTGAATCCGCCCTTCTCCAGCTCATAGAGTGCTTCGGCGGTAGTCCCGCCTGGCGATGTAACAGAGTTCTTGAGCTCGGCAACATGTTTCTGACTGGACCGAGCGAGCTTGAGCGAGCCTTCCATTGTCTGCAACACCAGCTCCAACGCCATGTCGCGCTGGAACCCAAGATGGACGGCGGCGTCCATGAACGCCTCGATGAACAGGAAAACGTAGGCGGGTCCGGTGCCGCTCACAGCCGTTGCCATGTCCACGTATCGCTCTTCGTCAACTTCGATCTCGATACCCACTGCACCAAGCACCGAACGGACCAGTGTCCGGTCCTCCTGCACTACCTGGGAGCTGGCCATCCAGACACTCACCCCTGCACCTATCTGGGCAGGTGTGTTGGGCATGCATCGCACAATGCGGTCATGACCTGTACCTTCCCTCAGCATGTCGATACCGATCCCAGCGACAATGGACAGCAGAACTTGTCCCGGCCGCATGGCTCCTCTGATGTCAGCAAAGACACGCGTCAGATTCTGCGGCTTCACCGCCAGGAGAACAATGTCCCCAAACTGGACTGCCTCGCGGTTGGAGAGCGTCGTGTGAACGTGGTGTCGCTCGCGCATGACCTCAAGCGTGGCCCAACTGCGAGAACTGACCATCATGTCGTCCTCGGACGCAATACCCTTACGCAAGAGCGAGTCGACAAAGGCATTCGCCATGACGCCACCGCCGACAAACGAGATTCTTGTCCTATCACTCATGTGGCAACCTCCTTGACCGATATCAAATCATACCGCCTTTCGCTGCATGATACCATCGTGATGTGGACAAATAGACGCCTTCTTGCCATTCACTGGTTTGTCCCACGGGACCATTGACGCAAAACGCTGCGCTGCTACATATACTTGTCCAGTTCTGAAAACTGAGTGATTATGCTCCTATGATCTAGAGAGCATTTCCTACAAATTGCTTCGGACTTATCCCGTGAACTCTCACTCGTATTTCCTTCTCAAGAAACCCCTCTATCGCAGCAAACTTCTTTCTTATCTCCCTAATACGTCACTCTGAATTTCCTCGCCGAGACTTCGCGGGTACCTTCTTCGGTTGCCAATAAGCAAGTCCAATCTTGTACAGGGACAATGGGCTCATTTGAACCAGCCCTTAAAAAGTGGAGAATTTCCGAAAAGCAATTTGAATATTGGTTGCCATACATGCGAAGCAAACCAAGATAAGTGCATCAGCATTTCATACGCAATAATCAGCAGTACAATCACAAGCACGACATCAAACAAGGTTGGTTCTTTTTTCTTTCTTGCCATTCTATCCTCCCGGATGCTTTATGGTTGTCGTCTTGGTAAAAGACCCTCGAATCAGGTACACAGCTCTTCTCAACAAATCCTTCTAAATCTTTCTCTTACTCGGATATCGTCTTGAAATTGTTTTCTGTATAATCGTTCTTAGTAGTCGATTCCATCTTTCTGCCTTGCGCTTGAACACGATCGTCCTTACAAAATCCTCCGAGACTACCGATACTTCAGATATGATTTTCCATTTCCAACCCTTACCCCACAGAATAGGACAATTAACTCTTACAGCTGATTTCTTGTCCTTTATCTTCCTGTAGATACCAATTTACTTCTTGACTTCTCCCTCACTCATTCTCAACGTCATGACTTCACTCTAGCATCAACTATCAGTTTTTGGAAGTGATTAGGTGTATACTACGCTAGTTGGGTTTTCAATACGAATTTCCGTCCCGGCGCGTGCTCGCCGGGGAACAGGAGGCAAACAATGGAGCCAGTACGCAAGATTCTCGTCATACTGTCGACGGCCGAACGCGAGAAAGCGATGGCCGGCTTGATATTTGCCAAGAACACCCATGACAACCACTGGTTTGATGATGTGCGCGTTGTTCTGTTTGGCCCTTTCGAACGACTTGTCACCGAGGACAAGGAGATCAGGGACCTTGGTGCGGAAGTCTTCAAGGTTACTGTTCATCCCGTCGCCTGCAACACGTTCGCAGACGACCCGGCCGTGAGCAATGCCATCAAGAGCCTGGGGTGCGAAATCGATCAGGTGGGAGGCATCATCTCGGAGTGTATCCGAAACGGCTACGTTCCTCTCGTGTTCTAGACGTTCCATCTTGCCGTAGTCGCATGAATCGCAAGCGCCCCGGTTTCCCGGGGCGCTTTTCCTTCAGATACCCTCTGCGCTACTTCTGTTTCCTCTCGCACAACTCAAGCAGAACGCCGTGCGTTGATTTGGGGTGAACAAACGCTATCCGGGATCCACCAGCACCATTGCGAGGTGTCTCGTCGATCAACTGGATGCCCTTGGCTTTCAGCTCCGCGAGAGCCGCTTCGATGTCGTCGACTCGAATCGCGATGTGATTCAGACCCTCGCCGCGCTTCTCGATGAACTTGGCGATCGAGCTGTCCGCGCTGGTAGGCTCCAGCAATTCGATCTCCGTGTCGCCGACGGACAGGAATGCGGTTCTCACCTTCCGTTCAGCCACGTCTTCGATGCCATGCGGCTCGATACCCAGCGATGTCTCCCAGAATGACAGCGCCTCCTGCAGGTTGGCAACGGCAATTCCGATATGATCGATCTTCTTCAGGTTCATGTGTTCCTCCAGCTTTCTTCAAAGATGATGTCTGCCAGCGAATATGGATCGCTCTGCTTGCTGGCGACCTTTTCCAGCTCGGCCTGCACGGCCGGCTGGTCCAATTGCTGCTTCATCGTATCTGCCAGGCGCGCCTTGAGAATCTCGAGCACGTCGAGCTTGGCCATCCGTATCTTGAGCGCGTCCAGCTTTCCAGAGGCCACGAGATGCGTGCGATGCCGTTCGATCGTGTCCACAACGCTCTCGATACCGGTATTTTGTTCGGCCGACACCTTGAGCACGGGCGGATTCCAACCCGTCGTCATCGACAGTTGCAGGACAGATTCGACCTGCGTTGCCGTACGGTCTGCTCCATCGCGGTCCGCCTTGTTGATGATGAACAGGTCTCCAATTTCCATAATACCTGCCTTCATGGCCTGGATGTCGTCCCCCATGCCGGGGGCCATGACAACGGCAGTCGTATAGGCGACATCGTGGACGTCGACCTCGGACTGACCCGCGCCAACTGTCTCGACAAAAATCCAGTCGAACCCCGCAGCATCAAGGATGCGGGCCGCCATGCGAGTGGCACGGTTGAGGCCACCCAGTGACCCCCGGGTTGCCATGCTGCGGATGTAGACATCGCGCGTGAGAGCAACGTCGAACATACGGACCCGGTCACCAAGGATCGCACCGCCCGAAAAGGGACTGCTGGGATCCACCGCCAGAATGCCGACCTTCTGTCCACGGGCCGCCAGAAGTGCCGCCAGTCGCGAAACCAGCGTACTCTTGCCCGCGCCAGGCGAACCGGTCACTCCGACGATGTAGGCGCGCCCTGTGCTCCCATAGACGCCGCGGATCACCTCGGCGCCACGTGGATCTCCATTCTCGACCCACGTGATCGCGCGCGCGACCGCCCTCGTATCGCCGGCCAGGACACCCAGCTTGACGTCCACCTGACTAGGCTTCCTTCTTCACGTGGCTCCGGATGTAATTCACGCATGTGGCGAGTGGAGTACCTGGTCCAAAGACCTCGCTGATCCCGTGCTGTTTGAGGAACGAGATGTCGTCTTCGGGGATGACCCCTCCGCCCATGATCAGGATATCGTCGGCTCCTTTCCCCCTCAGCAGGTCAACGACCTTCGGAAACAGCGTGTTGTGCGCTCCCGACAAGCACGACAGGGCAACCACGTCCACATCTTCTTGCACAGCGACTTCCGCAATCTGCTCAGGTGTACGACGGATGCCAGTGTAGATGACTTCCATGCCCGCATCCATGAAGGCCCTGGCCAGGACCTTTGCTCCACGATCGTGCCCGTCCAGGCCGGGCTTTGCCACGAGAACTCTGATCTTCTGTTCCATGGTCTCCTCCTTAGAACGACGCGTCCGGCTGGTATTCGCCGAAGACGGAGCGCAGCACGTCGCAGACTTCGCCGAGGGTCGCATATGCGTCGACCGCATCGATGATTGCAGGCATCAGGTTTGCATCGCTGCCAGCGACAGCTTTCACCTGGGCAAGGGCAGCTTCGACCTTGGTGGCATCGCGGCGACCCTTCATCGCAGCCAGCTCCTTGTGCCTTTTCTCATAGAGAGCGGAGTCGATGCGCATGAGGTTCTTGGCTGGTTTGTCCTGTATCTGGAACTTGTTGACGCCGACGATAACCTTCTTGCCTGACTCGATTTCCAGCTGGTACTGATAGCTGCTGTTCTGGATCTCCTTCTGGATGAACCCTCGCTCGATAGCCTTCACTGCCCCGCCGAGCTCATCGATCTTGGCGATGTACTTCAAGGCCTCTTCCTCAATGTCGTCGGTCATGGATTCCACGAAGTAGCTGCCAGCAAGAGGGTCGACCGTATCGGCCACTCCCGACTCATACCCGATGATCTGCTGTGTCCGGAGGGCAATGCGCACCGAGTCCTCGCTCGGCAGCGACACAGCCTCGTCACGACTGTTTGTATGGAGTGACTGGGTACCGCCCAGCACTGCAGCAAGAGCCTGCAGCGTTACGCGCACGACATTGTTGTCCGGCTGCTGGCTTGTAAGCGTACAGCCCGCCGTCTGCGTGTGAAAACGCAGCATCAGGCTCTTTGGATTCTGCGCATGGAAACGCTCTTTCATGATCCGCGCCCACATGCGGCGGGCGGCACGGAACTTGGCGACTTCTTCCAGCAGGTTATTGTGCGCATTGAAAAAGAACGACACGCGGGTCGCAAAACTGTCAACGTCCAGCCCTGCCTTGACGGCAGCCTCGACATAGGCTATCCCGTCAGCGAGTGTGAATGCGACCTCCTGGACCGCTGTGCATCCGGCCTCACGCATGTGATACCCACTGATGCTGATCGTATTCCAGTTGGGGACTTCCTTGGAGCAGTAGGCAAAGATGTCATTGATGATGCGCATTGATGGAGCCGGCGGATAGATGTATGTACCGCGAGCGCTGTACTCCTTGAGGACATCGTTCTGAATGGTGCCGTTCAGCTTGTCCGCACTGATGCCCTTGCGCCTCGCAAGCGCAATGTACATCGCCATCAGAACTGCGGCAGGAGCGTTGATAGTCATGGACGTGCTGACCTGGTCGAGAGGAATGCCGTCGAACAGCACCTCCAGATCCGCGAGCGAACTGACCGACACGCCGACCTTGCCTACCTCACCCTCCGAGAGTGGATGGTCCGCGTCCATGCCCAGCTGCGTAGGAAGATCAAACGCGATGGACAGACCGGTCTGGCCCTGATTCAACAGATATTTGTATCGGCGGTTGGACTCCTCGACCGTGGCAAACCCCGCGTACTGACGCATGGTCCAAAGACGACCGCGATACATCGTGGCCTGGGATCCTCTCGTGTATGGATACTCCCCAGGAAACCCGAGGTCGCGCATGTAGTCCATCTCGCCAACATCCTCGGGCGTGTACAGCAGCTTGACGTCGATGCCGGAGCTCGTCGTGCAATCCGCATAGGCCTTGCATGTCTTGCCGGCGGGGATCTTGTCGGCACCCTGCTGCCACTTGGACCTTGCAGCTTTCAGTCTCCCCACGCTTTCCTTGTCAAACATTCGATCACCTCACCCATGACATGTCCACGGCAGACCCAGGGCTTGAATCCACCTGGCGCCCGTTTCCGAGAAAGTATAGCAGGAAACGACGACCTCACCACGTGCGCTACTCCGTCATTCCCGCTGCGTATTGTCATTCCCGCGAAGGCGGGAATCCATTCCTTTTCGTCCCTCAGCCCAGCAATCGGCCGTATGTCGACATCGTGGCACATGGCGTAGTGACGGTTGAGGGGTACGAACTCTAGGCCTCACACATCTTCATGAGATCCAGTATGACCGCAGTCCGGTTCTGGAAAGGTGAGAGAGGCATTGGATTTTGACGGGATTCATTGACAAACCCTCCAGTCGGCTACAGTAGTGGTGTAGGCCATGATGGAGAGTGAAAATGCTTGCTGCATATCTAGGGAACCACTGATTAATGCCTGCTGTTCGTGGATTACTCCACAGTAATGACTGTTTCCAGGTCACATGCGAACAAGTCACCAAGAAAGAGCTGCTGGAACTCCTTTTTCAAGCGCTTTCTTGAAGTCAGGGCATGG
>CAIQIK010000040.1 GCA_903871855.1 uncultured Caldisericota bacterium
CCCCTGTTCCTGCTACCGCACCCATTCCTGAGTTTCAATACCCCGAAGGGTCACCTACACCTGCAGACGTCCTTGTTCGGACACCTGTGTAAGTGGTCCACGTGTTTCAATACCCCGAAGGGTCACCTACACCTGCAGACAATTAAAGGGATACTGGTCAATAGAGGGGCATATGGTTTCAATACCCCGAAGGGTCACCTACACCTGCAGACCATATTATGGCTCCATGAGCCATAAACCCAAGCTGTTTCAATACCCCGAAGGGTCACCTACACCTGCAGACACCCGCTCCCTAGCCACCCATTTTGTTCTTTTTGTTTTTGTTTCAATACCCCGAAGGGTCACCTACACCTGCAGACGATCAGTTACGGGCGAGTGATGGCTTTCTATACAGTTGTTTCAATACCCCGAAGGGTCACCTACACCTGCAGACTGGAAAGTACGGGCAATCAATCGAGCAGGAGTATCGCGTTTCAATACCCCGAAGGGTCACCTACACCTGCAGACTGGTCGGCAATTGTAAAGTTTACAATCGTCAATGTTTCAATACCCCGAAGGGTCACCTACACCTGCAGACGTCTCAAATCATCAGTGGGGCTCAAGTCGTTTGTGGAGTTTCAATACCCCGAAGGGTCACCTACACCTGCAGACTTATTTGAGGAGGTATGTTGGTCTTAACGGTTTTGGTTTCAATACCCCGAAGGGTCACCTACACCTGCAGACTGCTTCTATTGGTGAGAAAATCAAATCTGTTATGTGTTTCAATACCCCGAAGGGTCACCTACACCTGCAGACGCAGTCTTTATGATAATGGGGTTGGGAGTTGGTCAGAGTTTCAATACCCCGAAGGGTCACCTACACCTGCAGACGACCTCTTTCTATGGAGGTGTGTTGGTTGCAACATGTTTCAATACCCCGAAGGGTCACCTACACCTGCAGACGAGAACCATGAAGAGATTTATTGCACTGTTTGTTGTTTCAATACCCCGAAGGGTCACCTACACCTGCAGACAGAAAGAAGGGGATTATGTTTCGTCCCTTAATTCAGGTTTCAATACCCCGAAGGGTCACCTACACCTGCAGACCTGGGATGCGGCTACTCAAACAATTACTTTAAGCAGTTTCAATACCCCGAAGGGTCACCTACACCTGCAGACAACTAAACGCGAAAGGAGCAGCACATCTACAATTTTCGTTTCAATACCCCGAAGGGTCACCTACACCTGCAGACACTGTCAATGGAGTTTCTCAACCCCTGGATTCTCGTTTCAATACCCCGAAGGGTCACCTACACCTGCAGACATCCAAAAGGGTACTAGCTATAGAGGGGGACTAGTTTGTTTCAATACCCCGAAGGGTCACCTACACCTGCAGACCCAAAAAGAGGGTAGTGTGGTAATTGACGTCTACGGTTTCAATACCCCGAAGGGTCACCTACACCTGCAGACTCTGGTTCCTGACAGGCACAAAAGTATCCTAGCCCCATGTCGCATCGAAGTCAAGTGCCCTGGACAGAGCACAGGATGAATTCGGGAAGGAATCTGGTCTGGCTTGTCTCAGATGCCTGAGGATAATCCCGGAACCCAGAGGCCATTTCGGACATGAACGGCCCGAAGGGCACATACGATGGGGCATGCAGCCTTCGGAGCGCTGTCTCAGGATGGTTCAGCCCTCCGTCGGGAACCCCCATCTGAGAAAATCCACGAATGACCCCTTCAGGGAAGCACTATCCATGCGGCCCACAGGAAGGCCTTTTTGGAATTGTCTCAGGTCTCCCGACGACTCCCCCAATGGGCACATCTGAGACAACAGCACCTGTGGAGAACGGGGCGCGCATGATCCCTCCGGTGACAGAGGGATTAGTCCATATGCGTGTCGGAGGCCCTCCTGCCCTCTCCGCACGGATTGTCTCAGATGCCGGCGCCGAGGGACCGGAACCATGTTCAGACAGTCGTGACCGCGGAAGGGTCCGCCTGGCGGGCGCCAAGACCTATGCGGTCGACGGCCGCGACGCAGTCAAGGCAGAGGTCATAGAAGACGACGGTGTCGGTCGACAGGCGGACGATGGATACGACGACACGCTTGAACTCCCTGACCTCAGAGGCGGGAACGCTGCACTCGAAGACCGAAAGGTTGATGCGATTGCCGTAGGTCTGGAGATAGTGGGACAAGCGCAGTCGGCGTCGGTCGCTGACGACGTCGTATGCCACGACGATGAACCTGGACTTCACGGGCGATCACCACTTGAGGTGGTAAGTGTGGTAGGTGGGAGCGGCGCCGAGGAGGACATAGCGCAGGAGGCGCGCCTGCGATACGATGACTTCCGCGAGGGGTGTTGACGTCCCATGGTAGCGCACGGGTGTCTCCAGACGCTCCAGGACCTGCGTTGCCACCAGCTTGCGCGTGTCGTCGGTCAGGCGACCCTTGTCAAGGGATAGCGGCAGGTGGCGAGTGACCGCCACGACCACAGGATGATCCACCGCCTCCTGGCGGAACTCCTCGATCAGGTCGAAGACGAGCGCGGGCTTGCCCTTCTGCTCGACGTGCATGAACCCGATGCCTGCCGTCAATCCCTGCTGAGCGACGGCCTGCCACACGCGGCCGTACAGGATGCCGTAGCCATAGTTGAGCAGCGAGTTCACCAGGTCCCGGGCTCCCCGACCCTCGCGGCCCGGAAAGTCCGCGGACGTCCCTATGATGTCCGCTATGCAGTCCCAGTACAGCGATGCGGACCTCCCCTCAATGGACAGGAGCTTACCCCGCAGCGTGTCAAGATCAGCATCAACTTGCTTGAGCTCTGCCATACTTGCCGCCAGTTTGCTCATGAGGTCCACGCGGTGGAGGCACTCCGCCAGTATCGGGTTCGACCGTGACCGTGACTTGAGAAAATACCGGACGAGCGACATCTGGTTGCCGATCTTGCCTGCGACGATAGAGCGAGCGACGCACCCTGCCATGCCACTGTGTTGGGCGTCTACCTGGGCCAGCGCGAGCCGCACCGAAGGGTCGTCCTCGAACTGTACCCGGGCGAACGACGTGCCAGACCTGTCCACGAAGTCCACCCCGATCTCATTCCGCCAACAGTCCATGAGCAGGTTGGATGACAGCGATACGCCAGCCGACGCCACCGTGATATGTCGAAGGACGCGGAGGGGCACTCGGTGAACGATCGTGTGCTCACGAGACACGTACAGCATCTGGTCGCGGACACCAACGTAACTGCCGGGCGTGCTGACCAGCAGCTCGGATCCCGCTCGCTCGCGCTGCTCGTACTGACGCTTGCGCTGCTCAACGATGCGCTTGACATCATAGCCCTTCGCATGCTGACGGACTGGTGTTGCTGGGACTGCTACAGGACCCGTCGTGGGTACTGCCAACGAGGTATCTTGATGCTCTGCCGGCTGAGGAGTGCTTGGCACCGGAGCAGGTACCTTGGACGGGGCAGGAGCAGCGGGCGCGGTAGTGGTGGGTGTCGTTTCTCTCGCCTCCGCGGGCTGCGGCCCAGGCAGGTCAAGCGCCGCCTTGTTCAGCAGGCCGCGTATCGTCCCGACCCGGTTCAAACGAACCTCCTGCGAGAGGAATGAGAGACCGGCCAGGGTTGCGAGAAGGCGGGCTTCGGTGTAGCAGGAGCGCCAGCCCTGCCCCTGCAGGGCGGTGCGCACGACTGAAAGGACAGCTGTATCCACCGTCGACCTGGCCTGCTGGTCGATCAACTCGCCGTAGTACGCTGACCAGCCCTGCATCAGGTCGGCGAGCTCGGCCAGAGCAGCAGGTGAGATGCCCCGTACCAGTGTGTGCTGCGCTTGCCGGCGCATCGCGTCGACCTTTGTGTCCGACAGACTGATGCGAGAAGGAGACAGGAGGACGCCCAGGAACTCGAACCCCCCTGCAACTGGCCGGACGACCGATCCCTCGTTCAGGTGTAGATACAGGCTGGTACGCAACATTTCTTGTACCGCGACGAAGGCACGCTGTACCTGGCGCTCCTCGCGGGCCATCAGCAGGAGGTTGTCGGCGTATCGGACGTATGAGCCACCCTGAGCGGCGGCGAACTGGTCCAGACCCGTGAGGTACAGGTTCGACAAGACGCCGGAGACGGGGGCACCCTGGGGGATACCAACTGGGCGGTCGACCCATTGCCAGCCAGGGCCGACGCTGCCCATGCGCACCCACAGCATCATGAGGTCGACCACGTCACGGTCGCCCACGGCTTCGCGAAGCATGGGTTCCAGGAGGTCCGCGTCCAGTGTATCGAAGAAATCGTCGACATCGGCGAGGCAGACCCATGCCATGCCCTGGTTGCGGACAGCGTGCACGACACGGCGGACAGCACGTATTGGACCCCTCTCGGGTCGGTAGGCGTAACTTGCGGGCGAGAAGATCCGGTCGAGGAGCGGAACGACGACCTGAAGCACAGCTGTCTGGCATACCTTGTCACGGACGGTCGGGAGCCCGATGTGGCGGTTGCCCCCGGACGGCTTGGAAATGTCGACCGCCTGCGCTGGCTCAGGCCGATACCTGCGCTCGCCCAGGTCGCGTCGAAGCCTGGAGAGGAACTGCTCTTCGCGTTCCGCTGCCATTGCCACGGAGACGTCATCGATGCCGCCGCGCTTGCCGCCTGCCTTCACGTGCTCCCATGCCGCCAAGAGGTTTGCCTCGTCGCAGACCTGCTCGTACAGGGTCATCCCTGCTCCGGGAGGGAGATCACGAAGCGGCCCATGCCCATCGGCGTCCCCTTGCCGACGCCCAGAAGTGCCCCCGCGTGGAGGAAGGGGAGGAACGGCGTCAAGTCTGATCCTTGATAGATGACCGACCCAATCAGCCCCCCGAATGCGTGCCTATCGTGGCGCGACGAACAGCGCTCCCAGTCGTGCCAGGATGTGCCGTCACTCACTGTCTCAATGCCACGGGTCCAGGCAAGCAGCTCGGATGGGTCTGGCAGCGAGATACCGGCATACAGTGAGCTGAGCAGGTCGAGTCGCTGACAAAGGTGCTCCATGAGCACCGTGAACGAGGGAGTCTGGCGGCACAGGCTGCCCATGTGCTCCAGCCGGAGAGGCGTGTAGAAGGACACCTGCAGGGCCGTCGCCCCCGACAGAACAACCGGGATGTCGCCAAGGGGTTCGGCCGGCAGGCGCTCGAGACCTGCAGGGCTTGTCGTCTGGTAGAAGTGGAGATAGTCAGGGATCGTCTCCCAGACCGTGGTCGTACCGTCGGCAGGCTGCAGTTGGGTCACACTGCGCAGCGCAAATGCGCCTCGGTTCCCCAATTGGAGTCCCTTCTCAGATTGGAATCCCTTCTCACCCAGCAGTGCGGTCGCTGCCGCCAGTGCCGGCAGGAGATGTACTGCCCTGCCCACCAGGACGGCTGTGAATGTCCACACCTTGGCTGGGGCAAAATCGCGCTCTTCGCTGAGTGGGGGGACGAGGACGAGCGGCTTGGGGACATCCCTCAAGTTGGATGGGCGTTCGCCGAGCACGACTGCACTCTCGTAGAGGAGCGCATACGGGCAGGTCCTGCGCTCGGGGCACTGGACGCACCGGTTGAGGTGGCTGTCCGAACAGACCAGGGAATGCAAGGCCCAACCCAAGGCCCCACGCAGGGCCGATCCCTTGAATGGAGACAGGGATATCTGCGTCTTCCACTCGAGCGTGAACCGGAAGGAGCGAACGGCAAACCGGTTCCAGTAGTCGGCGAACGCCATCTGAACTGGGCTGGACACAGTGCTCAGGAGTCCCTGCGCCGGGTACGCGCCTCTTCGCGGATGGACTGCAGGTTAATAGTTTCGGCGACGTCGAACCGCGGCACCGGGCTGTCGGGTGCGGGACGCAGGCGGACGACGGTCGGGAAGTAGCCGGTGCGCCCGTGCATCTCTGCCAGCAGGACTGCCGCCGAATAGTTGAGGGACGGCAGGACGACGACGATGGGCTCGGTCTGCCACTCGGTGGGTGACAGGGGGATGCCGTCCAGCCAAGCGGACACCTGTGGCGCAAGCGCTGTCGCCGTGTCAATCTGTGTATCGACCATGAATACATGGTCCACGGTCAGTCCCGTCTGCTGTTCCAGCATCGCTTTCTGGGCATCCGTCAGTGGATGCCCGAAGTTGAGTACGGTCATGCTACATCTCCTGATACCGGGTATCGTTCAACGCGTTGAAGACGCCTTGAAACTTAAGGACTTCGTCCAGGGCATTGCCCATGTTCTTGACCTCGCCATAGATATCATTTGCTACATATTGGGGAAGTTGATCGTCGGGCTTCACCGGATTGAGGTAGATGCGCAGACCGTCGCTGTCGGCATGGTACCAACAACAAGCAACAGAAGCATGTTTGCGGTAGTAGATGTACTGAGAGGTCTTGAACAGGATACGATCGGCAAGACTGAGGGCCTCCAGGTCGGAGCACCAACCGCCACTTGCATTGCCAACGGCTCCTTCAGGGAAGCCAAGCGTTGTGGCAACGGATTTCAATAATTCACCCTCTAATTTGCCGATGTTTTCGCGGAAACACATCAATACCTCTGGTTGTGGCAGATTTCGAAACATGTCATTCCAATTGCCGGTACTCTCAATGATGCGGCAGCATACATCGTCCACTTCACTGCAGGTTCCTGTCCCCAGCAGAGACCCAAGCCGTCGGACGAGTACCTCGACCTCATCATTCGTTCTCTTGGAACGAGCCTTCATGTACTCCGGATTTGAAACACGCGCAGCTTGAACATCCGATGCATCCACGAATCTGAGGAGCGCTTCAACAGCAACAACATGCTTTGCCTGGAGCCCGCGCAGTTCGGGTATCAGGGCCGGGGTTCTGAGATACTGCTCCGTTTCTGCGTAGAGACTGCGCACTTTCTCGGTCAGAATGCCGCGGTTTTTTGGAATAGGTTGTTCGGCCTCAGACCCAGCGCGCGTCCCAAGCGGCATGGATTGCCTGTGATATTTGGCGATGAGCGACACAAGATTGTGTCCCTCCGAGATGGAGAGGTAATCTTCGCTGTCGATGAGTCGGCTGGATGAATATGCGTGCCAGTCCCGTACCAGCGAAGGGAAGTGATCAATAGGAACGTCGACCCAGTCGCCGCCGCCACGGTCGACGGGGTACGTGATTGCACTGTGGCCGATGTCGTGCAACCAGATTGCCGCGAACAGGAGATAGAGCCCGGCGTCACCCCCGATTTTATCCATGATGCCCGGATCCTGGCCTATCGCCTCGACAGCAAACTCCATAAGTCTAAGACTGTGGCCCCTGCCATGTTCGGCTGTCTCAGGTATTTGATCGCCAAGCCAGACGTTTTGCCAAAAAGGAATGTGTGTTTTGATGATGTTTTGCAACTTGTGTTCTTTGATCTGTGTCAACAGGATGCTGCCTGAACCCGATAATGCCAGCTCTCTCCTTTGGTATGCCTCAGAAATGACGTCTCCAAATGAGTTGGGGTGACATCTTCCTGACACTGAATCGGGTTGATCAAAAAGGTCTGCAAACTGCGTCGGCAGTATCTCCAAGAACCTGCTCGAAACGCCACCTGTCTGCTGCAGGATGGAGTGCAGTTCCTCAAAGGTTCCAAAATCCAGTGCCAGGGGAAAGTGTGGCAGTTCAAACACATCCGGGCTGCTCTCGTGCGAATACAGAAACTGGACGCGCGGAAACAACAGGGCAATCAAAGGCCAGACAACCCACACACCCTTAAGCCCACCGGTCGGATTCAGGAGAACCTCGTCATCAGGACCAGGATGGGTACTGAGGTATGTCAGTATCTCGTTCGTAAGCGTTCCGATTCCTTCCAGGAAGGCCGTCTTACTCTGTCTGCCAATCTTCGTTGTGATGAGGTCGGTGCGGGGGTCAATCGAATCGAATGTAAGGTGCGGAAACAGCTCGCCAAGCGCCTTGGCGTTTTCATTCACAAATTCGAGTTGGAGCAGTGCAAGTGGCTCTGATTCAGGAGTGGCGAAAAACGATAGATGGATGTTCCTGTTCCTTTGACGAGCCTCGCTCTCCCACTTTTGAAACTTGAACATGAGTGGCTGGAGCTCCCCAGACGGCGCACGCGCTGCGGGATCTTCCTTGCGTTTCTCGAGATATTCGTTGAGGCGCGCCTTCATGGTCGTCTCGTCCTGTGTCTTCATCTCATCAGACAGTTTCTCATCGTATGGATGGCCAAGCTTGTTAGCTAGCGACTTCCCGACGGTGCACAGGATCCATGTTGTCGGCATGACTGCCCTCCTTGGACGTTAGTTCCGTTTTGGTAACACTTCACTGGTGTCACCTATCTGAACCGTATCGCTCGTCTCGCTTTTTGCAAGAGCATGCGTCGACTCACCATCAGTCGGAGCCCAATTCCTTTTCTTGAACATGATGCCAATCCATGTTTGTCTTCTTGACATGGATCGTAGTATCTCTTATGAGTTTACGGAGCCGGTTCACCTCCATGTTGGATGAGTCGATGCGGCATATTGACGCTACCACCAGGCCCGCTACTATGAGCCTATCTGCGCTTGGCGCAAAGGGGGCTAGATGGAGAATCCTCGCGTGAACACGATGAAGCGTACGCGTAAGTGGGCGTGGGTGGGAATCGGTTTTGCAGGTATTGGCGCGGGCCTGGCTATCGCGCTGTCATCAGGATGGGTGATCAGTCTTCCCACAAAGTTACGATGGCCGTGGTGGTCGTACTGGGTCTGTGTTGGACTGAGCGTGCTGGCAATCGTCACTACCTACTGGACGTATGCTCGTGCCCCAGAGAAGCGCAATCCTCAGCTGATCGTGATGCGCTTTATGCAGGGCAATAACCCTCAACCCGTCCTTGGACTCGTCACCTTCATTCTTCTCGTCTACAGCGTCGGCCTCGTCAGCTCGCTGGTGCAAGAAGGAGCGGTGTGGTGGAGGGTCGTAGCCGCAATCTGTGCGACGCTGGACGTATCTCTGTGCGCAATACTAGTAGTTCTCCGGGGGGCCAACCGCGAGCTGCCAACTGACCAGCTCCAACAGACCCCTGTACTCATCTACCCGCTGAGCATGCCAGGAGTATGGACGATCAACGACGTCCAGCAGGCTCCGGCGACAAGCCTACTCATGAATGAGTTTCCCGATCCTAGTAAGATTGCCAGCATCAATGTGCTGTTTGTGGCGGCCCACTTTCACGCGCGTAAACTACGGGAGGTCCACATCCTGGTGACGAAAGAGGTAGCCGACAAGTATCTGTTGAAGCAGGGCATCCACGTATTCGACAACGAAAATCCCCTCCAAGTGGTCCTGCAGGGGAAGGTCCGCGAAGTCGTCCAGCTGGTGGAAGGGGCAAAAGCAGACGCGATCACGGTAACGGTTCACAAGTGCGAGACCGGCAACAACCTTGTCCGTTTCCGGGAGTCCGTCGAGCGGGAGCTATCTCAAGTACTGCGAGAGAACAAGTCTACGCCTGGACACGTTACCTTCGAGTTGACAAATGGGACCGCTCTCATTACAGCAGCTCTCTTGCTCACGGCCATCAAGTATGATGGCTGTCAAGCGGAGTACATCCCCCAGACGGGCAGCGAACCTTCCAAGGGTGCCACCGTTCCCCAAAGCGTTCCCACGACTATCAACTCCATCTACGACCTTGCCGGGCCGCTCATGAAGGGTATCGGCAGCGAGTAGTCTGCGTTCGACCCATCCGAAGTCTTTTGGCGCTGACGGAATGTTCCCATCAGCGCCGCCCTCTTTTCTTGCATTTCCTCTCATCCTGCCTCGGAAGCGAGTGGTGTTTGTGTCATGGATTCCCGCCTTCGCGGGAATGACAAAGGGGACGCCGGGATGACGGAGAGGAATGCGGGAATGACGGGCCAAGGAGTCACCCACGTCACAGTTGTTGCGCATTCTTGCAGTTCCCCCGGATCCACGTACCATTGGTATGGAAATGCTCACAAAGGTCGAACGGGAGGGTAGCATGGACAACGCAACTGAACAGGCTGAGGGCACAGGGTACGGTGCTCGACAGGAACTGCCCGACAATTCCATCTTTCGCCGCATCGGAGAGGACCTGACGCTCCTAGCGCCAAGCGAGGCTGACGCATACGATCCTACGCCGCACTGGACGGCACTGGAGCATCTCATGACCGCACTTGCCCGGCGCAAGAAGCCGAACGCGATCATCATCGGGAAGCCGGGAGTCGGCAAGACGTATCTCGTGAAGGTACTCGCCTGGATGATCGCTCAGGGCACGGCTCCTGCATGGCTCAAGGACCGCAAGGTCATCAAGACCGACTTCGACGCCATCAACGCACTGACGCAATCGTCCGAAAACATGTGGCCCGAGCACACACGCCACGTCAAGCAGATGACGACCGAGGCTGCGCAGCACCACGTCATCCTGTTCTGGGATGAGTTCGGTTCCGTCGCAGAGTGGCCCCACACCATGAGCATGCTGAAACCGGCGCTCGCCGACGGGACGCTCTCCATGATCGCAGCCTGCACCGACAACGAGTATCACCGGCTGGTGACACGAGACGCTGCGCTGGCCCGACGATTCGAGGTTGTGATGCTGGACGAGCTTGCAGGAGAGCAGCTGAACACGGCCCTGAAGCGAGAGCGTGCTGCTATGGAGTCCCGGTACAGCGTTTCCATCGCTGACGACATCATCGCTCAAGCGATCCGGCTGACCGGTGCCTATCTGCCGTTCATGGTTCAGCCGGACAAGACCATCGACGTTTTGGATCAGGCGTGCATCGCTGTCATGAACGAGAAGAGGAGCGCCGTCGAAAACGTGGACATCGAACGGGTCGTCGCGAAGACCGCACGAGTTCCGGAAAATGTCGTTCGGGGGGTGGTAACTGATCGCGATGCCATTCGCGCCGGTCTGGGACAGTGGATCATGGGACAGGACGCCGTGGTCGACGCCGTGGCAGACCGTCTGTTCATCACCCGGAGCGGTACCAACCTGAACCCAAACAGACCTCTCGGGTCCTTCCTGCTTACCGGCCCGAGTGGAGTCGGCAAGACCGAGTTGGCCAAGGCTGTCAGCTTCTACCTGACGGGCAGCGAGGAGAATCTCATCCGGTTGGACATGTCGACCTACAACACCAGCGAAGCCATGGGAGAGCTACTGGGGCACCAGACAGCCACTCCACGGGACAACTACGTGCCCAGACTCACTCAGGAGGTGGCCGACCATCCGTATGGCGTTCTCCTGCTGGACGAGTTCGAGAAGGCTGGACCATGGGTCTGGATGTATTTTCTGCAAGTGTTCGACACCGGGCGACTCACTGACTTCCTCGGGAATGTCCTCAACTTCGAGAACATGGTCATCTTCCTGACCACGAATGTCTTCGCCGAGCGGCGCATGAACGCGATCGGCATGGTGACCGACAGCCAGGGCGACCAAGCATTCCGGCAGGAGACACTGAAAGCCGTCGAGAACACCTTTCCTGCCGAGCTCCTCGGACGACTGGACGATATCCTCGTGTTCAGACCACTGACAGATGCCGTGAAGCGGTCATTTGTCCTCCAAAACGTCGCGCGGCTTGGCCGCCGTCTGGGCAAGGACATCAGCGTGACAGACGAGGCGCTCGCCGCTGTCATGGCATCAGGGTTTGACGACCGGTACGGTGCCCGACGCTTGTCGTTGGAAATTGATCGTGTTTACGGGCGCGCGCTGGCCGAGTTGAAGCAGCGAGTCGACGACTGGCCGACTGTACACGCCGTCGTGCTTCGCACGGTGGATGGCCATGTCATCGCCGAGGTCACACCTGTCGACGAGGGCGGCGGAGCGGGCGCGAACTGAGACCTGCCAGACTATTGAGGCTCAGCGCCACTCCGTCAATCGGACGGCACGGGTTGTACGTAACTACATGTGGCAGACGGGACTGATGGAAGACCACCCCTGCCTGCCGCTTTGTTGTACTCCCACGGTTCTCGTGGCAGGGCGATGGCAAATAAGGAGCAGGACATACCCCATTGGCTGAGGACGAGCCGCACGGGATATAGGGAACATGCTCGCCCAGTAGCGACACGCATAAGCCCCCGCGGCCCCCGAAACCCAGCGATTCTGCTCCTTCGTCGACGTCGCCAACCCATAGCACGTGGAACAGCCCGCAGTCATGGGCCGGGAAACCTCAGACTTCCTAGGAACCGGAGGTCGCTCCCGATCCAGCATCTTCCGGAAATCTCAGCTGGGTCGTAGCATTCCATACACCGTCAAACGGAAGCACTTTCTGCAGCTCTCCGTGCATGGCTGCGACTTCCTTGTAGATGTCTTTGGCGATCTCCGGAGCGAAACAGCTCCAACTGTTTTCCGGCTTTAGGTAGACTCTGAGCTTGCCATTGCGATCCTCGTGATACCAGCAGTACTCGACCGAGGCATGCTTCTGGAAATGGATGTGCTGTCGGTACTTAAACAGGATGCGGTCGATGAGGCTGAGTTCCTCCAGAGCCACAAAGCACAACTCCTTGGCCAGCTTATTCACGTCAGCATGATAGTCGTCTCCGAATCCCAGCACGGCACTCAGCATCGCCAGCGTCCGACGCTCGAAATCGCCAATATGACCGTCGCGTCGGAGCAGGGTGGACGGTTCAGGCGGACATGTGATGGCGTTCACATCAAGTGACTGCCAGTGACGCACAGCTTCTCTCACCTCGTTGGACAGTTTCGTCAGCTCCAGCCACGAAGCGTTGGTCATGCTGATGTCTTGTAGACGCCCCATGAGGCATTCGACTTCATTGTTCGTCCGGCGAAGTCTTGCTTTGGCGTACGACTCATCAAAGGCACGGGCGGCCTGTACGTCTGTCGCGTCCAGGAATCTCAGGAGTGCCTCGATCGCCACGATGTTGTCGACGGTGAGGCCCTGCAATTCGGGGCGAAGACACGTATTCCCGGGACTGAGGTGCCTGTCGACCGCCTGCTCCAGGCTTTCTTGTGGTGGCTGCAACATCTCATCGCGATTGGCCACAACGGGCTTGATATCTTTCTTTCTGAGAGGCATGCGCTGACGATGGTATCTGGCTACCAGGGCGACGAGATCACGGCCGTCTTCCGCGCTGATGTAGTGGTCCGTGTCGCCGATGAGCCGAGACGAGGACTCGGCATGCCAGTTGCGCACAAGAGAGGGAAACATGTCGATGGGAACGATGATTTCCTCGCCGTGGTTGTTTGCGTTGAATGATATTGCAGTGTGTCCGATGTCGTGAAGCCAGAGTGACGCGAAGAGCACAAAGAGACCGGCATCTCCGCCGATGGCTTTTCTGTTCAATGCTGGCAAGGCTTCGAGCGTGAACTCCATGAGTCGCAAGCTGTGCCGCTTGCCATGCTCGACTGTTTCAGGCAGTTGGTCGCCCATCCAGACGTTTTGCCAGTCCGGCATATAGCGCTTAACAGTTCTGCGCAATTCCTCGGACCCAATCTGTCTTAGGAGTATGCTGCCAGAGCCGTGCAAAGCGACGTTGCGTTTCTCATATAGATCGGCAAACATGTCGCCGAAGAAGTTTGGTTTGCAGACGCCTTCCGAAGGCGTGTTGAACAGCGATTGTGCCTGTGGTGGAAGGCTGTCGCATACGTCTGATGATATCCCGTCTGGTTGCAGAAACGAGTGTAACTCCTCCAGCACACCCAGGTCCGGCCCAAGAGGGAAACGAGGCAACCGGATGACGTTCGAGCTCGTAAAATGGGAGTAGATGAAGACAGCATCTTCATAGAGCGCCCCGACGAGCGGCCAGATCATCCACACGGCTTTGAACCCTCCCGTAGGGTCGATGTAGAACGTTCCAGGCATGTCGGACTTTTTGTCTATGTACTGACGTATCTCTCGGGCGAGGTTTGCGATCCCTTTGGCAAACGATGCTGTGTCTGGGCTCATGTCGCAGATTCGCAGGTCACCCTCCTCGTCCACATGCTCGAATATGACGCCTGGAAAGGCCAATTCAAGCCTATCCTTGTTGCTGTTGAGAAAATGGATAATTGCGTGAGCGTAGATGCTGGTGACCTCGGTCGGGAATAGTGCAATGTGCACCGAGTGCTGCACGCCAGGCTTGTTCTGGTGCCAGTCTCTAAACAGGAGCCAGAGTGTCTGGAGCTCGGCGCTTGGGATCTCATTGGGAAGCGTTCCGTTTTTACTGCAGTCAATCAGCTGAGTCAAGTGCCGGAACAAGTAGTCTTCGAGCTGTTCACGGCTTGGATTGTCCAAGTCGGCACCGCCGTTGTTGGAAGGAGGTGACTTCTCCATCCATTTTTTCCAGTTGTCCAACATCGACTTCCCCACAGTGCTCAGGATCCATGTTGTTGCCATGACTCACTCCTTGGACATCTCTTCTATTCCAGTGACGCTCCACCTGTCGTAGCTCACCACAACAATACACCGCGCCTCGTTTTTTCCACTGTATGCGCCGCGGTACGTCATTCCCGCACGCCTATCTGTCATTCCCGCGAAAGCGGGAATCCAGTTCTGATCTTGTCTATGGGTCCCCGCCTCCGCGGGGACGACGGCAGGACTCGAATGTGCAACTTCAACTCAGATACTGCTGAACTATGGGTCCCCGCCTCCGCGGGGACGACAGTAGGACCCAAGCCGTCAGCGCCGTACTCTAGCTGGGCCGCATTTGTTCAACCACGGAAACCCCGATCTCACTTCCTTGTCTTCACACCCGTGCCATATGCGGTCAGAATCTGGACGTGTGGGTCTCTGTCGAAGTCGTAATCGATCCATATCACAGCGTCGCACCCCTTATCTATTGCGGCTTGCCTGAGTTTCTCGTTGACCTGAGGGAGAAACTCCAAGGTTTCCCTTCCGCCCGACCGCACCCAATGACTCCGTATGACCTGAGTCGCAAAGATGATGTCGGCAATCTCGTAATCCACCTTGATGTCACCTGTGGACAAAATGACCCTTTCCATTCGCCACCCCCTATTGAAACTACTTCACACTATAGGCGATTGGGGTCGCGATTTCAAAGTTCGGGCCCTTGGTCGCCTTGCACCCGGAGTTTGCATGCTCAAGCCGAACTTCACCGTTCTCGTTTCTCTTCAAGCGCCCTGTCGTCTGCTCTTTGCTGCTGCGCTCTGCTTCCTATCTCTCACCGGCAAGGAAGAGCGTTGTATGTGGTTTCCAGGGCGGTATACTTCTG
Organism: uncultured Caldisericota bacterium; assembly: GCA_903871855.1. Taxonomy (GTDB): domain Bacteria; phylum Caldisericota; class Caldisericia; order Cryosericales; family Cryosericaceae; genus Cryosericum. The sequence continues at coordinate 15,081 of CAIQIK010000040.1, forward strand.
CTTGTGGACAGCAAATGGAGAACCTTGGAGTGTCGCGCACCTGCATCGGTTCGCGAGGCAGGTCCGGTCGCGAGGAATCACGCTGCTCCGCACCGTCTTAGCACGTCAGCACAGCGTCTGGTCGCCGGCATACTCATTCTGGCGGTGCTGGTGAGTGCCAGCGGGTGTGCAGCTCCAGGACAACTGGTCGCCACCATCGGCTCCTACGACATGACCGAGGTCAACCAGTTCCTGAGCTCGGCTGCGCCCGCCGCAGGCGGTATGGCCCTGGTCGTCGTGAAGGATGCGAAGGTCATCGAGAGCGCCGGCTACGCCAGATTCGGCCCCGGGACGGTCGTGAATATTGGCTCCGCTTCACGCTGGTTGGCGGCTGCTGCGATGATGACCCTGGTGGATCGGGGCACGCTTGCGCTCGACGACCCCGTCTCCAAGTACCTGCCCGAGTTCACCGGCGACAAGGCCGGCATCACCATACGGCAGCTTTGGTCCTATGACTCCGGACTGTCAACGACGGACATCTCGATCGCCGACCGGACGCTGACGCTGGAGGAGTGTGTTAAACGCATTGCCGCCGGACCCCTGCTCTCCCTTCCCGGCAGCGTGGTGACCGACGGTTCTGTTTCCATCCAGGTTGGAGCCCGTGTCTGCGAGGTTCTCAGCGGGATGACATGGCAGGAGTTTTTCCGTGTCAGCATTGCCGAGCCTCTCGGCATGAACAGCACCAGCTTCAACCTGATGGGGTTCAATCGGAATCCAGATGTGGCTGGTGGCGCGCGCTCGACAGCCGAGGACTATGCCCGGTTCCTGACCATGCTCCTGCAGGGTGGCGTCTGGTCCGGCAAGCATATCCTCTCGAAGGAGGCCGTCGCCCAAATGGAGCAGGACCAGGCCGCCTCATCTACCATCGTTGCGACCCCCTATACCGCAGTCGTGTCGCTTCTCCCCTCGATCAGCCATGCCTGTCCAGGGCTGGGCATGTGGCGTGAGGAAGTCGACTCCGGTACCGGAACCCTCCTGATCGCCTCCTGTCCAGGCACCTACGGGTTTACACCGTGGATCGATTACAAATTGAACCTCGCAGGGGTCCTGTCCATGCAGTATGACATGGGCAAGGCCGCCTATGCCATCATGCGCGTGCGCCAGCTGGTGCCCCAGGCCATCGCTGCCGGGCCTCGCTTCAAGGATGTCCCTGCCACATCGTGGGCGTATGCCGCAGTCGCCGACCTGAGCGCCCGCGGTCTCGTTACCGGATATGCAGACGGCAAGTTCCATCCGAACAACGCGGTGACACGAGCAGAATACGCCAAGCTTGTCTGTACCGCCGTGGGCGTCGAGCCGGACACTGTGACGTCCGATCCCTTTAAGGATGTTACGGTCACTCACTGGGCGGCAGGTTACATCGCTGCTGTTGCCAACAGGGGATGGCTGACCGGATACCCCGGAGGTCTCTTCAAGCCCGAGGAACCCGTGAGCATAGCTCAGACGATTGTGGCTGTCGCACGTTCACAGGGCTGGAAGGACATGGCGACACTTCCCTATACAGACGTTCAGCCCGGCTATTGGGCCTATACATTTATCGAGGCCTGCTTCAGCAGAGGCATCATCAGGAATCCCGACCCCGGCATCGAATCCGAGGGAAAACTGAACCCCGAGAGCCCTTGCACGCGCGCCCAAGTATGCGTTCTGCTCAGCCGTCTGCTTTCTCTGAAACCCTGACCCTCCGTTAAGAGCTGTAAACGAAACGGGAATCTCCCCCTTGATGTTGCAAGAATGGGGACTGTGCCAAGCACCACAAACGCCCCGGATTGCTCTGGGGCGTCATGCATTCAGAAAGCGTGTGCGAACAACTAATCGTCCTCGTCGTCTTTGGCTTCCTCCGTTTCTTCTTCCTTTTCCTCATCGTCCCAGTCGGTGTCAGTGTCGGCAAGGTCGTCGAGAATATCCTGAAGGTCGTCCAGCTGATCCATCAGATTATCGACATCATCATCCGACAGGTCGGACGCATCAATCTGTTCATAGGCCTCATCGAGTTCCGCACGCAAGCGTGCCGCCTCTTCCACGGTAACGTTGTCCTCATCCAGCTCGCTGATCTCCAGTTCAAGCGCACTGACGATTTCCTCGAGCCGTACTCTCTCGTCATCCATGACTGCCTCCCATGGTGATATGTGAGTGTGATGCCGGCACTATAGAGAAAACGTCCCGCGTTTCAAGCCCCTGACAAAGAAATAATGAACGACCGGGTTCTTGCCCGGTCATCTGGCGTGCCCCAGCGAGAGTGGACTACTGTCCCGGAGTCTCGCTCTTGTCCACGGCCGAGCCTTCGACGGTCGGTTTCGCCGGCGCATCGACAAGCTCAACAGCAATGGTATAGGATGCCGCAAGAGCGGCGACCGCCCCGATGGCCGCCCACACGGGAAGCAGGACTGCACCTACGACACCCGCGGTGAGCGGGATCTCGAACAGCGCAACGCCATCCTTGTCCTTGATTGTGATACGCCGGACGTTGCCCTGGTGGACCAGGTCCCTGACCTGCTGCAACAGCCTCTCGCCACTGACCTTGAACTCTTCTGTTCGATTGCTCATGTCTCGTCTCCTCTGATGTCCTTGCAGATTCACAGGATCACGGCACTGTGCCTGTCCTGTCGTCACTTTCTCTACGCAGGTGAAGGAGCTGAAGTTACACGGGCGCCGGGCGTGGAGGCTCCATGGCCTTGTTCACGAACGACAGGACTGCTTCGTGGCGACAGTGGAAGGATGCCCAGGGAATCGCAATGAGTTCATATGGCGTCTGGCCTGTGACTTTGAGGCATTATGCTTACAATACAGGCAGATGTTGACTTGCTGCACCTGGTTTGACAAACCGCTACACAGTATGGAATGGGAATTGCTGTGAAGAAGCCTGTCCCACGATGATGAGGGAAATGAGTGTTGAAGACTCGACACATACTTCAAGGAGCGACATGATGACAAAGAACACGATAGCGATCATCACCGACAGCAGCTGTGACATACCAAGAGACTATATCTTGCAGCATCACATTTTCGTGCTGCCTCTTCAAGTGAATATGCCGGAAGGACAGTTCTTTGACGGCGTAGACATTACACCCGATGAGGTCTATTCTCGTATGCCGAAGGTGATACCCTCCACTTCTCAACCTTCTCCGGGTCATGTCCAGCAACTATTCGAACGAATCAAGGAGGAGGGCTATCAGGAAGCCATTGCTGTCTGCATGTCCTCAGGCCTCAGCGGCACGTACAGTGTCATTTGCATGTGTGCAAAGGAAGTCGAAGGATTGGTCGTGCAGGCCGTTGACAGCCATCGTCTTTCCATGGCTTTGGGGCTTCTAGTGATGCAGGCTGTCGAGATGAGCGAGAAAGGACACTCCTCTCGAGAGATCGTAGCCAGCTTGAATGATGGCTGGAAACAAACGAATGCATTCTTCTGTATGCCTTCTCTCATGTATCTCATCAAGGGTGGCAGAATCGGCCTAGTAGAAGGCACCATAGGCACCCTGTTGAGGATCGTGCCCGTTATCTCCATAAACAACGAAGAAGGCCGCTATTATACCTATGCAAAGATGCGCAGCTATTCCCTTGCCATCAAGAAAATAGAGGAAACCGTCAGGACACTGGTGAAGAACAAGATGGTCAATGTCGCTGTCATGCACGGCGGAGCCCTGGAACAGGCGAAGAAAGTCTATGCCTCTTTGGCAACCATGGAGGGTTTGCGCAACATCTATATGAGTCAGATCAGTCCCGCATTGGGAGTTCACACTGGCCCGGGCCTGTTCGGCGTTGCCTACAAGGTCGTGGACTAGAAGGTCCCTGGGTCAGCTTGTGAGGCTGAAACCGACGATAACGTAAGCGGTTTTGCCACTTTCAACCGTCGCCATGCCTGAGCCTCGGTCCTGTCGACTGACGAGTCTTTGAGGGCTGGTTTTGCCTGCCCTGTTGTTATCTTGTCCGTACAAATGAAGGGACCCAGATTAGACCGGCGCTGGTACGGCTGCCCCGCGAGGCTATACTAGTCTCAGGCGCGGCTTCACCGCGGAAGGGAGGAACCTGATGGAGAAACGACCATTTGGCAAGACCGGTGTCGAACTCCCGATCCTGAGCCTCGGATGTCAGCGGTTGGTGGATGAGGAAGGCTGCAGCCGGGACCAGGCCGTTGCCATCCTCGAACGGGCCTTGAAACGCGGCGTGTGGTACTTTGACACGGCGCCGGCCTACTCGGAGGGCGAAAGCGAACGGCGCGTCGGGCTGGTGGCGATCAGGCGGCGCACGGACATGTGGATCGCGACCAAGGTCAACGAGACCACCCGGGACGGCGCCCGTCGGCAGCTGGAGGCGAGCCTTGACCGACTGCAGACCGACCACGTGGAAGAAGTGCGTCTGCACAACATCTTCAACTTTGATCGTCTGGACGCCATGACCGGCAAGGACGGAGCGCTTCAGGCCCTGATCGAGGCGCAGGAAGAGGGGTTGGTACGGTTCATCAGTATCTCGGGACATGCAAATCCGCAGGTGCTGCTCGAGGCTATCCGGCGTTTCCCTTTCGATACAGCCCTCTGCGCTCTCTCAGCGCTGGACCATTTCATCTACAGCTTCGCAGAGGAGTTTCTGCCGTTTGCGCTCCAGAAATGCATGGGCGTCGTCGGCATGAAGGTTTTGGGTTACAAGGCTCTGACCACCGACTGGCAACGGGCGCTGCGGTACAGCATGGGTCTGCCGGTTACTACAGTCATTGCCGGCTGCTCCACCATCGAACAGCTGGACGGCGATATCGACCTGGCCGAGAACTTCGTGCCGATGACCAGCGTCGAGCGTCTGGGGTTCTTCCGTGACATCCTGCCCATGGTGACGCCGCAGAATATGCCGTGGAAGTCCAAGGATTGGGCGCGCAAGGACTGGATAGAACGGAAAGAACCATTCGGATTGACGCGCACCGGCTGCCAGTAATGGTATGGCACACCGAAAAGGGGGATATCGATGCAGCATGAGCTGACCACGCACGTGGACCTGTTGAACGACGGGGGCGAACTGAACGAGAAGGGATGGGCACGCCGGCTGGTGGCCACCTATAACCGCGAGCGCATCGCCGCAAGCTGGCTGCGCATCAAGGAATGGGACTACTACTGTGTTTTGGCTCCAAACTACGGCGTGGCCATGACGATCTCGGACATCGGCTACCTGGCCAACATCTCGGTGACCTGGCTGGATTTCGTGAACCGGACTGAGGTCACGGCGACCATTATGAAGCCGTTCACGCGCGGGTCGCTCAACCTGCCGCGCACATCTGAGACAGGAGACACCACGTACAAGGACAGCCACATCGACATGCGCTTCACGCGCAACCTTGCGTCACGCGTGCTGACCCTGGATTTCCCGGGTTTCGACCGCGGTAAGGGGATCAAAGGCAGCCTGAGACTGGACCAGGACCCAGCACTGGAAAGCATGGTCATCCTGACCCCGTTCGAGCATGCGCCGAAGGCCTTCTACTACAACCAGAAAGTCAACTGTATGCCCGCGACGGGAACCATCACCGTCGGCGGCGTGGACTACCTCTTCGACTCGCAGACGTCGGCCGGCGTCCTTGACTGGGGTCGGGGTGTCTGGCCCTATCGCAACACCTGGTACTGGGGCTCCGGGTCCGGCCTTGTGAAGGGGCATTCCTTTGGGTTCAACATCGGCTATGGTTTTGGTGACACGAGCGCCGCCAGCGAGAACGTCATCGTGTGGGACGGCAGGATTCACAAGTTCGACCGCATCGAATTCCAGATTCCGCAGGACTCCTTCCTCAAGCCGTGGAAGTTCGTGAGCAGCGACGGCCGATTCGACATGGACTTCGAACCCATCCTGGACCGCCATGCCAAGACTGATATCGGCGTCATCAAGACCATACAGCATCAGGTCTTTGGGCGCTTCACCGGTGACGCCGTCCTTGACGACGGGACCCGGGTGCACCTCGACCACTTCCTCGGTTTCGCCGAGAAGGTATTCAACGCATGGTGAGGCCATTATGAGCGCAACAAGGATTCTTCCGGTAGCAGTACGCAACGCAGGCGACCTTGCCACGATCTGTGCAGGAGAGGGAGCTAAATCCGATCCATTGTGGGAACGAGCGACCAAGGCCAAGAGGCAGTGGGTCCGCGACCGTCTTGCCGAGCTGGGCACGTTTGCCTGGGTCGCCTACAACGGTGCCGACCCCATCGGCATGATCCAGTGTCATCCCGATCGCGACTCTGCCGGCGTGGGTGTGGCCGTCATCGATTGTCTCTGGGTGCCCAAGAAGTCCCGCTGGGGACGAGGCATTGGCAGCAAGCTTCTGGCAGAGGTAGAGACGACCATGCAGCGCCAGCATCGCTGGTTTGACGGCAAACCCGCCGACGGCATGGCTGCCATGGCCTTTCACGGCGAAGCCGAGGGCCAGCAGTCTGCCGAATCGTTCTACCTACACCACGGGTTTGCACACGTCGCCGGCGATCCCGACCTCATGTTTAAGCCCTTCCTACCCGAAACCGTCTGGACCCCGACTCCCCACGCAATGGCGACGCCAACGTCTCTGCCCGACGACCAGGCTCGTGTCACCGTGCTGCTCGGACCTGTCTCGTGTCCGTTCCAGTACCGTATTCTCAGCAAGACCGGTGCCTATGTCGGCGAGAAGCTCGGCATTCCGGTCACCGAAGTGGACGCCATCATCGATCCTGAAGGTTATCTGGCTCATGGCGGGCTCTCCGGTATCCTCGTGAAGGGCCGCCTGCTCCAGTATGACCTTCTGCAACGTGAGAAACTCGACGAGGAACTAGCTGGGTTGTAGGCTGCCCCGGAAGAAGCAGGCAGGATTCACTGGAGCCCCGCTGCGCGGGGCTCCTTTACGTCCATGGGTCACGCAGGGTTCAGTTCGCAGACGGCGTAGACGGGGTAGCAATGCCGAAGAGGGGACCCGTTGTCGTTCGGAGCACATCGGCCTTGGGGATGACGTACGATATGCCGTCCACGTACTGTGGAATCCCGGGGAAGGGGATCGATTCCACGTCTTCGTACGCTACATCCTTGAAGGTCATTCCGATGCGCGCCATCGCGCTGAACGACATGTTGGTCGTTACCGCTGCCCGCACAGCACGGATAACCGCAGGCAAGCGCAGCAGCGTCCGCACGTCTTTCGTCTGGTCAATGATGGCCGCCAGGAGCTTCTTCTGGCGCGCCACACGCCCGTGGTCCTCGCCGGACCACGTGCCGAAGTCTCCGACGGCGTCCATCCTGAACCGCGCATACCCCAGCGCCTGCTCGCCGTCGAGATGCTGGACGCCCGGCTGCAGGTCAATGAGCACGTCGACCGCCTTGTAGAGCATCCTCTCCTCGACGTCGATGGTCACGCCGCCCAGGGCGTCGATGATGGCTGCGAACCCTGCAAAATCGGTCTTGACCGTGTAGTCGATGCGAAGACCCGGCAGCAGGTCTGTCGTGATCGTGTCGACCAGCAGGCTGGTTCCACCGTCTCGGTAGTATCCGCTGGAAGCCTGGTTCAACTTGTTGATGCCGTGACCTGGGATCGTGACGCGCGTGTCGCGTGGCAAAGACAGTAGCCGTACATGCTTCGTCGCCGGGTCCAAGCGTACCAGGATGATCGCGTCTGTGCGCCCGGGGTCATCTGTTGTGCGAGAGTCAGCTCCTAGCAGCAGGATGTTAATGGGTTTATCGAGGTCGGGTTGGGGCTGGAGAGGTATCGGCGGCACCACGCGTTGCGCAGGAGGCGGATGGTTGATGGTGCCCGCTTCAGAGCCATCGGTGACGAGAGAGTACGCGGGTACAGCACGTGACACGGCGACAATGCCGGCAAGCAGCGCCGTTATCGCCAGGAGTGCCAGAACCGTGTGCAGAGTGTGCTTCTGTACCGCCATGCTGCTCCTTATGCCCGTCAGGGGACCTACCAGTCAGTATACAACACAACAACTACAACATCGCGCAGCATTTTCATGGTCGGTACGTTCTGTTCCGTCATTCCCGTGTATGAGGGAATCTATCTTAGCCCCGTAGCATGGGTTCCCGCCTTCGCGGGAACGACGAAAACAGGCCCTCCGGGTTGTCTTCTTGGTGGGTGAGAGTTTTTTGATCTGTCATTCCCGCGTATGCGGGAATCCAGTCTTCAATCTTGTCTGATCTCCTAGGCTCCCCCTTGCGGAGAAGCACCCCTCGCCTTGGACAAAAGGGCTCGGGGGAATGACAAGAAGGACTAGACGTGCCGCGGCTGGTTGAAACCGAAGAGGGCGGCCACGCTCGGGACAAGATACAGGAGGGTCCCCATCACGCGCGAATCCCGATTGAGGTGCAGCGGCTCTGCAAGCAGGAGAACCAGCACGAGTCCCAGGACCGCGCCGAAGATGCCTCGCCACAGGCTGTGAGGAAAACGCAATTGCCATGCCACCAGCCACATGCCGGCCATGAATCCGACGGGAAAGGCGAGGACACTTCCAAACAGAGCCCCGACGATGTCTCCCCAGCCGGTGCTGGCACCGCTGCCCAGCTTCACCCCTACCCAACTGCCCACGAGCAGCATGCACCCTCCCAGGACAACCCCCGCGACCAGTTCCAGAAGCGTCGCACGCAGTGACTGTTTCATGGACACATCACGCGGCACTGCCCCCGTACCTAGAGCACAGGCTTGAGCAGCTCGACCACGTCGCGCGCCGTCAGAATGCGCAGTTTCCCGAGCGGGCCCTCAGAAAGCGCATTGAACGCGATGTCACGGAGCTCACCGGCTGTAATGCCAAGGTCTCCCAGCGTCGACGGGGCACCCCAACGCTGGAACGCCGTCTTCATGGCTGTAATGCCTTCTTCGACGGTACCTGAACCCCAGACGGTCCTTGCCCACCGCTGGAACTGGCCGGGGTTGTTCTCGTGCTGGTAGGTCATCCAGGCAGGAAGGATGACGGCCATGCCGGCTCCGTGGGCTACTTCGGGGTGCAGGGCACTCATCGCCGACTCGATGCTTCGAGCCGACCAGTCACTGTCCTCGATGCCGGCGGCGCTCAGACCGTTCATGGCCAGCGTTGCAGCCCAGGCGAGGTTTGCGCGCGCACCATAGTCCGCGTGGTCGGCCTGCAGTTGGTCGACCATCTTGATGACCGTGCGCATCAGTGCCTCGTCGAGCGCAAGCGTCGTCTCCTCAAACGACCCCACCAAATACGTGGCCATGATGTGACTGAGGACGCCGATGGCGCCGTTCACGGTCTGACGCCATGGCAGGCTGGTCTGCACGCTGGGGTCCACGATTGCAAACCGGGGATACAGGACGGGAGAGGAGATGCTCCGCTTCTTGTGTTGCTCGCTTTGGGTCAGGACAGCCCACGGATCCATCTCACTGCCCGAAGCTGAGATCGTCAGAACGACGAAGACCGGGAGCGCCTTCTCGATGGGACACCGTCTCTCGAAACAGCTCCAGAGGTCGTCGACATACACGCCCGCCGCAACGCACTTCGCCGTGTCGATGACACTGCCGCCGCCGACGGCCAGCACGCCGTCCACCTGCTGCTCACGGGCCATCTGCACCAGCTGTTGGGCAAGCGCCAGTTCAGGGTTGGGCCGTACGCCCCAGGCTTCTACCGCATCGATACCTGACACACTCAGGGACTGGGTGACGGCCTGATAGACGCCGTTCTCGCGAATGGAACCACCGCCGGCGATCAACAACACCCTGCGAGCACCTTCGTGAGAGACGGCCGGACCTACCTGCTGCACCGTCCCGCGACCGAAGATCACTCGCGTCGGATTGTAGAACTCGAAACTGTGCACGCGTCACCCCTTTCGCGCCAGTCCGGCGCATCCTTGTAGACTAGCACCTGTGACGGAAGGATTCAAGCGTGTCGCGTCAGGGTGGGCAGTGCTTCAAACGTGTACCAGACACCCGACCCACGCACGACCCGCTGGACAGACGGTATCTGCATGGTACCTTTTCGCCGCAGTGCTCACCGTCGCTAGTCCGGCTCCACTGTCAGTGCGTCGATCCCGGGGCGCCAGTCGAACACGGCAATTTCTCCGACACTCTCGAAGCCCAGCCGGACATACAACGGCACCACCTCAGGGTTCGCCTGCAGCACGAGGTGCGAGTAGCCCATGCGAGCTGCCTGGGCTAGAGCCCACCGGCTGAGCAGGATGCCTGCCCCACGTTTTCGGAACATCTGAGGCACGCCAAGCCAGTGCAGTCCCGCTACGCCGTCACCTGCAAACAACAGTGCGCCACCCACGGGAGTCCTGTCCTGCAACGCCATCAGGCGATGCCAGCGGCCAGAGAGGAGGCCGGTCTCCGTCAGCACTGACTCCAGGTCATGAAACTTCGTCAGACCAAATCCCTCGAGCACGATGCGCATCCACTGCTCGCGTTCATCCGTGGAGACTGCCTCAACAACGGTGATGTCCGGCGGCGCTTCCTCCGCGTCCGCTGAGCCGTCAAGTGGGTGGATCATACCTGTCCAGAAGCAGTGCAGCTCAAGCCCATGGCTCACCAGCCGTGTCGCGAGGTCATTGGGCCTGGAACAGCCGTCTACGTACCAGGTGACGGGCACGGCGGCATGGCGAAACGGCAGCAGGAGCCGCTCTATGTCCTGATCGGCGGTGTTTGCACCGAGACGAGCCCCGAAGATGCGATTGCGGTCGACATGCGGTGCTCGTATAGAGGAAGCGGACGTGTCCCCCAGGATGGAGGTTCCGGGCTGGCCGTCCACGGTCAGAAAGTATTGCGCCATCTCCTCGCTGACGAGGCAGGCACCAGCTTCCATTGTCAAACTGTCCAGAGCCATGTCAACCCTCTTCCTGATACGGCATGGTGGTCATAGTCTGCTCTTCGGCCACGACAAGGAATTCGTTGCCCCAGCTGTGAACCGTATTCGTGAAGCCGAAGGGTCTCCCCAGGTCCCTGGATATACCGATCCGGTGCTCCTATGATGTTCGTCATCGTCGACCTCCCGTTGTCGGAGCATTGGTGTTGCTGGACGACAACGCTGTTCCTGCCCCTTATTCTACCCAGTGGACACTCCAGCGCAACCTTGTCACACTATACTGGAAATGTGAGCCCGGAGCACCTCTGCCGGACCGCTCAGGAGGCAATATGACCAAACTCGTCAAAGCACCCTCGACAGCGCTGAGCCTGGCACCGGCAGTCCTCGTGACTGCGGGCACGATGGAATCGTCCGACATCACGACCCTCGCCTGGGTCGGCACGCTGTGCTCGAAACCCCCGATGATCGGCATCGGCGTCCGCCCGGAACGCTGGCTGCATCACTTCATCCTCGAGGGAGGCGCCTTTGTCGTCAACATTGCTGATACCGCCCATGCACGTGCCCTCGACCTCTGCGGCATGGTGTCTGGCAAGGACACCGACAAGTGGGAACTGAGCGGCCTTACCCGTGAACAGGGAACAGCCACGGCGGTGCCACTGGTGGCGGAGTGCCCCCTCAACATCGAGTGCGTCGTGCGCCAGACCCTGCACCTCGGCAGCCACGACCTGTTCATTGGCGAAGTCGTCGCCGTCCACATGGAAGAACGAGTCCAAGCAGGCGGGCGTGTCCTGGATCCGGTCTGCTACGTGAGCGGGCAGTACTGGAAGCTGGGGGACCTTATCGGCCCCATGGGGTTCTCGCGCAAGTAATCGTGGCTGCCAGCCGAGATCCCTCCACAAACCGCTCCCCGACGCCGTAGCCTGACGGATGCAACGCGTGGGTGGCAAACCGTGGCTACACCGAGAAATAGAGACTCTGAATACTGACGACGATGAAGCCTCAGCCATTTGAGGAAGGAGCTTCTGCACTACGCGCTGTCTGTCGTTCAGGAGTGTGCGTTGTGCGGCAGGTCGACGTCCACGACATGACCCTCGCGACGCTAGACCTCCTCGGTGTAGATACGCGACCGCTCCTCCGCCTGCTCGATGGCCTGCGCTGCCCGTGTGCGTCCTGCAGCCGCGAACCAGTCCCGCGCGACGATGCGTTCCATCCACTTGTGGATCCGAGTCAGCTCGGTCTCGTTCTCCTCGATCTCGGCGTACGTGAACTTCTCCTTCTCCGTCTCGCGGTCCAGCTCATACACCAGACGTTCGCACTGTTCCACGATCTCATCGTAGTCACCATTGCGCTGCAGTTGAAACGCAGCAATCACGCGTGCATCGTCTTCATCGTCGACGAACTCCGTCCTTCCGACGAGAACCTCTCCCCCACTGGATACGACCTCGGCCTTAAGAGCGAGCACCTGCGCGAGAAGGGTTGCCGTCATCGGCAGCACGGCAGCCCCCTGCTGGACATAGACCGCGCCCAGCTCCTTCAGCTTCCTCCACAGGTACACACGTGTGCGCGAGGGCTCTGTGGGGACCTTGTAGGTGATGGCCAGCCAGGTCCTCATATTGCTCTTTCAGTCTTCTTACCAGAGTTTATGAGTACTGTCAGTGCGATCATGGCTACAAAGGCAAGAACAGACCCGAAGAGGAATGGGGCGCTCGGGTTAATGAATTGCCACAGAATACCAGCGATCAAACTGGCGGGAAGGGCACTGACGCCGATAGCCGCGTTGTAGATTCCATATGCAGTTCCACGCTTCTCAGACTCTGGCACCATGTCAGCAACAAGCGCGGGACCGACAGCGTCGGTCATGGCGTAGAAAACACCGTAGATAGCATACAGGATCCAGACCTGCCACCCCTGCGTTGCAAGCCCAAAGCCAAGGTAGACCAGCGCATACACGAGCCACCCAAGGCGGATGACACGCTCGCGGCCAATGCGGTCAGACAGGATGCCGGCGGGGATGGACAACGCCGATGTGACAGCTTTCCACATTGCCAGCATCAGGAAGATCTGCACAAGGTCCAGACCGGATCGTTGCGCCTTGAGCATGAGAAATGCGTCGCTGCTGTTGCCCAGGGTGAAGATGACCACGATAGCAAGGAATAGCTTGAACCTCGTGTCAAACCCACGCAGGGACAGATTCAACGTGCGGTGGTTGCTTGCACGTGGCGCATTTTCACGGATGAAAAACGCGATGAGGGGCAGCGTAAGGAGTGCGGGAACGCTGACAAGAATGATGAGCCGCTGGTAAATGCTGCGCGTCAGCGTCATTGCCATGGCCGAACCACCTGCAGCAATCATGCCTGCTGCCGCCAGCATGCCAAACACGGAGCCAAGGGTATCCATCGAATTGCCGTATCCGAACGAACGTCCCATCTTCTTCTTCTCGGAGGAGTCAGCCAGCAGAGCATCCTTGGGTGATGTGCGGACCCCCTTGCCCGTGCGGTCGGCAAATCGCAGGAATGCTGCCCATGGCCATGAGTTCACGAAGTAGAGAAACGGTTTGGTGATATTGGAGATGGCGTATCCGGTGAATGCCAGCCACTTCCGCTTCTTGAGCCGATCTGACAGCCAGCCGAAGACCCACTTGAGGATGGTCGCCGTGGTCTCGGCAAACCCCTCGATGAACCCGATGATCGAGGGCTGAACACCGAGCGCATTGGCCAGGAACAATGGGAGTGTCTTCACTGTGACCTCGCTGCTGAAATCCGTCAACATCGACACGAAGCCGAAGACGAAGACGTTCTGACTCAGCCCAAAGAACTTGCGCTGCAGCTTCTCCTGCCCCATCTCCACCGAGGTATTCACTTCACCCGCGTCTTGCATACACTGCACCTCTCGTGTGATACGTGTAACTGTCATTACAGTATACCAACAGTTACATGAGGCAAAATTGGGCGCGATAATTAGAGTCGATACATTCCTCGGCGGGCGGAAGACTGTCCAAGCGGACTAGAAATTGTCTATTCGTCTCCACAAGCTGTTGTCAAGCATCTGACCGGATGGGGTACCTGATGACAGACGTACTACAACTTGTCTTTCGCTATATCGACCAAGCTCGACAACGGAGATAAGGTAATTGATGGTAGTGGTGCCGTTCTTTTGAAATGTCCCCTGAACATCTGTTTTCCGTGTCACTGTTGTCTGACCTCTTCTCGTGGCTATAATTTGTTAACAACATAACAATATTTATGAGAGGGTAAGAAGTTAAATGACCAGAGAAAGCATGATTTGATCTCATTGGATAGCATTGAAGGAGAGCAGCATTGAAAGCATCCAAGACAGCGAGCATGCCGAATCTACAGACAAGTAACAATCGAAACTTGGGAGTTGCATGAGTGATCCAGTAACCGATATTGTTGATGCTGGTAAGTTCATAGCACCAGGCGGTCTTCCACAGATACTTGACTCTGGCAAGAGAAGCGGTCGCAGGCTGCGTGTTTGGGTCGCACCGAAGTCGCGCGTTCCAATCTGCCTTGCCATTCAGTCAGAGGACCCTCGTGATGCTGGACTGATCGATTCCCTAGCATTCAACATGTCGCAGTACGTAGCAACACACCGCCTCGGTTCTATCGTCCAAGTACAAACCGTATCGAACGACGATCTGGACAACGCCGTCGCGTTGCTCAAGGTGGCACACCAGGAATGCGAGAGATTACACTCTCCGGAACTCGCTGCCATGCCTGGCGACTTCCAAAGACTGCACCGGCAACGCAGGGCACGCATGTACTTGTTTGGGCGGCTCGTCCGGCGAACTTTGTCCGGAAAGAGGCTCTACGAACTGGAACTGCAGGGAATACTGGAGCAGCGGATATTCAGAGTGGTTTGGAAACGTCCGTCCTTGGTGCAGATAGGAGTCCGCCAGACACAAGTGAACTCCGCGTTTTCAAACGTGCGAGTCAACCTTATCCGGATTCCTATGACGGACGAAGATCCAGGCCTGCGCAACCTAGGTTTCACCCTAGTTCAGGCTGTCCAAATACTGGTGGGGGTATGCTCGCAAGTGCAAGATGACCCCATCGCCGCTATGGACCTTCTTGATCGACTTCTTGACCAGCTTGCCGTCGATTCAGCGCTAGATCAAGACGTCAGGAAGCAGCTTCTGAAGCTCCTTGTGGCAAGATGCAGTCTCGCATCGGATAACGCCTTGAGACGTAAGGACCAGGGTGAAGTGCGTCGCATTAGCGAGATCATCGCAAAGAGATGTCCCAACGACCACGATGCACTTGTGGCTCTGACATATGCAGCATATCTCCTGGAACCACGGCGCCCGCTGCGGGCATTGGAGTATGCGCAACAGGCGGCGGATTGTGCTCCCTGCTCTGGAAATGGAGTTTCGCAGTACAATCTTGCTTTCCTTCTCGCACAGAACAGACACTTCGAGGAGTCCCTTCAGGAATACGACCACATCGCTGCCACATCGTATGAGGGCGAAGAAGGGACTGTTGCCAGCGTCCTCCTCTTCTTTCTCCATGAGTTGTGGCGCTATCCTTACCCGGTGCACGTGTTTTTCATCCTCGGGTTCCTCGAATGGAAGAAGCTGTCGCCCAGCGCCCATAGCGTTCGTATCCAGTGCAAGGACGATGCTGCCTATCGCAAGTACGATGCTGCCTACTGCAGACAGGCAATCAGGATGTTTAAGCTGTTCAGGTTTCTCGTGCTGGTCACACGTTCGTCGGAGCTTGCTCCGTGGGTAAGCCGGGCAAACGTCTACATCCAGAGAATCCACAGACATCTCGAGAATGTGGCCGCCGCGCGGGAGGAATCTGGCAGCAACGGAACGTGAGAGCAAATATGCACGCCTTCGTGAGTCTCTTCAATAGCAGAGAGAAAGCTATCGCCATTTGGCTTGCTACCGGGCTGGTCCTGCTACTGCTGCGTGGCGATACTCGCCGATCCTTGCTGCAGCTGCTCAAATCCTTCTTTCAGTGGAAGATCCTTCTAATTGTGCTGGCAATGCTACTGTATGTTGGACTGGAAGTTCTTGGCCTCTACAGGGTTGGATTCTGGGATGCATCTCTCGTGAAAGACACAGTTCTCTGGACCTTGGGTGTAGCGTTTGTTCTCCTCATAGATGATGGCGCGTCTGCTCAAGATGAACACTACTTCCGAAGAGCTCTGTTGGACAATATCAAAGTGGTGGCGTTTCTTGAGTTCGTGGCTAATCTCCGCACATTCAGCATCTGGGTTGAGATCATCCTGGTACCCATACTATTCCTCATTGGCGGCATGAGCGGCGTTGCAGAATCCGACAAGAAGTACCTCCCCGCGAAGAAGGTGATCGATCTGGTCATTGCCACGTTTGGTATATACCTGATCGGCTTCGCTGTTGTCTCAGTGATTCGTGACTACCGTGGTTTTGCCACCATCGGCAACCTTCGCTCGTTTCTCTTACCAGTACTCCTGACCTTGGGCTATGTGCCCTTCCTCTACGCGACTGCACTCTACGCATCCTACGAGGTTCTCTTCTCTGTACGTCTGCTTCCGTGCCGGCGAGATCACCCAACTCTGGTCAGATATGCTCGATGGAGGATCTTCTGGCTGTGCTTCCTGAACCTACGGTGGCGTCCTCCGTTCCCTAGACAGCGGAAAGACGTGGATGCCGGTCGGCACGGGGACCGAGAACATGCAGATCCATGATCTTGTCATCAACCCGGTCAACCCGACCATCCTGTACGCAGGCACAAATGGCGGCATCTTCCGGTATGATCTGACCCCCTTCGCAAAATGACTTGGGGTGCGACCATCCCAGGGAGTTCAACTACGACGTAGGAACTGAACGCACCCGGCAACTGAGCCAGTTCCCAACCAGCTCCTCCGGCACCTTGGCGTTTATTCTCCTTTTTCCCTGATCATTTCCCAAAAACCGTGTTCATTTCCAAGTTTCCCGATTCCTCGCCGATTCTCCGGATTCGCGGTGACGCCGTTCTGACTGACTTTTCTGCCATTCTCTCTCGAAAACGGCCATCCACCCGTCATCAATTCGGCTGGACCGACGGCAAGATCAATGTCGTGTAATTCTGAGTATCCTACTCAACCATGCAGGTTTGCGGACATGGAATCACAGGACTCTAATTGCAGAAACCACAAGAAGAGGATTGTCTATGAAAAGAGCACGAACGGTCCTCTCCCTTCTAACCATTTTCAGTGTTCACGATCGCCAGCTATACTCTCCTGTATGGAGATGTTACAACGCGCTTGCTTGCTAGATGCATGAAAGGAATACATGCTTGTTGAATGCCCGAACTGCCATGAACTGTACGACAATGCTGTTGATGATGCATGTCCAAAATGCACCGTCACGCACGAGATCGTCTGTCCCAAGTGCGGCAACACATATTCTCCTTTATTCGCAAAGTGCCCTTATTGCGGTGTCAATAACGATGCGTTCGTCCCAGTGCCAGCTGCAACGCTTCTCTATCCGAGCGTTATGTATATTGATGGCGAAGGCAAGGACAGAAGAACAGCTGCCATGCTCGCTCTCCTTCTCGGTGGGTTTGGCATACACCAGTTCTACCTTGGGAATACGAGAGCTGGAATCTTCATGCTGCTTTTCTCCTGGACCGGTATTCCGAGCGCAATTGCTGTGGGACAGGGTATCCGTTATCTAAAAATGACGGACGATGCCTTTGTTCAAATGATGAAGGTCATGCGCCAAAACGAGGAACTCCGCAAATCCATTAGTTAAAAAGGAAGTTGTATCTCACAAATGAACTCTCGGTGCCTATGAGCAGGACTAGACAAGCGGAGGTTCAATATGCCATTGAAAGAAATCGATAAACGGAAAGGATTTACCTTTCTGGAATCAGGCCCGGTCGTGCTGATTTCCACCAACGACCATGGCAAGAACAACGTGATGACGATTTCCTGGCACATGGTGATGGACTTCGCCCCGCACGTTGCCATTTCCACCGGCCTGTGGAACCACTCTTTTCATACCATGCTGGAAACAAAAGAATGCGTCATCAACGTTCCTACGGTTGAAATGCTGGAGACTGTGGTACGCATCGGGACAGTTTCTGGTACAGAAGTGGACAAGTTTGAAAAGTTCCATCTGACCGCACTTCCGGCAAAAGATGTAAAGGCACCGCTGATCGGCGAATGCCTTGCCGCTCTGGAATGCAAGGTCGTAGACTATGTGAAAAAACACGGTCTTGTAATACTGGAAGCAACCCGCATCTGGTACAACGAAGGAAAAATGGAGAAGAGAGTCTGCCATGCCATCGGAAACGGCAGTTTCTCCGTGGACGGTGAAATCATCGACTACCGCAGCTTAATGGAAAAGAAGGTGCCTGACGGGGTATGATACAAAATCCCACGCGGTGGGTGCGGCAAAAAGGAGTCGTGTAATTTGGAAACAGAGTTTTGCAATTGATGGCGGTGACACAGGAACCGGCTTTTCGGAGCTCTCGTGTTAGGCTTGCCCAACCAGGTCACTTTTCAATACGCTTCCAGAGCAAATCTGGGCTTACTGTCCCCCCCTGTCCGGATCACGTCATTCTGATTACCCCTCACTTTGCCTCTAAAGATGACACGAACTGCGCCTGCATGATACAATTCCACATTTATCAATATACTCCGTGGTAGATACTATTTCTTCGAATGATAGGAGAAAACCACATGAGAACAGTGTCAAAACGAGCACTTCTATCGGCGCTGTGCGTTGTAATCATAGCCGCAGTTGTCTTGGTAGTGATCATCACACTCAACAAGACTCAATATCGGAACTCTCAGTATGGTTTCTACGTTTCGCTGCCATCGACATGGAAAGGGTACTCCGTCATTGACGAAACGTGGACGGGGTATACGAATGGGCCAAACGGCCAAGTCGCAAGTGAGCATGGGCCTGAGATCCTCATCAGGCACCCGGCCTGGACAGCCAAAGGTCCACGCCAGGACATCCCCGTCATGGTTTTCACGCTCGCTCAGTGGAATGCGATTCAACAGGAGAAGTTCTACGTTAGCGCGGCACCGATAGGGCCAAGCGAACTTGGACGCAACAGCACCTACATATTCGGGTTGCCACCGAGGTACAACTTTGCCTACATCACAGGCTGGGAAGAGGTAGACAAGATCCTGCAAGGACATTCATTTCACGCCTTCTGATTCAGACTCGCAGCCCCGGTTACAAACCTGCACGAGGCAAGACACATGTCGAACAAACTCCGCAACACCTATTCAAGAGGATTGGTCATATTGTTGCTTCTCGGTATTCCCTGCGTTCTCTTTAACGCTATGCTCGACGACAGTCCATTCCTGCCGGTCATGGCATAGCACCCCGATGTTCAATCTTGCCTATAGCGGCTTCATCAGCGGATGCGAACTTGTTTTTCGCTTTCGCTGGCGGTTGTATGGTTCTCTAGAACATTCTCAGATAGGCGATTTCCCAAAAACACAGGAGTATTCTCCTGTTGTTCTGCATCCCCATAGTCACGTTCCTTTCCATTGCTTTCTCCGTGTACTACTTGAATTCCCCCATGGAAAATGCGTTGGCAGCATGGATACGTGGCACAATCAACCAGTGTCTTCTCTGCCTGTTCTTGCTAATAAGCACGATCTGTATCTATTCCATCCTTCGAAACGGACAACTCGAGGACGAACAGGAAGTAGGTAAACCCCGTATCTCTTACAAGATTGAAATGCTGGCTGTCCCATGCGTGACATTGGGAGTGGTGATAGCAAGCGTTTCTGTGATGATCTGGAGCTTCATGGCAGGCAGGTTTGCTCCGACAATCATATCAAATAGCAGTCTGGGGCTCTTCCATGTAGGCACGCTGCCCTTCTGCGTCCTTGCTGTTTTGATCATGGTACTAGCGACGGTAACGGCGGGGATTGTCACTGTTCAGAGCAGTGGCCACAGTCGGTAACTGACTTTTTCGACATTTTTGCTTTCACTCGGCATTTTCCCGGTTCGCCCTCAAGAACCGGATTCGCTCTCCAATTTCCCAATTCGTTGGCAATTGCCCAGATCCGGGATGATGCAGCTATCTCACCGACGTTCCTGCCATTTCTGACCGAAAACGGCCTTCCGTCTGTCATCAATTTGCCAGTCCCGTCATCACTTCGCCCTGGCAGTAATGTCGTGCAATTCTGAATGCCCTACGCAACCATGCGGGTTTGCTGGCATGAAATTACACGACTCTAATTGCAGAAACCAGGCGGGCGCGACAATTAGAGCCGTGCAATTTGCAGATGTGTCACATAGTTGGCAGTATGCATGCGACAGGCAAGATGAGCCTTAGAGCGAGAGCGGACTCTACCCTGTCAGGAACTCAGCAGGAGCTGGGAACCACGTTTTTGTTGTTCTGGCCCGAAGATTCCCAAAGTGGTGCATACACATACAATCGATATACTAAGATTGATTTGGAACAATGGTTCGGCAATGCGAGTAATGGACTATTCACGGACAAGGGGGTACTGCAAATGGCTGAGATCATTAAGGTATACAGGGAAAGCCTTCCATCGCTGCGCCTCATAGGGAAACGGTACACCGACCGTGACAGAGGTGCAGACGGTGGCTTCAGCAACAAGTGGCGTGAATGGTTTCATCAAGGCTGTTTCAAGCCGCTGGAAGCATTGGCGAGCCTGCCTGAAAATGAAGGTGCATATGTCGGCTGCATGAGATGTGGAGAAGAGTTCGAGTACTGGATTGGTTTGTTCTTTCCCGCAGGGACCTCAGCTCCAGATGGTTACGCGTATGTTGATATTCCCGCGGGTGACGTCGGTACTTGCTGGATTCATGGACGTGAGGATACCGGCGAGCTCTATGGAGAGAAACCACACAATATGTGTATGTCCAGGATCAAAGAGGCTGGCTGGCAGGTCGCACGCAATCCCTGGTTCTTTGAGCGCTACAACTGTCCACGCTTCACAACACCTGACGTCGAAGGCAAGGTGGTTCTGGATTACTGTGTCTCCTTGCGAGGTGAGCAGCAGTTGGCCAGGTAGCCTTCGAGAAGACGGAAAACGTGAACGGGGTCGGGTCTGCACATTTTACGAAATCTTCCATGTTCAGCGCAAGAACCCGCGGGAGTATGCCTGGCATGAAGAACTAGGAATCCAGTTTCATACACTAGAATTTTGGCAGGTGGAGCAAGGTCTTGGTAGGCGCCTTGAGGTTCTGGCATTTTTGACCTTCTCCCCTGCAAGTTAGTCAAAGCACTGCCACCGCGTTACACTTGTGGGCGTGGGTACGATTTCTACTGCGCTGCTGTACAGATAGGGCGCGCTGATGACACTGGTGACCAGGTTTGATTCCAACGCCCTTGTTGAAGGAAAGGACGTGTTGGAGGCGTATAGCATGAAGACGAACGGATTGGTCAGGTTTATTGCGGTCGGGGTGGTAGTACTTCTCGTCATCTCGGTTGGTGCATATTTCTGGATTCGACCTAATGGAAAGTCCACGATTAGAGTGCCTGTCGGTGATGACATGGCCACCCAGATCAAGAAAGGGACAACCATATACACGACAGAGAATGTCCCTGCTTTCGTCTTGGACGGAACGAGCACGTTCACGACAGACTTCTCGGCTACCGTGAAGGTCCTGGATGTTCTGAACACGAGAACTATCAGAGTGGAGATCCTCTCTCCCACCACGTTCGAACAGCAACCTGGATATGTGGGATATCTCTATCTCTGCGCTCCTCTTTCAGAGAAGGCAAAGAAACTCGCTGACGGTACCGTCGTGTACACCGGCACCGGGTATCCCCAGATCATCGTGGGACGGTCATATGACGTGGCCGGGGTCCTCCAACCGGGGTGGCAGGACTACCCGTACATCTACATTTCTACCGCTGCTGAGTTCCAGCAGAGCCCGGATGACAGTATCAATAATCAGGTGCTCCTTGCTGCGGCACGTTCCTTCGCAGAACAGGCAGCGGCGGCCGGGAACCATCACATGACGCGCCAACCTGCAATCACGGTCAGCAACAATCAGGTCCAGGCAGGCAAGGTGGAAGCTCTGATGACAATCGAAACAACGGATGCCTTGAACAGCGGGCCGGTGGATGCCCAGCCGGTCATTGCCGGAGAACTTCAATACCTTCAGGATCACGGCGCTGCACTGTCTGTTGCTGCCAAGAAAGCTGTTGAAGACGACATCGCCTACTGGCGTGGCACGATTGAACACGCCATGAATGTTCCAAGTGAAACCTCCTATGTGATCAAGGTTGTTGGAGACGTAGACACTGCCGGCAATATCGATGCCGCCTCTCTTCAAGTGTACGTGGATAACGGAGTGAAGGGGAGCAATTACGTCCCTGCAGCTGAGTCCCTCGAAGGCATCCGTTCTCTCAGAGTGACCGTGGCCCAAGCGTATGCCAACGCTGCGTCCATAGCGTCAGGTGCGTCCGCCAAGATCACCATGATGGAGAGAACCAACGTGACTTCATCAGGGGACCTGAATGCTCCGTCAACACAATACGATGCAGCCCCGTTCACGTGGGATGTCGCGCAAAACACACTGCGGAGTTCGGGTACAACCGTCTTGCACGTAAATGACGTCGACAATTGGGGGCGTATGCTCCTCTGGTGTTCCGGTTCACCCCTTCTTGCCGTTCAACAATGGAGTTACAGGGACAGGCTGCCATGCGTGACGGCGACATCGAAGGACCTTACTCTTCTCGCTCTTCCCGTGGAAATGCAGTATGCACCTACCACGCAGTATGCGTCTACCATGAGCGACTCTATGGCCTACTGGTACGTGCCAGAGGAAAAGGCTTTTGTCGCTGCGCCGAGTGAACTCTTCGTATCTGAGCCTCGAAAGACGCTAGATGGCACGACCATGACGATAACGGAGCACGCTCTTGCCTCTGGTTCCAAGGACCAGACACTCGCCGTTCCTGTTCCCTCTGGTATGTGGAAGATTGCCCTCGTGTACGGAAGCGGTAGTATTCGCGATGGATTCGTGCTCATTGAAGCATCGAAAGCCAATGCACCGATCAACACTCCAGATGCACTCTGGTTCCTTCGCATGAACGGCGGAAAAGCAAGCTGGATACGGTGTGGCGATTTGTCTGGATTTGGTGGAAGCCTCTTCGGGGCTATTGGTCCGACCTTTGCACGCATCGGGTCGCTGCTCTATTTCGTTCAAGGACACGGCAAGATTGCCTGCATCAACACGGCAGCACCTTCGCCTTCGATAGCGTGGCCGGAGAAGATCAATGTGCTCCTTGACGACATCTATCGGAACGGGGGGACCGACGCTGCAGCGCCAATTCCGGCTGAGGTGGCGAGCGACAATGGAATGCTGATTATCGAATACCCTGATGTCAATTGGAACCGAGTGTACTACGCCGTGGATGCGTCTGGAACGGTGCTTGGAAGCCTGCGTGCGGACAAGACGTCGGTGACAAGCTTCGACGCCGAGGGAAAGCAGGGTCTTTCTCTCCCCTTCAAGAATGCATCAAGCAACATCTCTCTTCCTTCCGTCGACCTCTTTGAATGAACTGTTTCATTGGTATTGAAACACAGCGAAAGGTTCACTCCTGTTCGTACCGCAACGTCAGTGCGTCTGGTCCGGCTCTGGTGACTGGGTTTCAATCCACCGCTCTCATTAGAAGTATGTGTTGGAGGATATGGTGAGAAAGAATAGGCTAACTGCAGTCATCATCTGGG
Organism: uncultured Caldisericota bacterium; assembly: GCA_903871855.1. GTDB lineage: Bacteria > Caldisericota > Caldisericia > Cryosericales > Cryosericaceae > Cryosericum. The sequence goes on from CAIQIK010000040.1 coordinate 38,522, forward strand.
TGTCTTTGTGGGTCATATTCGCTAGCGTATGTCTCTACTACTTCTTGCTTTTGCCGGTGAGAACTGCGACGCTTGTCGGTTCCTCTGCGCACTGGAAAGCGGAGGATATTGTGCAAGTGCAAATACTGGACAAGGGTTGGCATGCGAGCTCATTCGATGATCTCACAATGTGGTGGACGGGCACCCCGGGTGGGGTCACAGACGTGAAGTTTCAGCTTGCTGGATTGCATGGGGTGATCGAGGAAGGAGATGAGTCTGGACCGTTCAATCCATGGAAGATTCACAACACAGATGTCCTTATCTCCGAGCCGCAACTTGAATATGGATTAGTCCTCACCATTACGTGGAAGGATGGTACCGAAACCCTGCACCTACAGAGGCACTAGATGTTGTTTTTGTTAGAATATAATATTGGGAGGTGCATGACATGACATTGATGGACGGCGAACAGGTTGCAGGTTCACGAGAGACCCAAGACGTCGAATTGGCAAGATCACAACGACGGGCAGTTGGCTGGCTCACCGCATGCGGCGGGGCTCGCCTGATGGTCCCGTGGTTGATGCTGCCCATTGTTGACGGTTTTGTGCGGATGAACGCGTTTTCCCGTGGACTCCTGGTGCAGGAGGCAGCACTCATGATCCCCGTGTTCGTTGGTACGGCGAATCCTGTGCTGATCCCATGGCGCAGGCCGTTGCGGGCGAACACGGCAGCCGTGATCCATTCGCTGACGCGACTCCAGCTTGCAACTGTTCTCAGCATGCTTGCGGTCCTTTCCATGATAGCAGGACTAGCGCTTGGCGCATCGGCAGGCGGAGGAGCCCCGAGCATCGGACTCTATCAGCCGGCAGCCGTCATCGCACAGACGGCACAACACCTTGAATGGCTGTGGTGGGCCTCGGCGGCAGGGATGGTGTTCGTGATGGCTTCGGTAGCGGTCCAGCCATGGCCGCTGCATCTTGAAACAACCGCTGCGATCGGTATCGCCGCTGTGGAGGCGGGCACGCTACTCCTGTTTCTCTGTCTGCACAACACCCTTGCTGCGCTTGGGATGACACTACTTCATCTTACTGTTGGGAATGTACTACTCTTTCCCAAGGACTGGCAGTACGAACTGAGGAACACCGATGCCGACCATGACAAGGGATGGTTTGAGAACCACCAGGATCGTCTGTAGACACATGATAATGGCTACAAATGGCGAGAACAACAAGTCAAGTCCAGAATGTTGGTGTAAATTCTCCTTTCGGTATGGATCGGGTCAGGCAGTCAATTGGTCAGTGTGGTTCAGTTCGTTACTGTCGAGTTGCACTGCTTTCCTGGCTTCTTCCTTGTCAGCTTCATAGCGTTCC
>CAIQIK010000041.1 GCA_903871855.1 uncultured Caldisericota bacterium
AAGATCGTCTTCCAGTGTAAGATGTACGTGAGCCATCGGTTCCCCTTTCAGTTGTTGGTTTGTCCAAACCCATTATACCGAAAGCGAGCCCTTGGCTCTTTCATTCTCCTGAATTTACACCAACTATATGGACACTATCAGAACAACAACATGCAGGTGTATTACGTGGACAAACAGCCGCCTCGCTACCGTATGGGTCGTATTTCCATGATACTTGTGTCGGTGGCTATGATCGCCTTTCTCGTAGGAGCCATCCTCATCAACTGGACAGATCCGGCGATCGGCATAGGGGTCGCCTTGTTGGTCTCACTGGGCTTTGCAGTTTTCCTGTACGAGATAATCTCTCAACTCATGATCCTTCACTTCCTTCCTCGTATGCGCTACGAGCTTGGGGGTGACGCGTTGTACCTCATTCTTGGCGGCCCATGGAACAGCAGGATTCCGTATGCCAGCATCGATAACGTCACTCGCAAGGATCTTGCATCTGACGTTTTCTCGAGTTTCGGTATGCCAAATCTTGGCGCCCTGGATCTCATGTATGCCAACGAAGGCACTATCAGCATGTATTCAACCCATCTATACAAAGATGTCATTGTGATCAAGACCAAGGCCGGCATGAAGTATGGAATCTCACCTGTGGATCCAGATGGCTTCCTCAAAGCATTGGGGCAGACTCTGGACAACCAGAGAACGGCAGACGGGACCAAGGATGCTAGAACCATCGCCAAGCCACAGAGTCCCTGAGCTTCTGACCTCACCGCAGAATGGTACTGGTTCTTGGGGCACGAAATGGCAACACATCAATGTCTCGATCCAGCAACCCAACCTCAATGCCCCCCACTACAGTGTTTATCTAACCTTGCAATCTATGTGGTTCTGCTACCTATTCCTCAGAATTCACTTCACCAGCCAGCTGTCCACAAGCTCCGCTGATATCACCTCCAAAGCTGACTCTGCGGGTCCAGGCGATCTCTCGCTTGGTCAGGATCTCCTCGAACGCTCGCAACGCACCCGGTCTCGGGGCCCTGAACTTGTCCCATTGGCCATCGCTGTCTCTGGTGGGATTGTAGGTGATGAGGTTCACCACGCTCAAGCGTAAAACCTCCTTGTAGGAATGAATCAGATCAGCCAGGGCGTCGGCGTTTCGCGTACTGTCGTTGGTTCCCCCCAGCAGCAGGTACTCGATCATGAGCCGTCTGTTGGTCTTTGCGACGTATGCATCGAGAGCGGACATCAACTTCTCGAGAGGATAGGTCCTGTTGATGGGCATCAGCTGTGAACGCAACCCATTGCTGGGAGCGTGCAGGGAAATTGCCAGGTTGACCTGCCAGTCTTCGTCTCCAAAACGTTCAATGCCCGGGATAATGCCGCTCGTGGAAACCGAGATGCGCCGTTGTCCAAGGTTGAGGCCATCCTTGTCGTTCAGCAGCAGGATGGCATTCCTGACGTTGTCGTAGTTGAGAAACGGTTCCCCCATGCCCATGAAGACCACGTTGGTCACCTTCTCTCCGGTGGTCTTCAATGTGCGGGCAAACCACAGCACCTGCTCAACGATTTCATACTGTGTGAGGACTCTCTTGAAACCCGAGTGTCCGGTGGCACAGAAGGAACAGTTAATCTGGCAGCCAGCCTCGGTAGAGACACACACCGTGCGACTGCCGTCTCCATGCTTGATGAGCACACTCTCGATCGCCAGGTCATCCTGCGTGAAGCACAGGTTCTTGCCCGAACCGTCCCGGGACTTCTGTTCGCTCTTGAGCGTCAGCTCGTCGAAGGGCAATGCCTGGTTCAGTTTCTGCCTCAATGCCTGAGGTATGTTGTCGATGGCATCAAACTCTTCCTTCAGGTCTCTGTAAATGGCCAACTTGATCTGCTTGAACCGATACGTAGGTTGTCGCAGCTCGTCTAGTGTGGTTTGAAGCTTCTCTAAGTCCATACGTCAACTATACCCTGGTTTCGCTGATTCTCGGAGGTGTTTGCGTAAAGGAGATGGGGTCAGGTGGGAAATCTTATGTCCGTTCGAGCCTGAAGCCTCTTCTTAAGATGTACAGGATGAACAGAATATGTATCGCTGCAAACGGGAGCGTGATGTACAAGATGTTCCAGAAGTCGCCGATGACAGCGAAGAGCACATTGCAGACATGAAATCCGACCAGTACCATCAGAATTGGATAGTCCTCGCGCAGTGACAGGCCCTTCCTCATCTTGCCCCGCCAGATGATCATCACCACGATGAAGAGCGTGAATGCAAAACAGAGCATAATGACTTCCCCGATACTGCCTTTCTTGAGGACAGGTGCCAGCCACAGCAGAAAGCTGGAGAGCGGGCTTACCAGGACACCAAGCGAAAACAGCATCGCGAGAGGTGGGTACACAAAGCCGACCGTGCTGTTGTAGCCGGTTTTCTTATGCCACCAGCGCCCCAGCACGAGAAAGACGGCTGCAAAGCCGCACAGCAAGAACCAACCCGTAAAATTGTACACCGGGATCTTGTGGATTTGAATGTCACCTGCACTGGGGAACCATGTCCATCGCCCGATTGTGCCCTCATGGGTGGCAAACCTCTGGCTGACTGCGAGAGGATCAAGCGAAAAATCGGTCAGTATGCCCATTACCCCGACAAATATCGGCTTGCACCATCCAGGAATCTTCATCGCATCTGCTAGCCTCAGTGCGCTATAAACGACCAGGAATTCCATGACAGGCACCGATGCCGGAACGTTGAAGATCATCAAGAGTGAACGGCCATACCCATACCACCCCATCAGCGTTGCGAAGTTTTCAAACACGGCAGCATAGAGCAGCACGAAACAGATGAATTCCAGGATGATGGACGCCGCCTGTTTCTCATGCCTGATGATGAAGAGCGTGGTGATGATGGCAAAGACATACACAATAACGTCTTGGGCTATCCAGGTAGGAATGAACGTGAATGTTCCCACTATGGCCTCCTCAATCTGCTGTCCGATTCCACAGTAGTCTCTCCTGCGAACGCTCTTTCTGTTTCATCGTACCCCTGATGATCGGGCCTCTACTACACAAACCGACCGGTTGGTCTTATTATGGACAGACGAACACAAGAAGTCAAGCCTGGTAGTGATGGGGGATGGGGCATTGGAGGTCTGGCAGATCGGGCTGGTCCCGGGCGCCACCCTTGTCATCGGAATATGAGAACTGCATGGAGCCAACCCCTTTAACGCTGGTGAAGTCGGTTTATACTAGTGTGTATTAGTTTGTCGGCTAATCATTAGCCGACATGATAATGATGGGGTGAACCGCTTATGGATGGAAAATACAGTCAGGAAGAGGCATCAGGCCATTCCACAGACGATCTGGAACTGCTCTTTCGTGCGGTGAACAAGATGCACCGGCGCTGCCTGAAGAAGGAAATGGACAGCCGAGGCCTGGGCAAGGTCGGACAACCGATGATCCTGTTCATGCTGCGGAATCATGAGGTCGCCGCCAAGTGTGACCAGAAAGGATTCTCGAAGGCCCTCGGTGTCAGTCCCGCGACTGTGGCCGTTTCGATCAAGCGCATGGAGAAGGCGGGGCTCGTCAGCAAGTCAACTGACCCAGATGACCTTCGGCGCAACCACCTTGCCATCACCGACAAGGGGTTACTCCTCGTCAACGACTGCATTCGGGCTTTTCATGATGTCGATGCAGGCACCTTCAAGGGGTTCTCGGAGGAAGAACGAATACGGCTGGAAAGCAGCTATCGCCGTATGATGGAGAACCTTGTGGCCATGGGCGCACAGGTGCCGACATTCATGAAGCAGGAGGAAACAACGTGATTAGGAAATTGTGGAGCTACATTGGCAGCTACAAGTCACTGATCATCCTCTCGCCTCTTTGCGTCATGCTCGACGTTGTCTGTGAGCTTTCTATGCCATTTTTGATGGGGAAGATCGTCGATAGGGGGATCCCGGCATTGAACCTGCAATACATTATTCAAATCGGTATTCTGATGATCGGCCTTGCACTGGTCGCCATGCTGTTTGGCTCGCTCAACCACAGACTTGCCGCGGTCGTAAGCCAGGGATATGCAGCCAATCTGCGTCAGGCACTGTTTGACCAGGTTCAGTCGTTCTCCTTCTCAAATATTGACACGTTCAGTACTGCTTCGCTCGTCACACGTCTCACAAACGACGTGACGCAGCTTCAGAACACGCTCCTCATGAGCATGCGCATGCTGACCCGTGCTCCGCTCATGCTGATTTGTGTCCTTGTCTTTGCTATTACGATCAACGCCAAGCTTGCAATCATCATGTTCATCGCTATTCCCGTGCTTGTGGCAGGGATCTCTCTTGTCGTGGGACAGGCAGAACGATTCTTCAAGGCAGTGCAGGAAAAGATCGATGCTGTGAACAGTACGGTCGAGGAGAACCTGATCGGTATCCGCGTTGTCAAAGCCTTCGTTCGTGCCCCTTATGAGAAGACCAAGTTCAAGAAGTCCAGTGACGAGCTGAGCGACACAGCAATCAGGGCCGGAAACCTTGTCGTAACTATCATGCCTATCATGCTTCTTATTCTCAACACGGCGACTATTGCCGTCATCTGGTTTGGGGGCCGCATGGTCGCGAACCACCAACTGGGCACAGGAGAGTTGGCTGGCTTCATCAGCTATGTCATGCTGATTCTCCAGAGCGTCCTTATGGTCTCGACCATCTTCATGATGCTCGCTCGTGCAAGAGCAAGCGCTCAGCGTATCATTGAAGTTCTGGACACGATACCCAGCATCGCCGACAAGGGCCAAGCTCTGCCAGGAAGCGCTGCTGCAGAAGCAGGAGAGCCGACGGTTCAGCACGGTGGTATCGAATTCCGCCACGTCGACTTCAAATACACTGCTTCTGGCAAGGGTGAAGACGTCCTGTCAGACATCAACGTTGTCATCCAGCCGGGCGAGTTCGTTGCGCTTGTCGGCGGTACAGGGTCTGGCAAATCAACGATGGTGAGTCTGATTCCACGTCTGTATGACGTGACTCGTGGGCAAGTCCTCGTGGGTGACCTTGATGTCCGCGACTACAGACTTGCAACCCTGCGCAGCGCCATCGGTGTCGTCCTTCAGAACAACGTTCTGTTCTCGGGCACTATCCGTGAGAACCTGATGTGGGGAAATCCAGCTGCGTCCCAGCAGGAGATCAAAGAGGCGGCACAGAATGCCCAGGCCCATGACTTCATCATGGCGTTTCCTGACGGCTATGACACCGATCTCGGGCAGGGGGGTGTCAACGTATCGGGCGGTCAAAAGCAGCGCTTGTGCATCGCACGCGCTCTCCTGAAGAAGCCGCGCATCCTGATCATGGACGACAGCACAAGTGCTGTGGATTCGGATACAGAGGCGAAGATCCGTGCGTCCTTCCGCGAAAATCTCAAGGGCACAACCATCCTGACCATTGCCCAGCGCATCAGCTCTGTGCAGGAGGCCGACAAGATCATCGTGCTCGATGATGGCCACATCGTTGGGATCGGAACCCACGCTGAATTGATTGCAAGTAACCCAGCCTATCAGGCAATCTGTGCATCACAGATGGAAGGGGCGGTCGTCAATGGCTGAACAACAGCAGCGCCCAATCATACCCTCGCGCGGGACCGGCCCCCGCATGGTATTCCAGAAACCCAAGAATATCGGAGCGACAACACGCCGGATTCTGGTCTATTTCGGAAGAAGCAAATATGCCCTGATCATCGTCTTCACCATGCTCTTCATCAGCACTGGCAGCGCACTTGCTGGTTCATACTTCCTGAAACCTCTCGTCAACAACTATATCCTGCCTGGAAATCTCCAGGGACTGGCAGTTGCCTTGGCTGTACTGGGCGCCATCTACCTGGTCGGTGTGGTCGCTTCCTACTTCCAGGGCCGCGTCATGGTCAGGATTGGACAGAAGACAGCCAACCTGATGCGGAAGGACCTTTTCGAGAAGCTGCAGGACTTGCCACTCAAGTTTTTCGATGCACATACGCACGGTGAACTGATGAGCCGATTCACCAACGATATCGACAATGTCGAGATGGCTATCGAGCAGAGTGTCGTCAGCTTGATCTCCAGCGTCCTCATATTCGCGGGAACGCTCGTCATGATGGTTATATTGAGCCCCATCCTGTTTGCGGTCGCCGCAATCATCCTCGTGCTCATGATCTTCCTGAGCACGACATTGAGCAAAAAGAGCACTGGGTACTTTCGTATTCAGCAGAAGTCCCTGGGCAGTCTTAACGGCTACATCGAGGAAATGGTGGAGGGTCTCAAGGTCGTCAAGGTGTTTGGGCATGAACATGTGGCCAGCAAGGAATTCTCAGGTCTTAACGAGAAGTACCGCTCATCTGCCACCACCGCGACGTTCCTTTCTGGCGTCGTGATGCCAATCATGGGGAATCTGGGGCGCGTCCTCTACGCAACAGTCGCAATTGTTGGCGGCGTTCTTGCTATCTCAGGACGTCTGGACACTGGTTCGCTGGTTGCTTTCCTTCAGTACTCCTACCAGATCAGCCAGCCAATCAACCAGATTACGAACCAGTTGAGCGTTGTCCTCGCCGCGCTGGCAGGTGCAGAACGCATCTTTGAGGTCATGGACCAGCAAGTCGAGATCGACGACGGAACGGTCACCCTCGTGAACGTCATGTACGTAGAAGACGGCACAGAGGACGGCGCTCTCGTCGAGGCTCCAGCAAATACCAAAACCAATGAGTGGGCATGGAGCGTTCCGGGGAGCAATGGACATACGCTTGTGCCTCTCAAGGGAGATGTCCGTTTTGACCATGTTGTGTTCTCCTACGATGGGGTGACCCCTGTCCTTAGGGACATCTCGCTGTATGCAAAACCGGGTCAGACTATTGCCCTTGTCGGTTCGACCGGCGCGGGCAAGACAACGATCTCCAACCTGATCAACCGTTTCTACGACATCCAGGATGGGACTATCACGTACGATGGCATCGACATCAAGACGATCCATAAGAGTGACCTGCGCCATTCGCTTGGCATGGTCCTGCAGGACACGCACCTGTTTACAGGAACGGTCATCGACAACATCCGCTACGGACGACTTGACGCTACAGACGACGACTGCAAATTGGCCGCGAAGCGCGCCAGCGCCGACTCGTTTATCCGCCGCCTGCCGCAGGGATATGACACGATCATTACGGGCGATGGTGGCAACCTGTCGCAGGGGCAGCGCCAGCTGCTCGCGATTGCTCGTGCCTATGCGGCCGACCCGCCTGTCATGATCCTCGACGAGGCGACGAGTTCTATTGACACGCGCACCGAACATCTGATTGAGCAAGGCATGGACGCGCTCATGGAAGGCAGGACGGTGTTCGTCATTGCGCATCGTCTTTCTACGATCCACAATGCCAGTGCCATTATCGTCCTGGAGCATGGCGAGATCGTCGAGCGGGGCAACCACAACAGCCTTCTCGCTGAGAAAGGTCGGTACTTCCAGCTCTACACAGGACAAGCTGCACTAGAGTAGCAGCTCTCACTCCACATCGAACCCCCCGCGCGGCTCAAACAGGCCGCGCGGATCTTCCTCTCTTGTCATGCAACCACGTTGCGGTTGCGACCAGAAGAGGCGGCTGCCGTGCTCCCCGGATGTTTCTGATACTTCTCTACTGCGCAGTCACGATGCACACGATTGCTGCGACGCCCTGTACGGGGTAGCTCTCTGCTACCGGACCGTCGAACGTGACTTCGACCGTGTCGCCCTCCTTGATCTGCGAGAAGGCAAACACGCCCGTGATGGGGGTCTTGTCTCGTAGAACCTTAGAACTCATATTCACCGTGACGCTCGCCTTGTCGAAGGACGTGTCTTGTTCCAGCTTGCCTTCCACAAGCATCGTGATGCCATCTTTTCCCTGCACGATGTCTTTCACGACGCCCCTGATGCCGATCGTTCTGCTGTCGTCGGCGATGGGATGGGCACTCTGCAACAGTTCTGCCCCGCTCTTCGTGCAGGCTTCGTCCGGGTCGGCGAACGAGACATACAGGTTTTCCTTCTTGTCCACCACGTACTGCGCAACGTGCAGACCGCTACCCACGTCTCTTGTCTTGCCAAGTCGCGTGATGATCTCCCTGTATGTTGCTCCTTTCGAGATGCTCTCCACATCACGAGCACGCACGTGCCCGACGGCATTGTAGGGAGAGAACAACTCCTCAAAGGTCATGGGTCTAGGACCCTTGCATGCCGTCAACGAGACTGCAATTGCAGTCAGCACAAAAACAACCGCTATTCTCCTCATCGTTCCTCCACATCCAGCAGGACAGTTATGAGATAGCAAATGCATCCAGACATCTTCTCACTATGACATGGTAGCCCCGCAGAAGTTCCCATGCATTTCTCGCGTCCGATGACGGCAGTTCGATAGCATGTGCCGAGCAGCGGACCGTCACCGCATGCGACCCGCGCATGGCATGGGTTCTCAATAGCTCTGGTTTCCAGAAAAAACATCTTTAGACTACCTGGTATCTCACTTGAGGGGGAATAGATGGTATTCGGACACATCGCGGTTGCTGTGGTGGCCAAGAAGGCAGCTCCAAAGGTATCCCTGGGCATTTTGCTGGTAGCCGCAGAAGCTCTCGATATCCTGTGGGGCGTGTTCCTGCTAACAGGAGTTGAGCACCTCCCGCCCTCCGTCTCCCCATGGTCGCACGGTCTCTTGATGGCGACGGTCTGGTCGCTGGTCGGCGGGCTTGTTGCCGCTCGTCTGTCTCGCAACCGGCGTACAGGTGTGCTCATTGGATTGGTCGTATTCAGCCACTGGATCCTGGATTTCATCTCTCACCCCATGTGGCCGTCAACGAAGCCAGACCTGCCACTGTTGTTCCGTGGGTCGCCGACGGTCGGTCTGGGTCTGTGGAGGTCGCGTGGCGGAGAGATCGCTGGCGAGTTGTTACTGCTCGCATTCAGTGTTGTCATGTATGTTGTCGACAGGCGCCAGCGACGACGGGCCGGTTCCTGAGTCCCCACTGTCGATGTGATTGTGGAGCTCCGCACGAAATCGAACAGGAGAACAAGCCAATGGAGGTATCATGCGTATCAAGGTGATGTACCAGTCTCAGACAGGCAACACGAAGAAGGTCGCTGAAGCAATTGCGCACGTTGCAGGCTGCACGGCGGAGCCAGTGGGCATGGCAACGGTGAGTGAACCGGTGGACATGCTGTTCCTTGGGGCAGCGATCCATGCCAGCCACATTGACCCATCGGTCAAGAAGTTCATCGAAGGGCTTAACCCCACCCTCGTCAAGAAGGTGACAGTGTTCAGCACTGGCTTCGAAGAGGCCGCGGGCAAGGCAGCGGGCATCATGAGGGACCTGCTGATACGACGAGGAGTCCAGGTGACAGGCGAGTGCTACTTCTGTCGGGGCAAGTTCCTGTTCTTCAACCGCGCACACCCGGACGCCGGGGACCTGACACGGGCGGAAGAGTATGCGCGGAGCGTCCTCGCCACATAGAGGATAGCAGTAAGCACTGTTCCGAGATGCGCGCACTGCAAACGACCGGGGACACGCATCGATGACGCATTGTGTAAGCGCAAGTCCATACCTGCACGAAGACGTGGATTCCCGCCTTCGCGGGAATGACGGACGAGGCGGTTCCTTTCCGTGTTGTCGTCCCCGCGGAGGCGGGGACCTACTCGTTGATACAGAAGTGGATTCCCCCATCTGTGGGAATGACAAATTGGCATGCGGGAATGACGTGCTGCGAGGACGAGGGCTGCTGCTATACTGCACGTGGAGGTGACTTATGTGGAATGAGTTCAAGAAGTTTGCTCTTAAGGGCAGCATGATCGACCTGGCCATCGGCGTCATCATCGGCGGCGCGGTAGGCAAGGTCATCACGTCTCTCGTTAATGACATCCTGATGCCCCCGATCGGTCTGCTGCTGGGGCGCGTCGATTTTGCCAGCCTGTATATCAATCTCAGTCACACGAAGTATCCGACATTCGACGCAGCCAAAGCCGCCGGGGCGCCGACCATCAACATCGGGCTGTTCCTCAACGCGGTGGTCGACTTCCTCATTATCGCACTGGTCATCTTCTTCATGGTGAGGGCAATAAACAGGATGAAGGAGATGACTGAGAAGAAGGCAGTCGCTGCGGCTCCTACGACAAAAGCCTGCCCGTTCTGCAAGACGGAGATTCCGATCGATGCTACTCGCTGTCCACATTGCACGAGCGACCTGACGGCGGTTGGACAGCCGCGGCCCAATTGAGGCAAGTTCTCGACGGCGTGGGTTCCCGCCTTCGCGGAAAGCACCCCTCAGAAACACCCCTCAAGAGCACCCCTCAGTACGCCCCTCGCATTGAGAAAACATGTTCGGGGGTATTGGACAAACATACTCGGGGGCATTGAAGAACACCTCGCATCTTGGACAAAAGGATGCGAGGGACAAAAGTGCTCGGGGGGAATGACGGACCAAGGGCGGGAACGATGGACCATACGATAGCGAGACTTCCGGGCGGACCTGGAGGGTCCGCCCGGTTGCATGCTAGAACACCAGCTTGTGGTATTCGTCCTCCAGCTGCCGCAGATGTTCCATGCGGTCAGCGAGGACAAGCTGAAGCTCCGATGCTTCCTGCAGAGAGTTGCTGGAAAGAGCAGACATCAGCCGGGTGCACAGGGCGGTACTCCCGACTGTGTCGTCGGCTAGCTCGTGGCGCAAAGCGTCGATGCGCTTCCACAGGTCCTGTGCCCGGTCGCTGGCAAGGTCGAGCGGCTGACAGGCCCGTACCGTGTCCAGGTCTTCGGGGATGATGCGGACCAGCAGTTCATGCTTCCAGCGAGCAGTGGTCGCACTGCGGAATGCGTCGATCACGCGCGGCGTCAGCGCGTTTCCTGCGGTCAGAACGCGAACGCGGTCCGGGAAAGTCACCAGGTTCTGCATGTTCTCCCAGACGGTGGCCGGAGGAACGCCAAAGAGGCGGTTGCGCTCTTCCTGCGAGTAGTTTTCGAAGACGTTTTCTTCCGCCCGGTACGCCCGGTCCTGCTCGAGGTAGCTTCCGGGTTCACCTGCCTTCTTGGAGATCTCCGCAAGGAGCGCTTCGGGTGACGTGCCGGACTCGACCACCCACCTGATGCCGTCAAGCATTGCGAGGATAGACGCGGCCACGGCAAGGTAGGTGTTGGTGTAGGGATTGGGAGCCCGCAGTTCAAAACGGGTGGCGCGCGGGTTGTCGACGTCTCGGACCAGACCTGCCAGGACCGTACGGTTGCGTGATGGGGTTGCCGGATCGCGTCCCAGCGCGGCGACGATGCAGACGGGTGCTTCGAAACCGGGTTTGAGCCTGTTGAAGGCGTCGTTGCTTGCAGAGATAAACGGGCCGACGACCTCGTAGTTGCGCAGAAGGCCCATCAGTGCTCCATATCCGATCACGCTCAGGAAGTCGGCATGCATGTCCGCAGGTGCGAAGAGGTTGATGCGCCTGCCGCTGGGCAGGACGCCTGCGATGCCCAGGTGCGTGTGTTCGCCGGAACCCGCGACACCCGGGATGGGCTTAGCCTTGAAGTTGACCTTGAGCCCATTGGCGCGGAATGTTTCCTTCACCAGGATGCGCGCAAGGAGCTCATTGTCGGCAGCCTGGAGCGCGGGTGCATACCGCCAGTCGATCTCCATCTGCTCCATGACGTGGGTCAGTTCGCCGCCGGCCCCGATGGCTGGCTTGACGCCACCGACTTCTTTGTGGCCCATCTCGGGATGCAGGCCATAGGCTTCAAGCACCATCACAGCCTGTTCGAGAGCGGTCCGGGCGACGCCTCGCGTGCGCTGCCAATAGTTTTCCTGCAGAATCTGCGCGGCTGAGAGTTCCTCGACGTTTGCGGTATCGGTCGGCGTCTTGACCCAGAACTCCAGCTCCGTCCCGACGGTGAATTCGATGTCCGCAAGCCGTGCCGGCTCGAGGTGAGCAAGCAGTGGGGACGAGGCATGGTTGCGCAGAAGCTTCAGGATCTCCGCCCGGGCATACTCCACTGTGACAGCAAGCAGAGAGCGCGAGTCGATGCGCTCACCGCGGTGCACCAGAAAGGATGGAATGCGCAGTGTTCCTACTGGGAGACCGGTCTCGTGGTCCACGTGTTCCTCATTGTAGTCGACGAACCAGGTGGCCGTCAGGTCCGGTGCCAAGTCGACCTGCGCATCGTCCAGCGAGGTCATGCCGGTCAGCACGACAGACGAACCGTCTGTCTGGACAGCTTTTCCAGCCAGAAACGCATCGATGTCGGCGACAAAAGTCTGGATGGGGATACGCTCGTCGGTGTCGTTGCCGGCAAGATCGATCGCGACGAGAGAGACGAAGCGAATCTCAGGGTGCTCGCGCAGGATGGCGAGCAGGGTCTCGCGACCACACTGGCCTCCTGCGATGCTGTAGATGCGTTTGTCGTTCATAGGAACTCCTTGATGTAGTTTTCCTGAGACTACAGTCTGGAGCGATTTTTGCAAGCAGCAGGCTTCACACTGCTATACTGGGAACATGAGAAACCGACGTGAGCATGGCGAGGGCAAGTTGGAAGAGATGCCTGACGGCTGGGGGGCAGGATCCCTCATCCCGGACGTCTTGACTGACGGTTTGCGTCTTGTCTTCTGCGGTTCGGCGCTGGGCGACGTTTCCTGGGGGCGTAAGGCCTATTATGCCAACCCGGGCAATCGCTTCTGGCAGACGCTGGCGGAGGTCGGACTGACACCCCGTCGGCTTGCGGCCGAGCAATACCCGCAACTGGTTGAATGGGGAATTGGACTGACCGACCTGGTCAAGACCGATCACGGGCAGGACGCACACATCTTCGACGGCCATGTCGATCTGGACCAGGCGCGCAGACTGCTCAGGGCAAAGATCCTGCGGTGGCAGCCGCGTGTGCTGGCATTCACCAGCAGGACAGTGGCAGCCCAGTTCCTGGAACGTCGGATCGTACCGGGCCGTCAGCCGGACTGCGTCGGGTTGACGGTAGTGTGGGTCCTGCCCTCGACATCTGGACTTGCACGACGTTTCTTCGATATCGGACCCTGGCAGGACCTGGCCCGGTTCGTCCGTGACCCTGCCGATCGAACCCCTTGATTACCTTCCGCGTGGGATAGACTGGTGGAGTCTGGTACCATGTCGCAAGAGAACGGAGAGAACGATGATGTCTGAGGCTGTTGCAGGGGATGTCTACGCTGTGCCGGAGGTATTGCACCATCGGCTGCTGGACGAATGCGGCCTGCTGTGACATGACGACCGACAAGCTGACATCGCTGCAAATCACGATTCCTGACCTAAGGGGTATGTTGCCCGGCGTCGAGACTGCAATTTCAACGGCGTTCTGGGTCCCCCTCGCGGAATTCGTTCTGCGTCGCTCGGGGACCTTCGAGGTCGTCTGCCAGCGGGAAGACATCGACGCCATCAAGCTGCTCATGCCGGTCGCCGAGATGATCGAGCGGAGGCACGAAGACGGAGCCCTGATGTTCTGGGGAGCCGTCACGCCTGCGGTCACCAAGGCTGTCGTCGGGGGACACGGTTCCGGTCACGAGTCTCTCTGGTGGTGGCAGATAGCCTTGACGCATGAGGGCGATCAGGTCTTTGTACTGCAGGATTATGGGGCGCGTATGGACGTGTTTGGGTTGACTGCGGATGAGGTAGCAGTAGTGCTCGACCTCTTGCCATTCTCGGCACGTTCTGCTCGCACGACGGGTGTCGCGAGAACTCGGTGAGAGCATACACGCCGGTGGGGCCAAGACATTCGTCGTTGCTTTCATTGGTTTGCGCGGGGAACATGGCCACCGAGGTGCTGAGCAGGAGTAGCATCCAACCCGCTGTTCACGCCGGCGACTGACTCCCTTCGAGCGACGCGATGCTGCACCCTGACGGCAGCTGGTTCAAGGACGACGCGGGAAGGACCCTCCTGTTGCGCGGCGTCAACCTGGGGGGCGACACCAAGGTGCCGACTGTCCCGGATGGCGCAACACACCACCCTGAGGGCTTTTTTGATCACCGCATGGTCTCCTTCGTGGGCCGGCCGTTCCCACTCTCGGAGGCATTCGAGCACCTGTCGCGCCTCAAGGTATGGGGGCTGACGTTCCTGCGGTTCCTTGTGACATGGGAGGCGATCGAACATGCAGGCCCCGGCCTCTACGATACAGAGTACCTGGACTACGTCGAGCAGGTCGTCCGGATGGCTGGGGAGATGGGCTTCACAGTTTTCATCGACCCGCACCAGGACGTCTGGAGCAGGTTCACGGGAGGGGACGGAGCTCCTGGCTGGACGCTGGAAGCGGTCGGCTTCGACATGACGCAGTTCGCGGATACGTGCGCCGCCATTGTCCATCAGACGCGCGGCGACCCGTTCCCGCATATCATCTGGTCGACCAATACTGCTCGGCTGGCGTCGGCCACGATGTTCACGCTGTTCTTTGGGGGTAATGATTTTGCCCCGCGTCTTCTGGTGGAGGGCGAACCGGTCCAGGAGTACTTGCAGCGACATTATATGGACGCCATTGCACAGGTTGTGCAGCGCCTTCATGGCGTGCCTGGCGTGGTGGGATACGACACCTTCAACGAGCCGTCGCACGGGTACATCGGCTGGAAGGACTTGACAGCGCACGGCAGTCCGCTGAGAGCTGACCTCCAGCCTGTTCCGCGCCAGTCGTTCGCCTTGGGTGACGGGCTGGAACAGGACGTTGGCTTCTGGGGCATGGGGTGGAGTGGCGCGCGCCTGAAAGGGCACCGAAGGCTCAACACAGGGCACGTGCGTGCCTGGCAGGATGGCAAGCCATGTATCTGGCGCGATCACGGGGTCTGGGCAGTTGACAGTGATGGTAACCCACAACTGCTCACACCAGACTACTTCTCGCATGTTAGTAAACGAGACGTCGATTTCAAGCGCGACTACCTGGTTCCGTTCATACGGCGCTACGCGGAAGCAATACGAGCGGCAGATCCCGACGCGCTGATCTTTGTGGAAGGTGAGCTACGGTCTCCGCCGCCGCGGATTGGAGATGGAACTTCGGGGTTGGTGTCTGCGCCGCACTGGTACGATGCTATTGCGCTGCTCCTGAAACGGTCGAGTGACTGGATCGGCTATGATATCGTGCGCAACCGGATCGTCATCGGGCCGTGGGCTGTACGCCGAAGCGCAGCCTGGCAGCTCGCCGCCATACGCCGGGCTGGGGCTGAGCACCTCCACGGTCCCACCGTCATCGGCGAGATCGGCATCCCGTACGACCTCCACGGTGGACGGGCCTTCCGGACCGGTGACTACAAGGAACAGGAATCGCTTATGGACCGCAGTCTCCGTGCCGTGGAAAGCAGCCTCTGCTCAGCCACGATCTGGAACTACACGGCGAGCAACACGAACGAACGGGGCGACGGCTGGAACGGCGAGGACCTGTCCATCTGGAGTGCGAACCAGGGCCGCGACCCGAAGGCACTGGACCGTGGAGGGCGTGCACTGCGTGCCGTCGTGCGGCCCTATCCGATGGCCACTGCCGGCGAGCCTCTCAGCTTGTCCTTCGACATGCGTCGGCGCGTGCTGCACTTCACGTTCAGGCATGATCCCGACATTATCGAGCCGACCGAGATCTTCGTCCCGCCGTACCAGTATCCATTCGGCTACTCGGTGTGGATGACCGACGGCACCTTCCTCAAAGACGATGTCCGCCATGTGCTGAAGTATCGTCATACGCTGGGGCAGCCGACACACACGATCATCATCCGCCCCAGGCAGAAACCAGCGGGACGCTAACGCATTGTCCTATTTGTCCTTTTCGACGGCCCACCTAAGATACTTATCGAGGTGAGACAATGGCAACGGTGACTGTGAAAGTGTTTGCAACGATACGAGAAAAATTTAATCATGATGCAGTTCAGATTTCAGGCAATAGTTTCATTGAAGCTATAAGGAAGCTTGTTTCAGAGTATCCAGTGCTTGAGAGTGAGCTGCTTCGTGAAGATGGGAACCACCTTAAGGGCGACTACATCTATCTTCTGAATGGTAGGAATGTTGAGTACTTGGACAAAGAAGAAACCTTGATCAAAGATGGAGACAGAATTTCAATCTTCCCACCGATTGGAGGTGGTTAGATTTACGGACACTGAACGATCCCTCTTGACCAAAGGCAATCTGCACAAGAAGGGAAATTACCAAAACAATCCGAGTCTGTTGTCAGGCAGAAGTTGCACGAATCTTTGAGCGGACAATCGGTGCAGGAAGGAAACAACGCATTCTTTACGCTGTATCTGAAAGACTTGTAGTCTCTGCGATTCCAGATACTCAGGAGTGTATCTTTGTACACGTTTCCGAAAGAGAACGCGTTAACCTGTTTCCCCCTTCCAAAGATATACTCGGTATAGCTGTGGAGCAACCTGTAACAAGGGGCAACTTCCCCATCAGACCGTATCGTGGTTGCGTTTTGTTCGATGAATTGGCATTTCCTCTCCGTCAAGAGCTCAAACTTGGGGAAGACTGTCTTGAGTCTGTATTTGCCAATTTGACTGTTCATTTTGTCGATAAAGGTGTTGTAGTCAAAAATTTCATTATAGAGGGTCTCGCTACAAAGCTCTTTGCCAAAAGGCATGATATTCGAAATGATGACAGATGTTACCTCCAGTTTTGCGGCAAGCAGCAAGATGTTCGGAAGCAAGTCCAAATTGCTTTTCATTGCGACCACTTCGATTTCAACTTCTGGGTTATGAGCATTAAGTCTTCTTTTCGTCTCCTGAAGATACGCCACGTTGTCCTCAATTTGAGAGAAATCCGTGCCTCTGATGTCCTCATAGACTTTTGGGTCCGGCGCATCTATTGAAACGATGATTTTGTCGACACTCAACCGAATGATGTCCTCTGCGTATTTGTTGAGAAGGGTACCATTTGTCCCAAACTCAACTCTGTAGCCCGACTCTTTTGTTTTCCCGATGATATCGAGGATCCTCGAGTGAAACAACGGCTCTCCAATTCCCCCAAGGTATACCGTCTCAAGGCTTGTGAATTCTTTGAGCTCGTCAAGTATCCTCAGATACTTTTCGAAATCCATTTCGAAGACTTCATCGTTCCAGAACCTTCTAAAGCACATCTTACAATTCAAGTTGCATTTGCTCGTAATTTCGATGTAGACTTTCTTCAGGTTCCTGTTGTCAGGAATCGTCACAGTGAAGTCTCCGAATATCAGTTCCTCTTTTCCCGTAACTGCTCCTCTCAAGAAAAAGGGCCTACCCAGTAGGGTAGGCCCTATGACGCAAATGGATCCTACTGTAAACCCAGGTCTTTCAGTTTCTCTTCTGTTGGGACGCCCTCGTTGCTCCAGCCTCTGACGTTGTAATAGTCAGAGAGAAGTTGTTCGAGGTGAACGAGTTGTCCCTTTGCTGCACCATCTGGAAGTGGCTCATTCATGAATCTTGGTGGGAGATAGTCGTCTTTCTTGGTCATGCCAATTCTCAAGTTCCAGAGTTTCTCTGAGTTCCAGACTCTGTCACCCGCCTTCATGACCTCGTCTGCCGTATAATCGAAACCCGTAGCTGCGGAAAGCATTGCAGCATAATCATCTGCCCCAAGGGCAAAAGACGTGAAAAGGCAAAGCCCTTCGGAATCAATAACAGCCGTAAGATCCTGGAAGATTCTTACCCACTGCCCCTTCCCTTCAACTACGAACGGGTCGAGTTTCTCAGGAAGCCCCAAGATTTCAGGAGAAATCATATAGCCTCGTACGTGGCAGCCCCCCCTGTTGGATGTTGCGTATTCAAGCGCATGTCCTTGTGCGCCTCTTGGATCATATGCCGGGAGCTCCTGTTTCTTCACGCTCATAGAAAGCTCAGGATGTCCATGCATTGAAGCAAAATTGTAGGAACCTTCGGCAAGTTTGTCACCAAGCCCAACCCTTTTTGCCATGAGCTCAGGGTAGACAAGTATGGTTTCTGTGTTTCCAAACTTAAGTTCTGGAGCACTTCCAAGCTCTTCTTTCTTCAAGAAACCTTTCTCGTAAAGCTCCATTGCGCATGCAATCGTTGTTCCTGTTGCTATCGTGTCAAGGCCCATCTTGTTGCACTGGTCGTTTGCCTTGATAACCGCAGCAAGGTCGTCAATGCCGCAATCCGCGCTGAAGGCCCAGCTTGTTTCGTATTCAGGCCCCTCGGTTTCTTCTTCCATATCAGGCAGTTTGGATACCCTTCCACAAGCGATGGGGCACGCGTAGCACGCCTTGTTTCTTACGAGGTATGTGTCTTTTAGCTTCTCTCCTGAAACACTATCAACATGCTCAAAGGTGCCCTTCTGGAAATTGTTGGTCGGATAGAGCCCGTGCTCGTCAATGATGTGGTTCAAGACCATCGTTCCATATGTGGGAAGCCCTTGCGAAGTAACGCCATTTGCCTTTATCTTATCCATGGCGACTCTGAGTGCTTCCTTAAACTTCTCGGGATTGGCAACTGGAGCTCTCTTAGTACCTTTGGCAGCAACGGCCTTGAGCATCTTGGAACCCATAACAGCACCGACGCCCGTTCTTCCGGCAGCTCTTGCCTTGTCGTTGATCACCGCCGCAAACTTGACGAGATTCTCGCCAGCAGGTCCGATACAAGCAACTCTTATGCTCTTGTCGCCGAGCTCAGAAAGAATGGCGTCCGTTGCAATGTGAGTGTCTTTCCCCCAGATGTGACTTGCGTCCCTGATCTCGACTTTGTCATCTGTCACCCAGAGGTAGACAGGCTTGTTTGATTTACCCTCGACGATCAAGAAGTCGTATCCTGTTTTCTTGAGTTCCGGGCCAAAGAAACCTCCAGAGTTTGAACCGGCGATAACGCCATTCAGGGGGCTCTTTGTAACGACATCGTACCTTCCCCCCGTCGGGGCTGCCGTGAGAGTAAGTGGACCCGTTGCAAAGATGAGCTTGTTGTCGGGACCAAGTGGATCAGCTTCAGCAGGCACTTCGTCAAAAATCACTTTTCCAGCATAACCCCTTGCCCCGATGAACTTGCGTGCAAGTTCATCGTTAATTGGCTCCTCAGATGTCTTTCCTGTCGTAAGATTCACTCTGAGGATTTTTCCCATGTAACCGCCAACCATGCTACACCTCCCCTTCTCAAAATAAAAAATAGGAGCCCTACTCGGGCTCCTTTGCCAATACAGCAGGCTCACCAATTGCTTGATGAACCCTATCGCCTGTTCCTCCCAGAGGGAAAGATACAGATCGGAGTTCTTACATTTGACTTATAGAACTGTTGTCGAAAAAGTCAAATCTCGCATCAACCCGCCCGCCATGGAGGCAAACTGGTTCTGTAAACTGGAGGTAGGGATGACATAGCAGTCGACGATGGTCAGACTACCACTGCACGCCACACAGAATTTGCCTCATTCAGTATTCACGTACCTATAATACTAGACCGATCCACTTACGAAACACA
This sequence comes from uncultured Caldisericota bacterium, assembly GCA_903871855.1. Taxonomy (GTDB): domain Bacteria; phylum Caldisericota; class Caldisericia; order Cryosericales; family Cryosericaceae; genus Cryosericum. Next base: position 19,351 of record CAIQIK010000041.1, read on the forward strand.
AACCCTCTCCCACGACTGACCTCGGAGTGCGCTGATGAGAGCTTCTACTACTGGTCGTGAAGAGCGGTCCATGCCCTGGCATGCCACAAGAGGCTCTGTCCCACATCTGGGACCGCTTCACACGCCTGGATCCCAGCCGCAGCCGCGAGTCCGGGGGCAACGGCCTGGGCCTGGCAATCGTCCGCAAGGCGGTGGGGGCCATGCACGGCCGTGTGGCCGTGGTCAGCGAAATCGGCAAAGGCAGTACGTTCTCTATTATCCTGCCGGCT
>CAIQIK010000042.1 GCA_903871855.1 uncultured Caldisericota bacterium
AGCCGGCAGGATAATAGAGAACGTACTGCCTTTGCCGATTTCGCTGACCACGGCCACACGGCCGTGCATGGCCCCCACCGCCTTGCGGACGATTGCCAGGCCCAGGCCGTTGCCCCCGGACTCGCGGCTGCGGCTGGGATCAATGCGAGTGAAGCGGTCCCAGATGTGAGGCAGAGCCTCTTGTGGCATGCCAGGTCCTTGATCCGTGACGGCTACGGTCACCATCCCGTCGGTTCGCTGTGCAGTGACAGCAACAGCCGTCCCCTCGGGCGCATAGCGGACGGCGTTCTCCACCAAGTTGTCCAGTGCGACGGTCAGCAGCTCGCGATTAGCGGTGACGGTCAGTGCCTCGGGCGGTGTCTGCAGCGTCACCGCCTTCGCGTTCAACATTTCGGCATGTGCGCTGTGCAGGTCCGCCCAGATGTCCAGCAGCTGCACGGGCGCCAGCGGAGCATGTTGTTCGCGGTCGAGACGTGCCAGCAGGAGCAGCGACTCCGAGAGGTGCGTGGTGCGCTCCGCCTGTGATGCGATAGCCGCGAGATGCCTGTGGAAATCCTCAGGCTGCCGGTCCTGGTTGAGCGCGACCTGCGCGTTGAGGCGGATGGAACTGAGGGGTGTCCGCAGTTCGTGCCCGGCGTCTCCCGTGAATTGCTCCAGCCGGCGCATCGACTCGGCTACCGGGCGCAAGGCGAGGCTAGCTGCGATCACACCGGCAAGGACGATGAACAGGAAGGCGACGGGTCCAGCCCATGTGGCTGCCTTCCACAGCTCTTGCATGTCCTGTTGGACGGGTCGCATCGTCGTTCCCAGTAGGAACGTGTAGACCGTTCCGTCCTTCAGATGGCCGCTGGCGCCGATGACGCGCACAACCAGGTTGTGGCCGGGTGGGACGGAAGCGTCGGTATGATTGGCGATGATGCGAGTGGTTGGCGTATCTGTACCCGTTACCACGCTCAGCAGACTGTCTGCAGGGTCAATGTTGACACCGTCTGTTCGCCCATCCTTCAGCTGAAATTTCAGCGAGTAGACCATGCCAGTCCGGGCGACGGCCAGCGTCGAGTCCGCAATCTGGAGGGACTTCCTGGCGGCTACTGATGGGTCCAGGCCGCTCAGCAGGCTGCTGAGAGTCGCAGCGTCATGTTGCAGCGTCTTGTCGAGTCGAGCGACAGCTGCTGCCTCATATATCTGGACGAACCAGCCGGCAGCGGGCACCAGCGCCAGGCAGACAACAAGAACCGTGAGAACCGCTTGGCGCACGACAGCATGACGGAGGATCTCTTCGGAAGATGGAACAGCGCGTTCAGGCCGCCGGCCTGTCAGGTATCCCAGGGCGAACAGGAGGGCGAGAAGGACGGGGACTGCCCACAGGAGCGTATGGCGCAGGCGGATGACTTGCCAGTAGTCTGGCTCCGGAGCCACCATCTCCACCCGGACGTTGCCTTTGGTAGCGCTCGTTAGGTAGGCAGGGCGCGGAATGCCACCCTCGACGAGAGGAGCCAGATTGCGCCATGTCGGCGGGTCGCCAGGCTTCTGATAGGCGGCGGGACCGTAGTCGACGCCCGCCCGATCTTTCAGCTTGCCGTCCATCAGGATAAGGAACGAGCAGTCTGGGTCGGACATGGCATACGTCGCGTGCAGATATGCCGCCGAAACTTCGCCCGTCGAGAGCTCTTCAGACATGGTGTTCACTGTGGACGTCACGACGAGGTCCGTCCCTCTGGCAAACTGTTCGCGTGCGCTAGCGTGTGTCCTGCTGATGAGGGTCCATACGACGGGAACAGCAAGCACGGCGCCGACCAGCACCAGGGCCAGTCCGCGGCGCAGCGGAGTCCACGACCTCGCTCTTTGAGTGGTGTGGTTTCCGGGCAGCAGAAGCACAGCGATGACACAGACAGCCGCGAGACACAGACACACCCACATGGCGATCATCCATGTCACCGAGGTCCTGACCTGAGCGGCAGTAGGACCTGCACTGCCGATGATGAGCTCGCCCGAGATGTTGCCCATGCCGGAATTCGAGTAGGTCACGTACAATGGCTGGAGTTCTTCCGGAGAATTCACGGGGGCAAGCGACAGGCGGTAGTGCCAGAAATTCTCTCCTATCGTTCCTCCCAAAGCTTCGTTGAGATTGTAGTCTGTCCCCACGAGGACATCGATGTTCCTGCTCGCGATGCGCACGCGGACGAACCCTCGCGCACCGAGGGCAGGCAGCTGGTCTTCGATCGCGCCTCGCACTGTCTCGTCGGTCATTACGCTGGTGTCGAGGGTTGCGATACGCCCCTGGATCGTTGTGCTCACTTCGGCCGTCGTGATCTCCTGCGTGTCCGGGTCGGCTGCACCCCGTGTTGCACGGCGCATGAGACTCCCCAGGACGATCGCGGCTACGAACAGCAGAAGTGCTATGAAAACCAGACGAGAGCGCGTTCCTGCAAACTTATGAGCCATGTCTGTCCTCCCCCTCGGAGGGCGCGACGATGCCGTAGCCCAGTCCACGCACGGTCGTGATGAGTGGATGCGCCAGATCAGTGTCCAGCTTGGCGCGCAAATACCGCACGTGCGTGCGCAGAGTGTCGGACCACAATAACGCCTTGGCATCCCACAAGTGGTCTTCCAGCTCTTCACGCGGTACAATACGGCCTTGGTTGCGCAGCAGATACTCGAGAAGCTGCTCTTCCTTCGTGGCCAATGGCACCGTGCTTCCGTGCAGACGACAGACATGGGTCACGGTGTCCAGTTCTACCACTCCTGCCCGCAGGATTGATGTTTTGGAGCTTCCATCCCTGCGCAGGAGCGCACGCACCCGAGCCAGCAGTTCGTCGAGATTAAAGGGTTTGGTCAGGTAGTCGTCGGCGCCCGCGTCCAGGCCCGTGACTTTGTCGTTCGTCAGATCTCGCGCCGTCAGCACCAACACAGGCATGGCGTATCCTTCGGACCGGATCGTCCTGAGGAACGTGAGGCCGTCCATGTGGGGCATCATCAGGTCCAGCAGGACCAGGTCGTATGCTTGCTCGATATGGACCCTGCTGAGCGCATCGCGACCGTTCAGCGCGGTGTCGACCGCCAGTCGTTCGTGCGTCAGTGCGTCGGAAAGCGCGGACAGTATCGTCGGTTCATCCTCGACAGCCAGTACTCTCATCGTCACTCTCCTCCTCTCTCCCAATGTCGCAGGTTTCTCTGCGCGCCCCGATGATAACAGCATAGCGTTAACCCATCGTTAAGTGGAGACGTGCCGGTTGCGCTCTGGCGACATGAGGACACAATACTTGCATGACGAACGACAGCTGGAATGTGAAGACCATTGTACCTGGTACAAAAGGCGCTCACAATTCATTATGAGCGTGAAGAAGCCGGACGGTGAACAGCGCAGGAGTCCCGTCGCCGGCACGTATGTGCTGGTGCGGTCACGCCGCCGGACCGTGGGGTTGGAGGTGCGGCCTGACGCCACGCTCGTCGTACGAGCCCCGGTTCGCACGCCGGTATGGTTCGTGGAGTCCCTGCTGCGGGAGAAGGCGGGATGGATTGAGGACAAGCTTGCGAAGGCGCGCAATCACGTATCCCTCCTGCCACGGCATGACTTCCTGACGGGTGAGCACTTCCCGTACCTGGGGCGAGAATGGCCTGTCGCAGTGTTTGCGTTCCAGTCGCAGCCGCTTTCGTTTGACCCCGCGACGGGGTTTACGCTGGACATGGCGGCGTTCGACCGCGGAGAAGTGGTCTTCGAGAAGTGGTACCGTGCCCAGGCGCGCAAATTGTTGAGCGAGCGCATACAGTACTATGCGCCCCTGGTCGGCGTGAGCGTTCCACATCTGCGCATCACCGGAGCTGAGCGGCGCTGGGGATCGTGCAGTACGAGCGGCACCGTCAGTTTCGCTTGGCGCCTCATCATGGCTCCCATGGATGTGGTTGACTATGTGGTTGTGCACGAACTGGCACACCTGCGCGAGATGAACCACTCTGCGCGGTTCTGGACGGTCGTCGCGTCGATCCTTCCGGACTACGACACGCGCCGGCACTGGCTGAAGGACCATGGCGGGCTGCTGACGATCTGAGGAGACTTCGTGAAGAGGGCCGTGCCGGGCAGACGGCATGGTTTCTTGTGTGCACGGAGACACCCCGGGTTACTCTGGGGTTTCTCCATTTCTAGCGGCGCAGGATCCACCAGATGTCGCGGCCGGTGAAGCCACAACGGCGGAAAAGGTGGTCGGGTTCACAGGGGTTCTTCACCTGACCAGCAACCGTCGTGAACGCGACCCTCTGCTCCAGGCGATAGACAAGTTCTTGGACGAGCATGGTGCCTAGTCCGAGACCGCGGAACGCAGGCAGGACTTGGACCCACTCGAGGGATGCTTCGCCAGTGAGCCTGTCAGTCTCGGCGATGCCAAGAGCGACAGGACGCTTCTCCTTGCGATCGATGACCCACAGCCAGGCGCGCGGGTCGAAAACCGGGCGCTTCGTCCACATCGTGACCTCATCGGTGCCCGGCGTAGGAGCATCATAGCAGGCATGCAGGATCGTGGCCACGAGCGGAAGTTCAGTTGTCATGTCCACCTCGCGGATGGTGTAGCCGGGGACCGTGGCGCGCAGCGGCAGCTCGCTGCCGGTATGGAGCAGGCGGAAGAAGGCTTCCTTGTGCTCAAACCATGGGGCAAGAGGAGCCACGAAGTCGTTGTGAATATATACGGTTGGTACCCCGTCCAGCTTGACCGACGCGGCCTTGAGGGGATCCTGCGTCCGTGTGCCATAGATGAGCAGTTTTCCGGGCTCTCGCAGTTCGACGCCCGTCACCGAACCGGCGTCATCGATAAACCGGCACTCCAGGGACTGGAGGCGCATGACGGTCTTCCACAGTGCATTTGGTAGAATGCGTGACGGGTCCTTGCGGTAAAGGGCGCGAAGCGCCGCCTCGTCGGGTGACGTGTCTCTGGGCGGGGCTATGACTGCTGCTTTTCGTCGGGACATAGGGGCAGGATAGCGCCCCTGCGGCTCACGTCAACCGTCACGTTTCTGATGCGGCTTGACATTCCAGTGGAGGTGAACAGCCACCCCTGGGTTCGACATATGAGTTCCCGCCTTCGCGGGAACGACGACAATAGATTCTCTGGTTTGTCATGCCCGCGCAGGCGGGCATCCAGCCTTTTCATATCGCATGGGTTTCCCACAACGGCGGGAACGACAGACCAAAGGCTTTGTGTGTGGTGTCAGCTGTTCAGCAGATCCTTGGCCCAGCGGATCAGGTCGGCAGAGCACTGCTCCTTGTCCATCTTGAGCGGCAGCTTGAAGCCGATGTGGCCGACGACCTTGGCTCCCGGCACCAGCGATGTCAAGATTCGACGGGTCTTCACGTCGTTGTCGCCGTAGCTGGTAAAGAAGGCAACCCTTGTTCCCTTGAGGTCGGCACCCTTCAGGAACGTGCGCACAGCCGGGGCAGGGCGTTTGTTCCAGACAGGTGTCCCAACGAAAACCAGATCATAGTGCCCGGCGTCATGAGCCAGCGGTCGGAGTGGGGGTGTGGCGCCGGTGGCAGCCAGAAATCCGCCCTTGAAGTACTTCATAAACCCGTGTGTAGGGTGCGGTTTGACCAGCTCCAGTTCCATGGAATCCAAAGCAAGCTCCTTGGCAAGCGTCCGGGCCAGAAACCGGACGTCACCGTCCAGTGAATAGAACACGACTAGTGCATTTGGCATTATTTACCTCCCTTTCAGCTCAGGCTAGTCCTGCATACTATTGTGTCAAGTGGAGGCCTCTTCGCAGCAGGCCGGGCCAGGAACCGTAGGGAGGACAGCCGGGCGGTGATCCCGCATACCCTCCCTGGTGGAACTATGCGTGGATGCCGGTCGGCTTCTTCCCCAGCGATGCGCAGTAGATGACAAACTGCTGCTCAGGGTCGAAGCCAAGATACGCGTTGAACTCGTCGTCCAGGAATGCGTTGATGCCGCAGACGCCGCAACCGATAGGCTCGGCAGCCAGGTACAGATTTTGGCAGACATGACCTGCGTCGAGGAACAGGCCGCGGTAAGCGCGCTGGTTGTAGCGCCAGACCATGCGGTAGGGCACGGCGGTCCAGATGAACGTGACGGCGCTCAGCTCGACCATCTTCTGGTCGCCGCACAGATGCATGACGTCCTGCGGTGTCTGTACTCCGGGTTTGACGAGCTGCAGTTTGTGTAGGGTGGCGAGGAATCGGTAGATCCCCGGCTGCAGTCCCGTGACCGCCCGGACCATGAGGTAGGTCTCAAAGGCATGGCGGGCACCCCCTGAGGGAACGGTACGTAGGGTACACGGACGCGGCGTGACGGCCTTGACGCCTTGCGTGCACCACAGGAGGAAGGAGAGCTCCTCAAGGGTGAGAGCCTCGTCGCGGTACAGGCGGATGCTCTGGCGCCGTTCGATAGCCGTCCGAAGGTCGATAGACGGGATGACCAGCGTTTTCGGATCCGGCAGATCGATCATGGGCATGCTGTCGTCAAATGGCAATTCGAGGGGTGGTTGTGGAAGACCTTTTTCCTGGTCCGAAGGTTCGTCCGGCATGTCGGACGCGTAGCGTGTGTCGTGCAGAAACTGCTGGCCAATCCCCATGGTTCACCTCGGCATCGTGGTATGCTTTCAGTGTAGCCGTCCCCGAATTGTTTGCAATCCGAACGGATATCGCACAGGGGTGGTGTAACCATTTGTTCCCGCTCGCGTTATCTTATAAAGATAGAGCGGTAGAGGAGAACAGTAATGAAACATGTTGGGCGCATCCTGATAGCGGTCCTGGTTGTGTTTGTCCTGGCTGTTTTCTGGTATGCCCGGGCGGGTGAAGCTGTTGTTATGCGGTATGTCTTCACCAATGCGACAGGCATCGCCGAGGGGACAACGTGGGTGCGATCGGACAAGGGGCTCTTTGGGGGACCGGTCACAGCCATTGCCAGCCTCTCTTCTGACGAATCGGTCGTCTACACCGGCACACGTGAAGATGAAATCTACGTCTCCTCCGATGGAGGAACCCGTTGGACGCCACTCGGTGGCGCTTCATCCGGCCGCTATGTCGCAGGCATTGAGCTTGACCCAAGGGCGGGTGGGAAGATTGTCGGCAAGGCTATATATGGCGCCGGCTTCTTCCTTTCCGAAGACGGAGGTCAGACGTGGAAGAACGCGAGTCGAGGCCTGGGCAGCCGGTCGGTATCGTGCCTTGCTTCTGCTGCTGACGCCCCTGACACCTTGTTTGCAGGCACGGGCGATGCCGGCCTCTTCGTCTCGCGGGATGGAGGCCGTTCGTGGAGCCGGACGGGTCGCAAGAACCTGGGGGACCGCATCATGGCCGTTGATGTCACCAGGGACGGCAGGACGGTCTACGCAGGAACGCAGGAGAGTGGTCTCTTCGTCTCGCGGGATGCAGGCGACACATGGAATGCCACCCCCCTGCCATTCGGGTCACAGTGCATGGTGACGGGCATCGATATCGATCCCGCGGACGAGCTCAATCTGGTTGTCACCGTGACCGGTGGCGGCGCAGGATTGTCGAAGGACGGAGGCCGGACGTGGGTCACTTCCCGAAAGGGATCGCTCCCGTCAGACTGTGCGGCGGTTCACTTCCTTTCGGATGGTGCGCCCGGACTTGCCGTCGGCACGCAATCCGGTGCACTGTACTTCTCGGCAAACGGTCTCGACTGGCAGCTGATGTTTCGGCTGCCCGACGGCGGGCATGTCTTCGGATTGACGTGCTCAGGCACGCGAGTGCTGGCTGCAACATCACATGGGGTCTTCTCTTCTGCTGACGGCATTACATGGAGTGAATCCAGCAATGGTATCACGAACCTGACTCTTGCCGGATTGGCCGCGTCGCCGGTCGATGCAGGTGTCCTCTTCGCGGCAACGGACGAGGGGGTCTTCCGCAGTCCCGACGCCGGCATCTCGTGGTCACACTGCTCCGAGTCGAAGGGGATTATGAGCGTTCTCGTGCTGCACGACGGACGCACTGTCCTTGCCGGCACGTCCGATGGGTCAGTGTTGCGCAGTGCTGACGGCGGGGATCACTGGATTACCATCACTCGCGGTATCCCCGGCGTCAGGGTGAGCATCTTGGCGTCCAGCCCTACGGGGCCTACGATAGTCTATGCTGGTACGGACGGGGGATTCGCGGTTTCGAGCGATGGAGGTCTGACCTGGGAACCGAGAAACATCGGTCTCACCACCAAGGCTCTAGCCGGGACCCCGACACCGCGCGCCGAGATTGCCGCGCTTCTGCCGGATGTCAAGACACCGGGCACGGTGATCCTCTCACTGCTGGGCCAGGGCTTGTACGTAACGACGGACGATGGTAGCCACTGGAATCGTCTGCAGTCATCGATTGGCACACCCTGGGTCGACAGCCTCGCCGTCGACGAACAGACAGGTCGGCTCTACGCCGGCACAGATGCTTGGGATGTGTATATCTCGCAAAACGGCGGGACGACGTGGTCCCGGTCCAGCAGCGGGCTGTCGACCATCCTCTCCGTATCTGGAGCGGTCAACACGATTACAGTCGCCCGGGACGGCACGGTATACGCAGGAACGCAGGCACGCGGAGTGGCGATGTCACAAGACGATGGGGTCACGTGGCAGCGCCTAAACAGCAGTCTGCCCGACCTTGACGTACGGCGTATCATTGTGGCAGGGGGCCGCGTATTCGCCATGACGGCACACTGCGTAGTTCGCCTCCAGGCTCAGTAGTTCGCCAGAACCCGGCGCTCAAAACCGAGGGCGCCCGAGATGTGATCCAAGGCTGTCCAGTCGGTCGCAGCATTGCGTCCTGCTGCAACACGGTAGTCGCGGAGTGCTCGACTCATCTTGGAGGTTTCGCTACGTGTCCAGACGCCTGAGCTCAGGAGGTGTCAATGGCGTCGGCAGCCGCCCCGCCATGATGAGGGCTGCCTGCTCGAATAGCCCAAGCAGACCTTCCGTCTCCAGGTCGAAGCGAACGATAACCAGCAGGACCTGCTCACCGTCACGAGCCGCCGCTGCGACCGACTGGACAGCCCTGTTGCTGCCGGATCGGTAGTTGTTGAGACTGACGGCCCCAAGGAGCGCCGCGTTCTCGAAGCAGTCCAAGAGGGCGTCGATGCTTGCCGTCTGGGCCTCGGCGGTGGGAACGGCGAACACGAAGAAGGCTCCGGCCGGATCGAACCCGATGGAGCCTTTTCCTTTTACATCGATGACAGGCATGGGGTATGGGGAGCGCGCCCATCCGTCGGGTTCGGGAAATGGATTTCCGTCCACCGACATCAGGTGTGCTGACAGACCCGATGCACGTATCTCCTCCAGGCATCTCGATGCTCGGGCATGGAGGAGTACAAGACGCTGGTGCACAAGACGAGTCATTTCGTCCATAGACGCCTCCTGGATTGCTCTCAGCAGTATAGGAGCGCACTGACATGGCGCAAGAAATGCCGCCTGTCCCGACTGTAACGCGCCGGCTCGGTTCGACGATTCTGTAAGTGCCAGACCCGTCCTCGTCCACGAGGTCGGAGTCTGGCAGTCTTCCTCAGGGGCGGAATCGCGACCGCCCCCATTTAGTCCTCCCTCGAGTACATACCACGCATCATACGGCTGGCCCTCAAGGGCTGGCCATTAGCAGCCTGCTGCACGACTTGCCACAGACGCGGATACACCACCACGCGGCATGGTATACTGAACAAACAAGAGAGTGAACGATACAGACAGCGGTCTGTGGTGCAAGAGAGAGGATACTCGGTGGTGAGGGAAGATATGGCATATGATATAGAATTGGTGCGGCAAGACCAGCAACATACCAGCATCTGGAACGGTGGGACGACGACCGAGATTGCCATCCATCCGAAGAATGCTGTCTACAGCCGCCGTGATTTCGTGTGGCGCATCAGTTCGGCCTGCGTCGAATCAGAGGAATCCGAATTCACCATACTGCCTGGAATCTGCAGGCTGATCATGGTTCTCGAGGGGAATTTGACCCTTGAGCATGAACACCATCACAGCGTACGGCTAGAGCCATTTCAGCAGGATGCGTTTGCCGGAGACTGGATGACGAGAAGCAGGGGGAGGGCCAGGGATTTCAACATCATGCTGTCGGGATCCTGCACCGGGCAGATGCAGGTTGTCAGCGTGCAAGGACGGTCCAGCCTGGCAGTTCCCGGTGAACTAGTTCAGAAGTGCGACAAAGGCAAGAAAGCCGTGCGAATCATATATAGCGTGGATGGTACGATCGTCGCCAGCGTTGGTATTGGTGAGACGTGGACAGTAGATGCAGGGGATGCGTTGCTTGTCACCAGTGACCATCAGGGAGCAGCGAGAAACGTGAAGCTGTTCAACCAGGACAACATCCCCGTCTACGCTGTGCTGGCAACTATATGGTATGAAGACGCCTCCCGGCAGGAGCCGTATGCCCATCCGTGATTCTCACATGCCCTCGGTCATTCCCGCGCATGCAGGAAATCAACTCCAGCTCTGTCATTCCCGCGCATGCAGGAATCCAATCCTGCTGATCTCTATGGGTTTCAGCCTTCGCGGGAAAGCACCGCTCGCATGGGACCAAAGTGCTCGCGGGGACGACGTACAGACCCGATGATCTGTCATTCCCGCGTAGGCGGGAATCCAATCCTTTTGTTGACGGACGCGTCGAGAATGTTACAGTTTGGAACCGTCCCAAGAATGTTACAGATGTGATGCAGGCCTGTGCTCTTTCGCCCGGCGGACCTATACTATCACAGTCAAGCAATGACACGGAGGCTGGGAGGCAACGATGCACAGCGATGAGTTTCGGTATCGCACCAAGGATAATCTGAACCTGTATGCCCGTGTGTGGACGCCCGAAGGGGACGTGCGCGGCGTAGTCGCTTTGGTGCACGGCTTGGGCGAATATGGGGGCCGGTACGTGGAGATAGGAAAGAGTTTTGTCGACCGCGGGTACGCGTTCGTGGCAGGAGACCTTCGGGGGCACGGTGTGTCCGAGGGTAGACGGGCGTTTGTCTCACGTCTCGACGACTTCATGGACGACCTGGACCGATACTGCGCTGAGATTCGGACACGCTTCCCTGGCAAACCGCTGTTTCTGTATGGTTTCAGTATGGGTTCATCGCTCTCTGCTGCCTACTTAATCCGCAGACACCCCCGGCTGGCAGGCGCTATCCTGTGTAGCGGTGGGTTCCTGATGCCGGAAGTCTCGGAGCGAGCGATAGCCAAGGCACGGGTTTTGAACTTCATTACCCCCACAATGGTCATCTCGAATGGAATGGGGCCCGTGAGGGGCAAGGTGTGCCACGACGTGGGCGTCCTGAACGCCTATGATGCGGACTCGCTGGTATATAAGAAGCTAACGATCGGCTTGGCCGTGGCCATTGCCGAGGCTAACCGTGATGTCCTTGCGCGCGCAGCTGAGATCCACGTCTCGGTTCTCGTCATGCACGGAGAGGACGACATAATTGCCCTTCCCGAAGGTTCGCGCCGGTTGGCAGCCGGCATCACGGGAGACGTGACACTCAAGCTGTGGCCCGGACTATACCACTTCATCCACCATGAGCCGGACGGGGCAAAGGAGCGCGTGCTGGCCTTCGCGGCCGATTGGTTGGACAAGCATCTCACCGCAACATGACTGACACTTGTTGAACCGGCGGTCCTCAGAGGCCATCGCCTGGAAGAAAAGCGCCCCCGCTCAGGCGGGGGCGCTGACTGTATGTGCCGAGACTCTGAGCTGCCAAAGCATCACTTCCAGTGCAGCATCGGCCGTAACGAGACCGACGTCCCTGGCGTCGGCACCCCAACTCACGTGCTCGGGGCCACTCGAGCCGGTGATCGCGTATGAACCGGGAACCTGGTAGGTGGCCGAGGCATCGAGAGCAACTTCTGCCTCCGCTGCACCGAGAGAAGGCTTCTCTTAAGTCATCAGTATGACAACAAGGAGGTGATGTCAGCCTGCGGAGTCCAGTGTCACCTCACCGACACCGACGTGGATGTCGATGTCGAGTGCCGGCGTTGCACCGGGAGCGTAGTTGGTGTAGTTGCGGCCGTCCTGCATGAAACCTCGGACATTGACGCCCCCGATGCCCTTATCTACGTGGATACGGGTCGGCGTGGTCCGCGGTATGCGGATCTGGAGTGCTCCGACACCGCCATGAATACTGCCGCGTGCCGGGGTGCTCGGCGATCCCCTGATCTCCAGGTCGAGCCGTCCCGCCCCTGTCTGCAGGTCAAAGTGCTCGAGCTTGGATGCGAGGATGACGGCGCGACCCTGGCCGGCGCCGGTCCGCACCCGCAGCTGTTGGACCGGCACAGTACTCAGGTCGATGTCGGTCGTTCCTGCCCCGGACTCGAGGTCGACGGTCGCAGGGATATTGTCTGCACAGCGCAGGTGCCACTCGTAGCGCAGGTGTGGTGCCGACATAAACAGACGGCCTGACGGCTGAGTGATGCTGACCTCGCAGATGCCATCGTTCGTGCGGTACACGAACTCCGGTTCCAACTCGGGCTGGTTGCTGACGAAGTCAGCATCCACCAATCCGGCGGCTCCTCCCTGCAGTGACAGCACACCCGCCCCCATGCGCAAGTGCAGGTCCGTACGCTGTGTGCCGTCCCTCGGAATGCTGCGGTGTTCTGTGCGAATTCCCCCACTCGAACTTCCGAAGACTCCCTGTCTCCACAGGACAGCCACAAGCACGGCGAGTCCTCCAAGCACGACAACCGGCTCGATCGTCATGAATACACCTCCATGTGTGACGCGTAGCGTCTCATCAGTCTCGATCCGGCTCAGATGGCCGGATCGTTCTCGAGTTTCTTCTCGCCCATTAGGGCACGGATCCCGGTGCAGTCCTGCGAGACTTCGAGGGTCCCCTGGTAGGTACCATCCTTGCCGTAGACGGCAAAATAGCGGATATAGATGAACTTGCCACCCAGCTCCAGCCAGAAGTCGGCCGAGGAACGCTTTTTCACACGAAAGTCGTCTAGGATCCGCTGGACCTTGGCGACGCTCTGGGGTGGGTGGCAGCGCTGTACTCTCCGTCCGATGTCCAGCCGTGTGCGCGGGAAGATGCGCCCGGCGGCAGGCAGGTTGAAGTAGGTCACCTCGTCGTCCGCGTTCACAAACGAGACGTCGACGGGCAGCGTGTCAAACAGCGCAAGCAGGACGTCGAGGTCCATGCCCTCGAACAGGTCGCAACTGGTATCGCTCATCAATGTTCCTCCTCTGGGAGTGCGAAGAATCCCAGGAACTGGGATTCCTGCTGAAGATCCTGCCAGTCCTTTTCGAACAGCAGGTCGGCAACCAGCTAGACGAGGTAAGCGTAGGCTACCGAAACGATGGCCCACAGAAGGACTGTGGCGAAAAAGCAGAAGACTGCTCGGTAGAAAGTTCTCGGACTTCGTACGCCAGGAATAAATCGTGCGAAGCAAAGGGCAAAGAACGCTCCGACAATGATATCCCCTATCCCGCCTACGGTATTCACCTTGTGCCATGTGGCTGCATCGCGGAACACATTGCCGACCCTGATGCCAATAGAGGTACCTGCATGGCTGTAGATCAATAGGATTCCCACGCCGACAAGAGCGATGGCGGCGACCAGTAGAGAAATGACATTGACTTTCGAAATACCAACGTTGTCTACGGTCGATAGTGCAGTGGCACCTGGCTGCAAAAGAATCTTCTCGAGAAGATTCTTGGAATAGAAGTAGAGATAAACAACCATGGCGAGAAGGGGTACTAACATGGCAAACGTCAGATACTGTCCATATATCTCCGGCGCACCAGAGAGATAGAGGAGGAGGCTCACGACGCTTATTGCAGGTCCAAGAATGTACGTGATTTGAGCGCTCTTCTGGTTCGTCTTCCTCCACACCTCTGGGTAGGCATATGTTGCCGGTAGCCTGACTCCCAACACAGCATTGGGTTTCGCTCTGGCCGAAAAATAGCCAAGCACAACAATCAGCAGTCCAAAAGCGATGTTGATGAAATAGACGCTCATAAGTCAGCCTCCTCCAATTCTTTCTTCCTTGTCCAGCTCTTCGAACAGTAATTACAACGAGAGGAGATGCAAGAGCACAGCTATCAGGAATGATCCTCGAAGAACCTTCGCATGTTTCAGCGGTACCCTTGAATCACTTGGAATACTTAGCCCTGTAAGCTCCATGCCGCCCCCTTCCTGCCAATTTCGCTTGTTAAACAAATACACGAGACTGCTATCTTGTCAATAGCGCCATGAAATCCGGTTGGACCGAACGGCCCGCTCCAGGCCTGGATGAGGTCAAGAGCAACAGGGCAGTACTTGTGTCAAGAAACTGTGCATAGTGCCCTTGGTATACAGGAAACCCCGACGGGAAATCATTCACCCTCTGCCAGTCCATGCGCCGGACCGCTCCCACGACATGTCATCAGCTCAGTAACAGTAAGTGCCCTGACCATATCCGCGGTCTCACGGTTATTCAATCGCCCCCATACACTATACCAACACCTGATTGAGACTTTCTAGGACAAACAATACCATCTGCAAGTGTTGTCTCTCGTTATGGGCTCCCCTGCTGATACAAATTGGTGTTATCCCTACGAACTATTTCTCAATCACAAGACACATCCGGTGCTACGTGAAAGCCATATCGCTATATCTCTTGAAGCAAAACACGCAATGTGTAAACTTAAGCTCCGCGGTTTGCTATCTCAATTCTTTTCACCTGCCCTGTCGAAACCAAGGCGAACAGCGCGAACACCGCGAACCCAAAGATCCATGTCCACACCTTGTCCGGGTCCTGCATCCAAACAATATCGAAGATGCGACCCAGAACCCCACTGTCAGGAAGAGCATGATACAGTAAGGCTGAGCCTCTCATTCCTATGAAAACTGCTCCTATGGAAGCGATGCTACCTACGACCAGTTTCCCCGGCAGAAGAGTTGTTATCAACACTCCAAAGCTCACAAAAACGAGCGTTGTTAAGACTTTCAGGCCCATTTCTCTGGCTATCGCGCCATAGAGTGCTGCACTTGGCAGTTGTGACGCCGCCAGTCCAAAATGCCCGGCCACGATGCCTGCAGCGAGTGATATCACGACGAACGCAATAACGTATTGGAGAAGGACAAAGAGGTAGAATGTCACGGACTTCCTCAGCATCCAGGACTTTCTGCTCTGGCCACATAACAGGTACGTCAGAAAGGTCCCCTGCACGTATTCGACATTGAAGGCAAGATCAGAAAGGAGAATCAAAAGAATCGGGAAAGTATACTCGTCAGTCTTGTTGATGAAGCTCAAACCCACCGCCAGACCACCTACTGATCCTTTCACCTGTGTTTTGGCAATGATTCCCGATAGTATCCCTATGACGACGAATATTGCCTGCATCACAATCCATTGCTTCTGCTTGAACAGGATCTTCATAGGACAACTTCCTTCTCGACTGTTCTGTCCACAAGGCTGCCGTAGAGGCCGGGTTTTGTTCCTGCAACGATGATCGTCTTCCCCTGTGCTTTGTGCTCCTGAAGGAGCGTCAGCAGGACTTCCTGCCTCTTCTCGTCAAGTGCAAGCTCTGGTTCATCCCAAATCAGAACATCAGGGTTGTTCAGAAGGGACAGGGTCAGCTGAGCGATCTTCCGCATGCCATGTGACCCTCTCTTGTATCGTGTGTTGAAATCGATATCCCATAGCTTGATGTAATGATCCAATGCCTGCTCTGCTCCGTTCTTTAGACCTTTTTCTCGTGCAAACAGGAACACGTTTTCTCTCAGGCTGCACTCGCCGTAGAATCCCATGCCATCAACCACCACCCCGGTCCTTTTCAGGATCTCAGGATTGCAGTAAGGGTCCTTGCCCAAGATCGTCACAGTTCCGCTCCTGGCTCGCATAACCCCACACAGGATCTTCAAGACCGTGCTTTTCCCAGAGCCGTTTTCCCCAAAGAGATAGACGAATTCACCCTTCTCTGCCGCAAGAGAAAAATCTTCTAGGATTCTGAGCCCTCGTCCGAATGAAAACGTTACACCCTTCATTGAGACTTCCGTCATTTCGTCACCAGTCTTCCTTCCAGAATTCTATTCCACTCTCTACAGTACTATGTCTAGGCTATATATCTATTTGCTTCTCTTGTCAAGAGCTCTATGGCATTCGGTTTAGCCGAATGAGACATGATCTCAGAATGCACAATGTCAACGGCAATAGGGTGATCGCCGTGTCAACGACCCATGAATGGTGCGCTCAGTATACAGGAAACCCCGCGGCGGTATAATGAATACTCGCGTGGCACAACACCGCGATGACAGGAGCCCGCATGAACGAAGAACTGGCAGTCCATATCGCGGCGTTCACCGCTGCAATCGAGGACGAAGTCGCCGCTGAGAAGGCCTCCGAGTGGACGCATCGTCATGCCCTCGTCGACGGGACACTGGTGTCGGACAGCGGTGACGAAAACTTTTTGTATTTCTTCAGCACCCAGTACGAGGTCAACCTGCCCGAGGAATCCATGATCCAGCTCGAGGTGGACGGCCGGGTGGTGCAGGGAGTCTACGCGGGCGGAGACCGGGATCTGGTCTCGATTGCTTCCAGCGAGTTCCTGGGGGCCCAGGTGCGCGCCGCCACCATGATCGCTACGCCATGGGACCTGCTGCTGAAGCTGCAAGAAAGGTTGAACGCGCTAGGGGGCGAGGACGATTGCGGCCGGGCTCTTGCGTTGTTGAGCCCTCCTGCCCTCGGGGACAGTCTGCCCGAGCTGAACGGCGCCTTTGTGGACAATCGATGGCTGGACCCATCGCAGCGAGACGCACTGCAGAAGGTCGCTGAGCATGACGTCAGCTTCATCTGGGGTCCTCCGGGCACCGGCAAGACGCGGACCGCCGCCTATCTTGTACGCGAGCTCATCGAACGCCACAAGAGTGTCTTGTTGCTGGCGCACAGCAATGCGGCTGTCGACGTCGCGGCGCTGGCCGTTGTGAACGCTTGCCGGGGGACACCGTATCTTTCCTGCGGCGCAATGATCCGCTATGGCATCATCATGAAGCGTGACCTCCTCGTCGAGTCCGACATCAACCCACTCAACATCCTCGCCCGACGCAACGTTGACGCTGAGCGCTTTGTGGGACTTCAGTCCCGGCGCCGTGACCTGCTGGAACACGCGAAACGGGAGGAGCTGTTCGACACCGCCGAGTTCGAGATGGTCAGGGGCGACATGGGCAGACTGCGTCACCGTGTCGACAAGGAACTCAAGAAGCTGGTTGCCGAGACGCAGGTCGTCGCGACGACGCTGACGAAACTCGCCCTGTCGGACGAACTGATGAAACGCTCGTTCGACGTCGTCATCATCGACGAGGCGAGCATGTCGCTCGTCCCGTATGACGTGCTGGCTGCCTCGAGGGCACAGGGAAAGATCGTCTTCGCGGGCGACTTCATGCAGCTGCCACCGATTGCCTCCGGAACGACGGTCGCCGTCCGCGAGTGGCTGCAGCGCGACATCTACCAGGTGCGGGGCATCACGAAGGCGGTACGCGCGGGTCAGGACGTGCCTGACATGGCTATGCTGCGCACCCAATACCGCATGCACCCGTCCATTCGTTCGGCCGTGAGCCGGCTGTTCTACCAGGACCGGCTGGACGACGGTGAGCGGATCATTGTCCGTACCAGCTCGATTGCGCGCCTTGCTCCATTCGAGGGGCAGGCCATGGCCGCAGTGGACACGTCTCTGCTGCAGACACGATGCTACCGCGAGGTCAAGGGGTACTCCCGCCTCAATCTGGTGGAGGCGGTCACGGTGATGACGATCGCCGCCGGCATGCTCTCCCGCTACCCGGACATCAGCATCGGAGTCGTGTCTCCCTATGCCGTCCAGGCACGACTGCTGGGGACCATGGCGCGCGAACTGGCACTGGACCGGGAACGGTTGACGATCTCGACGGTCCACCGCTACCAGGGTTCTGAGGTGGACGTCGTCATCTTCTCGCTGACCGATGGCGAACCGCAGTGGTCCATGTCGACACTGACACGGGGCAATCTCGAGGACTGGGATGTCGACCCGGCGCCTCGCTTGCTGAACGTCGCGCTCAGCCGTGCGCGGGGCAAGTTCATCCTGGTAGGTGACCTCGATTTCGTGCACGACCGTGGGGCGCAGGATTCGGTCCTGAGACACATCGTCAGCATCATCGAGCAGGAGGGAGCGGTGCGGCGCATCGACCCGAGGGCTCTCAGTGAACTCCGAGAGTGGCTGCCGAACCGTGTCGTGGGCGGTCAGCGCATCGTCGTGGGCGAACGCGCCCGTCATCAGGGCTGGCTGCTCGAACAGGCGCGTGCTGCACGTCACACCGTAACTGTGGGTGTGCCGCAAGGCGCCCGCGTCTCACCTCTCATGGCACGTCTGCTGGCCTCGGTGTCCCCGGACTGCCGCCTGCACTACGCCGACCATGACGGCCTGCGCGCGGCTGCGGGGCACTTCGGCGCGTCCGAGTCATATCCCTGTGAGGGCGTCCTCGAAAGCTTCGTCCAAATCGGTTCCCATCCGCTGCTGCTGGAGGGGACACTGGAACGTGGCGCGCGCCCGGCGTACCTGGCACTCGACCTGCCTGCGACCAACTGGTTCTTCCTCAAGAACGCGGGGTTTGTGCCCGAGTCCCTGCTTGGGCGCAACCCGGAGTCCGCAAAGGGCAAGGTTCGCAGGCGTCGCGGACTTGGAGACGACGTGACAGCACAGGACACTGCATCTACATCCGCACCACATCGCAGTGTATCGCCCTCGCAACCAGAAGAGCCGCCGCTTCCTCTCTAGCCTATGGTAGCCTATGGGGTCAAGCGTTACCATTTGCAGTGTTGACTTTCGTCGCAAGAGTCAGACACTTGCCCCATCAGCTTGCTGAGCTGTGTTTCTTCTTGACGGTCCTCGAACGGATTCCCGAGTGAGTTCTGGCTGTTTCAGGAACATCCAGCAATGGTAACACTTTCCCGATGGTAACGCTTGACCCCATGGGGCGAGGTCGCGCTCGCCGAAGACTGATGAAAAGGGCCGCACAGACCTTGTCCTCAGTGCAGCAGTTGACAGGCGACAGTCCTCCGCCACACTAATATTGAAAATGTATGTTTCCCGGAGGCGCCGATGTTCCTGCTGGTTGCTGTGCTGAACAGTGATGCACATGTGCGCAAGGTACTGGAGGGATTTACTGCCATTGATGTCGGTGGCGCAACGGTCATCGACAGCCGAGGCATGGGTCAGATGCTTGCGGCCGACATTCCGATCGTGGCCAGCATCGCTCGCCTGCTGGGCGGTTCGCCGGTGCAGGAGAGCAGTAGAACGATCTTCTCGGTCATCAGCAACACAGAAGCCCTGGAGCGCGCCAAGAAGATCGTGCTGGGCGCAGTCGGGGACATGTCCCAGAAGGGCGTCGGCATCATGTTCGTGGTTCCTGTCTCCGAGGCATTCGGACTGATCGAGCCGAAACCGCTGTCCCCGGATATCCCTTAACCAGACGTCGATTCCGGCCGGAATCGACTGCTAACCGGTCGGACGGATGCCAATGGTCTGTCGCAGAGGCTCGAACTGGGGCGGATCCATGAAGTTGCGGGTGGCCTGAGTGAGGGATGGTGTTTCTTCGAAGTCGACCCGCGTCTGGAGGACGACGTCGAGAATGCGCGAACGCAGGAGGTGACAAGCCTCTTCGACGCGCTTTCGTTCCTTTTCCCCGCCCTCTGCGCAGAACACCTCTATCTCGAGCCGCTCCACGAATTCGACGACTGGATCGCCTGCTGACGCTGATTCGTCAGCAGCCTGGATGAGTGTCGCCAACGGGATGACGTGGTCAACGAGGACGTAGTAGCCGAGCTGAAGGAGCCCCGCTACCGTCAGCCGTGGCCGTATGTCCGCAAACCTGTCTCCGTAGCTGGTTGCCAACTCACGCTCGTAACGAGTGATATTGGCGGCCATCAGGTCGACAGCCTGCTGAGCTGTCATGGCCTGCTCATCGGTCGAACCGGCTGCCCCCTCTTCCTGAAGATCGGTATCAGGAGCCGTACATTCGAGCACGGAGCCTGTGCGTTCGCGGTACAGATCGATGAGCGTCCGCAGGACGGTGTGCGCGAAGAACCCATTCTCGTCGACGAGATGGCTGGCAGCAGTCCCGGATGCCGCCGAACGTCTGGTCACTTCGACATCGACCGCCTTCCGATCCAGGCCATCCTGTGACGAGAACCAGAGGGCCACATCCGGATAGGCTGCGAGAAACCAGGTCGGGAAGCCGGTGGGATGTTGCGTCGACAATGCCATCTTGGCTGCCGACGGGCTCGGCTGGACTCCACTCTCCTCGGCAGCCCCTTCCATCAGCGCAGCAACGTTGGCCAGATAGACAGAGGGAGCAATGCTGTCGGGCATGAAGAACTCGCGGGCGTAGTGCTCAAACTGCTCAGCCTGCTGGTCCCCCTGCGGCAGACCTGTGATACTGTTTTCCCAGATGCGTGTGTTGGTATTCATGACAGGCCTCCCAGTGGACGAGCACGGCAATGCGCTTCATGACTGCAAGTTCATGCTACCGTCCCTATGCCGGTTTGTCAATCGTGTCCGTCGTGGGTTCGCGCGGTCTCGTTTCTATTGTTCCCACAAAGAGCGGGGACCCCACATCCTTCTAAAGTCGACTGTGTAGATGCACGGGAGTGGCGGGCCGGCTCCTGACCCCCGTCAAACTACCCCAAAGAGAGAAGGCGAAAGCGAGATCGTAAGGTCGGACTTCGTCCTCCGGCGATGACAGGGAGAGGAAGAAGCAAGAGCGAGACTGCCACGCTCCTTATGGTCGGTCGAAGTGACAGCAGAGTAATGGATGGCCTGCTCTCGTATAGGCTAATAGTAACAGGAGCAAGGTTTCAGATTCACCTTCGTGAATCTTTCGTCAAATAAATCATCTCCTATTGATACAGTCTCTGCTCCATCACTCGAATTGACATGTGAGAGAACATTAATTTCGTAGTGATCCCCAATGACGTAAGTTGGAAGATCGTTACTCTTTCAGCAGGTGTCAAAGTCATGGAGAGCAACAAACTTGTTGAGAGGAGTGCAAATCATGGAGGTGCAAGAGCCTCATGTTCTTTCTCCTGTCATCAATCTTAGTATCGGACACGAGTAACGCGTATGACATATTGACAATGAAAGAGTGTCTGCTACAGTTGTTGCAGGAGCAAAGGGAAGGCTGTGATGTTTGGCGCGAAAACGGTTGCCTGCGCCGAATGGAGCCAATGGCAAGACCGGTCCTCTTGAGATCAAGACTCAGGAGGTAGGAACGAAAAAGGTAGTGCATAGGATATCTAACCTCCTTGGTGGCGCGTGCCTTGGTGACGACACTCGTGGTTACTCCGGGATACCGGCGACCGGGCGGATCACCGCTTGGTCAGATCGGGACACATCTTCTACATCATCAACCCAAACAGTCTCTCCGTACGGGGGAGTCCATCCCACTCCAATTGCCCAGCGTCTGCGGCAAGCCCTTCATGGCTGGGGACATGGGATCGTCATCTGCACGTTCCGTTTATGCTGAAGTCCGAGTGGGCTGAGGCGCAGGCACGTCGCCAACATCCTCGATGCTGGCGGCACATCCTAAAGGAAAGGGATACATGAGAAAGGTTTTGCCGGTTTTCGTCGCAGTGTGTCTCGTCGTTGCCCTGTGCACCGGTGTCTTTGTTACTGTACCCGAGGCAAGAGCGGACACTGACGGGGATTATACCTATACCGTCTCTGGCGGTAACGCCACGATTACTGCCTATACAAACGTAACTGCAACGACTGTGACCATTCCTGGCACGCTGGGTGGGTATCCAGTGACCAGTATCGGCAGTTTCGCGTTCGGTGGTCAATCCGCACTGACAAGTGTGACCATCCCCGACAGCGTGACCAGTATCGGCTTTTATGCGTTCCATGAGTGCAGCGCACTGACAAGTGTGACCATCCCCGACAGCGTGACTAGTATCAGCGAATATGCGTTCCAGGGTTGTACGGGGCTCGCCAGCGTTACCATCGGGAGCGGCGTGACCAGTATCAGCTATAATGCATTCCAGAGTTGTACCGCACTGACCCAATTCATTGTAGATGCGAGTAACTTGTCATATTCGTCAAGCGCAACGGGCGTGCTGTTTAGCAAGAATGGGACGTCTCTTATCCTGTACCCTCCTGGCAAATCGGGAGGTTATGTGATCCCCGACAGCGTGACAAGTCTTGGCAATTGGGCATTCTATTATTGTACGGGGCTCGCCAGCGTTACCATCGGCAGCGGCGTGACCAGTATTGGCGATGCTGCGTTTCTGGGTTGTACGGGACTGACCCAATTCATTGTAGATGCGAGTAACTTGTCATATTCGTCAAGCGCAACGGGCGTGCTGTTTAGCAAGAATGGGACGTCTCTTATCCTGTATCCTCCTGGCAAATCGGGAGGTTATGTGATCCCCGACAGCGTGACCAATATCGGCGGTTGTGCGTTCCGGTGTTGCACCGGACTGACCAGCGTAACCATCGGCAGCGGCGTGACCAGTATCAGCTATAATGCTTTCCAGAGTTGTACCGCACTGACCACTGTGACCATCCCCGACAGCGTGACCAGTATTGGCAGTAGCGCGTTCCAGAGTTGCACCGGACTGACCAGCGTTACCATCGGGAGCGGCGTGACCAGTATCGGCTATTTTGCGTTTACGGGTTGTGGGGGACTAACCAGCGTGATCATCCCCAACAGCGTGACCAGTATTGGCGGTTATGCGGTCTCTTATTGTTGGGGATTGACCAGCGTTACCATCGGCAGCGGCGTGACCAGTATTGGCGATGGTGCGTTCCAGGCTTGTGGCGGACTGACCAGCGTGATCATCCCCAACAGCGTGACCAGTCTTGGCGGTTGGGCTTTCTCTGATTGTTGGGGACTGACCAGCGTGACCATCGGGAGCGGCGTGACCAGTGTCGGCGGTGCTGCGTTCTCTGGTTGTGTGGGACTGACCGCAGCACACTTCTTGGGCAACGCACCCACAATGGGTACTACTGTGTTTGCATCTTGTGGGGTCGGATTTACGTTTACGGTCCTCTATGATAATAGCACCAGTGGTTGGACCAACCCGTGGTATACATATCCAACTGCTGCCTTCGCCTCTTATATCACTTCGTCTGCCGGCCCTGGCGGGAGCATCTCCCCGTCCTCGGAAGTCATGGTGCTGCTCAATCACGATCAGACCTTCACCATCTCCCCTGACACCAGCTACCACGTGGCAGACGTCCTCGTGGACGGCAACTCAGTGGGTGCAGTGACCTCGTATACCTTCACGAACGTGACGGCGGCCCATACCATCACGGCGTCCTTTGCCATCAACACGCACACCCTGACGGTGAACACGGTCGGTGTTGGAACCGTAGGGAAGAGTCCCGATCAGGCGTTGTATGACTACGGCACGGTCGTCACGCTGACCGCCGCCCCCACCCCCGGCTACCATTTTCTGAGCTGGTGCGGTGCCACGCCTGACAGCGTCGATCCTCTGAAAGCTACCGTCACCATGGAGAGCGACACGACCGTCACCGCCACCTTCACGACCACCATCGACACCTTTCCGATCACGGCATTGGCTGGTGTCAACGGCACCATTACTCCATCTGGCTCCGTGCTCGTGACCTACGGCGCCTCGCAGTCCTTCACCATCACTCCTGACCTGAACTACATGATTGACACGCTCACCGTCGATGGTGTCATCGTCAGCAATGCGACCAACCAGCTGGGGTGGACTGTGACCCTCACGAACGTCATGAGCAGCCACACGATCACGGTGACATTCAAGTCCGTTCCCGACGTGGTGCCCCCTACCATCGCTCTGCCCGACTTCGGTACCATCACTGGTGTGAGTGGTTACTCGGGAGGGTCAGTTCAGATCTTCACCGTGAGTACCTCTCCGTTCAACTTGGAGTTCACGGTAGACGACAACAGCGGGTCCGCGAAGTGGACCATCAAGGTCAACGGGGTCGTCGTCATCGATCCAGTGGGCATCGGCCTCATGACCTACCCCTTGCCCCTGGTGGAAGGTCGCAATGACGTCGAGATCTCAGCAAGGGATGCTACAGGTAACTCCACGTCCAAGGAACTGATCATCTTCCTGGACAGCATGAATCCCGTGCTGACCATCGCTCCCGCACTTCCTGTTTCCGTCACGAACTCCGAGCTGACCATCACCGGCAGTGTCGTAGATACGGGCTCGGGCCTGAAGCACTTCACCATCAACGGGACGGAAGTGATACCATTCCTGGATGGTTCCTTCAGCGAGAAGCTCCTGCTCACCAAGGGAGCCAACAGCATCATCCTCACAGCCGAGGACAGGGTCGGTCACCAAGTCACGACCACTTACACAGTGACCTACGCAGCGGCAGTACCAACGTTCCTCCCAGCCATGACCGTTACCCTCACCATCGGCAAAACCGCAATGGATGTCAACGGCATGCCAGTTACCCTCGATGCTGCACCCGTCATCCAGAACAACCGTACCCTCCTTCCCATCCGTGCTCTCATCGAAACTCTGGGAGGTACGGTGGTCTGGGATGCTACGACTCGAACGGCAACAGTGACTCTTAAGAGTCGCACTGTGTCAGTGACGATCGGCAACCCCATGGGACTCGTAAACGGCAAGAAGGTTGCCATTGATCCCGCCAACCCTAAGGTGGTGCCTCTCATCCTCAACAGCAGGACCTTCCTTCCTCTCCGGTTCATTGCCGAGAACCTGGGTCTCGACCTTGCCTGGGATGCACTGACCCGCACCATTTCCTTCACCTACTGGCCGTAACACCAAGATCAGTACCATCGGCACTGTCTCCACCCCCGGCAACTCGCCGGGGGCGGAGACAGTTCAGGATAGAAGTCCATTTCTGAAACAAGTCTGCATCGGACGTGTAATTGCGGCTGTCTGGGGTGGCTCCCGGAGAACATGCGTACGCTGCGCAGCCTGAAGGACGTTTCAACGCGCGAAAGGGAGAATTGGGTCGTGGAACAGTGCGGACAAAGACTGGCTGGGCTGGCACCGGGGATCGTTTTGAGCCGGTACCCTGCTGCGGAAGGACCTGCGGGCACTGGGTCAGTCGCTGTAGTTCAGGAGCTCCAGAGGCTGTGTGCCGGCCAGCTGCACCTTGGCAACACTGAAAAGCACTGCGGCTGCGAGCGCATCCTGGGGACCTGATCCGGCTACGACCGCCGAGAGGAACGCTGCCGCGAAGGCGTCTCCAGCCCCCGTCACATCGACGGGCGTGAGGGCGACGCCAGGTGTCGTGATGATACCCTCGTTCCCGCACAGAAGGGCACCTCGTGCACCGAGCTTGACGACGACGGTTCCCCCGGTTGATCGTTGGAGGAATTTGGTCGCCTTCGTTACGTCTGCCTCCTGTGCGAGCCAGCAGGCTTCCTCTTCGTTGGGCAGGAAGTAGTCACAGAGTCGTGCCGCTGCAAGAACCGCATCGCGGCCCATGGAGTTCATGGCGTCGATGCTGGCGGGGTCCATGGCGACGACCGGTCGTACGGCAGTCGAACTCGTCAGCACTGCCCCGAGTGCTGCCCGACAACCGTCGTCAAGCAGGCTGTACCCTGATACGAACAGGCAGCCTCCAGTGGCCTTGCAGGCGCTGCACACGAAGCGTGTGAATACGGTTGGATCCACCGCTGCATTGGCGCCGCGCTGACGGTACATGTGATAGGAGCCAGCTTCCTGAACGACGCTGACCATGCCCGTCGGCGTGTCGACGCGGTCCCCGGCGTAGTCGATGCCAAGGCGAGCCAAGCGCGCCACGTACAGGTCTCCTGCGATGTCACGCCCAAGCGTGCCAAACAGGCGGACGGGCTGACCAAGACAGCGAAGAAAGAACGCAACGTTGCCCCCTTGCCCTCCACATGACGCAGTGATGCGCGCCTGTGCCTCCTTGCCTTCCGGCGGGAGAACGGGAGCGACAGTTGTGGCATCAATATTGAGGTCGCCCGTGGCGAAGAACATGAGGAGACCAGCGATCAGTGGTGCTTCAGCAGAGTGGCGATTTGCGTACCCAGTGCAACGTTGCTCTTGATGAGGGCGATGTTGGCTTGGGTGGCGCCGGGCAGGTTCTTCTGCATGTAGGCTAGGATGTATGGCGTCATCGCCTTGCCCTCGATACCATCTTCTGCAGCCTTCTCGAGTGCTGCTTGCAGGACCTTCTCGTGCTTCTCTGGTTCAACCTGGTCACACTCAGCGATCGGGTTGGTGACGAGAATACCGGTGTCGAGCTTCAATCGGTCGCGCGCTTCCACGATGGACACAATGTCCGATGCGCTCTCGACGCGGTGCTCCAGAGGGATGCCGGAATCGCGCACGGTGAAGGCGGGCAGGGTGTCGGTCTGGTAGCCCAAAACAAGAACGGACATCGTTTCAAGGTACTCCAGCGTATTCTTGAGGTCGAGGATGGACTTCGGTCCTGCGCAGACCGTGATGCAGCGAGCTCGCCCGATAGTCGGCAGGTCTTGGGAAATGTCAAGGACTTCGCCCACGCCCCGGTGCACGCCACCGATGCCACCGGTGACGAAGACGCGAATATCTGCAGCGTCGGCGATCTGCAACGACGCTGCGACGGTTGTGCCCCCGCTGAACCCCATAGCGACGGCGACGGGGATGTCGCGGGGCCCGATCTTCTTGACCCACTTGGCCCGAGCGAGCATCTCGAGTTCAGACCTGGAGAGGCCCACGCGGATCTTGCCCGACACCAGGGCAATCGTGGCCGGGACGCCCCCACCCTTGCGGACGATGGCCTCAAGTTCCTGTGCCAGCTCGAGGTTGACCGGGTACGGCATGCCATGGGTGATGATGGCAGACTCGAGCGCGACGACAGGTGTTCCCTTGTGGAGAGCCTCCTGGACTTCCTCGGTGACAACAAACTCGTCCGGATGAGACTTGCCGCGTCCCGTTCCCTCGGCGAACCCTTTGGTGACGCTGCGGGCAGTCTTGTGCCCGGTCAGTTGGTCATTCTCACCGTGCTGTGCTCTTCTCACCATGACGGCCCCTCAGAAGTGTGTTGTGGCCAGAAAGGCTTCGACGACAATCGGATCGAACTGCGATCCGGCACACTGTGCCACTTCCACGGCAGCCATGTCGGGCTGCGTGCATGGTCGATACGCGCGCGGGGTCACCATGGCGTCAAATGAATCAGCCACAGCCAAGATGCGTCCACCCAGCGGGATGGCCGTGCCGGCCATCCCATGAGGATAACCTGCACCATCATATCGTTCATGATGGGAAATGACGATGTCGCAGACATCGGAGAAGCCAGGGACCCGCCCAACGACGGCACAACCGTACTCGGCGTGCTTGCGCATGACAGCAAACTCCTCTTCAGTGAGGAGGCCCTGTTTGAGAAGGATTTGAGCGGGGATGAAGGCTTTGCCCAGATCATGCAGCAACGCCGCAACCCGGAGGGTTTCGAGATCGTCCTCGGACAGGTGAAGTGTGACTCCCATGGGGACAGCAAGTTGGGCAACACGATAGGAATGCCTGAGCGTAAAGTTGTCCGTACGCTCGAGCACCCCCAGCAGTGCCCCCACAATGCCTTCTCTCATGCCCCCACTGATTGTCTGTTCGAGCAGCAATTCAGGGCTCATTTCCGTGCTACCGTCAGGAGAACGATCAAGGTCAACCCTCCCGTATGTCAGTTCTGGATAAACACCCGTTTATCATATGGGTGCTTGGCTATTTTGCAAGCCCACCGTATACTGGAAGCAGTCCAAGACTCGCTCAACGGGAGGTGGACGCCTGGGAGGCGGACAACATGACACTCGATAAGTTTACAACGAAGTCAGCTGAAGCATTGCAGCAGGCGGCGCGGGTCAGCGAAAACCACGGCAACCAGGCCACCGATTCGCTGCATCTGCTCTACGCAATACTGGATCAGAAAGAAGGGCTGGCGGCTTCCCTCTTTCCATATCTCAACGTTGCCGTCCCCGCGCTGTCCTCGCATGTCGAACATGAAATCGAACGGCTCCCCAAGGTTTCGGGCAGTGTCCCTGTCGGTCAGCTGGTCATCTCGGAGGATCTGAACACAGTCATCCGCAAGGCCGAGGAGGAGATGGCGGCGCTCAAGGACGAATACATCAGCGTCGAACACCTTCTCATCGCGCTGGCCGAGAACAGCCGATCATGTGGGCCATTGCTCAAGCAGGCCGGCGTTACGAAGCAGGCCATCCTGCGTGCACTCGTGAAGGTGCGCGGCACGGAGCGCGTCACGGATCAGGAACCCGAAGACAAGTATGACGCTCTCAAGAAATACGGCCGCGACCTGACGGAGCAGGCGCGTCAGGGCAAACTGGACCCAGTCATCGGCCGTGACGAGGAGATTCGGCGCGTCATGCAAATTCTCATGCGCCGAACCAAAAACAACCCAGTGCTCATCGGTGATGCCGGCGTTGGCAAGACAGCGGTTGTCGAAGGCCTTGCGCAGCGCATCGTGGCGCGGGACGTTCCTGAGGAGCTTAAGGACAAAACTATTTTCGCTCTTGACTTGGGCGCGATGATTGCGGGCGCCAAGTTTCGCGGTGAGTTCGAGGACCGGCTCAAGTCCGTGCTCAAAGCGGTCACCGCCGGGGGCGGCCGCATCATCATGTTCATCGATGAACTGCACACGGTCGTCGGGGCGGGCGCGGCCGAGGGAGCCATGGACGCGTCCAACATGCTGAAGCCGGCGCTCGCGAGGGGCGAACTGCGGACAATCGGTGCGACGACCGTGGACGAATACCGCAAGATCATTGAGAAGGATGCCGCTCTCCAACGGCGGTTCCAGCCTGTACTCATCAATGAGCCAACCGTGGAGGACACAATCGCGATCCTGCGCGGTCTCAAGGAGCGTTATGAGACGCACCACGGCGTGCGCATTGCGGATGGGGCCCTGGTCATGGCAGCCAAGCTGTCGGCGCGCTACATCACCGACCGTTTCCTGCCCGACAAGGCCATCGACCTTATGGACGAAGCGGCATCCTTGGTCAAGATGCAGCTCGAGAGCATGCCGGTCGAGATCGACGAGCTGGACCGCAGACTGATCATCCTGGAAATGGAACGCAAGGCGCTCGCCCCCGAGACCGACGACAAGTCCAGAAAGCGCTTGGCCGACGTCCAGGCGGAGATTGCGCAGCTCAAGGAGAAGGCGGACCAGCTGAAGCTGTCGTGGCGCAAACAGAAGGACGTCATCGAGGAAGCTGCTCGACTCGGCAAGGAACTCGAGGAGAAGAAAGGCGAGTTTACCAAAGCGACACGCGAGGGAGACCTCGAGAAGGCGGCGCAGCTCAAGTACGGCGCGATTCCCGAGCTGGAGAAGAAGGTCGAAGTGCAGCGCGACCAGCTTGAGTCGCAGGAGAAGGGCAGCGTCGAACTCAAGCAGTCGGTGACCGAAGAGGAGATCGCTCAGGTCGTCAGCCGCTGGACCGGCATCCCCGTGTCTCGCATGATGGAGACCGAGGTGGCCAAGCTGGTCAACCTCGAGGAACGTCTCGCGAAGCGCGTCGTCGGCCAGGAGCAGGCAATCCATGCCGTCGCCTCGGCCATCAAGCGGTCGAGGGCGGGCATGTCGGACCCCAGCCGACCTATCGGCAGCTTCATCTTCCTTGGTCCTACCGGTGTGGGCAAGACTGAACTGTCCAGGGCGTTGGCGGAGGTGCTGTTCGACGACGAAAACCGTATGGTCCGCATTGACATGAGCGAGTACATGGAGAAATTCAGTGTCAGTCGCCTCGTCGGCGCGCCTCCTGGGTATGTGGGCTATGAAGAAGGTGGGCAGCTGACCGAGGCCGTGCGCCGGCATCCGTACTCGGTCGTCCTGCTGGACGAGATCGAGAAGGCTAATTCCGACGTGTTCGACATCCTGCTACAGGTCCTGGACGACGGGCGTCTGACGGATGGCAAGGGCCGGACGGTCAACTTCCGCAACACCGTCATCATCATGACCAGCAACATAGGCAGCGACATCATCAGCCGCATTGAGGCAACACCCGGAACGGTCGCGTACGAAGAGGAATACTCGCGCGTCACCACCGCGGTGCTGGAGCACATGAAGACAGTGTTCCGACCTGAGTTCCTGAACAGGGTGGATGAGGTGGTCGTCTTCAACCCGCTGGGTCAGGTAGAGCTGGCGAACATCCTTCAGCTTGTCATCGACAAGACGGTGGCGAAGGTGCGCGAGCGCGACATCGAGCTGACGGTGTCCGACGAACTACGCAGGCATCTTGTGACCATCGGCTTTGATCCGGTCTATGGTGCAAGACCGCTCAAGCGCACGGTCCAGAAGGTCTTGGAAGATCGCTTGGCAGACGCCTTGCTGTCTGGCGAGGTTAAACCTGGCGACAAGGTCTTGGCTGACTACGAAGCGGACCGCGTCGTTTTCCGCAAACAATGACCCACAAATGTGAATACCTAAAGTACCAGGTACTTTTGGTATTCACAATTCGACAAGGGAAATCGACGAATGGCTGAAGAGAACACTCTCATCAAGGGTGCGGTGTCACTATCTCTGTCACGTGCCGAGCGCGATTCTTCGCTTCGTACATGTGCCCGTCGGCAAGCTTATACAAGTCAGATGCACTCCGGATACCCGCGGAGGGGAACAGGGCATAACCCACGCTGAGGGTCAGTACAAATGGCGCTCCTTCGGGTGTAGCCATCCGCTTCGCCGTCTCGGCTAGGCGCTGCATGACCGCTGTGATGTCTCCCTCGCGCTGTAGCTTGAGGACGACGACAAACTCGTCTCCGCCATAGCGGGCGACGGTGTCGTCGTAGTGAAAACACTTGCGCAGGATAGCAGCGCACTGCTGGATGGCCCTGTCGCCCATGTCGTGTCCCCAGGTGTCGTTGATGGACTTGAGGTGGTCGACGTCGATCATGAGCAAGGCGGTCGGCTGTCTGGGTTGAGGGTTTGCGACGACATGCTTGACGACGACATCGAGCTGACTGCGATTGGCCAGCCCGGTCAGGTAGTCGGTACCCCTGAGCCAGCTCTGCAGATATACATACACAAGGAGGAGCGCCAGCACGGTGCCTTCCTGCATCGAGGAGAGGCCGTACACGAGGGCCTGGAGGGTTGCTCCCGCGACGGGCAGCACAAGGAAACCGAGCAGTGGGAACAGCTCGCGTCGCGGCACGCGGCGGGCGTTGAAGATCAGGACGGCTGTTGCACATGCCAACGCCGTGAACCCGACGACCATTGGATGCAGGAACCACGGACCGCGATGGTAAGAGTTGAGGGGATCGACCGTGAACAGCAGTCCGTTTGCCGGGGCGCTCACCGCGAGGATGATGACATACCCAAGTGCTGTCCCCAAGGGGAGGATCAGGCGCCGAAGAAACCGAGGGTCACGCGTTATGTAGTAGACGATGTAACACAGCCACAGAAGCGAGGGGACGACTTCAAGGATGATATATGCGGCGTTGACTACGAACAGGAGGCGGTGAACGCCTGTGCCCGGCACTCCGTTCAGGAGCCACGTTGCTGCTTCCATGCCGATGCTGACAATGACACAGGACACCATCGCAACAAAGATGCCGTGCAAAACACTCGTTGCCTCGCCGTCACGTAGCATTCGAATGAGGATGATCAGCACAACGCAGGCGAGAGTCGCGTACACCTGGACATATGTCGACTTCGCAGTTAGCACTTCCATAGTTCACCTCCCCACGAGGGAAGTATAGAAAACTAACCGGAGCAATACAACTCACCAGGATGTTTCGCACTTCTCGTTATACCCGCACAGGCGGGCATCCAGGCTTCTGAACGACATGGGTTCCCGCCTCCGCGGGAACGACAGGATAAGGTCGTTCACCTGGTGCTCTTGCACACACTGCTATACTATCAAGCGCGAGAATGCCACAAATGTGAATGCTCAAAGTACCTGGTACGTAGGGGGTTCACAATTCGAAATGAGAGGTCGATGAATGGCTGAAGAGAGCATTTTCATCAAGGGTGCGCGCGTCCACAACCTGAAAGACGTGAGCGTTCGTCTCCCACGCAATAAGATCATCGTCATCACCGGTGTCTCCGGCTCAGGCAAGTCCTCGCTGGCGTTCGACACTTTGTACGCGGAGGGACAACGCCGGTACGTCGAATCACTCTCCGCCTATGCCCGGCAGTTTATCGGCCTGATGCAGAAACCGGATGTCGATCTCATCGAGGGGTTATCTCCCGCCATCGCCATCGACCAGAAGTCAGCCAGCAAGAACCCTCGGTCCACGGTCGGCACGTTGACCGAGATCTATGATTACCTGCGCCTGCTGTTCGCTCGCGCCGGCGTTCCACATTGTCCCAACCACGATATTCCCATCACGAAACAGTCGCCCCAGGAAATTGTCGAACACGTGTTGGCGGAGTACACAGGGCGTACCGTAGCTTTGCTTGCGCCTGCAATCGAGGGGCGCAAGGGCGAGTACCGCAAACTCATAGAGGACGTCCAGCGGAAGGGATTCGAGAGCTACCGCGTGGACGGCACGGAGTACAGCGTCGACGACCCGGTCCCGAGCATCGACAAGAAGCGCAAGCACACGATCGAGCTCATCGTCGACAAGCTTCTGGTCACCGCGGACGAACGCACGCGCCTGTTCGACTCGGTGGAACTGGCGCTGAAGGAAGGCAGCAGCGTCCTCAAGGTTCTAGACTTGGCGACGGGCAAGCTCGACTTCTTCTCGAGTGCCTTTGCCTGCCCCATCTGTGGCTACAGCATTCAGGAGGTCGAGCCGCGCCTCTTCTCGTTCAACTCCCCCTATGGCGCGTGCCCGACGTGCACCGGACTGGGCTTTCAGCTGGAGCCGGACATCGACATGATCATCGACCACGACAGGTCACTGGCCGAGGGGGCCATCCAGATCCCCGGCTTCCTCGCCGCGTCGACGTTCAGCAAGGACTTCGTCGTGCAAGCGCTCCGTTTCCGTGGATACGACCCGGACCAGAAGGTGCGCGACCTGCCGGCAGGAGCCATGGACATCGTCCTGCACGGCGAGAAGGAACGCATCCCGGTGCACTGGGAGGACGGGGAGGGCGTCGACCATGTCTACAGGTTCCACTGGGAAGGGCTTATCAACCTCCTGGCGCGCAGGTACGAAGAGACGAACTCGGATGCCATGAAAGACATCTATGAGCGTTTCATGATGCAGCGGGAGTGTCCGACCTGCCACGGCAGGCGCCTGAAGCTCGAGGCGCTGTCCGTCAAGCTGGCCGGCCTCAACATCAGCCAGGTCACCGACATGTCGGTCGATCAGGCGTCACAGTTTGTTGCCCGGTTGCCGCAGGCGATGACGGAAACCCAGCGCACCATTGCCAAGCAGGTCCTGCGCGAGATCAGCGAGCGCCTGAAGTTCATCCTGGATGTCGGCCTGGGATACCTGACCCTGTCGCGTGCATCGGCAACACTTGCGGGTGGCGAAGCACAGCGGCTGCGCCTGGCGACGCAGGTGGGCAGCAAGCTGGTGGGTGTCCTCTACGTGCTGGACGAGCCGTCCATCGGCCTGCACCCGCGTGACAACGAGCGTCTCCTGAGTACCCTGCGCGAACTGCGCGACCTGGGGAACACGCTGGTTATCGTGGAGCATGACGAGGAGACCATCCGTACTGCGGACTACCTTGTTGATGTGGGCCCTGGGGCGGGTGAACATGGCGGGCGCATCGTGGCTGTGGGCAGCCTGGCGGACATCATCGCCGAGCCGACGTCGCTGACGGGGCAGTACCTGACGGGCAAGTTGTCCGTCCCCTTGCCGAAGGTCAGGCGCACCCCCAACGGCGAGCACCTGACCATCACGGGCGCAACGGAGCACAACCTCAAGAACATTGACGCCGACATTCCCCTGCACATGTTCACTTGCATCACGGGCGTCTCCGGCTCAGGCAAGTCGACACTCATCAACGACTGCTTGTACAGAGGGTTGGCACGCGAGCTCTACCGCGCCAAGGACCCTCCTGGCCGTTACGAGAAACTCACGGGTGTCGAACACATCGACCGCGTCATCGTCGTCGACCAATCGCCCATCGGGCGCTCGCCGCGCAGCAACCCAGCCACATACACAGGACTGTTCACGCCCATTCGCGACGTCTACTCGCGCATGCCTGAGGCGAAGGTGCGCGGGTACCAGCCCGGCCGGTTCAGTTTCAACGTGCAGGGCGGCCGCTGCGAAGCCTGCGAAGGCAACGGGTTCACCAAGGTTGAGATGCAGTTTCTGCCGGACGTCTATGTGCCCTGCGAAGTGTGCCACGGGGCCCGCTTCAACTCCGAGACGCTCGAGGTCAAGTACAAGGGCAATTCCATCGCCGATGTGCTGGACATGTCGGTCGAGGAGGCCTTGCGTTTCTTCGACGCTCACGCGCGCCTGAAGCACATGTTGAAGCTGCTGGACGCCGTCGGGCTCGGCTATATCCGCCTGGGCCAGAGTGCCGTGACCCTGTCGGGCGGCGAGGCTCAGCGCATCAAGCTGGCGGCGGAACTGGGCAAGCGGACGGCAGGAAAGACCCTATATATCCTCGACGAGCCGACGACCGGCCTGCACTTCGCCGACGTGGAGAAGCTCGTGGGCGTCCTTCAGGAACTCACCGACAAAGGCAACACGGTCATCGTCATCGAGCACAATCTCGAGGTCATCAAGAACGCCGACTGGGTCATCGACCTGGGCCCCGAAGGCGGGGACAGGGGCGGGCGCATCATCGCGACCGGTACGCCCGAGCAGATCGCCCGCAACCCTGATTCTTTGACAGGGCAGTTCCTCAAGAACAAGGTGCTACGAGCTGACCGGTAGCGCTGCTCGCGTGGCAATGCCACCCCACCCTTCGTCATTCCCCCGAGCCCAAGGATGTTTTTGTATCCGAGGGTGTTCTGCATATTGGTGCAATGGGAGTGGCGCTCTGCCGCGTAGGCGGGGATCCAGCTCTTGTGTGGGTGGGGCTCCGAGAATGTTACAGTTTGGAACCGTCCCGAGAATGTTACACGTGGACGTGCATGGTACATTCGGCGCTGGGGTTTTCGTTTGTCAACGGGGCGAGCCCTTTCGCGGAAATCTGTAAAATGTGCAGACCTGACCCCGTTACCTGCCGTTACCTGAGCCTGCTACTTCCCGGGGCCGGTCGTTTCGGGGGAGATGGATGAGTTGAAGGAAATGCAGCGTGTTGTACAATCAACTTGACACAGCAATGCTGTTGAGGCGTAAACGACAAGGAGGTTGTCATTATGATGCGATGGAGCAGATTCGCCGTCATTGTGGTAGTGTGCGTGATGATGTTCATGGGGATTCCACTGAACGTCCGAGCACAAATGGCTGACAACTGGGGATTCGAGAGCGGAACGCTGGCCGGATGGTCCATCGTGTCAGCCGCGACCCACGTCGGCGTCACGGGGGCCGACGCATTCGCGACGCCGTACTGGGGCTCCTACATGGCAGTCCTGGGGACGCCAGGGCTTTCTTTCGACGACGTAGGGGCTAAGAAGCTGGCGATGCCTTTTTCGAGCTTACCAGTGCCAACACCGGGGAGGTCGCAGGAACTGCAACCGCTGGGCCACACGCTGATCGGTTACGACACGATTCGCCGCACATTCACGGCCAATATGACGCACCTCGTGTTTGCCTACAACGTCTTCTCGTATCATGAGGAATATTTTGGTAGCTTCTCCTACAGCGTCTCCCTAGCCGATGGTTCGGGCGTCATCGTTTCATCGCCGACGACGGCACGGAACGTCGGGACGGGCAACAGAACCATGTTTGACCCCCCGCCCGTCCTTGAGAGTACCGGCTGGCAGATCGTGGATGTCGACCTGTCCCAATACCTTGGTCGACAGCTTGTGATCGAGGTATCTGTGGGGGACACCACAGAACTCGGCGGCCCTGAGAAGGGCACTCTCGTTTTCAGCCACATTCACAACTGGGCGTACTTTGACGTCAATCCCGACATGCCCATCGTGTCCAACGACGTGTTGCCCCCCACCATCACTCTGCCCAAGTTTGATTCATTCGCAGGTGTGAGCGGCTGGTCGGACGGAGCCGTTCAGTCCTTCTACGTGCGCACGTCTCCGTTCCCGCTGCAATTCACACTTGAGGACAATAACGGATTTGCGAAGTGGACCATCAAGGTCAATGGCGTCGTGATCGTCGACCCTATGGGCATGGGTCTTATCACATATGCCCTTACATTGACCGAGGGTCGCAATGATGTCGAGATCAGTGCAACCGATACAGCAGGCAACTACACCAGCCAGAAGCTGGCCATCTTCCTGGACAGCATGGCTCCTGCTCTCTCGGTCAATACTCTTCCTCCCTCTGTCTCCACTCCTACCCTTTCCATCACTGGTTCCGCCATTGACGCGGGATCCGGCCTCGCATCCCTGAGGATCAACGGCGAGCTTGTTATCCCCTTCCTGGACGGTTCCTTCAGCGAGAAGCTGACGCTGGTCAATGGTATCAACACGATCCTCATCGAAGTGACAGACAAGGCAGGCAACACAGCCTCCCAGACCTTCATAGTGACGCATGGTGGCACCTCGGCGGCGGCCCCTCCCTCCGTCTACGTTGTCCTCACCATCGGCAGCGCAGACATGGAGGTGAATGGTATGACCCGGAAGCTCGACGCTGCTCCGTTCATCAAGGACGGCCGCACCCTGCTTCCCGTCCGTGCCCTCATCGAGGCTCTCGGTGGCTCCGTGGAGTGGAATGCGACCACAAAGACCGCCACTGTTATGCTGGGCAGTAGGACCGTCGCCCTGACGATTGGCAGCACAACCGCCCTCGTGAACGGCAAGCCCGTTGCCTTGGACGTCGCGCCCACGATCGTCAAGGGTCGTACCTTTCTTCCACTGCGCGCAGTCGCCGAGAACATTGGCCTTGATCTTGCCTGGGAGCCTGCATCTCAGACCATTTCTCTGACCTACTGGCCATAGAAGCCACCTGGCAATCGTATCGCTGACTCCCCGACGGTATCGCCGTCGGGGAGTTTCCATGAGCGGACAGGGCAGTGATCCAAGGTAAGCGGTAGCACGAACACAGGTGAAAGGATTTGTCCTGGGGAAGCCAGTGGTTCCACTTCTGTTGTTTCGTTGCATGAGACATTTCCCCACAGCTTGACTATTTCAGAGTGTCTGCTAGAGTCCTTACAACTGCTGACCGTATCGTTACCGGGGAACCGGCAGCAGGTGCTGTGCACATCCGACGGCGCGACTTGGGCAAGAACTGCTGGCTGAGTTGCTGAAGCAGGAGGAGTCGCACAGCGCTTCGCTGGGAGAGCGCAGTCTCTTCGTGGCGATACACTGCAACCTATTCTGAGGAGGATAGATGAAATTAGTACAGCGAATCCTGGTAGCGTTGCTTGTCATGTCGCTGTGTCTGGGCAGTGTGCAATGGAATGCGCGGGCGGCCACCACCGGGCGCCCAACGTTGCCCGACCTCATTAACGCCAAGGAGGACTACATCAAGACCCTCCCTGCGGCACAGGAAGTGCGAACAGGACCGGACGGGGTGACAGCCTACACCATGGTGGACGGCTTCGTTATTCCTCCGGACGTCGAGAAAACTGCCGAGTATAAGGCGGGGAAGGTTCGCGTGTTTGTGGACTCGACTCTCCCTGCGCTTGTTACCCAAGGGCCATTGCCAGCCACGGAAACCGGTGTGCTTGCAGCTACCGCACCATCGAGGCAAGCACAGCAGGCTCAACTGGACCAGCTTGCAAAGGCGGGTATTGCAGTTAGTAGCCCGCGGCAGTATTTTGTCGCCTATAACGGTTTCAGCATCACAACCCGATTGGCCGACCTGGGACGCCTGGCTGATGTCGTCGGCAGAGACAATGTGCACATTGCAAAAATCTATACTACCGACCTGGCCTCGAGTGTCCCGCTCATCGGTGCCGGTCCGACGGGCGTCGGCGGAGCGCCGCTCAACCTTGATGGAACGGGCCTCTACATTGGCGTCGTCGATACGGGTATCGACTACACCCATCCGGACTTCGGAGGGACACCCTCGTCGACGTTCCCCACTGCCAAAGTGCCGTACGGCTACGACTTCGGCGACAATGACGCCGATCCCATGGATACCAACGGCCATGGCACACACGTGTCGGGCATCGTCGCCGCAGACGGGACGGTCAAGGGTGTGGCACCGAAGGCGAAGATCGTGATCGCGAAGATCGTCGAGGGCGGAACGGGCAGCGCCTGGTCCGATGCCATCATAGCTGCCTTCGAGTACATGGCGGATGCCGCCCAGCACGGGGGCCACGTTGTCTCAGCAATCAACATGAGCTTCGGCTCGGATGCCGGTCTTGCTGATCCAACAGACCCCGAGCAGCAGGCCATCGAGAACTGTGTCACCGCAGGGATCCCGGTAGCACTGGCCGCCGGCAATGCGGGGACATTCCTGAGCGATTATGGCGCGCAGGGCATTTTCCCGGACACCGCCATGGTTGGCTCGCCGTCGGTCACACCGGGAGCAATGTCTGTTGCCTCGAGCGAGAACATAACCATGGCCCACTACGTTGTGCACGAATCCACCACCGGTCATAATTATGGGTACGCGTCAGGGACTGCGACCCCCGATGCGAAGGCCATGTTGGCTGCTCTGGGGGGGTATCACTACATTTATTGTGGTGTCGGGTTGGACTCATCGTATTTCCCGACCTCTGTCGCTCCGAGCACGATTGCGCTCGTGCGCCGCGGGACAAGCACATTCGCGGAGAAGGCAGCCTTGGCCAAAGCCGCGGGATTCGTGGGCATGGTACTGATGAACCGGGAAGACGTCGACTTGACTCCAATAACTACCGATGCCTCGTTCCCCGTGGTTGGCGTGAACCATACCGATGGGCTGGCTCTGCTCAGCGCAGTTCCGGTTTCCGAGGGGGGGCCCGCGTTCAAGCCGACCGCTTGGCCCATCAGTTCTGGCGTGCTGACATTCCCGAGCGCCCCGCTGGTCTCCTCGAACCCTGATGCCGACACGATTTCAACGTTCTCTTCTTGGGGCCCCACGCCGAGCCTGGCGTTCAAACCAGAACTGACGGCTCCCGGCGGGAACATCTGGTCGACTGTACCAGTGGCACAAGGCAGCTATGCCAACTATTCCGGAACCTCTATGGCGTCCCCGCATGTTGCCGCCGCCGCCGCTTTGCTGAAGGGCTACAAGAACTGGACGCCACTCGAGATAAAGACAGCGCTGAGCAACACTGGGAAACTGCTGGTAGACCCACAAGGAGACCCCGGAACTTATGCTTCGCCCCGGGCTCAGGGTGCCGGTCGGATCAACGTGCAGGATGCTCTCTCGACCCCTGTCTTTGTTACCGCTTTGACATCAGGCCAACCCAATGTTGCCCTTGGGCAGCTTGCTCACTCCCCGGTCACATTCACACTGCACCTTACGAATACGACTGGCAGTCCTGTCACGTACTCAACAAGTCACACCATCCAGAGCACGTATAACTACTATGTCTGGAAGGCTTATGGACAGGGACCGACGGCCGTTGCTGACATCTCGAGCATGGCCAGCATCTCCGAGGCGGCAACCGTCACAGTGCCCGCTGGTGGCAGCGCCGATGTTCCAGTCACGCTCGATCTCACGAGTACGAACCTCTCGGTATACTACACACCGTTTGTAGAGGGGTTCCTTACGTTTGCCAGCGCCGGATTGCCCTCCCTGCATATTCCGTACATGGGATATCTGGGAGCTTGGAATGATTTTAACCGTTCCCACATGCCTAAGTGGTACCGGAGCTCCGGCTACAATCCCATCTTGGACATGCCTTCGGACGATCCATACTGCCTTTTTGGCAACTGGGTGTATGACATTCCTCCTGCCGGCGTCAGCCCGGATGACTACGCCGTAGAACTCGGAACAGACTTCTATGGCAATCTTGTACGGGACGATATCGCCATCAGCACGCAAGCAACCGCGTATCACCTTCAGGCACGTGTCGTTCCGCTCAGGACATCCCAGTCACTCGATATTTCCATTACCGACGGGACGAATGTCATCAAGCCTATCGAGACCGTTACCGGGCTTCCCAAGGCTGCCGGATACTACACAGGTAATGTGGTTCCCTGGGAGTGGCGCGGCGAGAACTCGTCCGGCACCGGCTTTGTCTCGGACGGCCAATACTATCTGAAGTACGTGGCGCAGCCGGCAACGATCGTCGGACAGAGTGTTCCAGATGCCTCACAGGTCATGACCTTCCCTGTGAAACTGGATTCTGTTTCGCCGGTCGTGACCATAACGTCGATCGACCCAATCTCATCGGGACGCCAGGTCAACTGGACCGTCTCGGATGCTGTTCCAAGCAGTGGTATCTGGGGCTTCGACGTCTGGTACACCAACGGCACAGGTTCTCATCACATGATGGTCCCCCCGACGGCGACATCCTATGTCATCCCTGGTGACGCTACTGATACCAACGTGTACGCGTTTGACAATGCGAACAACGTCAGCTCATTCGAAGCTGCCACAGTTCATACTATTCTGGCGACCGCTATTGGCTCCGGCACAGTGACCCCGTCTGGCGCGGTCAGCATTCCCTTTGGTTCAGACCAGTCGTTTGTGTTCGTACCATCGGCTGGAATGAATGTCGTACGAGTCGCTGTCGACGGAGTCGCCGTTCAGGCATGGTTCGGAATGACGTTCCATCATGTTGTGGCGGACCACACGCTCGAGGTGACCTTCGCAGACGTTACACCACCCTCCCTGAACCTTCCTACAGTTATGGGTGGACTGGTGAACACATCCTCGAATCCTTGGCTTCTACCGTTCGAAGCGATGGACTCGTCGGGTTCTAGTGTACTTATGACAGTTAAGGACAATGGTACAGTCATTCTGAATCGTGTTCCCGCCGTCAGCCCGCTCAGTCTTAATCTGGCGGACGGGATGCACAGTATCCAGGTTGTCGCTGAGGACAGCGCAGGCAATGCAACAGTCAAGTCGTTCTTGTTGTTGGTCGATACCCATGGTCCCGTCGTGAACGTGGCAACCCCTGCGACGCCGGTCAGCGTGCCGGCATATGTTCTGACGGGCTCAGTGGTCGATCCCGTCAGTGGTCTTCGCTCGCTGACCGTGAATGACGTGGACGATGCCCCCTACCTCGATGGAACCTTCACATTCCCTGTTACACTGAAGAAGGGCGTGAACACGTTCACCGTCGTGGCCATCGACAACATGGGCAACAAGACCGTCCGTGAGGTGACAGTCGAGCTTGCGTCAGGTGCGACCTCGCCTTCCTACAAGACGGTCACTCTCACCATCGGCAAACCGGAGATGGACGTGAACGGCATGCCCGTGACTATGGATGCTGCTCCCGTGATCAAGAACGGCCGTACACTTCTTCCTATCAGGGCTCTCATCGAGATGCTGGGTGGCAAGGTCACCTGGGACGCAACAACGCGCACCGCGACTGTGGTGCTCGGAGAGCGCTCCGTGGTTCTTGAAGTCGGAAAGAACACAGCTCTCGTGAATGGCAAGTCTGTTCCAATTGACGCATCGAATGCTAAGGTAGTACCCGAGATCATCGGCAGTCGCACGTTCCTACCCCTGCGCTTCATCGCCGAGAGCCTTGGCCTTGACCTGACGTGGGAGCCGGTCTCCCAGACCATCTCCTTCACCTACTGGCCCTAACTGCTCCTGCTCATAGTTCCACTTCTGCCCCCGGGGTAAACCGGGGGCAGTTTTGCTTTGTATGAAGAAGCCCCTCGCCACGCCAGGCGAGGGGCGCTTGATTGTTGCCTCGTTGTCGGAGAGTCCGCTACGGCGTCGTAAAGCGATTGAAGGGGGAACTTTCAATGTCC
Organism: uncultured Caldisericota bacterium; assembly: GCA_903871855.1. Lineage (GTDB taxonomy): Bacteria > Caldisericota > Caldisericia > Cryosericales > Cryosericaceae > Cryosericum. The sequence continues at coordinate 41,694 of CAIQIK010000042.1, forward strand.
TCCCCTGCGCCGGCGAGAACCCGCCAGAAGTAGGTGGCGCCTGCCTCGAGAGTACCGGCAGTGAGTGTGAACTGTTGTGTGTCTCCTGTCTGAGGGTCGACGACACGGTTGACGATCTGCACCAGATTGGATTCGGTGGTCCCCTTGCCGATGTAGATGCGGTACCATACGGCCCCCTGCACAGAGTTCCATTGGAGTGTCGGGATGAGAGTCGTGAGGACAGTACCATCCGCGGGGACAATGAGGGTGGGTGGAAGGATGTCGATGACCGCAGACAGGTTGATGGTGAACTGCCGATAGATGGACCAGTTCCAGATGTCGCTGGTCTTGCTCCAGGCATCGGGGGTTCCGGCAATGATGCCCCACCAGTAGGCGATACCGGGTTCGAGGGTACCGGCGGGGACTGTAAACGAGGTACCCGCGGTAACAATCTCATAGACCTTGGAGTTGCTGGTGCCCTTGTCGATCCAAACGTCGTAGCGCGTAGCGCCTGGGACCGGCTGCCATGTGAGCGTCGGGTTCAGGAATGGCAGGAGGGCCTTGGGTGCCGGGCTCAGCAAGGCAGGCACGCCGATACCCGAGGGGAGAGCGAATGTGAATGCTGGGAACGGCGTTGCCCACAGACTGCTCACTTCCGAACTGTTCTCAACGCGAACCGTCCACAGGTAGGTTTTCCCAGAGGTGAGTGTGCCCGAGGGGACTATGACAGACGTGTTGGCAGTGGACGTCTCGTAGACAGTGTCTTCGGTGGACAGGCCAATCCAGACGTAGTATCCGCTCGCGTTGACGACAGGGTTCCAGTAGAGGACAGGCTCAGCAGCCTTGACAACGGAGCCGTTAAGGGGCTCGAGGACAGTGGGTGTTGGAGGCTGAACGATGGAACTGCTCGTTGTAAACATGCGATCCGGTGTCCATGGTCCCCAGCCGTGTTCATTGCCTGCCCGAACTGCCCATGTGTACGTCGTCCCGGGTTTGAGCACGCCAGGGCGGATCTGGGGGTTCGTGTAGGTGATGAAGGTGCTCACAAGACCTTTGCCGGACGCGTTGCGCCCCTCGCCGACCCAAAACTGGTAGCGTGTCGCGCCCGCCACTGTATTCCAGCGGAACTGTGGAGTAAGTGTTCCGACAACTGCCTCGCCGGCCGGTTCAGCAAGGGTAGGCGGGTCGAGAGCTTGCAGGCCCGTGCCTTCACGCTCGGTAACCTCACGGACCGTCCACGAAGCTGTCTGAGGGACTACATGAATGACTGCAGCAAACGTCGCCGGGAAGCTGCCCTCCGCAGGCTTGATGTCTGTGCTGACCATGCCGAGGACGTCCCCAAAGCTGTCGAGCACAGGGCAGCCCTCCACCGCGTTCTCTGCTGCGCCTCGGACAGTGAACGTGCCTGTCCCGACGGCATTGACGACCCCTGATACGACAGACTGGGGGATTCCAGCGACCACTGGCCCGATCATGACCACTTCCTGGTTCACCTGCGCGCTTTGCCCAGTCGCAAGGACGAGTGCCTGCAGGGCTGTCGAGCCTGTTGCTCGCAGGATAGCCACGTTTGCAGACGTGTCGTATCCGAGAACCTGAACCTCTGTGCGCTGACTTCCGTCACCTAGGATGACCGAGACAGTGATAGCGCCCTTGATGATCTCATAGGTGGTGACGAAGACGCCGGCCGCATCAATAGCAAACGCTCCGGCGACACCGTGCCCACCGTCCGCATATTCGACCATGACCTCAGCAACTGACGGCGTCACCTTTTCCACGATGTCCGCCGCCGACATTGGCAGCCGCACCGTGAATCGGCCGGGCAAGGAGATGGGGCCGACCGTAGAGCCGCGCACCGCTGATACGGTCCACGTGTACTGCCCAGCTATAAGAGCAGTGCCGGAGGGGATGAGCGAGTTGGTCGTACTGGTTCCCCGGTAGATCTCCTTGCCTGCACTGCTGACGGAAACACTGTACGACGTGGCGCTCTCGACCGGCGTCCAGCGGAACGAAATCGTCGTGGACGTGAAAAGGGCCCCATCGACCGGTTCGAGCAGTGCTGGCGCCGTCAGTGCGGACGGGGCGACGAACGTGAGCGTCGCAGTCTTGGTCGCCTGATCCCATGCGACGGTTCCTCCCAGCTGTTCTCCGACGAACCGGACGGGAAGCATAGTGCGTCCGCCCACGATCAGCGGCACGACAGTAGCGTTCTGGGGATCGATGGCAAGCGTCGTGCCGCCCACCGTCGCAATGCGGTTGCCGATCGTCAGGCTCATGGTCACCGCGCCGGCTGTGATGGTGACCGTCCGCGTCGCCGCGTTCCACTCGATGGTGCCGCCAATTGCCTCGACGACCGCCCGTATCGGTAGGAGTGTGCGGCCGGCGATGATGACGGGCGTCGATCCGCTCGCATCGATAGCGCGCGGCGTGCCGTTCACCGTGATGTTGGGATTGCCGATGGTCAGCGTAATGACCGTCGTCTCGGCAGCCGCCAGCCGTATGCTGCCTGCGGGGCCAAGGGCCAGACCGAGCGTCATGATGACTGCCAGCAGAACGCGGATGCTTCTATTCATTGGCTACCCCCATACCGGTTTGAGAGATTTACTGCAGACATTGTACTGCGAGACAGCGCGTCGTGCAACCAGGAGGCATGGTGCGCGTGGACCGCTGTCTGTCCACTGTCGGACGTGTTCGCTTGCGCACGGGCGCAGGTGGGACTATACTATCAAATATTGGTAGCCTGTACTTCAGGAGGCGGCGTGAAAAAGGTCATAGAGTGTGTTCCCAACATCAGTGAAGGCAGGGACGCAGACAAGATCAAGAACATTGCCGGCGTCATCGAACGACCGGGAGCGCGGTTGCTGGACCTGACATCCGACTCCAACCACAACCGGACCGTCATCACGTATGCAGGGGAACCCCACGCTGTCGCCGAGGCGGCATTCGACGTGGCCAAAGCGGCCGTCGCAAGCATCGATCTGACACACCACCAGGGCGAACATCCGCGTATGGGCGCCGTGGACGTCATCCCGTTCATTCCTGTCGGTGGCGTAACAATGGCGGAGTGTTGCGAGATTGCGGAGCAGGTTGGGGAACGTATCGGTCAGGAGCTGAACGTGCCCGTGTACCTGTATGCGGAGTCCGCCAGGGTACCGCAGCGCCGCAAGCTGCCCACTATCCGCGAGGGAGAGTTCGAGGGCTTTGCAGAGAAGATCAAGGACCCGGCATGGCAGCCAGACTTCGGTCCCGCGGAACGGCATCCGACTGCGGGATGTGTCGCTGTAGGCGCGCGCAACTTCCTGATCGCGTACAACATCAACCTCGATACCGGCGACGTCAAGATCGCCAGCCGCATAGCCAAGAGCATTCGCGAGTCGTCGGGTGGTCTCATGAACGTGCAGGCCAAGGGCATGTTCCTCGAAGACAAGCAGCGAGCGCAGGTATCGATGAACATTCTCAACTTCCAGACGACACCCCTGTACCGCATATTCGAGCTGGTCAGGATGGAGGCCGCGCGCTACGGCGTCGGCATCGTCGAGAGTGAACTCATCGGCCTGGCTCCGGCACAGGCGTTCATGGACGTGGCATCTTACTATCTTCGGTTGCCGGGGCTGAGCAGGGACGCCCTGGTCGAGACACGCATCGAGGAGTAGTGTCGAACCCACGAGAGGAGAACGTCATGGCACACCCGGTCATTGCAGACCTTGTCATCCGGAATATTGGTGAGTTGCTTACGATGAAAGGGGTGGACGTTCCGGTTGTTGCGCCTGCCGCTGGGGACCTTGGCATCATTAAGCATGGCGAGGTGGCCGTCAAGGACAGGAAGATCCTCTACGTGGGGCCCAAGGATGGCGGTTCCTATATCGTGGGTCCACAGACAATGATGATCGATGCCGAGGGCAAGGTCGTGTGCCCAGGGCTCGTGGATTCGCATACGCATGCGATCTTTGCCGGAACGCGTGAGGATGAGTTCCTCATGCGCCTGCAGGGAAAGTCCTACGCTGAGATTCAGGCTGCGGGCGGAGGTATCGTGAAGACCGTCCGGGCAACGCGCATGGCCAGTGAAGAGAAGTTGCGGGAATCGGTCAAGCGCAACATCTTCAAGCTGTCACGCTATGGGTCGACTACCGCGGAGATCAAGAGCGGTTACGGCCTGAATACTGAGGAGGAGATCAAACTCCTGCGCGTCATCAAGGAAGTCGCGCTCGAGACCGACATCCTCATCATCCCGACGCTGCTGGGAGCGCATGCCATCCCCCCCGAATACGTCACCAGGCGCCACAAGTATGTGGAACTCGTCGCGAAGGACATGGTCCCCATGGTGCGCGAGAACCATCTGGCGACCTTCGTCGACGTGTATGTGGATGAAGGAGCATTCTCGGTCGAAGAGGCTCGCGACATCCTGACGGCTGCTCGTGAGCATGACATGCCGCGCAAACTCCATGCCGACGAGATGGCGGATGGTCACGGCGCCGAGCTGGCAGCCGAGATGGGGTGTGTCAGCGCCGATCACCTCATCTGGACCAGCGAGAAGGGCATGAAGGCTATGGCGAGAGAAGGTGTCGTCGCGACACTCATGCCGGGCACCGTCCTTTCGCTGGGACGGACGAGGTTCGCGGATGCGCGTGCGTTTATCGCGCATGGCGTTCCGGTCGCTCTTGCAACGGACTACAATCCGGGGACTTGCATGTGCCCCAACATGATGCTCATCATGGCGCTGGGTTGCCTACATATGAGGATGACCGCCGAGGAAGTCATGGTCGCAGCGACTATCAACGGCGCCGCAGCCGTGGGTCGGAGCATGCAGACCGGTTCACTGCGCGAAGGCAAGGACGCGGACCTGCTCGTTCTCGACATCGATACCTATAAGGAGATTCCCTATCGTTTTGGGGAAAACTTCGCCCGGTACGTCGTAGCAGGAGGAGGAGTCATCAAGGCTCCCAAAGTCTTCAAGAAGAAGTACTTCCAGGAGAGCTAGCGCACAATCCGGGACTGACTCATCAGAGGACGCCTGCTTCCCGGTGAACAGAAACAGAGGAGATGAAGATGGCACAGGTATTGCGCACGCCGCTGTACGACGAGCACGTGAAGCTCGGGGCGACGATGGTCGAGTTTGCGGGCTACGAGATGCCGATTCAGTACACGAGTATCACCCTGGAGCACAAGGCTTGCCGCACGGCCGCTGGGTTGTTTGATGTCTCACACATGGGCGAGATCGAGGTCGAGGGACCGGATGCCGAGAAGTTCGTGAGCACCATCTCCACCTGGAATGCAGCCTTGCTCGAGCCGTACGAGGTCAAGTACGCTGAGTTCCTGTATCCGGAGGGGACGGTCGTCGACGACTTCTTCATCTATAAATACAGCGCGACGAGGTTTCTGCTGGTCGTCAACGCCGGCAACTATGATAAGGATCTTGCATGGGTGACTGACCACAAATTGGGTGACGTTACCATCACCGGAGCGACAGCCAAGTATGCCGAAGTGGCCCTGCAGGGTCCGAAGGCCGAGGATATCCTGAACAGTATGACCCCCGCGGACGTCGTGGACCTGGAGTACTTCCACTTCCTGGAGACCGCCGTTGCCGGACGGGGGTGTATCGTGTCGCGCACCGGCTACACGGGCGAGGACGGGTACGAACTGTACTTTGCTCCTTCCGACGCATCGTTCCTGTGGAATGCCATCCTGGACGCAGGCAGGTCGTTCGGTCTCGTTCCCAATGGATTAGGTGCGCGTGATACGCTGCGCTTCGAGGTGTGCTACTGGTTGTATGGCCATGACCTTGACAACACTATTACGCCGCTCGAATCCGGGCAGAACTTCCTCATCAGCTGGGACCACGACTTCGTGGGCAAGCCCGCACTGCTGGCCATGAAGGAGAAGGGCATCCCACGCAAGTGGATCGGCGTAAAGATGGGCAGCAGGGCCATCCCGCGCAACGGGTTCGACTGCCTGGCAGGCAACCCCGAGATGCCCATTAAGATTGGGTACGTCACCAGCGGCAATTACTGCCCGACCTTGGGCGGTTCCTATGCCCTGTGCATGGTCGAGAAGGACGCGGTGAAGATTGGTGACACCGTGTATATCCCTATTCGCGGAAAGGCCGAGGCAGGCATCGTGGTCAAACGGCCATTCATGCAGCCCAACGCTGGCCACAAGCACGACAGGTAACGAGGCGTACGATCGCGCGTGAGCGCTGAATCATCACCAGGGAGGTAGAGGACATGCTGAAAGTAACGAAACGCGTGCAGAGAGCCGGCGGCGAGGGAGCCTTCGTCGTCATGGCCAAGGCACAGGAACTGGAACGCCAAGGCAAGAGCATGGTCTACATGCAGATCGGTGAACCTGACTTCAACACCCCCGAGAACATCAAGCAAGCTGGTATGCGGGCGATCGAGCAGAACTACACGCACTACTCGCCCACCATGGGTCGGATGGATTTCCGGAAGACCATTGCCGAGTACATCAGCAGGACCCGTGGCGTCCCGGTCACGGCTGAAGAGGTGCTGGTGACGCCCGGCGCCAAGGATGTCATCTACTCGTCGTGCATGACGCTGCTCGAGGACGGCGACGAGGCGATCTACCCCAACCCGTCGTATCCCATCTACGAGTCGTGCATCAACATCTCCGGAGCCAAGGCCGTGCCCCTTCCCATTCTCGAAGAGAAGGACTTCGGCTTCGACCGCGACACCTTCGTCAAGCTGGTCTCGCCACGAACCAAGCTTGTCGTCATTAACTCGCCTGCCAACCCGACCGGCGGTATCATCGCGCGCGAGGACCTGGAGCTGGTCGCCGAGATGGCTAAGAAGTACGACTTCTATGTCCTGTCGGATGAGATATACTCGCGCCTGGTCTTCGAGGGTGAGCACTTCTCCATTGCCTCGCTCCCCGGCATGAAGGAACGCACGATCATCATGGACGGCATGTCCAAGACCTACGCCATGACCGGGTGGCGCCTGGGCTACGCAGCCGGGCCGCGCGACCTCATCGACTGGATGTCCAAGGTCATTGCGAATACGGCATCCTGCACGGCCACATTCACCCAGATGGCCGGCATCGAAGCGCTGACCGGGCCACAGGACGACGAGGAGAAGATGCGGCAGGAATTCATGGCCCGTCGCGAGATCATTGTCCAGGGGTTCAACGACATCCCCGGCGTCACGTGCCGAAAGCCGCATGGCGCCTTCTATGTCTTCCCCAATGTCAAGAGTTTTGGCCGCTCGTCCCAGGAGATCGCCGACTACCTGCTCTACAACGCGGGCGTCGCCTGCCTGGCCGGGACCGGCTTTGGCTCGTTCGGGGAGGGCTACCTTCGCTTCTCATATGCCACGTCGCGCGAGAACATCGCGATCGCGCTAGGCCGTATCCGCACGGCCTTGGCCGAACTGAAGTAGGAGCGAGCAGCCAACTATGGAAACGATGCTGACTGTCCAGGAGCTCAGACACCTTGCGACCGAAATCCGCAAGGACACGCTGCGTTCCATCACGGCCGCCGGTTCAGGGCATCCAGGCGGGTCGCTATCCTCCGCCGACATCATGACAGCCCTCTACTTCCGGGCGGCCAACCTGGCTACGCCCACCGACCCCGACCGTGACCGCATCTTCTGGTCCAAGGGGCACATCGCACCGCTGCTGTACACCCTGCTTGCGTACAAGGGCTTCTTCCCCAAGGAAGAGCTCATGACGCTGCGCAAGTTCGGCTCACGCCTGCAGGGACACCCAAAGAAGGGGAGCCTTCCCGGCATCGAGACGTCGACAGGATCGCTTGGCCAAGGACTCTCCGTCGCCGTTGGAGCGGCGTATGCTGCCCGGTACGACAAGCTGCCAGTTCGTTCCTACTGCCTCACCGGCGACGGCGAGCTGCAGGAGGGCCAGATCTGGGAGGCACTGATGGCAGGGGCACACTTCAAGCTGGACAACCTGTGTGTCATCATTGACAACAATGGCCTGCAGATCGACGGCAAGTGTTCCGAGGTCATGTGCCTGGACGACATCGCTGCCAAACTGCGTGCGTTCAACTGGCACGTCATCAGCATCGACGGCCATGACATGGAACAGTGTGTGAAGGCGCTGGACGAGGCGAAGACGGTCAAGGGACAGCCCACTGCCATCGTTGCACATACGATCAAGGGCAAGGGCGTTTCCTATATGGAAGACGTCGCCGGCTGGCATGGCAAGGCACCGTCGCAGGACGAGCTTGCCCAGGCGATCCGCGAGCTGGATGCACAGGAGGGTAAGTAACATGGCAACTGCACACAAGGACGTTTGCGGCACCCTCGAAGGCAAGGCGACGCGTTTCGGCTACTCGGATGCCCTCCTGATGCTGGGGGGGAACGACCCGCGCGTATTCGTGCTCGACGCCGACCTCGCCAAGTCCACGACGACCGAACGCTTCAAGAAGGAATTTCCCGACCGGTTCATCGACTGTGGCATCGCCGAGCAGGACATGGTTGGCATTGCCGCGGGGCTGTCGCTGATGGGCAAGGTCCCGTTCACCTCGACCTATGGCACCTTCATGGTCGACCGGGCGCTTGACCAGATCCGCGTTACCGTGGCCTACGCCGAACTAAACGTGAAGATCATCGGCGCACACGGCGGTATCTCCGTCGGCCCGGACGGTGCCACGCACCAGGCCCTGGAGGACCTTGGCACGATGCGCATGCTGCCGCACATGACCGTCATCAACCCGTGCGATGTGAACGAAGCCCGCAAGGCTACGCTGGCGGTCGCCGCCATGCAGGGCCCGGCGTTTATCCGGCTCGGCCGCGAGTCCGTGCCGATCCTCACCGACGACGCCACGCCGTTTGCAATCGGCGAGGGTATAACCTTCGAGGACGGTGACGACGTCACGATCGCCGCGACCGGTTACATGGTGTATGAGGCGCTGCTCGCGCACGAGGAGCTGAAGAAGCAGGGGATCCATGCCCGTGTCCTGAATATCCATACGATCAAGCCCATCGACCGCGACCTCCTGCTGAAGGCTGCCCGCGAGACGGGCGCCGTCGTCACTGCCGAGGAGCACCAGGTCATGGGTGGATTTGGTTCCGCAGTCGCCGAGGTGATCGTCCAAGAATGCCCGGTTCCCATGGAGTTCGTGGGCATCAAGGACCGCTTCGGCGAATCCGGCACGCCCGATGAGCTTTTGACTGCTTTCGGCTGCCGCCACACCGATATCGAGGCGGCGGTGCACCGTGTGTTGAAGAGGAAGAAGTAGCATCGGGTATCAGCCTCTGTCATTCCCGCCCTCTCCGTCATTCCCGCGAAGGCGGGAATCCATCTTTGCATCACCGCGTGGGTCCCCGCCTCCGCGGGAGAGCACCGCTCGCATGGGACTAAAGTGCTCGCGGGGACGACAAGAAGGAATCCTCCAGAGGTAGCGGAAGTAGCAGGGCCAGATCTGCACATTTTACAAATCATCTACGACGTAGAGCGGGCACCGGTATACCGGTGCCCACCTTTGTTGTTGCCTCCAGGAAGGAGATGTAAGTCTGAGTACGTCTAATGATGAACGCGGCGTGAACACCGGGCGCTCGCATGGCGCCTGCATGCGCGTGCCAGAACGATGTAGTGGGTGTTACCTGGTCAGTTTGACGCTCTGTCCATGACAAGTACACTGTCGTGGTATTCGAAAACCATTCGTGCAAGGAGTCCATATGGAAGATATGCAGAAGAAACAGCGTGGGTTGAAGCGGCGCTCACCACTGGTGTGGGTGCTGGGCGCCATCCTGGTTGTCGCATTGGCGTGGGGGGGATTGGTGCTGGTTACGCATGGAACGGTTGGCCCGACATCGTTTCTGACGTCGCTGGTCCCCGGCAGCAGCGTGTCACAAGCCGACAGCCTGCCCAGCGCCACCGCGGGACAGGAACCGTACGTCGTGTGGAGCGCGTCGACACAGGAGCAGGGGTCTGTGTCCACCCTGTACACTGCACGCATCGCCAATCCATTCCGGTCGTCCGGCCTGGGCTGCATCCTGCTGGCGTCGTCGTCGGTGTCGGTCGGGATCGCAGTCGACGCAAGCACGACCATCCAGCAGGTGCGCATTCTGGAGCCTCGGACCCTGGTTGGTGCTCCCGGAACACTGGCATCCTTTCTCGACGGGTTCAAGGGCATGTCGTTCTTCCAGGTCCTGACTGCGGCCGATGGGTTTGCACCTGCGGGCGGAGGGGCACTCACGACGCCGGTGTCGGCACTGGTCAAGGACCTTGCGACGTCTTTCTACCTGCGTGATATGGGTAAAGAGGGCTTCGACCGCTTCATGACCCAAGTCAACTCGCCGGGGCTGCGTCTCGATTTCCCGTTTCCGTACTTCGCTGCGAAGACGTGGCAGGGCAATGCGTTTAACTTGGGACAGCTGAAAGGCAAGAAGGTACTAGTGGCCTTCACCCAACCGACGTGCGGCTCGTGCTTCGAAGCGACCATGACCCTGTTGAACACGATAATAGTGCGCAAGTTCGACATCACACCGGTCGTGTTCATCTTCGGCGATCCACAACTGGAACCTGTTCAGCGATTCGCCAAGGATGCTCCTGTAGGGACCATCCTCATCTCCGACCCCAACTTGGATCTGGCGCGCTCGGTGCACCAAACGTTGGCGCCGTATGCGGTCATCTTGGACGACCAGCACATCATCCGGTACAGCGGCAGTTCTGACCAGGGGAGCCCGGTGTACCAGTCTCTGGAACAGCTGGCAGGTGCCCAGTGAACCGGTCCCGCTTCCTGAAGAGTCTGGCTGCCGCGATGCTTGCGGTGCTGGTATGCGGCGCCTGGGCAGTACCCTTCGCACGTGCTGTCGCGCCGACTGCGCCGGCGCATGCGGACAGTACGCCAATCATCTACTACTACACCGAAGGGTGCAGCGAGTGCCAAGCCGTGGAGCAATATCTGGATGCGCTCTCCACGAAATATGACTTCTATCTCTATAAGAAGGTGGACTCACTCGATGCCGCAGGCGCCAAGGTACGGTCTGCTCTGGATACGGCATACGGCGTGCCCGATGCGCAGCGCGGGGTCGCACCGACCATCTTCGTCGGAAACAAGGTGTTCATCAGGGAGCCTGCCATCAAGGCTGGACTGGAGCAAGCGCTGAAATCCTCCACTCCTGCACTGGACCAACACTTGCTGGATGCTGAAGCGGTAGCCGAGAAGGGTGGCGGCAAGGAGCCCACCGATCTGTTTAAAACGTTCAGCATCCTGACGGTCATCGGCGCGGGACTGCTCGATGGCATTAACCCCTGTGCATTTGCAACCCTTATCTTCTTCATCAGCTACCTCATCATGCGGTCCAAATCCAGGCGCGACATCCTGTTCGTCGGGCTGGCATTTGCGGTGGGCGTCTTCCTCGCATATCTCGCCGCGGGCATGGGATTATACCAGATCGTCTCGCGCGTGCCGTGGTTCTTCGCCCTCAGCAAGTGGTTCTACCTCGCAATTGGCATCTTCGCCGCCGTGATCGCTGTGCTGTCGGTCCGCGACGCATGGCGCGCACGGCATGGCGACTTGGGCGACATGACGCTCCAGCTGCCGGAACGGAACAAAGGGATGATCCACAAGTTGATCCGAGGTCAGGCACGCACCGGCTTTGTTGCCACCAGTGCCTTCCTTGTCGCATTCCCTGTGTCGCTGTTCGAGTTCATGTGCACCGGGCAGACGTACCTGCCGACCATCGTGCTCATCTTCAGCCAGAACATCCTCAAACAGAGAGCCGCACTGTTCCTGATCCTCTACAACCTGCTGTTCATTCTGCCGCTCGTTCTCATTACCGTCATTGCATTCCTTGGCGTCACCAGCGACCACCTGGTCACGTGGCTCAAGAGGAATGCGACGGCGGTCAAGGTGGCCACGGCCATCCTCTTTGTTGCTCTCGCGGCGTTTCTCATCCTGCGGGCGCTCACACTGTTTGGGGTGATACGATGAGAACAAGTTGCTACAATGGTATCCTGCGCCTCGTTGCCTTCCTGACCGTCTGTGCGGTGATTGTGGCTGGCGTTGCTATGCCTGTGGCGAGCGCTCAGTCCGGCGCCGGATTCGTCACGCTCAAGACCTTTCCTGCCGCCGTGACTGCCATCGGCATGCTGGACGGGGCGACGCCGACGGTCGTCGTGGCGACGCAAAACGCCGGCATCTACAGCATGTCGGGCACGTCGACGGTCTTCCGCAAGCTTCCTGCCCAGCTGGACCTGATGAGGGTGACCAGCATCGCTGTCCTCGAGCCTGACCAGTGGCTTGTTGGCACCGACGGCGACGGCCTGTGGCTGGTGGGGGGCGATGGGACGTTCTTTGACCGGGTCACCACGCTGGACTGCACGCGCGTTGCACGTATCGTCCCGGACCCCCGGGATCCCAATGCACTGTTCATTCCGTCGCTCTGCACGGGCCTGCATTACTCGACCGACCGTGGCGTGACATGGAGGACGGTAGGCAAGGGTATTACCTCGTTTCTTGTGACCGACGTCACACGCATGGACGGTGACCTTATTGCAGTCGCAACGCAGGACGCGGGCGTGTTTGTGTCCACCAGCAATGGAACCTCGTACGTCAAGACACCCTGCCCCATCAAGAATGTTTCTTCGCTTGCATGGAGTGCCGGAATCAGGACACTGTTCGCCGCTGGTGGCAGCGCAGTCGCTATGACAACGGACACAGGAGCTCACTGGACCAGCCTGCCCAGTCCCGGCGCGGTGACGTCGCTGGCGGCTTTGCCGTCGGGCGCTGTTCTGGCTGGCACTGCCCAGCGTGGTGTGGTTCGCTGGGACGTCGCGGCCAAGGCATGGCGTGACGTTGCCCAAGGCGCCGGCGTCACGTCGGCATCGACCATGGTTTGTTTTGGGACAACCCTGCTGGTCGGCGGGTCCACGGGCGCCGTCGTGCGGGCCGACCTCAGTGCGCCCGTCGCAGCGGTAGCGCCGTCAGCCCTGGACCTTGGCAGCATCCCGGTCAACCAGGCGCGCTCAACCGCGTTCACCATCACCAACCTGGGTATGGGCACTCTCGACTGGCGCATCGAGAACGTTCCCGGCTACGTCGAGGTGATCCCGCAGACTGGCACGGGCAATGCGATCGTGACTGTTCGCGTCGAAGGCGACAGCCTGGGCAAGGGACCGTACCAGAGCCTCCTCAAGGTCGTGACGAGCGGTGGAGATCAGGTGTTGGCGCTGCACTTCAGTATCGCCGATGCCGCGTCGGTGCTCATTGGGCTGACGGTCGGAAAGGTGGCGGCCACGGTGGGTGAGGGGGCGGTCACGCTGGATGCTGCGCCCTTCATCGACAAGGCCAGCGGCCGCACCATGGTCCCGATGCGGTTTATCGGTGAGGCGTTCGGCGCCACGGTCACATGGGATGCACCGACGCGGCGCGTGTTCGTGGAGACCAAGGGTACCGCAAACCACAAGCCGCTGCTCATGGTCATGACCATCGGCTCGAAGAAAGCGACGGCAAACGGCCAGGAAACGACCTTGGAAGTCGCGCCTGCCATTGTTGCGGGCCGTACTTTCGTGCCTCTGCGTGTCATCTCCGAGACACTGGGTGCGACTGTCACGTGGCATGCGGACACGCGTGCAGTGAGCATCGAGTACATGCCGTAGCTGGTCGGTGTGCCATCCGGTTACACCTGTGTGTACGCAGGGCACACCAATGTGAGGTCGGACTGCCCGGTTGGGGGGTCCGACCTTGTTGCTTGCCCTCCGTCATTCCCGCGAAAGCGGGAATCCATTCCTCTACCAGCCAGTCAAGAAAAGGAATGCGATGCGTTCGTGAACAGGTTGGCACACATTGTGCATCTACAGAGGTGGGAGAAGTCTGTCTTCGTTGTGTCCTTTCTTCTTCCGGCAGCCCGCAAGGGCAGCCAGCGGTGAGCCAGAAGTGGCACCACCAGCACCTTGAAAACTGAATCGCACGCAAGATTAAATATCGTCGTTCAACATGACCTGCTGCCCTGTGTTGGGTTTGCAGGTGCTGTGTCACTTGTACCAGGCGTCGTCCCCGAAGTCGGATGGTTCATGAAGCATCCACAGGGACGCCACCAAGCTGGAGTGCGCTGTTTCCTTCCAGGAGGGCGCTCTGGGATTCGTCAGCTGGACCACGAGACTCGTGGATGAACCGAAGGATGAGACACCAAAGGATGCGGCAGCAGGTTCAGCCGCACAACGTGGGCTCCTGAGCAGTCTGTCTGCGAGTGACAGCCACAGGATGTGGTGTGTCCCGGCGTTCCGGTCGTGAGGGGTTCCAAGGCAACCCAGTCAGGGAAGGGATATGCTCGTCCACGATTTCACTCACACCGGTCGCACGATGGCGGGATTCCCGCGGTGCGCACGCGCGCCAAACGGTCGTACACAACCAACAACTTACTTCACCACTATCTCACACTCTAAAGGAGAGACAATGAAGAAGTTTCTGTCTATTTTCGTAGCAGTAGCCATGGTGTTCTCGCTCTTCGCGGGGACCTTTGCGCCGCGTGCTGCGGCTGCCGTCGGCTTGACCATTAACGGAGTCACAGACTACGCCAAGAAGACGTCGACGACGAACGTGAAGTCGTGGTTCACAGGATTTGGTGCTCAGCCTTTGACCAAGAATGACTTCACCACTGACGCGACGCACACCTATGTGTACAACATGGGCGACTCCATCCATGCGACGGCCATCTTCGATACGACGACCGCCGGTGGTAAGTACATTACCGAACTGGTCGCCTGGGATGGAACTGGTTTCAACAAGGTCGTTGATTCAGTGACCGCGTTCCAGAACTCGGTCCAGGCAACAGGTGCGGCCAATGAAGCGTACAAGACGTATCCTGTGCAGATTGGCACCGGTAACGTCACGTTCGATGGCCCCTACCAGGTCCGTGTCTATGAGGATGTCAATGGCAACGGCATCTATGATGCTGGTGATACTGAGCTGATGTCAACTCCTACGCTCTACATTCAGTACAACATCACCTTCAAGACCAGCGTCATCAAGAGCTGCTCGGCCTTCAACACCATCGAGGGCTGGATCACCCGTGGCAATGGCCAGACCGTTCTGACCCCTGTCATCGTCGGGATCACCTACCCAGTCGTGGGTACTGGCTACACGATTGCCGCCTACTACATGGTCCCCGCATACTCCTCGGGACAGTTCTCGCTGACATTCCCAGTTGACGCGACAACGCAGATCGGCAACTTCGGTGTTTTCGTTCGCGATGGATATGCTGATGATGCAGTCTATCCAACGCCACCTGTCGTCCCGAACGTTACTGCTGACAAGGCCGATGGTATGGACAATGACGCCATGATCTACGCGTGGCTGTCGAACACGCCCACGAATCTGGCCATCACCGCGTCCACGTACTACAGCCCCGTGCTGCTGTACAAGGGCGTTGCGAACCAGCCGCTCCTGCTGCAGGTGGTCGACCAGAACGGCGCCTATGTCTTGGATGCCACATGGACGATCAGCGCAGGTGCCTTGCCTGCCAGCGCTCCCGTCGAGGTGTCCCCGGGCATGTATCATTTCATCCTGAACATCGCGAGCCCTTCGACCGGCGACGTTCGTCTGACCGCGAGCAGGACGATCTACGGTGTAACCGTTACCTCCACGGTTATCATCAACCTGCGTGACCTCGGCGCCTTCAACCCCTACGTCGACGTTAACGCAGATGAGAATAGCTACAGCCCCAACGGGTCCACGGCCACTCCGACGCTGGACTGCAAGACTGGCCGGTATGTCTATGACAAGTTGCCCTGCACCATCGGCAACGCGCTGGACATCACGGTCAACTACTGGCAGCCTCTCGGTCCTGAGAACTGGTATGTTTATGACTTCACACCAACCATCAGCGGCCCCGTCCGTGAGCTGACGTCGACCTTTAGCTCGACCGGATCTGGCGACTTCATTGTCCAGAAAGCCGGCAAAATCGCGGTTTCCATTTCCATGACGATGTGGGAACGCATCAACAAGAGTACCACGAGTCCTTGCCATGACTGGTTCTCCGGCAATGGCTGGACTTTGGGAACCATTACCGGAACAACTTCGCCGGTCTACCACGACGGGACGTTCGCTACGGGCCAGTGGACTGCTGATCCTGCGAATGCCTGCTGCCGTACCTATGCGAAGACGTTCGACATCTGCGAAGTCAAGTCCTGCTCGCTGGTCGGCGTGACGGTCGAGGGCGCGAGCATTACCAGCGCTACGTCCATCGTTGTCGGCAAGAAGGCCGACCTCGTCGTCAACGTCAGCGGCGCCAATGCTCCTGCAGGCCTGTCCTGCGGCTGCAATACCAAGATCGTCCACATCTTCATGCAGTCGTGCGTTTCAGGCACCTCTGCTCCTGTCCCCAATGCCTTCTCGTATGACGACTGGACAGGCGCGACCCAGACTGTGTCCGAACTGTGGTACAATGGCATCACCGGTTCGATCGGGTTGCGGACCCCCGACCATCCATTCAGCCCTGACACCTACTTGAACGGTGTCAACGTCATGCTTCCTGGCGACGGGACTGTGACGTTCCTTGACACGACTACTGGTGCCGTTGTCGTCGACAACTGCGAGAAGCTGACGTTCAAGAACATCACCTTCAATAGGGGCGACGCGACTTCTCCATGCTCATATAAGCTTGTTGTCCAAGTCTTCGGCCTCAACCGGTCGTTTGACTCCTGCGGCAACATGTATGTCAGCTACCCGTTCATCAGCGAGACGCTGAACGACATAGCCATCACACCAGTGATCACGACTCTGACTACGACACCTACGGTCTATGAGATGGGTACTGACCCGACGGACCTGCTTGCGGGTGTTCCTGCTACCATCGAGATCACCAACCCTATGTTCTCGGCCACCACTACCACCGGCCTGTGGTCAGATGTCGCTGCGAGCTACTCCTTCAACGGTGTGGCCTCTGCCTATCTGACTGGCTTCCCGACGATGACGATGTCGACGACTGCCACCGGGTACAAATTCAGCTTCAGCTGTGGATTCCCGGAGGCTGGTAGTCTGGTTATCACGCTTACCTCGTGGTTGACCAAGTACTGCAACGCGAAGGAGACTGTGTCCTTCACGCTGAAGGTCGTCCTGCCCGCGTTTGCTGTGCAGATTGGGCTGAAGGACCTCTCCAAGATCCCCAACGACCACATCATCACCGAGGGCATGGCCGAGAATATCTACGTTGTCCCGACCGACCCACGTGCTGACGGCCATCACGACTTCACGACCGACACGACCTGGAAGTTGTCCGTTGCAGCAGTCGTAAATGACTGTGGCCTCGTGACCTCGGCCGTCTGTGGCGCTCCGCCAGCTGCCGGTTGCACGACACCTTCTCCTATCAAGGTCTATGGTCTGGACAACCCCAACCTCGAAGATGCGCCTCAGTTCGAGCTCTACCTCGAGGAGACTTGCGGGACTCAGGTCCTGATCGACACCTTCACGCTTGTAACCGGCTCGGTCAAGATCAGCCCTACCGAGGT
This sequence comes from uncultured Caldisericota bacterium, assembly GCA_903871855.1. Lineage (GTDB taxonomy): Bacteria > Caldisericota > Caldisericia > Cryosericales > Cryosericaceae > Cryosericum. Next base: position 59,097 of record CAIQIK010000042.1, read on the forward strand.
TCCGTTCACGATTCCTGCTTCTGCTACGCATATTGTCTTCTCAGTCAAGGATGCCCATGGACATGGCGCCCCAGATGTCACCGTTGACATCGAAGGCACGTATGTTGGCGGTGCCGGTGCTTCCGGCTACAACTTCGTCGCCGGCGAAGCAATCACCGACAACAACGGCGAAGCTGACTGGGCATTTGTTCCTCCGTACAGTGGCAAGTACTATGTAAGCATTACGGATCACACCACCAGCTGTCTGACTGATCTTGTTCCTTGCGGCTGGTCGTTCTCGCTCCCTGATGCCGAGATCGTTGCCAAGTACATGGCTCCTGTCGTGGACACCACCGCACCTGTGGTGACCATCACGGCCGGTCTTGACGGCTCCAAGGTTTCCTCCAGCACGTTCAACCTGACCGGCAAGGTCACCGACAATGTCGGCGTGACCCAGCTCTTTGTTGGCTTCAACAAGGTTGATGTTCTTCCCGACGGTTCCTTCATGGCTGCTCTCAAGCTCGTCGAGGGCGCGAACACGATCACCGTCGTTGCTTATGACGCAGCCGGTAACAAGGGCACGGCGACTGCAAAGGTCACCTACACTGCCCCCGTGAACACCTCGATAGTTATTGTCCTGACCATCGGCGCTGACATCGTCTCCGTCAATGGTAAGGCCACCTCTATCGATGCTGCTCCCGAGATCGTTGCCAGCCGCACCTTCGTTCCTATGCGCTTCATCGCTGAGTCCTTTGGCGCCACCGTCGAGTGGCTGGCAGAGACCCAGGGCATCACCATTACGCTGGGCGACCACACGATCGGTCTCCAGATCGGCAACGAGACGGCAGTCATCGATGGCACCATCGACTCCCTGCCTGCTGCCCCGTACATCAAGAACGGGCGCACCATGGTTCCTCTGAGAGTCATCTCCGAGGCCTTTGGTGGCAACGTTGTCTGGGATCCATCTGCTCGCACCATCACCATCACCTACCAGCCATAACTGACCGGTAGCTGAGCAAGACCCGTACGATGAGGCCCCTGCTTACGCAGGGGCCTTTCGCATTTCCCATCGGTCGAGGTCGTCACAATGGTTGAAAATCACATTCCTGCCCATATACTTACTCCTGACGAACCAAGTCGTCTCCGTTCGAATCGAACGTTCAGGAGGTACAGGAGTGAACTACCGCACCTCACGTAAACTCGTCGGCCTTCTCGTGGCCGTTGCATGTTGCTTCAGCAGTGTTGTTTCTGTACGCGCTCAGACCATTCCGAGCATTACCATCACTTCGTCTTCGACTGCCGCTGGAGCGACCAACGTTTCATATACGTTTGCATTCTCCTTGCCCGGTGGACTTGCCGCCAATGAGGCTGTCACTATCACCTTCCCCGCCGGATTTGATGTCAGCCATGTGACACAGAGCACCGTTACCTGCTATGGCGGCCAATACTGGAGCGGCAGCGTGGACAGTGTCAATGTCTCCGGACAGAACGTCATCGTCAGTGCATCGTCCGGATTCGCCAACTACGAACCAATCACGATTACCTTGCTGGCCGCCGGCCAGATTGCCAATCCATCGATTGCCAGCGTCTACTCTTTGTCAGTGTCGAGTCCTCGCGACACCGGTTCTGCGTCGGTCACGATCGGCACAGGCGGTGGCTCAGGTGGGCAGACAGGTACGGGCGGCGTCACCGGCGTGTCGGCCATTGTCGATTCGGCGAATGCCGGCAAAGCTGCGGGCTGCAGTGTGAGTTTCCAGGTCAGCACGGATGGCGCACTCGTTGGGCCAGTTGACTATGTCGATGTCCAATTTCCTGCCGGAACGACGGTCCCTGCAACGATCCCCGCAGGTTCCATTCTGCTGAACCTGGCCGCGGTTACCAGTATACAAGTGTCCGGAACACGCCTCCGGCTGAGCGTCCCCGAGTCGCGGTTTATCGCCGGCGGTGCCCAGTGCACCGTCATTATCCAGCAGTCTGCAGGCATCCTGCATCCGGAGATCCCGGGAACGTACGTTCTTCAGGTGGCGACCAGCAAGCAGCCCAACTACTCTTCTTCCAACGGCTACCTTGTCGTCGGCACGGCCATTCTCAATCCGTCGATCGTGGTAGACCCCGCCCGTCAGGGCATGGCGGCCCAGTACCAACTTACCTTCACGTCGTCTCTGTCAGGGCCCATCACCGCGGGTACCGGGCGCATCACCGTTGAGTTCCCCGCCGGCACGACCATTCCTGCCTCGCTGCCCGCCGGTGGCGTCCGTGTCAACGACGTACCTGCCCTGAGTGTTGTGGCTGTTGCTACCAACAAGATTGCCATTAATGTCCCCACTGCTATTGCAGGGGGTTCGACTATTCGCGTCGTCTTTGGCATTGAGCTCGGTATTCGCAATCCATCGATGGTAGGAACGTATCAGCTGGGCATCAACACGTCTGGTGATGCCACTCCCGTGCCTGTCTCGTACAGTGTCAGCTCGTCCCAGATAGGCGCCGTGACCGCGCAGGTCAGCAACGGCGCAGCGGGACAGGTGACCGGGTACACCATATCGTTCACAACGGGCCCGGGCGGTGCTCTGGCTGCCGGCATCGACCGCATCAACGTCGAATTCCCTGCGGGCACGACGATCCCGACCTCACTTTTGGCTTCATCTGTCACTGTGAACGGAGCGCCGTCGACGCTGGTTACGACGGCCGGCATGATCGCCAGCGTGACAGTTCCCGCTTCGATCGGAGCAAACACCTCGGTTTTGCTGGTTGTCACACAAACGGCAGGTATCATGAACCCAGTCACGGGTGGCACCTACACCCTGCGAGTCAGCACCAGCAGCGAGACGATTGCCGTGACCAGCACTGGTTATGCGGTCTCATCTCTGCCCGTCGTTCGGGCGACTGTGACACCCGGGGCACCGGACGGCCAGCATGGCTATTACCGTAGCAAACCGACCATCACGCTGACGGCACAGAGTGCAGTGGATGCACAGCCGGTCATCTCGTACCACTTCGACACCAACCCTGACAGTGTCTACGGCGGGCAGGCGCTCACGGCATTAGAGGGGACGCATACGCTGACCTTCTATGCGACTGACCGCCTGGGCAGCCGATCCGAGATCGGCACGCTGACCATCGCTGTCGATTCCATTGCCCCGGTCATTGCCCTGACCTCGCCCAGGGACGGAGAGGTGCTCAACAGCACCTCCTTTGTCGTGCAGGGGACCGTGGACGTTGGCAGCACGCTCCAGGTCAACGGCCAGAACGTGACCGTCGATGCGACAGGCGCATTCGCGGCACCCATGACGATCCAGGGGACATCGGCGACCGTGGTCATGGATGCGACTGACGTCGCCGGCAATACGGCACACAAGACGGTGTCGGTCAGCGTCGACAAGACGCCGCCGGCCTTGACCGTGTCCCAGCCGGTCAACTTCCAGAAGATCCAGCGCCTGCCCATCGTTGTCATGGGCAAGACCGAGGCCGGCGCGGCTGTGACCGTCCAAGGCAGTGTTGCAACAGTGCTGGCGGACGGTTCGTTCGAGTATTCCATTGCCAGTGCCGCGGATGGTCCGCTGACCATCGCGGTCGTTGCGCGCGATGCTGCGGGCAACGCAACGACGCGCACGATCGTCATCAGCGTCCTGAGCACCAAGCTGATCCAGATGCAGGTGGGCGCCAAAGCCGCATTGGTCAATGGTCAGTCAGTCAACCTGCAGACTGCGCCGCTCATCCGCAACGGGACGACGCTGGTACCCCTGCGCTTCATTGCCGAGACGTTTGGCATCAGCCCCGTGTGGGATGGTGTCTTCCAGATCATCGACCTGCCCCTTGGCACCCGCACGGTCCGCCTGCAGGTGGGTCAGCGGTTCGCTGCAGTCGACGGCAAGCGGGTGAGCCTGGATGCTGCCCCTGTCATCCTGGGTGGTGTCACCATGGTCCCGCTGCGGTTTATCACCGATACGCTCGGAGCCGATACGCAGTGGGAGGCCGCCACGCGCACCATCATCATTGTCTACCCCAGGGCATCGTGACATGAGATGCTCCTGCAAGGAGTCCGCGTGAACCGACATCTTTGGTTGCGCTGCCTCGCATGTGCCGTGCTGGTCACCATGTTTGCATGTGCCGGTACAGTGCCTGCCAGGGCAGAACAAGTACTGTGCTCGGTGACACCTGCGCCCGTGACTGCCAGTACCCCGGCTGCATATACCGTACGCATCTCGACCAACCCATATGACCGCGTTGACCAGCTGCGCATCACGTTTCCGTTCGACACCGGGTTCACGATGGGGTCTTTTGCCCCATCGATGGTTGTCGTCAACGGCGTCCAGAGCCGTGGGGGTCAGATTCAGAAGCTGGCAACGACGAACCAGATCCAGATGGACATCCTGCTGTCGACACGGCTGTCTGCGGGTACTCCACTGACCATTGTCATCGCCCGTGATGTGGGCATCCTGAACCCGCTGTCGCCGCGTTCGTGTTATCGGCTGATGGTCAGCTTCTTCTGCGACGGCAGAGAATTCGACGGAGTTGAGTCGGACCTCTATGCGATTACGCCATCGGCCATTGGGTCTGTCACTGCCGCTATCGATCCCGTCGTGGCGGGCGCCGCTGCCGACGTCGTCGTCAGCTTTCAAACTGGGTCCAACGGGCGACTGATGGCAGGCCAGGATAGCGTCAACATCTCTTTCCCGCTTGGCTTCAATGTTCCACAGTCGTTTGGTCTAGCCGACGTAACGCTCAACGGTGTCTCCTGTGACGGCAGGTTCTTTCGCGACAACGCCAGTCCAAACACCGTCCTTGTGTACGTCCCGGTCGACATTCCGGCCCGCTCACTCGTTATCGTTCGCATCCCTGCCAAGGCAGGCATCAAGAACCCGGCTGTCGCTGGTCCTGTCGTCCTCAGCGTCTACACAACTGCCGAAGTGACTCCTATCGACACACCGGTCGTTGAGATACGTGGTCGGGAGGTGACCGGGCTGACAGTTCAGCTCACGACGCCAGTCGCCGGGTCGCCGACGGGGCTGCAGCTGCACTTCGGACTGTCGGCCGTTGGTCGCCTGACGCAGGGCCAGCTTGTCCATGTCCGCCTTCCGGTTGGTTATGCGGCGCCGGCCCCGACGACCACTGTGCAGGTCACTGTCAATGGCACTACGGCAGCGGCAACCATTGCGGCTGGGGGCATAGATGTCGCTGTTCCTGCCTATCTGTCGGATGAATCCTCCGTAAACCTCGTATTGCCAGTCGAATTCGGTATCGTCAACCCCATGGCGCCAATGGGATATGCCTGGACGGTCTGGACTGACAGTGACACGGTGCCGATAGTGGCTATGGCACTGGTGCAGGCGTCGTCGGCGTCGGGAGCAACGCTTCTGACATCAACCGTCTCCATTGGGCGCAGTGCTTCGTGGACGGTGACCTTCACTCCAAGCTCCGCGGCCACATTCCCGGCAGCCGGAGAATCCATCATGATCACCTTTGATGGAGCGATCCTCGTGCCGGCGCGGCTGGGCGACGGCAGCGTGACAGTCAACGGTGTGCTGGCAGCTGCTGCAGCTCAGGGGGCGACTATCGTGGTGACTGTGCCGACCGGCGTTGTCCCGTCGGGGATCATCACGCTTGTGCTGAACGAGCAGGTGGGTATCCGCACGCCGGCTGTACCTGGGCCTGCAAGGATACACATCGCGACGACCCGGGACAGCAACCCCATCGCTAGCTCCGCTGTTGAGTTCAGGTCACTGCCTGTCGCCATGATACTGGTAACGCCTGACGCGCCCAACGGTGTTGGCGGACGCTATGTCGCGACCAAACCCATGGTGCGGCTCGTGAATGAAGATTCCTCGCTGTACTACCGGATTGATGAGGGAGCTTACCAACTATATTCACCGGGAACATCGATAGCCATCGACGAGGGATCCCACACACTTACCGCCTATGCCGTAGCGCGCGATGGTACGCAGGGTGAACCGAGTAGCCGGTCCTTTGTGGTCGACTTGACCAAGCCAGTCGTCACCCTTACGGGAGCCACGGGGGATTTGTTTGTCCGCTCGACGTCGCTGACCATCACCGGCACTGTTTCGGAACTGGTGGACGTGCTGCAATTCAATGGTATCGCGGCCGTTGTTGCGGCGGATCTTACCTTCTCGGTTGCGCTTAACGTCTCGGACGGCCAGGCGCTCGCTTGCTTTGCACGCGACTTGGCAGGCAACACGGTGACGTTCGTACGGACGATACGGGTCGACACGACTGCGCCTGCCATCACGCGACAGGGACCGTTCCCTGCCGAGAGCACGGTGCATGCCGACAGTATCTCTATCCGAGTGACGGTCAGCGAGCCTGCTTCGGTGAATGTCAACGGTATTCCCATGACCCAGACAGGTTCAGTCTGGGAGGCGATGGTGCCACTCTTCAAAGGCGAAAATGCCATCACGGTCACAGCAGTTGACAGAGCGGGGAATGAGGGTCGGCTGGCTTGGACGGTCACCCGCAACGACGTCCTCACCATACGGCTCGTAGTGGGACAGACGACGGCTATGGTAGGCGATGAACAGCGCTTGCTGGATGCCCCGCCCATCATCGTGAACGGCGTGACATTCGTGCCCCTCCGGTTCATCGGCGAGGCCCTGGGAGCACAGGTGACGTGGAGTCCTGCTCTCCAGGTCGTATTCCTTGTCAGGGGCAGCTCACAGGTCCAGCTGACGGTCGGATCCAAGCTTGCCATCATCGACGGGAAGATCACTCAGCTGGCGGAGGCGCCGTTCATCCAGAACGGGCGCACGATGGTGCCCTTGCGGTTTATCAGCGAAGCATTTGGAGCCGACGTCACCTGGGATCAGGCGACGCAGGCAGTCACCGTGTCCCTTGCGGACGCAACGTAGAAAGGACGGGAATGATGATGCGGATAATCGATTGTTCATGGTTCAAGCGGCTCATCGGGGTTGTGGTTGTGTGTGTGTTGCTGGCTGGATATGGTGCTCCGAAGGCGCGTGCTGTCGTCAGCGCTGTCGAAGTGCAGGTCGTGCCCAACGTTGCAAAGACCAACGCGCGGTACACGGTGTCGTTCGTTACCGGTGAGGGTCTCGCAGCAGGTGATGCAGTCCTGCTGGAGTTCCCGCAGGGGACAACCCTGCCGTGCTCCCCCTGCAACCCGCTGGTCTATGCCGACGAAGTGACCGTCAACGACCTCCACCCAACACAGCCGGCTTTCGGCAATCCGAGCGCTTGTACGCTGAAGGTGTTTGTTCCCGAAGCGATCCCCGCTGGAGGCACCGTACAGATCATCATTAGCGCACTGGTGCCACGCGTGGGCAACCCCGGCACCGGTACATATCATGTTCGTGTGTCCACTGATCACGAACCGGCGGTGGACTCGGCACCATATACCATTGGGACGAGCCAGATCATGGCGCCCAGCGTCCATCTGGAATCCACCATTGCGAATGTAGGGTCGGGGTATATAGTTGTATTTGTCACCGGGGTGACTGGACAGCTTGTCCAAGGCAGCAGCACCATCACGATCACCTATGCGGCCGGTGGGTTCCCCGTGGCACCCGTCAACAGTGCGGTCACAGTGAATGGTTTGGTCCCGGAGCGCATCCTGACCAACCCGGTCAAGCACACGATCGAGATCCTGTCACCGGTTACGGTAGATACGCGGTCTGCCGTGACGATTGCTATTGGTGCAGGCTATGGTTTGACGAACCCTGTCAAGGCGGGTAACTATGTGCTGTATGTCCATACGTCATCCGAACCCGGGGACGTTGCGTCCGAGCCGTTTCAGATCAAGGACCTGCCCATGGTTTCCACAACCATCTATGTGGGTCCAGGCACACCGGACGGACAGAACGGATGGTATGTCAGCGAGCCCATGGTGACGCTTGCTGCTGCCTCGAACGTCGACGGGCGCCTGGAGCTGCGCTATGGTATCGACGCCGACCCGACCATCTTGTATACTGTGCCCTTTCAGATTCCATCGGGCGTGCACACGCTGAAGTATCGCGCCCGCAATGTGGACGCGGGGATCGACGAGGAATCGGTCAAGACCGCCGAGTTCCGCGTTGCCACAACGGGCCCAGTCCTTGCTATCGACGGTGCTGAACGGCGCCTCGTGACTTCTTCCTCGTTCACGCTGGCGGGGTCGGTCACGGCTACGTCGGCTCCGGTCGTGAGCGTCGACGTGCTGGGCAAGGAGACACATATCATCGCGGGAGGGACTTTTTCTGAGCTGTTGACTCTCTTTGAAGGGGCCAATGAACTCCGTGTTACTGCCACGGATGAGAGCGGCCGCACGACCTCTGCAGTGGTGAACGTCACCGTCGACACCGTACCGCCTAAGCTGACCGTGTCTGCGCCGGTCAACTGGCAGGAAATCCATGCCGAAAAGGTCATGGTACGGGGGACGGTCGAGGCAGGCGCCGTGCTGACAGTCAATGGGACATCGATTTCCAACCTCATGCCGGATGGATCGTTTGCCCATGAGGTGGCACTCGCCATAGGAGCCAACACCATCACTGTGACCGCACAGGATGCTGCCGGTAACACACGCCGCGTGGCTGTTCTCGTGACCCGTGTCCCTGCCAATGCGACGACGATCGTCCTGACCATCGGCAACAAATATATGACCGTCAATGGCACGAAGAGGGAGATCGACGCGGGACGCGGCACGACGCCGGTCATTCAGAACGGCCGCACGCTGGTCCCGATCGCTGCTATCATCGAGGCGTTGGGTGGCAAGGTGGTCTGGGCAGCCTCCGCGCGGACCGTAACCATCACGCTGGGCAACACCGAGCTCGTCCTCGCCATTGGTGGACCGACCGCATACGTGAATGGCAAGGCTGTACCCATCGATACGGACCCCAAGGTCACGCCGATCATCATCAATGGCCGTACCATGCTTCCGTTTCGCTTCATCGCCGAGCAACTGGGTGGCACCGTGGAGTGGAACGCGGCGACGAAGTCGGTCGTCCTGCACTTTAGCGTGTCCTAGTTGAGTGCATTGATGGCTTTCTTGCAACAGCTCTATACGACGGACGGCGGCCGTATCGGCATCGCCGCCGCCGTCCTCATTGCGTTTGGGTTTGGTTTGGCAGGTCTGGTTACTGCTGCCGGCAACCGTCGTCTGCTGAAGCGCATCTTTGGCGAGGCGCAGGGGCAGCAGTTCCAGCAACACCTTGCTGCAATTCTGCGGACCTTCGAGGATCATGCAGCGATGGAGCGCGAGGTGCGAGACTCCCTGGCCGGCCTCGAGAAGACGAGCAATGGCTTCTTTGACACCGTGGACATCGAGCACTACGACGCCTTTCCCGGCCAGGCCGGCAAGTTCAGTTTCTCGCAGCTCATGCTCAATCGCAATGGATCAGGAATCATCCTGACGTCGCTTACCAGTGCCCAGGGCAGCAAGGTGTTTGCCAAGATTCTTCAAAACGGGCGCAGCGACATTCCTCTTGGCCGCGAGGAGCAGGACTTGCTGAGTAGACACACACGGTCTTGACGTGGGGTTGCATTTTGCACTACGCTCTTATACTGTGTACATGTGTGTCATTGGTGGGTAGGAGTTACCCGCTGGGACGCAATCCTGGGGAAGCGAGGCGATGATGGCGACGAAAACGTCAGTCGAGAAGAAGAGCAAGCGCACGTGTTACTCGGTCGTTATCGTTCCACAGTATGAAGGTCGCGCGCATCAGTTCAAGGTCTCCCGTTTCGTCATCTACAGTGTCATCACCGCAATTGTTCTTTTTGTCTCGAGCTTCGCCGTCGTCCTGACGCAGAACGTTCGCCTCAGGAACACAGTCGCCCAGTACACCGGGATGGGTCTCGATCAGGTCGTGCGCCTTCAGTCTGCACAACTTGATGCCGCTAACGAGACCATCAGCAACAATAACACGGAACTAGCTGCACTCAGAAAATACGTTGCTTATCTGGGAACCCTTGATGCTACAGTCCGCAAAACGCTCGGCGTCGGCGGGAGCAGCGTCTCCCTGGCGTCCATCCTCAAATCGTCGGCTACACCAACCCTTTCTGTCAGCCGCGGTTTGGCCGCGGGCGCGACACAGCTGTCGACGTCAACGGCTGTCGTGCAGCAAGAAGCTCAAGCTCGTGAGAAGAACCTTATCATCTTGCAGGACGCGGCTTCCAAATACAACACCATGCTCGCGGAGACTCCTTCGCTCTGGCCCTTGTACGGACTCATCACCTCTGACTATGGCTGGCGCTCCGACCCGTTTGGCGGCAGCGGTAGCGAGTTCCACGACGGCGTCGATATTGCGGCTCCGTACGGAACGGCAATCAGGGCAACGGCTGAAGGCAAGGTAGAGCAGTCCGGGTGGAACGGGAGTTATGGCATCTCCGTGACGCTGTACCATCGTGACGGCATCGAGACCCTGTACGGCCACATGTGCCGGACGGCCGTGTCCGCGGGCCAGACTGTCAAGAAGGGCCAGGTCATCGGCTACGAGGGATCGACCGGCCGTGCAACTGGACCTCACGTCCACTACGAGGTCATGATTCATGGCAGTTCAGTTAACCCGATGACGTATCTTGACTAGGCGGAGGAGACAGCCATGGCATTTGGACCATCCAAGACTTCTACAGAGAGCAAGACGGCGTCTGTCTTTGCCCATGACCTCGCAGTAAAGGGTGACGTCGAGAATCAGGGAGACCTGCGTATCGAGGGTCAGTTGCATGGCAGCGTGAGCGGCCATGGGACGATCACGGTCGCCGAACAGGGTGAGGTGCATGGGAACATCGAAGGGCGTCAGGTTATTGTAATGGGGCGCGTCGAGGGAAACGTCACGGGCGCGGAGAAGGTCGAAGTCCTGGAGAAGGCGACCGTCAAGGGCGACGTCACGAGTGCGCGCATCTCCGTCGAGGAGGGTGCATCAGTGTCCGGGAAGTTTGACACGACACCCCGAGAGGTCGCACCTGCAGGTGAGAAGAGACTGCCTAAAGGATAAACTGTACACTGCGATAGCGTGATCACACCGGCGCTTCGTTCATGGCGCCGGTGTGCCATATCCGGCGCAGTAGTGCCCTTTCGGTCATTCCCGCGAAAGCGGGAATCCATCATGTCGCGCAAAGCTGGGTGCCCGCCTGCGCGGGCAAGACGAATCCGGAGACATTCTCTCCATTGTTGTCGTTCCCCCGAGCCCTTTTGTCCAAGGCGAGGGGTGCTTCCCACGAGCATGTTGGTCCAATGGGAGTGGCGCTCTGCCCCCCGAGCACTTTTTTCGCATGCGAGGGGTGCTTTCGGCGAAGGCGGGAATCTATCACTTCATGCAGAGCTGGATTCCCGTGTGTGCAGAAACCACAAATCAGAGGCGAGACAACACGGGGCTTGACGCGGCCGTGTTGAATGAATACTATGACCCTAGGGGCTGGACCATCTGGGCATTCCGACGACTGAAACGATGAGACGACCGAGAATCGACTAGCTGAGCACTGTTGGGTCCGGCATCTGAGGGGTGAGACTGTGGTAAGACGGCAGCAGCATGGACATACATCAAACATGCACAAGGTGCTGGCGCTCGCAGCGTGTTTTGTCATTGGTTATCTTATCTGGAGCACGGTTGCAGCGCTCGCCTATCTGGGCAAAGCAGACCGGGAATCGACACGTACGTTTGCTGAACTACAGCAGGTTAGCGCGCAGACGCTGGAACAGCAGAAAGCCATGGAATATCATGCGACCAAAGCCTATGTCGAGAAGATTGCGCGTGAGGACCTGCTTATGAGCAAGAAGGGTGACACCGTTATTCTTTTCCCCATAGACCACGCGGTCCAAGAACCCGTCCCTCCTGAGTCGACGACTCTCCCTCGCTTGCTGGGTCAGCTCATCACATGGGTCAAGGGATGGTTCTAGGGTTGTATTTTGGCCTGGGTCCTGTATGCTGTTCTATTGGAGCCTGCCACGTCGGCAGAGCTATCCCCCACAGAGGTGAGTGACTACTTTAATGGCTGAAGAGCACCGCATCAAGCTAACTGAAGGCATCGTCGTCAAGATTGTTCCATTCGGAGCGTTCGTCAAGACAGACACTAATGAGGTAGGACTAGTCCACATTTCGGAAATCAGCGACACCTATGTCAAAGACGTCAACCAGTTCCTCAAGGAAGGGGACAAGGTCACCGTTCGTGTTATTGGCCGCAACAAGGATGGCAAGCTCAATCTCTCAATCAAGGCTGCCAAGATTGCCGGCGGTACCGAAGGAACACCTGTGGCTCCCGCCCCAGAAGGAAGCTCCCCCACGCGAGCTTCTGCGTCAAGTACACCGCCCGCCCGCCCTTCCTACGGCTCGCGCCCCTTCCGTGAAAAACCCGTGCTGAGCCCTTTCGATATGATGATGAAGCGGTATCTGCAGGATTCACAAGAGTGGCAGGTCGACAAGAAGAAACGGACAGAGCGCAAGCGCGGATAGCGTCTCGCTTTTCCTGGCTTGACAAAGGCTGTCGCCTCTGCTACTATGTTCCAGTTTTCCAACCCCCTGTGGCGGCGTAGCTCAGTTGGTTAGAGCATTCGGCTCATACCCGGAGTGTCGAGGGTTCGAATCCCCCCGCCGCCACCAATTCCTGTGTTATCTGTCTTTGCTCAGTAGCTGCGGCTGGCCTTCCCCGGGTCGTGGCGTGCACCTTCGTGACCGTTGTGTCGCAGCATACGACCAGAGCGTCGCTCTACTAATCCGCGAAATATGCTAAAATATATGTAAGAGGTGGAGACATGCGACGATGGGTTGCCTTTGGCCTGACGGGACTTCTGGCGTTCTGCTTGGCTATTCCTGGGAAGGCGCTCTGCGCCGGCGGCGTGACTTCAACGGTGTCGACGGACAAAACCATCTATGCCCCCGGTGACACGGTCCATCTGACGTACCGGCTGACGAACAGCTTGTCTGAGGCGCTTACGCTGGAATTCACGTCGGGGCAGCGCTTCGACTTCACTATTTCCGGTGGTGGCATGTTCTTCCGCTGGTCGAAGGGTCGGTCGTTTGCCGATGTGATGGGCACCTTCTCAGTATCAGCAGGGGGGAGCTTTGTACAGGAGTCGAGCTGGAAGGTACCGACCGATGCCCACGAAGGAGTATACACCGTAACGTTTTCCCTCGCTAGTCATACTGCACTATCCTCTTCTGCTTCAGCATCTTTCACTGTCAGCAGGTCCACCAACGTGTCTCCTGCTTTTCGGGATATCGCTGAGAGCTTCGCCCGCGCGTCTATTGAACGCTTGTCTTCCTTGGGGATTGTCACTGGCTATGCAGACGGGCTGTTCAGGCCGGGCGGTTTCGTCACCCGCGCCGAAGGCGCTGTCCTCGCCGCTCGTGCCCGCAATCTCACGCCTGCTGGCGGAACGACGGTGAAGTGGCCAGACGTGACCCCGCACCATTGGGCGTACGCGCCTATCATGGCGCTTGCCGAGACGCTGGACGAGGCCTCGCTGACATGGGCAGGTCCGCGCTTCGACCCGTCAAGACCGATGACGCGCATGCAATTCATTGTGTGCTTGATGGCGCCCACAGGGGATGTGGGGTCGCTTCAGCTGCCGTTTGCAGATGTAGTCGAAGGTGCGTTCGGCTGGCGTGAGGCGTCGACAGCATATGCTCGCAGTATCGCGGTCGGGACGTTGGAGTCGGGTATCAGAAAACTGCGGCCGGACGATGCGATCACCCGGGCCGAGGCTGCAGTACTTGTTGACCGATTTTTGGCCGGGCACCAGGAGTAGGGGGAGGTCCAGCCAATGCTAGAGAGTGTGGTTCAAATCCCACCGTCGCCACCACTGTAACATTCTCGGGACGGTTCCAAAGTGTAACATACTGGCGCCCATGGGCGCCAGTATGTTTTGTGGCGCTACCTGCGCTCGGACACGAGCCTTTCAAGAGGTTCGACCCAGCGGGTGCGCATGAAGTCGAAACCCTTTTGCCAGAAGGCCTTGTCGTGCGGGTCAATGCCTGCGAGACCAAGGATCTCGGCGGGGGTCATGGCACTGCCTGTCTCGAGGATGCGGTAGTAGACGGGCTTGAACTTATCGCCTTCTTCCAGATATTTCTGATACAACGACAGCACGACGAGTTGCGCGAAGTTGTAAGCGTAGACATAGAAAGGCCACAGGAACATGTGCTGGACGATAGACCACTCCGTGTCGTAGTGTGGTGGGATGACGACGGAATCACCAAACATGCCCACCAGTTCCTCGTGATAGATGGAACTGAGCTCATTGGTGGACAGTTGATGGTCAGCGATGAGACCGTGCGTACGGGTCTCGAACCGGTGGAACATGTTCTGACGAAATGTCGTGGCGAAGGCCGACTCCAGCTTGGAGCAGTAAAGCGCGATCTTCTCCTCGGGGTCCTTCATGCGACCCAGCAGGTAATCGGTGACGAGCATTTCGCCGAAGACCGACGCCACTTCGGCAAGTGGGAGAATAGGGTCGCGGTTGACCGCAGTCTGCTTGGCGGACAGCATACCGTGCATGCCGTGTCCAAGTTCGTGTGCCATCGTCTCCACGTCGCGGCTGGTCCCGGTGAAGTTGAGCATGACCCACGGATGTGCGCCGGGGATATTGAAGGTGCAGAAGGCTCCACCCGTTTTGTTGGGCAGGGTGCGACCGTCGATCCAGTTCTTGTCGAAGAACTGCTGGATGATGTCGTGTGCCCGCTGGTCGAACTTGGCATACGCGTCCAGGACGATGGTCCTGGAGTCGTTCCATGTATATCGGTGAGGCTTGGCGCTGATGGGCGCATAGATGTCTGCAAGTGTGAGCTTTTTGCTGTTCAGAAGGCGCGCCTTGAGGGTGTAGTAGCGCTGAACGATGTCGACGTTGTCTCTGGTGACGTCGGACAATGTGTTGACGACCTCCGCGTCCAGCTCGTTCTCCAGATTGCGCAAGCCCATCGGTTCGTCGACGTGGCGCAGCTCGCACTCGATTTGGTGGTCCTTGAGCAGGGTGTCGAAGGCGTTGGTGATGACGAGGCTGTTCTCGGTGTATTTGCCGAAGTACTGCTTCATGGCACGTGCGCGCAGACGCGAATCGGTGTTTTCCCGCAGTGAGCGAATCTGTTCGCCATTCATGACCTTGCGCTCACCATTCACGGTAACCGTGAACTTGAACGAACTCGTAAGCTCCTGGTAGATGCGCTGTATGGCCAGCTTGCCCGTCAGGTCACGCTTGCTGAGCAGCATCTCTTCTTTCTCGCTGAGGAGATGCTCTCGGCGCTTGCGCAGGAACAGCAGATAGTGGCGGTAGTTGTCCAGCGCCTTGTCGGCAACAAGGTGCGCAAAAACAGCCTCGTCCATCTGGCCCAGTTCGATGGCGAAGAAGACGAGTGCGTTGGAGATGTCGCTGCCCAGTTCCTGGGCCTTCATGACGAGACTTTTGGCGCCCTCGTCCAGGTTGTCGGTCGTGAGCATGAGTTCTGCATACTCACCAAGCCGGCCTGTTGCGGAACTGATGCGCTCTTCTTCGACCATGAACTTCCTGAGCTCGGCCGGGGTAATCTTGCCGGCCGCAATCTTGCCGCGGTACTCCGCTGCGAGGGCGGTGGCATCCTTTCGCACCACTTTCATGTCGCGTGTGATGTGTGGATCGTCAAGGCTCGCATACAGGGCACTCAGGTCCCAGATGATGTTTTCCGACCCAAGTTTTTCTGCTTTCATCAATTCCTCCTTGAGGGCATGGTTGTTCAGACACCAAATGATACCACACAACACCGTGGTCTCAACTGCTCGGGTCCGTCGTTCTCTCTCTCTCCCCCCCGAGCCCTTTTGTCCAAGGCCCCCGAGCACTTTCTTCCAATGCGAGGGGCGTTTCTGAGGGGTGCTTCCCACGAGCATGTTGGTGCAATGGGAGTGGCGCTCTGCCGCGTCTGCGGGAATCCAGTCCTTTTGCTGACGGGCGCTTCGAGAATGTTACAGTTTGGAACCCCCCGAGTATGTTAGTTCAATATGAGGGGTGCTTCCGTCCCGAGAATGTTACAGATGTTAGGTGGCGATAGGGCACAACGCGGCTATACTGATGCAACGCGCGCAGACTGGACGTAGAGCCGAATCGAAGGGAGTATTGACTGTGGAAAATAATGCCAAAGTAACCTCAAGGGTTGACGTGAAACGACTCGAGAATACCCCGCGTCAAGCAGCATTCTGGAAGGTCTCGGGCTCATTTCTCTCAAAGCTGCTGGGGTTTCTGCGGGACGTTCTTGTGGCCAAGATCTTTGGTGCCACCTACATCGTGGACGTTGCCCAGCTGGTTGAGAATGTGCTCCTGAACATCGTCAGCTTCGTCACGTCTCCCATCTCGATTCCACTCGTTCCCGAGCTGACGCATGCCCGATTGGAGAGTGAACGCGACTACCGTGGCCTCCTGAGTTCCGTGTTCGGTTTGTTCTCGATTGTCGGGCTGGTCCTCTTTACGGCAGTCGCCGTCTTCCCGCGTGCGTTCGTGACGCTGTTCAGCGGCGGGTTTAAGAGTGCTGCCCTCGCGTACGCCGAGTACACCTATCGGTGGATGGCCGCCCTGTCAGTGATTATTGTCATCTCGGCGACTATGAAAACTGCACTGGCTGTCAAGAAGGACTTCATCCTCCTGTCGTTTGGCGATGTTCTCATGAACATGGCCGTCATCAGCGGGCTGCTGTTTGGGGCACGCCAGATGGAACTGCCTATCCTCAAGACCGGAGCGCAGCTCGTATCAGCGCTTACGCTGTGGGTATACTTCGCGATTCGTGAGAAGTGGTTCATCTTGCCGCGATATGGTCACTGGGACCCCAGGGTGAAGTCGCTGCTCAAGCAGGCTGCCCCCCTTTTTATCGGTTCGGCGACGGATATGCTGCTGACGCTGATCGACCGAACCATGGCTTCCTTCCTCCCTGAAGGGTCGATTGCTTCTCTGGGGTACGCTCAGAAGATCTTTCTGCTGCCACTCGGCGTCTGGGCGGTTCAGATCGCGGAGTCGTCGTATCCCTATATCGTCTCCGCATTTGCCGTCAGCGACGTTGGGAAAGGCTATCGACTAGCTCGTGGCGCCATCCAGCGTATCCTGTTCTTCACCCTGCCCGCGATGGCCGGTCTCCTGCTGCTTGCCCCGTCCATCGTCCGCATCATCTATCAGCGGGGAGCCTTCAGCGAAGCCAACACGGCTGTCGTAGCGCGCGTCTTGCAGGGATACATGGGGGTACTGCTGTTCAGTTCGGTCCAGTACATTGAGACCAGGCTCTTCTACGCCAGGCGCAATACCATGACGCCAATGTTCATCAGTGTCACCAGTCTGGGGATGAACGTCGGCCTCAACTACCTGCTTGGCTTCGTGTTCCATCTTGGCGCCTACGGGCTT
Organism: uncultured Caldisericota bacterium; assembly: GCA_903871855.1. Classification (GTDB taxonomy): domain Bacteria; phylum Caldisericota; class Caldisericia; order Cryosericales; family Cryosericaceae; genus Cryosericum. Next base: position 76,363 of record CAIQIK010000042.1, read on the forward strand.
GCCGTCGCCTCGTCTATCGCCGCCTTCGTGAGCATGGCGCTCATGTATCTTGTGTACCGGCACATGTACGGGGCAGTCGACTATGTTCTGATTCTCCGGGACGTCCTGAAGATTGGTGGAGGCACACTGATCATGGCTGCCGTCATTGTCGGCATACAGGCCCGGATCCATATCCTGCCACTCATCGCCATTGGTTTCGTCTCGTACATGATTGCTACGGCGCTCCTGCGGGAAGACGAGGCAATGGGCTACCTGGGGATTGGACGCAGACTCCTGGCGCACGCCTCCAGAAAGAGCTGATGCGCGTGTCGTGAGCACCGAGGCGCGCGCGTTCGCCGCTGGGGGCAGGCACACGAGTGGTTGTGCGGCTGTCGGGATAACTGCGCGTCGGCGCGTTGATCAGTACTCTGGTGGCCTTTGTGAGTCACATGGTTTTCGCTACACTACTAGGTAAGAGCGAAGCAGTCGGCTGCCGCAATCTGGCTCTGCGTACGGCTCAACAACCAATGCGCTTTCGTCAGTGGCACGCCGGAAAGGGAGAGAGGTTGAGATGTTGCAAAGATCACGGGCTGCTGAACCAGCAATGATCGAGGAGTCCAGGGAGAACGAGGACGCCCGTCACTGTGCTTCATTAAATGCGTACGGCAGCTACCTGTATGGTCAGGGTAGATGGGAAGAGGCGCGTGCTGTCTTCGTCAAAGCCTCGGAGTTCCTGCCCGACGATGACCTGACGCGCAAGAACCTTGCGGTGGCCTCGAGTGCATGTGGCTTGAACGACGAAGCTGCCCGGATCTTCGCTGATCTGACTGCCAGGTTCCCGGGCGATGCATCTCTCCACAACAGCTACGGTTTGGTGTTGCACAATGCCGGTCGCCTCGGGCAGGCCGGGATCGAGTTCGCTCGAGCAACTGAGCTTGCCCCAACCGAGTACATCTACTGGCATCATAAGGGGGCAAACGCTCTTGCCCAAAACAGGACATCCAGTGCGATAGCAGCGCTGGCCCGCGCCATCGCTCTCCCGGGTGCCACCCCTGTCTGCTACTACAATTTGGCAATGGCTCTGCGTGTGACGGGCGAGACGGAACGTGCCACGATGTTCCTGCAGAAGGCGATTGCGCTGCAACCGGATAACCCCAAACTTCTGGTACGTTCGGCGAGAATCATGAACGGTTGGGGGAGACGTGCCATGGCCATCGAATGCTTGCAGGTGTTCGCTCGTTCAGGCGGGCGCAGTAACGACGTCGAGCTCCTGCTCAGCGAACTGCTTGCTGCCGGCTGATTGGACCCATGCTCCAGGACGACGTCTGGTCATACTGCAGCTCCCTTAACCTGCTGACCCCTGGTACCCGGGTGGTTGTCGCCGTTTCAGGTGGGTCGGATTCGGTCGCACTGCTGCACCTCCTTTGCTCGCTGCGGGAAAGCCGTCATCTCGACGTGGTCTGCGCCCATTTCAACCATCAGCTCCGTGGTGCTGAGAGTGACGCGGACGAGGCGTTTGTGCGGGAATTGGCACGTTTACTGGACGTTCCATGCGAAACAGGATCCGAAGATGTGAGCGTATATGCCTCCGAACACCATCTCAGCAGCGAAGAAGCGGCCCGGGAACTACGGCTTCGCTTTCTTCGGATAACCGCGCTCAAGACGGGAGCTGCGTGTATTGCCACGGCTCACACCCAGGACGACCAGACGGAAACGGTCCTGTTTCGACTTCTCAAAGGGACGGGCTTGCGGGGGATATCGGGCATCGCGCCACGGATGGGGATGTTCGTTCACCCTCTGCTCGCAGTGTCAAAAGAAGAGCTTCAGGACTGGCTGCGGGCGCAGAGTTTCGCCTGGCGGGACGATTCTTCCAATGCGGACGTTCGGTACGAGAGGAACTTCATTCGCACGAGCGTGATCCCGCTGATTGAGACTCGGTTTCCTGTCGCTAAGACGGCCATTGCGCGAACGGCGAACATGGCACGTGCCGCCTGTGAGCTATTTGAGCGACAGACCGAGCAGGTGACGGACAACATCGAGATCCTGGAAGCAGGCGATGGGAAACATCCAGGAGCGCTGCGCCTTGCCAGATCGGCCCTTGCGGGTCTTCCTGACCCCTTGCTGCAATATGCGCTGGAAGAGATTTTCGCCACGGCGGGCGTCGGTCCCAGCTTCGAGCGACTGACACGCAGTACCCAGGCTATACGGAACGGAAGGACGGGCATCCGCGTAACGCTGGATGACCGTGTGATGCTCGAGGTGGGTTACCAGCATGTCTATGTCTATGGAGCGGCATTTACCGTCCGCGTCCAGGGGCCAGTGGAGCTAGGGAGGTTTCCTGCAACAGTCGACTGGTTCCAGAAACGCCTGACCTTCGAGGAGAAGACGCCTGCGGACGTCCCGTCAGACTTGAGGGACATCGGGCCGAAGGAAGCGTGGTTCGACTTCGACGCATTGCGGTTGCCTCTCTCGGTACGCCATGCACGGCCTGGTGACCGCATGACGACGTTTGGGGGGCATACACGCAAGCTGCAAGACCTGTATGTCGACGCAAAGGTAGACCGTGTGCTCCGGGCGCGGAGGCCGGTGGTGTGCGATGCAGACGCCATCGTCTGGGTGCCTGCCCTTGCTCGCAGCGCCGCAGGAGCGGTGACATCGGTGTCGCATCGTCTCCTGCGCATTGTATACTATAGTTCACAGTGCTAAGTTGTCTCGTCATGGGAGTGGGGTAGAATACATGGACATGAGAGATGATGTACTCGAGATTCTGATCTCGACCGAGGAAATCCAGAAACGTGTCAGCGAACTGGGCCAGCAGATAGGACATGACTACGAGAGCAGGAACCCGCTAATGATCTGCATTCTGCGAGGTGCCATCGTGTTCCTTTCGGACCTCATCCGCTCGGTGCCGGTTCACGTCACGGTGGACTTCATGGGCGTGGGTAGCTATGGCGGTACCAACATGGATAGCACAGGCATCATCAAGATCACGCGTGATGTCGACGCCAACGTGGCGCACCGCGACATCATCATCGTCGAGGATATCGTCGACACAGGTCTCACGATGAGGGCACTGGTCGACCTGATGAAAACGAGAGGTCCCAACAGTATCGAGATCTGCACGTTCCTCTCCAAGCCACAGCGTCGCAAGGTGGACGTGGACATCAAGTACTGTGGGTTTGAGATTCCCAACAAGTTTGTCATCGGTTACGGGTTGGATTACGACGAGAACTACCGGAACCTGCCATTCGTCGGGGTCCTGAAACCCGAGGTCTATGAGAAGAGAAAAGAGGAGAAAGGATAAGTGGCCAACCAGAAGAAGAACGGAGGCTCGAACCCGAATCTGCTGAAAGAGCTCATCGGATGGGCCCTTCTCTTTGCCATACTGTGGGGTGCCTATTCGCTGTTCAGGCAACCTGCGGCCCAGCCGGTGCAACTCACGTATACCGATTTTGTGGCCAAGGTTCAGGCCGGGGAGGTCAAGGACGTCACGTTCGAGATTTCGGACGTTATCCAGACCGGGACAGGAACGCTGAAGGACGGCACGAAGTTTACGACCATTGCGCCCCTGTACGATGCCAGTCTGTACTCACTCCTCGTGGAAAAGGGTGTCGAGGGCAACTTCAACAAGGTGCAGACGAGCATCTGGCTGACGTTGCTGATGAATGTCCTGCCATACGTGCTGCTGATTGGGATCTGGTTCTTCATGATGCAGCGCATGCAAGGCGGTCAGAACAACCAGGTGTTCGGGTTTGGCAAGAGCAAAGCCAGGTTGTTCATGGACAACCGGCCGCGCGTGACGTTCAAGGATGTTGCGGGTCTGGATGAGGCCAAGGAAGAGACGGGCGAGCTGATCGATTACCTCAAGAGTCCGAAGAAGTTCTCGACGATGGGTGCCAAGATACCCAAGGGCGCGTTGCTGGTCGGGCCTCCCGGTTGTGGGAAGACACTGCTCGCACGTGCAATTTCCGGCGAGGCCAAGGTGCCGTTCTTCAACGTGTCGGGTTCTGAGTTTGTCGAGATGTTCGTTGGTGTGGGAGCAAGCCGCGTCAGGGACTTGTTCGCACAGGCGAAGCAATATGCCCCGTGCATCGTGTTCATCGACGAAATCGATGCCGTGGGGCGCCATCGCGGCGCCGGCATCGGTGGCGGCAACGACGAACGTGAACAGACGCTGAACCAGCTGCTCGTCGAGATGGACGGCTTTGACGCGAACAAGGGCATTATTATCCTTGCGGCTACGAACCGGCCAGACGTTCTGGACCCGGCCCTGCTGCGTCCGGGCCGCTTCGATCGGCGCATCGTCGTCGACCTGCCGGATGCCAAGGGGCGAGAGGAGATCCTCAAGGTTCACGCTTCGGACAAGCCGTTTGCGGTCGGCGTCATGTTCGGCGTTATCGCCAAGGAAACTGCTGGTTTCACAGGAGCCGACCTGGAAAACCTGTTGAACGAGAGCGCACTCCTTGCCGTTCGCAGGGGCAAGACGGACATTACAATGGAAGAAGTCGAGGAAGCCATCGACAAGGTCATCGCTGGACCACAGAAGAAGTCCAGAGTCATCAGCGACGATGAGCGCCGCCGCATCGCCTATCATGAAGCCGGGCATGCCGTCGTCGGCAAGGCTCTGGCTGCACGTGAGGAAGTTCACCGCATCAGTATCGTATCACGCGGCATGGCCCTTGGGTTCACGTTGCAGCTGCCCACAGAAGACCGGTACATGCGCACGAGCGAGGAGCTCCTCAAAGAAGTTGCCGGCCTGCTCGGTGGCAGCGCTTCCGAGAAACTCTTCCTGGGCAGCATCTCGACCGGACCCTCGAACGACCTTGAACGCGCTACGGACGTCGTCCACCGCATGATCCGTGCGTATGGCATGAGCGACAAACTCGGGCCCCTCACGTATGGCAAGAGCAGCGACTTGGTGTTCCTCGGAAAGGAACTGAGCGAGGAACGCAACTATAGTGAAGAGACCGCCGAGACTATCGACGCCGAGGCGAGGCGCCTGGTCGAGGAACAGTACCGGCGTGCGACCGAAATTCTGGAGATGAACCGGTCTGTGCTGGAAAACTTGGTGGCTGTCCTGTTGGACAAGGAGACGTTGCAAGGGCCGGAACTCATAGAAGCTCTCAAGGGCGTCATCGACCTGACGGCGAGCACAGTGGAGATTCAGGCGCCTGCTGCGCAGTCTGGTTCGCCGGTGAGCACGCAGCCCGCTTCATAGTCCAGACAAAGCAATATCAAGAAAGGACCCCAGCCATTAGGCTGGGGTCCTTGAGTATCCTGAAACCCGTGGCGTTCTCAGGCGCGGTTGGCAGTGCCGAACAACTCGATCTTGCCACGTACGCCGTCCCTGATGGCCTGCAACTGTGGCTTTGCAAGGTCCCGGAACCCGATGGCGTCCGGGGTCTGCTTGAACATCGCCTTAACGGCGAGAGCGGCCTTCTTCTGCAGGAAGGTTGCAATATTGATCTTGGTGATGCCCAGCTGGATGACCTGCCTGACATCATCATCCACTGCGCCGGAGGCACCGTGCATAACGAGCGGGACGGCTGGCATGGCCTCGTGCAGCTTGCGGCAAAGGTCGATGTCGAGATGAGCTGCCTGGACGGCCATGGCGTGCACCGTTCCGATGGAAACGGCCAGAGCGTCGACGTGCGTATCGCCGAAAAAGCGAACCGCCTCGTCGACCGCCGTGTAGTGCATATCGTCAGCCTCGGTGGTTGCACCGTCCTCGGACTTGCCGACCTTGCCGATTTCTGCTTCGACGGCCACGCCTACCTGGTGGGCAGCTTCGACGACCTGGCGCGTGATGGCGACGTTTTCGGCGTATGGCAGCGAGGACCCGTCGAACATGACGGAGCTGAACCCGGCACGCAGTCCTTCGACACAGCGCAGGAAGCTCCGCCCATGATCGAGGTGCACGACGACGGGGATGGGAACCTTGGCAGCGTAGTGACGGGCGATCATGCTCAGTTCTTCGAGCCCCGCAAAATCAGAGCTACCCTGTGAGATCTGGAGGATAACAGGCGCCTTCATCTCATACGAGGTTTCGACAACGGCCTTGGCGTATTCCAGGTTGTGGATGTTGTACGCGCCGACCGCGTAGTGGTTCTTGAGTGCGTCCTGTGTGACTTCTTTCAACGTTACCAGCATTGTGCCACCTCCATGTAGTTAGACAGCCTTGATGAATTTTCCGTAGCCGGCTCCCGCAGGGAACCATGCCGAACCGTCGAAGACCTCAGTGCCACGTACAAACGTTCGGCGGACCGCGCCTCGCAGCTCCCGTCCTTCAAAGGGCGTGTATTTGTTCTTGGCGTAGAGGTCTCGGGCGTGCACAGTCACCGGCGCATTCAGGTCGATGCAGGCAAAATCGGCATCGGAACCGACTGCAAGTACCCCCTTCCGCGGGAACAAGCCAAGACGCTTGGCCGGGTTGGTACTCAGGATTTCGCCAAGACGGTACAGGTTCATGCCCCGGATCGAGCAAGCTTCGTGAAGCATCAGAGGGACGCGGAGCTGAACGCCAGGCATACCTGCATAGGCATTCCAGATGTTGTCAGTGACCTTCTCCCGCGGGTAAACGCCGGCTGCATGGTCGGTCGTCACATAGTCGATGGTCCCGTCGAGCAGGCCTGCCCAGAGCACCTCGTTGTCGTAGCGATCGCGCAAGGGCGGCGTACACTTGGCCAGACTGCCCAGGCGCACGAAGTCCTCTCGGTTGAGCAACAGGTAGTGCGGGCAGGTTTCGGCCGTGGCGTCGATGCCCTGACCCTTAGCTTGCCGGATAAGGTCGACTCCGGCCGATGTCGACAGATGGACGATGTGGACGCGCGTCTGCTCGCGCCGGGCGAGAGCAAGAACTATGGTAATGGCGAGGGGTTCTGCATCGTAGGTACGGCCGTCCTTGTATGCCAGAGGGTCCAAACGGCCTTCCCGGATGATCTTGTCGGTGTAGTGTGTGGCGAGGAAGTAGTCCTCAGCGTGCACCGCCACCAGCATGTTGAATTCGCGTGCAGCCTCAAAGAGCATCAGCATCTGGCGTGGGTCAAGACGCGGATACGTCTGCATGCCCGAGATCGTATACGCCTTGATGCCGACGACGCCCAGCTCCCTGAGTTCCGGCAACAGCCTGCGGAAGGCGCCGCTGTCGATGAAGGTTGGGGTCGTTCCGCCCCAGAATGCATAGTCGACGTAGGCCTTGGACTCGACAGCCTTCATCTTCATCTTGAAGTTCTCGGGCGTGGTGACTGGTGGAAGCGACGTGCATGGCATGTCGACGATGGTCGTGACGCCACCGGCGGCAGCTCCCATCGTGCCAGTACCAAAGTCCTCACGTTCCGTGAAGCCGGGATCGTCGAAATGGACGTGTCCGTCGACCCCACCCGGCATGACGAAGAATCCATGCAGGTCCGTGGCGACGACTCCAGCTGGAGCAGGCTCGCCGAGTGCGGGAGTGAGCGTCTTGATGACGCCTTCGGTGACCATCATGTCGACTGCCGCGAGCGTGCCGTCAGGTTGTGCTATCTGAGCGTTCTGGAAGAGATGCTGCATGGCAGACCTCCCTTAGATGAACAGGCTGACAACTTTGAACTTCTCGACGTCGATCAGGCCGAAATCCGTGATCTTGAGCCTGGGAATAACCGGAAGAGCCATGAATGCCAGTGTCATGAACGGATCATCCAGTGGACAGCCTGTTGCGTCGCGCATGACCTTTCCCAGATCATCCAGGCGGGCCGCGACTTCAGGTATGGATAGGTCGGACATAAGACCACCATATGGAAGCGAGAGAGAACCGACGACCTGCCCGTTGTTCGTCACCGCGAGACCGCCGCCGATGAAAGCGACCTGTTGTACGGCCAGCAACATGTCGCGGTCGGCAACGCCGCACACGATGATGTTGTGGGAATCGTGGCCAATCGATGAGGCCACCGCCCCCTGCTTCATTCGGAACCCGCTGATGAACGCCACGCCTACGCGCCCGGTGGCGTGATGGCGTTCGAAGACTGCCACCTTCAGGACGTCCTGGTCGGTGTCCGACACAACAAAGCCGTGTGTGTCGACTCGTGCGTTTACGCGGCGCTCGCCGGTTACGACCTGATGAGGTATCAACTGCAGGACTCGCAGCTGCTTGCCTGGCTCGTCCTTGACACGCAGGCTCTGGTAGGTGGGAGTAGCGATGTTGATACTGTTCTTGATGCCATAGCTCCTTGAGGGATGCCCGTCGTCAGGGCCAAGGTAGACACCGTCCTTCGCCACAAGTTTTCCCTTTGCATATGTGGATGAAGGCTGGACGTGCCGCGGGTCCGAGAAGATGATGAAGTCGGCCCAATAGCCGGGGGCAATGGCACCCTTGCGGGGAAGGTTGTAGTGGGTGGCCGGGTTGAGTGAACCGAGGCGTATGGCGGTCGGGAGATCGATGCCTGCTTCAAGCAGCAGGTTGACCGCGTAGTTGATGTGCCCTTCTGAAAGTAGGTCGGATGGGTGTCGGTCATCTGTCGCCAGCATGATGCGGTGCATGTTTTCTCTGGTCAGCAGTGGGATCAGGGTTTTCACGTCTCGTGTCACCGATCCCTCGCGCATCATGATCCACATACCGCGAGCCAGTTTCTCGCGGGCTTCATCTACTGTCGTGCATTCGTGGTCTGTAGAGATCCCCGCGCCAATGTATGCTTCCAGGTCGTGTCCAGTGATGAATGGCGCGTGCCCGTCGATCAACTGTCCGTCGAAGGCGGCCAGCTTGGCGAGGACGGCCGGATCCCTAAACAGGATGCCCGGATAGTTCATGAACTCCGCAAGACCCAGGACTCGTGGGTTGTGACGCAGCTCCGACAGCCGGTCGGCGTCCAGTGTCTCACCATTTGTCTCGAGGTGCGTCGCGGGGACACAGGAGGGAAGCATGAAGTAGAAATCCAGCGGAGAGTTGCGCGTAGCCTCGAGCATGAACCGGATGCCACGCGCTCCAGCGACGTTGGCGATCTCATGCGGGTCTGCGATCACTGCGCCGGTACCACATGCAAGGGCTACCTTGGCGAATTCGCCCGGGACGACCATAGTGCTCTCGATATGCATGTGGCTGTCGATGAAACTGGGCGCGGCATAGGCGCCACCCCCATCGACGACTGTCTCACCGTCATATTGCCCGATCCCTGCGATCTGGCTGCCCGACAATGCAATGTCGACATCGTCCTCGATGTGTCCGTCGAAGACGTTTACCAGGTGAATATTCCTGACGACCACGTCCGCCGGTATGCGGCCGGCTGCGACGTCGATCAGCCGTGCGATGCGTTCCTGAGCTGTCTGAGTTCTGCTGTCCATGAGTCGTTCCTCACGTCTTTTCCAGGATGCGGACAAGTTCGGCGTTTGCCTGTTCGACAAGCGCTTCTTCGTCGCAGCCGGTGACATGGTCACCTTGGTAGACGATTCTCCCACCTATGATCGTACATGCTATGTTGCATGTGGATGCCTCATAGACCAGCCGACAGCATGCGTTTGTGTGAGCTCCCGGCTGAGCGAAAATGTCTCGTCCAAGGTTCACGAGCACAATGTCGGCTTGCTTGCCCGGTTCCAGCGTTCCCAGTTCGTCGTCCATACCAAGTGCCTTTGCGGCATCGACGGTCACCATCGAGAGGACCTGTTCAGGAGTCATCGTCTGTGGACCATATTGCGGTCGAAAAACCGTTGCCAGGACAGCGAGCTCACGTAGAGCGTCCATCCTCCCACCATACAAGGGACTGTCGAACCCGGGTAGTACCGGCGTTCCCTTGCGGACAAACTCTGGGAGACGGGACAGCGGGCGACCGAGTTTCAAGTCGGCTGTCACGTTGGCGACAACACGCGTGCCGGTCTTGCGGATGGTGTTCTGTTCCGGCTCGGAGACAAATGACGGGTTGACCAGGAACGTATGCTCTCCCAGAACTCCCAGCGTCTCGAGAGAAGCCAGCTCCTGGGGACCGCTTTCGCGGCGCATGCGCTCGACTTGACTCTTGTCCGTCGTCAGAACGATCTTGAGGGGGTAGTCACCTGCATCGGCGAATGCCTTGGCCTGTGTCAGGCATTCGTCAGTACAGAACAGAGGGTTTGTGGCGCTCACGGCATATCGGAGTAGACCGTTCGGGTCGCTCGATGCAATGTCACGGGCAAGTGCCTGCGCGTCAGACATCTGCTCGCGGAGCGATATGCGCAAAGTGTCAGGCCAATCCGGCGTGCGGTCAGCCAGCATCCGTCCGACGATGAGCCTGAATCCGAGCGTGCGGGCTGCCTGGAGAATCTGGTCTGTGTGTCGCATCGAGCCGCCTTCGAAGAGTGTCGTGACACCGCTGCGAATCGACTGGCAGATTCCGAGTTCAGCCGAGCAACGGACCTGTTTGGGAGAAAGGCCTCCAACGAGCCTGAGAGCCATCCTCTCGCGCTCGGCATCGTCCAGGATCTGGTCGGTCTGACCACGGAGAAGGCTGAAACCAAGGCGAGCATGACCAAAAATCAGGCCAGGCAGGACAATCATACCTGAGGCGTCAATAGTGATGTCAGGGCGTTCGCCGCGATCGATGGCAGTGTCGATGCGCTTGATACGTCCATCGGCGACGAGCAGGTCGGCCTTGCGGGGCTGACGATCGCCTTCCATGGTCAACAACGTTCCGTTCTTTATGAGCAGCTTATTCATAATCGTTGTGCTGCTCATTGTACCCCGCGTGCAACTCCTTGTCAAAGCCGTAGCGCATCACGTGGGACCCAGTCCACTTGGTGAAGGATGTGGCGAAGGTGCAACAGAAATGGAACTATCCCGACAGTGTGAGAATGTTACACTTTGGAACCGTCCCGAGAATATTACACGCGGTTTCCTCTCTGTCATTCCCCCCGAGCACTTTTTTCCCATGCCCCCGAGTGTGTTAGTCCAATACGAGGGGTGCTCTTGAGGGGCGCTTCTGAGGGGTGCTTCTCCGCGAGTGCGGGAATCCAGTCCTTACCGCTTCCGGTCGTAATTGCCAGTTGACCCCATGGCGGCTGCGAAACCATGTATACTGTCGTGGACGAGGAGGTACAATGAGTGAGACAGTCATGATAGAAGCATTGGGACAAGGGACCCTTGCCCGGACTCAGGCGCTCGACAATGTGTTTGACTGGGTGGAGCCTCGGGGGCTTGACGGCAAGCGGGTTCTCGTGTTACTGGGCGACATCCCCGTGCGGCTGGACCTGGTGGAGCGGACGGTTCAAGCGCTGTCCGGGGCTGCCCGGGTGGACTTTGCAGCACGGTCTCTGGCGGGCTACGACGAGGCATATCGGAGCGCCCTGACAAGCCTGCTGGGGGGACGTGGTGACCTGATCGAGATCGTCTCCGGGGAGTACGAATCTCTGACGGTGCCCAAGAGGTCCTATGCACGTCAGCTGCACAAAATGGAGACCCCAGAGCGTCGGTACATCAAGCAGGCCTTCGTGGCACGGTGCCTCGCCGAGGCCGACCTGTTCGTCGTCATACGCGGCCTCGAGCTCAACAGGTTCTCCGGCGTCCACGGTGTGTTTGCCACAGTCCTCGACTGCGTCCCCACAAAGACGCGAACGGAGATCCTGAGCTATGCTGCCTATCGACTGATGGGAGAGGCTCTCTTGGATGTCTGGTCGGCGATCAGAGGAGCTTTTCTGTTTGGCGTCGTCGATGGCGAACGTGCCCGCGAAGAAACGTACGGGAGAATCGCCGAGACCGGTGTGATCCTGGCTGGTATCGATCCCGATGAGTTGGACGGCTACGCGCTCATCGCGAGTGGCGGAAGAGTCTCCTGGTCACCGTTCAGCTCTTCAGCGTCGGCACGCATCGGTAGAGGGGGTCGCGGCAGGGGGGCGGATGTTGCGTCCAATATCTCGCTGCATGAACTTCGGGCACGAATGCCCGCCGGGTTCTTGCAGAAACCCGCGATGCACGGCGCATTTGGTGCTCCGCTTGTCTTCCGGTTCTCAAGGCGTCCAGACAACTTCGACACGCTTGTCTGCCCGATGGGCGCAATCGAGGAAGGACAGAATGGCATACCGCTCGTCAGGCGTGCTGCATGCGTCGCATGTGGGTGGTGTCTCAAGGAGTACGCCGAGGTATCTCCATATAGGAGATAGGTTTTGGGCGAGCTCAGCGCAATGAAGGGGCGTACGAGTACGCCCCTTCTTCATTCTCTGTGTCTGTTGGCTCTGACCTAGCTGAAGGAAACGAGGTCGTTCCCGGATTCGGCCGATATCTCTGGAGTCTTGAGGCTTGCTGTCTCGACGATACTGACGTCCTTGTAATTCTTCGAGATGTTCTTGTACGTCGTGAGATAGTTCTCATACCCCATCTTCTTGGCTACCAGCAGGGCTTCGCCGACAAATCCCGGCGCCTCGAGGCGCATCGCCAGGTCTCGGGCAATTGACAGCTCGATAGGAGACAGAGCAACGACAGTGAGCTTGATCACATGCCGTATCTCCTCTGGCACATTCTGCAGGTCCTTGGCCGAGACAGCCAGTTTGGAGATACGGTTGCGGTACCCGCCGCGGAAGAGCTGCGCCAGAGCGCCGGCATCGGTGACGACGCCGTCACGCAGCAGCGTGTCAAGTTCGATAGCGCCCGAGAAGATAGAGGGCTGTAGAGCCGGTCTGCTTGCTGGAACCGGTACGACTGGTGGTACAGAGGCAGTGACGCCTGCTGGTGCGCTGGCTGCAGCAACTGTTTGCTGGAACGACTCCTCATCGGCCAACAGTCGCGACAGAAGGTCCGCGCTGGGTGCTGCCCCCGGATTGCTTTCTGGTGGTTTCGCCGCTGGGCGTTCGCGGTCTGATGTGAGAGGTTCGACTTCGACAGGGACCACCTCGGGTGTTGTTACGAGTTCTGAGGTTTCCTGAGTAGCCGGCGCCATCTCTTTGGCAAGTGAAACTTCCTCATGCGTTGGAGCACCCGTCTCCTGAGTCGAAACCGGTTCTTCCATGGAAGCTGCCTGTGGTGCAACAGGTGCCTCTGGAACAGAGATTTTTTCGGCCTGAAGTGCCTCCTGGGTTCCCAGGAATTCCTCGGTAGGCATGGGGCGCTCGAGAGGCAAGGCAGTTTCAGCACCGCTGCTTTCTAGTTCAATGGGCTGGGCTGGAGCCTCCTGCCCGATAGGTCTCAGTTCCGGTTCGGGGAAAGGTTTGAGGAGCATTTCCGAGGGAAGTTCCTGGGCAGGAGGGCCTTCCTGTGGAGGCATGAGGAGAGCTTCCGAAGGAACCTCAGCCGGCACGGCCGGCGCAATCATAGCGGCAGCGTCCGCAGCTCCATGAGGCACTGCAGCGGGCGCCGTCTCTGTGCCGGCGAAGAAGCCAAGTGGCTCCAGGGAAATCTCCGAGACCTGCGGTGACTCGAGCCGGGCATGAGATGATTCCTCGGCGATCGCTGGTTGAGCAGCGGGTTCCTGCACACGCTGTGCTTCCTGCTTCTCATGGGTTCGTGTCAGTCGATCCAGTGTCATTGTGGGCGATGGTATTGGGCCTTGTTCCACAAGACCGAACTCTATGGTGTTCTCTTTCTGTCCTGCCGTCCTGGGTGTCACCTTAGGCAGGCGCTTGCCTACGTTGCGGCGGGGACGCAGAGCGAGTAGGAGGATGATGAGGGCAAGAACGACAACAACCCAAAACATCCATACAGCTACCAGCTCGGGCGTCACCGAGAGGCCGGACACCATGCGTCCCAGAACTGGTACGACCAACGCAGCCAGGGGCAAAAACAACCGGACGGCGAGATCATTGATCGCCTGTGTCGCGGTCTGGAGCACCTTCAATGCCTTACCCGAGACGAAGAAATCACGGATGCCCACAGTGAGAGAAGCGACAAACGCCCCCGTCGCGCGAGTTGTCTTCTGAATCCATACCCATGCCGTCTGCCACCGAGCAGCAATGAAAGTGCCCGTCGCGTGAGTTGCCTTCTGAATCCATACCCATGCTGTCTGCCACCGGGAAGCAATGAAGGCACCCGTCGCGCGAGTTGCCTTCTGAATCCATGCCGACACTGCCTGCCAGGGTCCCGACGACGGTGACTCCACAGGAGTGGATGTTTGCGTCGTTTCGTCTGTATTGGTCGAGGCTACGGGACTGGAAGACGAGACCTCTGCGACACTTGCGTTGACCGAGGAGTCGGCCAGCGGTAGCGCTACAGCCAATCCCTCGCGAGCCTCTTCTCCGAGATCGAAGAGCTGAACCGGTTTTGTCGAGGTGAGCCGAATGGGAACCCCGCTGGCGTCGATACGTAGAATCTTCGCTTGAGCTGTATTCAGGGTGAAGCGCTGAGATGAAGCTCCTGTGGATAGCGTGACATCCGCTCCGTCCTGAACGCCAACAACAGCAAGGCGGCGAAAGTGACCCTGGGAGAAACCGCTGAAGAGCTTGCCACTGGTGACGACGAAGTTTAACCCAGAGCCGGTGAGGGCTGTCGATGGATATTGTTCAAGGCCGAAGTTGCCCGAGTTTCCGTCGGTGGTCAGCGTGTACGGTCCATTACTCTCGACCACGATCGGCTTCCACTCGGTCTTGCCCGCAACATACGCGTTTTGTGCAATCGTGGTTCTTGTCGTTGAAGAACCGAGCTCTGGAAGCAAAGACGTCTGTGTGGTTCCTGCGAACGATGTTGTGACCGTGGTGGCAGGACGCCAGGACGTTATGGTCGTCTGTCCGAACGACGGACCCGCAAACCATGTCCCGACAGGATACTGTACACATGATATGTTGTCTTCCTCGACGCCCGAGGTGACACAAACGGGAGACGAGCTCCTGAGGCGATATATTCCGGGTTCCAGCCCGTCAACGAACCTGACAGATGCAGGAGAAAGCGCGATGGTCCGCGTGCTTCCCTTGCTTGTGAGCGAAACCGAGGTAGACGAAGGCGCCGCAAGCCAGAGCTCGCCAAAGGTCCGCACCAGTAGGTCGGTACCCACTGTGCCGTAAACGTCATCGTTGGACTGCCTGAGGGCTTGCTGTTCCGAATCGGGAGCCATTGTGACAAGCCAGACACTGACGGGCTTTGCTGCATCGATGCGCACGACCTGCGGGGACTTGGCGGTGTAGGACATCGATTCATCGGGGCCGAGTGTGCGCGACAGAAGCAGTGTCCCATCGGCCTGCACGAGTCTGACCAAATTGCCGGCCTCGAATGAAGCCACCTCGAGCACCTTCTCTACGTAGACCAGATAGGACGTCCCCATAAACAGTGGCAACTGGGTCACACCCGTCACCGCAGAACCCGTGCCGTTTACGAGCTTGAAGGTCTGGGCGGAATTGGCAGGTAAGTCGGCCAGAAAGTGGAGAACCAGTGCACTTGTGCCCGTCTGCTGGATAGAACATGCAATCGGAGCACCAGAAGGATCTGCCAGGTGCCAGTCGGCAGCTGTGGTCGATTCTGCGGCAAGAGCAACGACGACCGGGTAGGCTGTACGTGTGAGACCGGCATTCTCTGTGACGATGATATTGCGTGTCACCGAGTCGGACGAATCCGCTCGAACATGCACCTTGGGCATAAAGCCCATACAGGTGCAGCAGAGTACCAGAAGTCCTGTGAGTACGCTTCTCGCCCGTTTTCTCATGCCATACGCACCATCCTTGTACCAAGAATGTTACAGGCCATTCGCTGTTTTGCAACACTGCAGGGCCTGTTTGTATGCTGCCACTCGGTCAGCTTGTGCAGACTGGTACAGCAGGTATAATGCCAATATCGAAAGCGTGGTTCACATTCGGAGAACAATACGGAGGCGCGTATGCCATTGGCTGGTGATCTATCGGGATTCGGCGTCGATGAGGTCGTTTCTTTCGTCATGAAGGGCGGAAAATCGGGACGTCTCGTTCTGAAAAACGATGCTGACGAGAGCTCGTTGTTTTTTGACGCGGGCACGATTGTCGAGGTGGTCCACGGTCGCATTCATGGCCTGGGGGCCCTCGCCAGTACGCTGGCCGCATTTTCTGCTGGACAGTTCACGTTTCACGAGGGCGAACAGATACCGGCGCCCTCGATGCACGTGGACGAGTCCCAGTTGTCGAGTGTCGCGCGGCAGGCGCACATCGAGACGGACACGATGGCACCTGTCCTTCCTGATACCGACGAGAAGCTAACATTGATGCTGTCATTCACAGACCCTCCTTCGCTGACACCATTGCAGTGGCTGCTTCTGGCCCAGATCCCCCAACTCTGCACGTTGCGGCACCTGTGTGAGGGACGGGACTCGTTCACGGTCAAGAAGGCTCTGGCTCCCCTGCTGGTCAGCGGACTCGTGCAGCGGACTGGACAGATCATGCCGGTGGGTACCGCAGGAATCCGCCTGACGGTAATTAAGGGGTACACGCGCGAGGAGGAAGCCGTTGAACTCGACCAGGAGATCGTTGCAGGATGGCGTGAGTCGGGCGTCTTCACAGGGCGAGTGCTCGTCGGAGGGCATGTCTTCACTGCATTGGCGAAACAAGGACTGGGCAAGAGCATTGTGATGTCTGTACCAGCTCTCCGGTTGTGCGGCGTGCGCGACACGCAGGAAGTCGATGTCACCCCCGCGCCTTGAGAGGTTGAGCCAAGGTTTGGAAAAGTAAACCCCCGACCGTATGGTCGGGGGTTTACTGCATGACAACTGAGCTGCCTCGGACAATCAGGCCCTGATGATGTCCTTCTCGATGAGCTTGAAGACCTTTGTGGGGCACTTGGCGACGCATATGCCGCATGAGGTGCACAGGTGTTCGTCTACCACGGGGAGCCCGTGTTCCATGCGAATGGCTCCTTCGGGGCAGGATTTGACGCATATCTCGCACTTGATGCAGCCGGTCTTGCATGTCGCGATGACCTTGGATTTCACAGGATTCCGGTTGGAACACAAGGGCATGGCACCCTTCTTGGTGCGTGAGATCCTGGTGAGAACGTTTTGAGGGCAGGCATCCACACACTTCCCGCACCCTGTACACTTGACCGTGTCCACATGGGGAAGACCGTCATCTCCTATATGGAGTGCGTCGAAAAGACAGACTCTGGTGCAGTCACCCAGGCCAATGCAGGACCACTGACACAGCTTCGTGCCCCCCGTTGTTATTTTGGCAGCGCGGCAAGACTGGATGCCCTCATAGTCGGCCTTGAGAGGGGCCTTGTCCTTGGATCCTTGACACACGAGAACAGCGATCCGGTCGACGGCGCTGGACGTGAGGCCGAGCAGGGCAGCGATCTGGTCGCCCGCTTTCTTGCCACCCGTCGTGCAGCGGTCGGGAGCAGCCGTCTGATGGGCGGCCGCAATCGCGTACGCATCACAGCCGGCGAAACCGCAGGCGCCGCAGTTGGCCCCGGGGAGGATGGCACGGACCTTCTCGACGAGTGGATCACTGGGGACCGAGAACTTCTGGCGGAAAAAACCAAGGGCAACACCGATGAGCAGGCCGAGGATGGCAGAGATGATTGCAGTTTCGATGATGATTTTCATCGCAGCCTCACTTGATGAGTCCGGCAAAACCCATGAATGCCACGGCTATGACGCTTGTCGTGAGGAACAGGATAGGCGTGTCCATCATGAACGACGGGATTGGGGAATTCTTGAGTCGCTGGCGCACACCCGCCAGAAGGAGCATCGCAAGCAGATACCCCAGGGACACGGCGACCGCGAAGACAATGGATTGTACGAAGTTGTAGTTGTACGTGATCTGGTCGAACGTGACGGCCAGGATGGCGCAGTTGGTCGTGATCAGAGGGAGATAGATGCCCATGGCGTGGTAGAGCGCCGGCACGCTCTTCTTGAGGTAGAACTCGACCAATTGAACCAGCGCGGCGATGACGACGATGAAAACCAGAATCTCGAGGAATTCGAGGCCGTTCGGCTTGAGGATCCAGTAGTAGATGGGCCACGTGACGGCCGAAGCCATCACCGTGACAAAGGTCACGGCCAGCCCCATGCCTACCGACTGTCCTACGTCGGACGTCATGCCGATGTAGGAGCAAAGCGCGATGAAGCGCATGAGGATGATATTGTTGATGAGGAACGCTGCGACGAAGATCTTGATCAAGTCAGACATGTGTCCTCCTATGCCTTTTCGGTCGAGCCGTTTTCGGGCAGCGTGCAGCAGCTATCCTGGGTTGGTTCCGGCTTTCTGCCTGCCAGCAGTTTTCGGCGCAGGTCGTTGCTTGCTGCCATCCAGAGGGCAAAGACGAGGAAGCCACCGGGTGGCAGGATGAAGAAGATCATGGGCGAGAAGGATGACGGCATGATCTGGAATCCCAGAAGAGTACCGTTGCCCAGCAGCTCCCGGACAACTGCCAAGGCGATGAGGACCCACGTATACCCGAGTCCCATGCCAAAGCCGTCGAATATAGAGTCGAGAACGGGCTGCTTGGACGAGAATGCTTCCACACGCCCCATGACGATGCAGTTCACCACGACGAGTGGGATGAAGACACCCATGGACTTGGAGAGGACGGGGAAGTACGCTTTCATCTCGAGGTCCATGATGGTCGTGAATGCTGCAATAACAATCAGGAAGATGGGCATACGGATGCTATCCGGAATCAGGTTCCGGAACAGTGAAATGATGAGCTCGGACATGACCAAGACGAAGGTCAGCGCGACGCCCATACCGATGCCGTTGGCGACCGTAGTCGTTACGGCCATCGAGGAGCAGAGGCCGATCATAATGATAAACAGCGGGTTTTCGACGATGAGACCGTTGACGAAGACACCAAACAAACGTTTCACAGACCACCTCCTGCAAGAGCCTTGGCAAGAGCTTCGGCAGTTGCTTCCACAAGCGCTGTAGCTCCCTTGCTGCTGAACGTAGCCCCTGAGACTGCATCGACATTCGTACCGACCTCGAGAGGGGTGCCTGCTTTCTTGCCCGCGAATTGCTGTGCAAAAGCAGGTGTCATGATCAAGTTTCCGAGACCGTCTGTGCAGCTGACTATTTGCACGCCGGTGATTGTTCCATCCACTGAGACGCCGACGATAACGGTAACGTTACCGTCGTAGCTCTTTGCTGTGGCCTTCACAGATGCACTGACGATAACCCCGCCTCTTGTTGTCACCGATGTTTCCAGGATGGAGACACCAGATACGCTGGACGTTACGGGTCTGGACGAAGGCCGGACGGTATCCGTCGGTGGAACGACAGGGGTGGTGCCCTGTGAGGAACCTCCAATGCCGAGGGCGTCGGAGACGGCCTTGCCGACGACCTGAACCAGATTGGTAATGGAACGGCTGGTAATCGTCGCACTGGTGATAGGGATAACATCTTTCTTGACTTCAAAGGCGTCCGTCAGTTTTTTGCCTGCGAACTGTCCTGCGAATGTCGTCTTGGTCGCTTTGTCGACGTAATACGTCGCATTCGCAGCATTCGCACCGAGACCGGGGGTGTCCTTGTTCTCGAGGACCTTGACGCCTGTGATGATCCCTTCGCTCGAAACGCCGACGAGCAGTGTCGTGTCACCACCGTAGCTGGGACCCTGGACCTTGACGGCTATGCCCAGCGGTCCTGAAGGGCCGTCCGCTGTATATGCAGCATTGAAGATGACTTTTGGGTTCGCGGACTTTACCATGTCCGTTGGGGTGAATCCAGTGGCCTTGGGGAACACTTCGCGAAGACCGGCCTGAAGGTCGGCCTCCTGGCGCTGTGCAATGGTCTTGCTCGTGCTGTTGTAGACGAAGGCAAGCCCGACACAGCCGACGATGCAATACATTGCCAGGATGAGTCCCAGCTTGATCATCTGCCAGCGTTTCATGCGTTCACCTTCCTGGGCTTCACGAATCCAAACTTGCGAGGGATGATCTTGTCCAGATAAGGCGCGAGGACGTTCATGAGCAGGATGCCGTAGGTGACGCCCTCAGGGAAATTGCCGAGCTGACGGATCAGGACCGTCATGAGTCCTGCCCCGATGCCAAAAGCCCACTTGCCGACAGGTGTCACAGGGGTCGTGACATAGTCTGTCGCCATGAAAAAGGCTCCCAGCAGGATGCCACCGGCCAGCACTGAGAAGACCGGGTCGCGTCCAAACAGCCACGATGCGGCGAATGTTGCGGCAACCATGGCAACTGGTGTGCGCAGGTCAATAACTCGTGTCACCACCAGGAACGCGGCTCCCAGCAGGAGCAGCAGCGCGGACGTCTCACCGATGCAACCTGCGTGGTTGCCGAGGAACATCTGGAGGTACAGTGCAGATTTTCCACTGACCCCGACATTCTTCATCACGTCGGTGAGGGTGCCACCCAGCTTCAGGATGCCCAGAGGCGTCGCAGTCGTCGTCGCGTCGACGGCAGCCGCACGCAGAGAGGGGGACCAGTGGGTCATAAATGCCGGCCAGCTCATCAGCAGAACGGCGCGCCCCACGAGGGCGGGATTGGCGAAGTTGCCACCGAGGCCTCCGAACAACTCCTTGGCCACGATGATGGCGAACGCGGAGCCGACCGCTGCCATCCACAATGGGGAGGACACCGGCAGGATGAGCGCGAGCAGCATCCCGGTGACGACCGCAGACAGGTCAGTGACGTGTGTCTCGCGGCGAAGCGCTTTGCGGAACAGGAACTCGGCTGCGACGGCGCTGACGACTGATGCCGCTGTAACGAGCAGCGCCCGGGGTCCAAAGAAATAGACGCCGCCGGCCAGCGCGGGGAGTAGGGCGATGATGACCATGCCCATCGTTTTCTGGATATCGTTGCTGGTCACAAAGTGCGGTGCACCAGACAACACGAGCCTTGTCGTCTTATTTTCCATGGCGGGCCTCCTTGGCACGCTGGTTGCGGAGAAGATCCTTGCCGAGTTTAAACCGCTGGGTAAGCTGAATACGCGCGGGACAGACATAGCTGCAGGCACCGCACTCGAAGCAGTCGATAAGGCCGATGGCATCGGCGCGGTTCAGGTCGTTCGCATCCAGTGCAGCGTTCATCAGCATGGGCATGAGAAGGGCAGGACAGGCGTCGGCGCAGCGGCCGCAGCGGATGCACAGGCGCTCCTCGTACTGCGTCGATTCGGCGGCAGTGAAGAACAAGACGCCACTGGTGCCTTTGGCGACCGGGACCTGCAGTGTCGGCACAGCGACGCCCATCATGGGGCCGCCGAAAATGACTTTGCGGACATCGTCGCTGATCTGAATCACACCGGGAATGAGATCAGCGATCATCGTCCCGATAGGTGCATACAGATTCTTGGGTGTTATGCAGGCTCCGCCTGCGACGGTGAAACCACGTTCGATGAGGGGTTTGCCGTCGGCGAATGCCTCTTTGACGGCTTTGAGGGTCCCGATATTCTGGCAGATGACCCCGATGTCTGCCGGCAGCCCGTGAGAGGGGACCTCACGTCCAGTGACCGCCTTGATGAGCATCTTCTCCCCGCCTTCGGGGTACTTGGTTGCAGCGATGACGATTGCCATTGGGATGCCGTGGCTGTGTCCAGCAAACTCTCGTTCAATGGCGGGCAGAGCCTCGGCCTTGTTGGATTCGATGGCAACTACGGCCCTCTTGGCGCCCACGATGTGGGCGGCGATTGCAAGTCCCTCGACGACGTCTGCCGGCGTTTCGATCATCGTCCGGTAGTCGATCGTCAGGTAGGGCTCGCATTCTGCGCCATTAGCAATCAATGTGTCCACGGGTTTGTCTGCCGGTGGGGCCAGCTTGACGTCAGTTGGGAAGGACGCGCCTCCCATGCCGACGATACCGGCGTCGCGCAAACGCTTGATCGCTTCCTCGCGTGAGCAGGCAAAAGCGTCGAGTGGCGCCATGTATGCTGTCTCATCGGTGCCGTCAGCCTCAATGAAGACGGCCATGCCATCCTTCAGATTACTCTGGGGGGCAGGTTCGATCTTCTTGACGATACCGGTGATGGATGCGTGGACTGCCGCTGCAGGACAGGCCTCGACGTCGCCGATCTTCTGACCCTTCAGGACGCGGTCTCCGACCTTGACGAGCGGCTGGTTTTGTGCGCCGATAGCCTGTGTCAGGTGAATGACGACAGATGTTGGCGCCGGCACATGTTCGATAGGCAGATCTCTGGTTGGTTCCTTGTGCTCAGGGGGGTGAACACCGCCTCTGAATGTTTTCAGACTCATCTAGACCAACTCTCCTTTCGCTTCAGGCTGTCGGGTCTTGTGCCCACAATGTGGGCACGATTTCCAGTTTGTTTCCATGAGTTCACCGCAGGCGGCACATACAGTGCGGAGTTCATCGCCACATGCGGGACAGAACCGATACCTCGACTTCACTTCGTGTCCGCAGACTGGACACTTCCTGTCCTGTTCGTCCAGGAGGAAGGCGTAGTAACTTCTTTCGAGCTTGAGGACGTCGTTGTTTAGCTTGTCCGTCATGTGATCGTCCACAGTCAGGGGGTCACGGACGAGAAGATACACGACCAGTGGCAGTAACCCGAGACCGACTACGGTGAAGACCGACCAGACGACGGTGTTGGCGCCTCTCCTCGACGTGTCCTTGATGGTCCAGATGAGGAGTACGACGACAAGAACAGCCATACCCAGCAGGATGGAACTGAGGTTCGGGATGACCGTGTTCTGCCAGAATTCTACAAGTGATGTGCCGATAGAATCACCTCCCAAGGCGGAATGGTATCACGGACGCACGAACGTGTAAAGACCCATGAGCTTGCGAACTGCTCCTACAAGGTACAGGGAGCCTGTCACGAGCAGCCAGGAACCTTCAGGTGTCAGAGATTGCGCCGTCCGATACGCCTGCTCGAAGTCTTCCTTGACATAAATGGATTCGTGTGGATGGAAGTGCAGGAACTTCTCTTCAAGCGCCCACGGGCTGGCCGCACGGTTGTTGTCTGGCACACCGGTCAGGACGACCGTATCGATTTCGGGCGCAAGGATGCGGGCGATACTGTCCATGTCCTTGTCCTTCAACACGCCAAACAGCATCGTGAACCGCTGGCCTGGAAAATGGGCATGCAGCGATTCTACGAGATACTTGGCTGCTGTCTGTGTGTGTGCACCATCAAGAAGGACCATTGGAGTCCCGGGAACGAGCTCCATGCGTCCTGGCCAGAACGTCTGCTCCAGGGCACGCCGCATTGCGCTTTCAGGCACGTCGAAGTCGTCCTTCACCGCCAGAGCAACGACAGCCGTGATGGCGCTGGCAGCATTCTGGACCTGATGAGTTCCGCGCAGCGAGATGGTCACGCCCGGGAGTGAAACCCGTCGGCCGAGGACTACGCCCTCGTAGTCGAACGTGACGGAGTCCGGTGTAAACCGCTGCGAGGAGAAGGCGTAGTCTCGTCCGGCAAGAGCGATCCGGTTTCCCATGGCCTCGGCCTGGGCGAGCAGGGTCGCCTGGGCGGCAGGGTAGTCCTGATGGCCGATGACCGTGATACCCCCCTGCTTGATGATGCCGGCCTTCTGGGTCGCGATCTCTTCGACGGTGTTGCCAAGGCGGTCCGTGTGTTCTAGTCCGATATTCGTGATAACAGCGGCCTCGGGCACGGGGATCACGTTCGTGGCATCATGCAGCCCTCCGAGACCGACCTCCCACACGACCACGTCGACCTTTTTGCATGCGAAGTGTACGATCGCCATGGCGGTGAAGACCTCAAAGACCGTGACCGGGTCGTCTTCCGAGACGTTGCCAATTGCACTCCACACGACGTCGAACACCTCAAGGAAGTCTTCCGGTGAGAGCATTGTCCCGCCCACCGAGATGCGTTCGCCAACATTGACGAGTGAGGGACTGATGTAGAGACCGACGGTGTAGCCGGCTTCCTCGAGTATGCGCGCCGTGAACGCACAGACTGACCCTTTGCCTTTGGTGCCTGCCACGTGAACGAATCGGAGCTGCCGTTCCGGGTTTCCCAGGCGAACCATGATACGGCGTATTCTCTCCAGGCCCAGCTTTGAGCCAAACTTGGAGAGTGAGAAGACACAATCGAGCGCTTCAGCGTATGTCCTTCGAGCGCGAGTTTCCACGCCTGTCAGGGCTAGGCCTGTCCCTCCAGGAAGGCACCGACGAGCCGTTCTTCAGCCTTGAGGTCTTCCAGTTTCTGCGTGTCCTTGTCCACGACTTCGGCCGGCGCACGTGCGAGGAAGTCCTGGTTGCTCAGCCGAGCTTCGAGCTTGGCGATATCTGCGTGCAGGAGCTCCAGTTTGCTGCCGAGCACCTTGAGCTCGCCTTCGTAGTCAAAGTCCGACTTCGCAAGGAGCATGACCTGCATCGCCCCATACGCGCCTTTGATGTAGCGCTGGGCCGGATCCAGTTCAGTGCCGATGTCGGCAAACCGCCCCACAAACTTAACTGCCTCCGCGTTTGCCGTGATTGCTGCAATGTCGCTCTCCGACCCGACCGCCACGACGCTCTGCTTCTCGGTTGGCGGCAGGTGAAAGACCGCCTTGAGGTTCCGGACTGCCTTGATGAACCCGATGAGGAAGTCGGCCTGTGTGGCGTCCCCCTCGTAGGTGACCATTCCATCGGCTTCCGGGTACGCCGCTGTCATGATCAGATGGTCGCCGCCGTACAGCTGCTGTGTGATGGTCTCCGTGACAAAGGGGATAAACGGATGGAGAAGCCGCAGTGTATTCTCCAGGACGTATGCCAGTACCCAGCGGGTTGCGGGTGCCTTGGCCTCGTCGCGGAGAGGGATCTTCGACAACTCAATGTACCAGTCGCAGAAATCGCCCCAGACAAACTCGTAGACCCGGTGCGAAGCCTCGCCGAAGTCATATATATCCATTTTGGCCGTCACATCGCGTGTCGCGTCGGCCAGACGCGTCAGGATCCATCGATCGAACAGGCCAAGCTGATCGTCGGACGGACGGGGTCCTGCAAGTGCTTCCTTGACGTCTACGCCGGCTACGACGAAGCGCGTGGCGTTCCACAGCTTGTTGATGAAGTTCCGCGACGACAGCAGCTTCTGGTCGGAGGGCAGAATGTCTTGTCCTCCGTAGGTGGAGAGGGAGGCCATGGTGAATCGCAGAGCGTCGGTGCCGTACGTACTGATGAGGTCCAGTGGATCCAGTTGATTCTTGAGCGACTTGCTCATCTTCCGTCCCTGTTCGTCACGAATGAGACCCGTGATGAAGACCGTATGGAAGGGGACATTATTCATGAACTCGAGGCCGGACATGACCATGCGGGCGACCCAGAAGAAGATGATATCGTATCCGGTGATGAGCAGAGACGTCGGATAGTAATATGTGAGAGAGGCGGTCTGTTCGGGCCACCCCAGCGTGGCGAACGGCCACAATGCCGAGCTGAACCACGTATCCAGGACATCGTTTTCCTGGGTGATATGACTGCCGCCGCATTTCGGGCAGACGTGGGGATCGACCACGGAAACGATGACCTCTCCACAGTCCTCGCAATGGTAGACCGGAATGCGGTGACCCCACCACAACTGACGGGAAACACACCAGTCGTTGATGTTTTCCAGCCAGCTCTCATAGACCTTCCGCCACTTGACCGGCAGGACCTCGACCTTGCCCTGGCGTTCAGTCTCCAGTGCCCTGGTAGCCAGGTCCTTCATGCGCAAGTACCACTGGTCCGTGACAATGGGTTCAATGATGGAACCGCAGCGCGAACAGTGTCCGACACTGTGCTCATAGTTGTCCACCTTCTCCAGCAGCCCCAGGGCATCGATCTCGGTCACGATCTTCTCACGGGCCTGGGTCACCGTCATGTCCTTGTAGTGCAAGGCATTCTCGTTCATAAGGCCGTCGAGACCGATGACAGCCATGTTTGAAAGATTGTTCCGCCGGCCGACCTCGAAGTCTGTGGGATCGTGACCGGGAGTGATCTTCAGGGCGCCCGTGCCGAAATCCAGCAGGACGGCTTCATCCGCGATCACCGGGATCGTTCGGTTGGCGGCAGGAACAATGACTTCTTTGCCGACAATGTTCGTGTACCGAGGGTCAGTTGGGTTGACGGCGACGGCTGCATCTGCGAGGATGGTCTCCGGACGCGTCGTGGCAATCGTCACGAACCCAGAGCCGTCTGCGAATGGATATCGGACGTACCAGAGATGACCTTTCTCGTTGGCATACGTGACCTCGATGTCCGAGATGGCCGTGTGGCAATGGGGACACCAGTTGGTGATACGCTGACCTTTGTAGAGGAGGCCTTTTTCGTAGTAATGGACGAAGGCAGTCTTGACCGCGCGCTCATATGGTTCGTCAAGTGTGAAGCGCAGACGGTCCCAATCGGCGGAGACGCCGAGCTTCTTGAGTTGGGACAGGATGATTCCTCCGTACTTTTCTTTCCACTCCCAGATGCGGCGGACGAATTCGTCGCGCCCAAGTCCTTCCTTGGTCAACCCCTGTTCCTTGATCTGACGCTCGACGACCGCCTGCGTGGCGATGCCGGCGTGATCCATACCCGGCAGCCACAGAGCCTCAAACCCCTTCATGCGCTTGTACCGGACCGCGATGTCCTGGAGGGTCATGTTGAGAGCGTGGCCCATATGCAGGTACCCGGTGATATTGGGTGGTGGCATCATGACGACGAATGGTGTTCTGTCGGGGTTGGGCTCCGAATGAAAAGCCGCCTGGCTGAGCCACAGGTCATAAATCTGTTCCTCGTGCTTCTTTGCTTCGTATAGCGGATCCAGCTCGATTGGAGTCATCACCCAAACCTCCACGACGGTATCTTGCAAGTATAGGCTTGGGTGGCTGTTTGTCAATTGAACTGAGGCTCTTCGGCCCCGTGTCATCTGTCATTCCCGCCTTCCCCTCTGTCATTCCCGCCCACACGGTTGTCCTATTCTGTCATTCCCCCGAGCACTTTTTTCCCATGCGAGGGGCGCTTCTCCGCGCAGGCGGGAATCCATGTGTTTTGTCGAGTGGTACAGCGAAGGTGTAACAGAATTGGAACCCCCCGAGTATGTTAGTTCAATACCCCCGAACATATTTTCTCAATGCCCCCGAGTATGTTAGTCCAATACGAGGGGTGCTTCTGAGGGGCGTACTGAGGGGTGCTTCTGTCCCGAGAGCGTTACGTTTCTCCGCGCTTGTACCACCCTGTGCACAATTACCAGCTGACCCCATAGCAGCGCCTGATTGCTACGTCCCGGAACGCGGTTATACTTTCGCTGGACTCAACTTTCTTGAGCCGGAGGACACACACGACATGTATCTGAAATCCCTTCATATCCAGGGGTTCAAGACCTTTGAGCAGAGCACGACACTGGAGCTCTCCTATCCTGTCATCGCTATCGTCGGACCCAACGGCTCCGGCAAGAGCAACCTGGTCGATGCGTTGCGCTGGACGTTGTGCGAGCAGAATCTGAGAACGCTCCGAGCCCGGTCCATGCTGGATCTTATCTTCTCCGGCAGCGCCACACGCCATCCTGTCAGTTATGCCGAAGCCGAGGTCGTGTTCAACAACGAGGGTGACGTGTTCGGCACCGGCACGGATAAGGTCACTGTGGCCCGACGCATCTTCCGCTCCAAGGAATCGGACTTCCTCATCGATGGAAACGATGTCCAGTTCCGGGATGTCGAAGAACTGCTGACATCGACGGGGCTCGGGTTCCGACACTATCCGTTCATCGGGCAGGGCGAGATAAGCCGCATCTTCACAATGAAGCCCGAGGAGCGAAAATCTCTTTTCGAAGAGGTCGCCGGTATCGCCGAGTACAAACAGCGCAAGAGGGACACGCTGGTCAAGCTGGAAGAAACAAGGGTGAACATCGCCCGTGTCGAGGACCTGCTGGCCGAGCTGAATGGCAACTCTACGCATCTCGGCCTCCAGGCGGCGGCTGCACGCGAGTACATCGGCTATCAATCGCGCTTGCGTGATCTGGAGATGGACATTGCACATGCGCGGTACCTGTCTGTGCTGCGGGAGCAGGAGCGTGCGACAGCGCGACTTGCCGAGGCCCAGGACAAGATGGCGGAGGTCATCACCAGCCTGAACGACCGGCAAGCGGCACATGATGACCTTCAGACCGCACAGCGCAAGATCAATGCATCTTTGCGCGACAAAGCATCAGCTCTCAGCGAGGCGCGGGAAGATGCGTACCGGCTCGAGAAGGAACTGGTATCCGTCCGCGAGAAGGCCAAGTACCTTGCAGCAGAAGAGTCGAGGCTTGTACGTCAGGAACAGGACTGGGATGCCAACAGGCTCCAGACGACCAGGCTGTTCGGCGAGACAGGATCGTCCATTGACCAGCTGAGGGGCGAGGAGTCGCAGGCGGAAGTGGAATTGGCCGCAGAGCAACGCACCTACGACGAAGTGATCCAGATGGTCGAACAGAGGCGCAAGAAACTGGCCCAAGCACAAGCTCAGGTCCTGCAGCTCGAGACCGAGGTCCGTCAGTTGTTCAGCCGATTCAACCCGCTGCAGTTCGAGTTGGACGAGAAACGCAAGACGGTTGAAGCGTCCGGACAGGTCGCCAGCCCCCTCGAACCCGAATCGGTCACGGAACAGGTAAACGTAGTTCATGAGCAGGTGGCTGCACTCGAAAAAACGCTTGAGGAACGGCGAAGCCAATCTGAGGTCGCTTCCCGGGAGTTGACCGTGCTCGAACAGGAGCAGGCTGCACTTGCGGCTGACAGTAGGGACAAAGCCACGGCTGCAGAATCCTACCGGGAGTCCCTCCAGAATGCTGCAGTGTTCGTCGCCAGCCTCGAGCGGCAGATACGGAATGGATCCACGGCACGCCGTGTCCTCGACGTGGTTGATCTGGGCGAGCGCGGGCCTCTCCTGTTGCAGTTGCTGCGCGAGGAACTGGCCACCCTGCTGAGTGATGATCCATGCGATGCTCTGGCGCTGGCCGTCCGTCGTTCTGGGCAAGCGATCATGGGGGTTCGGTACGCGCCAGGAAACGATGCAATGCACCAGAAGAACGTCATTGCTTCGTCGGTAGCGGCGATGGCTACCAGTGTGGCGGGCGCACCGCCTATCATCGACGAACTGCTGTGCCGACTTTATGTCGTTTCGTCCCTCGAGCAGGGACTGACGTTTGCCCGTGAACATCGCCACGACTTCTACAAGGTGTACTGCGAAGATGGATTTGTCATCGACAGCGCATTTGCGGTACATGCTCTGCATGCGTCCATCGAACGCTCGTTTGCGGGCAAGGACTCTGCCGAGCTTTCCCGGCTCGAGACAGAGGCTGCCGAAGCCTTGCGGCTGGCTACTGACCAGGCACAGACAGTAACGCTTGCGCGCAGCAAGCGAAGCTTGACCCTAACTGGCATTCAGCAGGCTGAGCTCGACCTGAAAGAGGTTCAGGCACAGTTGCAGGCAATGGTTGTGGAGGAGGAGCGGCACCTGGCGGTCGAACATGAGCGGGCAAGTCGCCTGGACGCTGCACGGAGCCGCATCGTAGAACTCGAAAAGGAACTGGCGCCTCTGCGCGAGACTCTGGCGGAACGCAGGAGCACGCTGGCCAAGGCGCGCGACGCTCAGGACAGTGCGGACAAGGCTCGCCAGAAGGCCGAGGCGGACCTGCTCGCGGGCAAGGACAGAGTCCAGGCGCTGCAGATCCGGCGAAACTCTGTGTCGGGGCGCATCCAGGCATTGCTGGAGAAGAAACTGGCATATGAGGATCAGCTTGCGAGTCTTGCCACTGAGATCAAGACGTCGCAGGATGGCTTGGTGCGGGTGCGTGCCGAACGCGTGGCGCTCGAGCAGCGTATTGGTTTGCTGGATGCCCAATTCAAGGAGAAGTCGAACGGATTGGCGGCGTTTCAGGCTGCCATCGACCAGCTGGAGCTTGACAAGCGTCGCAAAGACGAACAGACAGCGGCCCTGGCGGCGGAGATGGAAGGGGTCAAGGCGAGTCGTACACGTCTCGATGGCCGCATACGCGAGCTGGAGGTCCTGCTGGCAGAGGGGAAGGGTAAGCTGGAGCAATTTACGGCGCGCGATGACTTCGCGCAATTGACGGGGAAAACGGAACCAGACGAGAGCCTTGAACACATGCAGACCGAGATGGATCAGGTTCGCTGCAACATGACGAACCTGGAGCCCGTGAATATGGCCAGCATCAGGGAAAGCGAGGAGCTTGCGGCACGCATCGCACATCTCAAAGCGCAGGATGACGACCTCTCCCAGTCGAGAACGAAGTTGCTTGCTCTGATCGATGACCTCGATCGGCGTGCGTCGACGTTGTTCGAAGAAGCGTTCGTCGTCATCGAGAAGGCATTTCAGGAGAACTTCGTCAAGATGTTCGATGGCGGCGAGGCAAAACTGGTGCGCCAGCAGAATGGCGAATTGACGGGCATCGACATCGACGTCATCCTTCCGGGCAAGCGGCGACAGCCCCTTGAGCTGCTTTCAGGTGGTGAAAAAGTCCTGACGGCCGCGGCTCTGCAGTTTGCCCTGTTCAAGGCGCGCCCCAGCCTGTTCTACCTTCTCGACGAGGTAGATAATGCCCTCGACGATGACAACGTTCATCGCTTTGCACGGTTGCTTCGGGAGCAGGAGGGTTCGCAATTTCTGGTTGTGACACACAACCGCGAGACCATGCTCGCAGCCGATGTCCTGTACGGTGTGACGATGCAGGAGACCGGTGTTTCGAAGGTCGTGTCGCTTCGGCTGGACAGTGATGAAGCGCTTGCTCGCCATTCCTGAGGAATCACCTTCGCTTGCGATTGGGTTGCTGGTGCTGTCCCTGGTCGTCCCCGGGAGTCGCACCTTGAAGGACAAGCGGTCCGTTCTCCTGCGCCTGTTCAGTCGTATCCGACGAACTTTCAACGTCTCCATCAGCGAGGTGAGAGACAGGGACACGCGCGACCGGGCGGTCGTCGCAGTCGTTGGCTTGAACAGCGACAAAGCGCAGTGCAATACGACCCTGTTGGCCATCGGGCATGAGGTCGAGGCTGTGGGAGACTTGGTCCTGAGCGACTTCAGCGTGCAGTTCCTGTAGCGTCTTCCCCTGGTACATATCATCGCCTGGCTGTGCGGTTGACAGCCAGGCGATGACCTACCGTCTCGTAGGGCGGGCTATGACTTCAGCAAAGTCCGCAGGACCTCTCCAGCGAGTTTCGGATTGGCCTTGCCCTTGCTCTTTTTCATGAGCTGGCCGACGAGGAAACCGAGTACTGCCTCCTTGCCGCTCTTGAACTGCTCAACCTGGGTCGCGTTCTCCGCTATCACCTCGCACGCGTAATCCTTGATTGCGGAAGCGTCAGAGACCTGCTCCAGGCCAAGATTCTTCACGGCTTCCGCGGGTGTGACTCCGGTATCCACGAGCAGGGGCAGGACATCCTTCGACGCCGTGTTGCTGATTGTGTTGTTCTCGACCATCGTCAGGAGGCCGGCGAGTGCCGCGGGTGTGAGCTGCGTCTCCGAGAGCGTCTTGCCGCGTTCGTTCAGGAGCCTGGCTACTTCGGTCCCCATGTAACTGGCTGCCTTCTTTGGGTTGTTATAGAGTGCAATGGTCTGCTGGAAGAACTCTGCCGTGGAGCGTTCCTCGGTCAGTAGGGCTGCATCGTATGGCGAGAGGCCAAGGTCCCGCTCGAAGCGTGACTGCATCTCCCAGGGCAGCTCCGGCATCTGTGCCCGCAGGGATTCCAGTTCTGTCGAATCCAGCTGCAGCAGGGGCAGGTCCGGCTCCGGAAAGTAGCGGTAGTCGTTGCTGGCTTCCTTGCTGCGCATAACGGTCGTTGTCCCTTGCACTTCGTCGAAGTGCCTGGTCTCTGACACGATGGAAGTACCGCCCCCGAGGCACTGTGCCTGCCGTTGCTCCTCGTAGTCGATAGCTCGCTTGACACTGCGAAAGCTGTTGAGGTTCTTGATCTCCACCTTCGTCCCACGCAGTGCGGGATCTGGGCTGACGGAGACATTCACGTCACAGCGCATGGCTCCCTTCTCCATGTCGCCTGACGACACGCCGAGCCATCTGACAAGCCGTCTCAGGTTGCGCAGGAATTCGTACGCTTCATCGCCGCTTTGCATGTCTGGTTCGGTGACGATCTCGATCAGTGGCATGCCACAGCGGTTGAAGTCGACTAGTGTCTCACCCCCGAGCGTGATATCCGCGACATGCATTGACTTGCCGGCGTCTTCCTCGATATGGGCGCGCGTCAACCGGATGCTGCGGGCGCCTCGTTCGGTGACGATGGGAACCGATCCCACTGTCGCGATAGGACGGTCGAACTGGGTGATCTGATAGGACTTGGGAAGATCCGGGTAGAAGTAGTTCTTGCGTGAGAACTCGGAGACCTCGTGGACCTCGCATCCCAGGGCCATGGCGAGCGTGATGGCCAGATGCACGGCTTCGGCATTCAGTGTGGGCAGTGCGCCTGGCAATCCAAGGCAGACGGGGCAGACATGGGTGTTGGGTTCGTCACCGAACGTCGTGCTGCAGCCGCAGAACATCTTGGTCCGTGTAGCCAGCTGAACGTGGATTTCCAGGCCGATCGTCGTAGTCACGACTCACCTCCGAGCGCTGTGAAGATGACGTTCGCGGAGGAGAGGACGTCAGCATCGCTCCAGCGGGGACCCATGAGCTGCAGTCCGATGGGAAGGCCCGCTGCATCCTTGCCGGCGGGAAACGAAATGGCGGGGACGCCGGCCAGATCCGCAGGGATCGTAAACACGTCAGCCTTGTACATTTCGAGCGGGTCGGTCACTGCCCCGATCCTGAACGCTGTCGTCGGCGTGGTCGGTGTGAGCAGCACGTCGGCAGACTGCAGCGCTTGCTCCAGTTCGTCGGTGATGAGCTGGCGGACGCTGGTTGCCTTTTTGTAGTAGGCGTCATAGTACCCGGCCGAGAGTACGAATGCACCAATGAGGATACGTCGTTTCACTTCGGTACCGAATCCGGCATTGCGGGTCCTGCTGTATGTCTCGGTCATGTTCCGTCCGTCCACGTGAAGGCCGTAGCGAACGCCGTCAAACCGCCCGAGGTTTGCGGAGCACTCGGCAGGTGCGATGATGTAGTAAACAGGCAGCGCGGACAGAATGTGCGGCAGGCTGACGTCGACAATCGATGCGCCGCTTCTCACGGCTGCTTTGCGGGCAGCCTCCATGGCTGCTGCGATTTCCGGCTGCACGTCCAGCCTCTGGAGCTCGCGGATAATGCCGACTCGCTTGCCTGTAAGGGTCGGCTGCAGTGTGGCCTCGAAGTCTACATGGGGCCGCTTGACGCTGGTGGCATCCTTTGGATCATGGACGGCCATGATGTTCATCATAATGGCCGCGTCGCGGACAGTTCGTGTGATCGGTCCGATGCAATCGAGGCTGGACCCGAAGGCGACCAGACCATAGCGTGAGACAAGCCCATAGGTCGGCTTGAAACCGACGACTCCGCAGAATGCAG
Organism: uncultured Caldisericota bacterium; assembly: GCA_903871855.1. Lineage (GTDB taxonomy): Bacteria > Caldisericota > Caldisericia > Cryosericales > Cryosericaceae > Cryosericum. The sequence continues at coordinate 109,522 of CAIQIK010000042.1, forward strand.
CGGGCTGCCGCACTGAACCGCCAGTGTCGGAGCCGATTGCCCCAAGAGCGAAACCCGCCGCTACCGCAGCCGCCGAGCCACCGCTGGACCCACCGGGAACACGGGTAAGGTCGGCTGGATTGTGTGTGGGAAAAAAGGCGGAGTTCTCTGTGGAGGAACCCATGGCAAACTCGTCGCAGTTGGTCTTGCCCGGTATGACAGCCCCTGCAGCAAGCAACGACACCACGGCAGTCGCCGAGTAGGGTGCGACATAGTGTTCAAGGATCTGGGAGCCGCAGGTGCAGCGCTCGCCGGCCACCATGATATTGTCCTTGATCGCTATCGGGGCTCCTGCAAGAGGAGACAGGGGGTTGGTGGCCTGCGCATCAGACCGCGCGGCGTCGAGACGCAGGTGCAGAAATGCCCTCACTTGGGGGTCTCCGTGTTCGATACACTGTCGCGTCTCGTCCAGATACTCCTCTGCCGACAACTCGTGTGCGTGAACAGCGTGACGATACTGTTCCAGGGTGTGTGGAAGTTTGCTACTCATCCTCGGCTCCCATGACGTTTCGCACGATGACGAACCCGTCACGCATTGCAGGTGCTCCACCAAGCCCTTCTTCTCGTGTCAGGCCCTCACACGGCTCATCCGGGCGGAGTTCGGCCATTGCGGGCCGCTTGCTGATGGTGGCTGACGTGTCCACGGAGCTCAGCTGTGCAACATACCCCAGGATGCGTTCGATATCCCCGAGAAGAGAACCTTCCTCGTCTGGAGTTATCTCGAGACGCGCGAGTAAAGCTACGTGCTCGAGCGTCTCCTTGTCGATGATCATTGCCATGCTACCTCCTGTGCCTGTTTTCTCACTTTCCCTGCCCAACGAGGGAGAGGAACTGCTGTTCGTCAAGGATCTCGATTCCCAGTTGCCGGGCTTTGGCTATCTTGCTCCCTGCCGCGGATCCTGCGACAAGCGTCGTCACCTTCCGCGAAACGGTCTCCGACGTCTCGGCTCCCAACGCGCGCACTAACTCCTGTGCCTTGCTGCGCGGCATGGAGGTCAGCTCGCCGGTGAACACGAAGACCTTGCCGCTGAGAGGACCGCGTGTTGCTGGGGGCGCGGAGTCGACCATACAGACTCCTGCCCTGCGGAGGCGCTCGATGAGCGTGCGGTTGTGCTCTTCCCGGAAGAAGGCTGTGATGTTCTCGGCCGTTTTCTCTCCGATGCCGTAGACATGGGTCAGGGATTCGGGTGTGGCCGACGCAAGAGCCTCCATGGAGCCGAAGGCATGAGCCAGATCGCGGGCCCCCACCTGACCGACCTGAGGAACGCCCATGGCATACAGCACGCGGGCAAGACTTCGGCTCTTGCTCTCTTCAAGATGAATCAGCAGCTTGCGGGCTACCAGAGACCCCATGCGTTCCAGTCGAAGAAGCTCCTCCTCCGTCAGTTCGTAGAGGTCGGCGACATCGTGGGCCAGTTCGGCTGTGACGAGTTGGTCAACTACAGCTTCACCCATGCCCTGGATGTCCATGGCGTCCTTTGAACACCAATGGAGCAACCTTTCTCGTACCTGCGCGGGGCAGGAAGCGTTCACACACTTGGTAGCGGCTTCATCTTCGATACGCACCAACTGTGATCCGCACACCGGGCATGCGACCGGCATGATGAATGGGCGCTCGATACCGGTGCGAGCGGAGGGCACGGGCCCCAGAATCTCGGGGATGACCGAGCCTGCCTTACGCACGACGACCGTATCTCCGATCAAGATTCCAAGACGCTTAATCTCATCCTCGTTGTGCAGGGTTGCCCTCGCAACGACCGACCCATCGATCTCTACTGGCGTGAGTACCGCAACCGGCGTTGCAACACCCGTTCGGCCGATCGAGACGATGATATCCTCGAGGCGTGTTTCCTTCTCTTCAGGAGGGAACTTCCAGGCAGAAGCCCAGCGGGGTTCCTTGGCCGTCTGGCCCAAAGCACGCTGCAGTGATATCTCGTTCACCTTGAACACAATACCGTCAGCGGCAAATGGGAGCGCGCTGCGGGCAGCTGATATCTCGCGGGTTGCTGCCCACATCTCGGCGGGTGTCCGCACCAGGCGGACAAACGGCGATACGTGGAAGCCGACGCCCGCAATCCAATCCAGCAAGCTTTTCTGGGTGGGAAGCACCAGGTCTTCCGACGTTTCCCCCAGCGCGTAGGCCACCATGTGCAACGGGCGCGAAGCAGTGACACGGGGGTCCAGCTGGCGCAGGGTCCCCGCGGCCGCGTTGCGTGGGTTGGCGAACAAGGGATCGCCCGAAGCAGCCCTCGCGGCATTGAGTGCCTCGAAGTCACGCCTGAACATGACCATTTCGCCACGGATCTCCACCAGCGCCGGAATACGACTCCCGACGCTGGCCAAGTTCATCGGGATCGAGCGCACCGTCCGGACGTTCGCGGTAACATCTTCACCGGTTTCACCGTCTCCGCGTGTGGAGCCCTGTACCAGAAGGCCCTTCTCGTAGCGAAGTGACACGGCAAGCCCATCCATCTTGACTTCCGTCAGGTACTCGACGGGATCATCGCGTCCGAGAGCCCGTCGGACGCGGGCGTCGAAGAGGATCACGTCTTCTTCGGAGAACATGTTGCTGAGGCTGAGCATCGGAACGCGATGCCGGACTGTTGTGAATCCCCCGAGGGGGGTTCCACCCACGCGCTGTGTCGGTGAGTCCGGAGTCACCAGGTCGGCAAACTCGTCCTCCAGACTCCTGAGCTCGCGCATCAGGGCGTCGAAAGCCGCATCTGTTATCCTCGGACTGTCCAGGACATAGTACTCATAGTTGTGGAGCTCAATCTGTGCCTTGAGCTCGCGTATGCGCTCGTGTGCTGCGTCACGGTCCACGGTTTATCCTGTCAGGGAGTAAGGATGAGAAAACCGCTGCTGAGAGCAAGGATGGAGCGCATCCCCGGCAGTTGGAAAACCTGGGGAGACTCAGTCTCAGCCGTACTCCACTGACCCACTAGTGTGCGGCTCTTCATGTCGTAGACACCAAGGAAGTAGATCGCAGTCTGAGAGGTGGTCTGTTCCTGGAACAGGAGTGAGCACTCCCCATTGGACATTGAGGCATCGATTACATTGAAGTTGAGTTTTGATGCTGACAGCAGCTGGTTGCCGTCTCCCCCGATGATCTCTGCGGTACGTCCAAAAATCAGAAAGACGTTGCCCAGCGCACGAAGGCCGGGATTGTCAGAGGTGGTCGCTATCTGGGCGATCTTTTTCCCTGTCTGATCGAAGAGTATGCGCGGCAGGGGACCGGCAATGCCCGAGACGCTGCGGCCGTAGCCGGCCAGGATGCGCGTGCCGCTGTCGTCGACAGCCGTGACAAGACCTGCCAGTTTCTGGTCTGGGTTAGGGACTGTGAATTTCGCGATGACCTTTCCTTGCGGCGAGACGGTGTAAATGGTGCCGCCTGCCAGTGTTACGACGAGCATACCGCTGCGCGCAAGGTTGATCTGCGACCCACGGCCAAAATCGGGTACAGTGTAGCCGTCCAGGTACTTGCCGGCGAGGTCATAGGTAACGAACTGCCGGGATTGGTCCGCCAGGAACGAGTAAACGACGGCAACCTGTCCGGTGGTGGTAAACACAGCTTGCTCGACGACGCTGGGGGCTGTCGTCTGTCGCGACCATTGCTGGCGAAGGGTATCGTCCAGCAGTGTCAGCCGCTGTCCCGCTACCAGGAGATATTTGCCCGACGTACTCAACGTGAGTGACGTGGGGCGATCACCCAGCTCCACGCCTTCGCTCTGGCTCGTCCATCCGCGCAGCGCAAACACCTGCCCATCTGCAGTCAGGACATATCCCTGGTCTTGTGTACCTGCGATCCCGATAGGGTAATCATTGGTCTTGAACTGCGAGGCCACGTGCAACGCCGTCGTTTTTCCACGAAGCGCCCATATGGTCGTGGCCCCGAGGGTTGCTGCCACGATGACGAAGGCGACTAGCCAGCGCCGATTGTGAACCAGCATCTGCCGTAGACCATGTGACCGAACGGTTTTCTTCATCTCATCACCGTGACAATTCTAACCTGAATGTCGGGTTTGGCAAAGAAGAAGCTGAGAGGCGCGACGGTACGTGGCTCCTGGCGTTGCTTTTGGCGGATGCTCCAATATACTGACGATATTGACTGAGGAGGTAGCCAGTGGACAAATTCATGGAGCGGGTGATTGCAGACGCGAAACGCCTTGGCGCAAGCTACTGCGATTGCCGTCTTATTGACATGGAACGCGAGGACGTATCGGTTGTCGGGGGAGCGCCCCGCGCTGTCGTGCATGCTCACCAGCGTGGATTTGGGGTACGCGTCATCGCGAACGGGGCATGGGGATTCTCATCATCGTCCGTTGTGGCCGACACCGAGGCCGACCATATCGTCGAAGAGGCGGTCGAAATAGCGCACGCGAGTGCGCTGGCAAAGAAGAAGGATGTCGTGCTGGCCCCAATCTCTTCCAGCCAGGACATGATACCGCACCAGGCAGACGTGGATCCCTTCACGATTCCCGATTCCGAGAAGATCGGACTGCTCGCCGAAGTCACCAGGGCGATGATGTTGCCGGGAGTCGTCCTGGCGCGGGGTCAGATGCAGTTTCTGAAGGAACGCAAGATCTTCGCGTCGTCCGAGGGTTCGTACATCGTGCAGGACCGGGTCGAGAGCGGAGCCGGCATCAGTGCCATGGCTGCCAGCGATAAAGATGATGTCCAGGTCCGCAGCTACCCCGTGTCCTCGTCTGGTGACAATGCTCAGTCGGGCTGGGAGTTCGTGGATGCCATGAAGCTTGTGGAACATGCGGAGCCGACCGCGAGGGAAGCTCTGGCACTCCTGTCCGCCAAACCGTGTCCGTCGGGAGTCAAGGATCTGGTCGTTGGTGGGCAGCAACTCGCGTTGCAGGTCCACGAGTCATGCGGTCACCCCTGCGAACTGGATCGGGTCATGGGCATGGAAGCGTCGTTCGCTGGGACGTCATTCCTGACGCCCGACAAGAAGGGCAGCTTCCGGTATGGGTCCGACATCGTCAATCTGACCGCTGATCCCACGATTCCCCACGCTTTGGGCGGGCTTGCGTATGACGACGAGGGGGTGAGGGGTCGCAAAGTGTACCTGGTGCGCAGCGGCATCTTCGAACATTACCTCAACTCGCGTGCATCAGCTCCTATCGTCGGCGAGGAGCCCATGGGGGCGATGAGGGCCGACGGCTTCGCCCGTTCTCCTATTGTCCGTATGGTGAGCATCAACCTTGAGCCCGGCGACCTGACCTTCGAGCAATTGATCGGGGGCGTGGAGGACGGTCTCTACGTGGACGGCATCAAGAGCTGGTCTATTGATGATCGACGCTTGAACTTCCAGTTCGGCAGCGAGATCGGCTGGGAGATCAGGGGAGGAAAACTACAGGACATGGTCAAGAACCCGACATATACGGGCGTCGCGTATGAGTTCTGGAGATCCTGTGATGGCATTGGAGGCCCCGGGCTGTATCACGTGTGGGGTGTCGATAACTGTGGCAAGGGAGAGCCGATGCAGATAGCGCATGTGTCGCATGGCACGTCGCCTGCCCGGTTCCGCCATGTTCAGGTGGGGGTGCTTCATGAGTAAGGAACAACTTCACGACCTCATGCGCGAGGCACTGAAGGCGTCCGACGCAGATCAGACAGAGATCGTGGCCATGACTTTCAACAGTGCTCTCACGTGGTATGCCGAGAACATTATCCATCAGAACGTGGCCGAGCATACGGCACAGGTGCAGGTTCGCGCCGTCACGGGGAAGAAGGTCGGAAGCGCCTCGACGACCGACTGTTCTCCTGAGGGTCTGGCGCTCGTTGTGCGGCAGGCATCGCAGGCTGCACGGCTCATGCCTGACGATCCCGATTTTCCGGGTCTTCCGTCTCCTCAGCCTTTAACTGCAGGATGCATCAGCGGATGGTCCGCAGCGACCGCCGCCTCCCAGCCTGGAGAACGCGTTCTTGCGGTGAAGAAGGTCATCGAGCGCGCAGAACACGAAGGCCTGCGGGCGGCCGGGACTTATCAGGTGCAAAACTCTGAACTGGCAGTCGTGAGTTCGACGGGTGTGGCGGCCCATCACCAATATACGGTTGCAGCGCTGAAAGCCGTCGTCATGGGCGACGACAGTTCCGGGTATGGCCTGATGTCGTCAGCCGATGTTGCGGACATCGATCCGGAAGCCATAGGCGAGCAAGCCGTCCGTACAGCAGTCGAGACACGGCATCCCGCTGAGGTCGAACCCGGAGCCTTTGAGGTTGTCCTGAGTCCGTTTGCCGTCGTGGAGCTTATGGGCATGCTGGCGTATGTTGCCCTGTCTGCTCGCAGTGTCGAGCAGCACACGTGTTTCCTCGAGGGACACGAGGGTGAGCAGATCGCCTCGCCTATCGTGAGCCTATACGATGACGGGCTGGATGCTGCAGGAATGCCCGTTCCCTTCGACTTTGAGGGAATGCCGAAGCGTCGCGTCGATTTCCTGACTCAAGGCAAAGGAGGGAATGTCGTGTACGATTCCTACTATGCTGCCAAGATGGGTCGCGTAACAACGGGACACTCGCTTCAGCAGCCGAACGACATTGGTCCTTATCCCCTCAACATGTTCATGGGTGCAGGTGACAGCAGTGAGGCTGACATGGTTTCCCACGTCGAACGAGGCATCTACGTGACCCGTTTCTGGTACGGTAACCCTGTCGAGCCGCGGCGCGCAGTGGTCACTGGGACGACGCGTGACGGCACGTACCTCATCGAGAACGGCCGTAAGGCGCGTGGGATTCGGAACCTGCGATTCACACAGGGGCTCGTCGACATGCTTGCGCATACTGTCGAAATCAGCCGGAACCGCGCGGTTCTGGCTTCATCATTCGGAATCGGTGCTATGGTGCTCCCCAGTATCCGGGCTGAGGGGTTCCAGTTCACCGGTGTGACCCGGTGAAAGAAGAACAAAGGGAGGAACACAGATGAGACGTATCGCACTAATGACGGCTGGGGCGGACGCACCAGGCATGAACGCAGCCATTCGCTCGATTGCAAGGCGTTCGTTTGAGCTCGGATACGATGTCCTGATGGTACAGGATGGGTTCGAAGGGCTCGTGCGCGGCGACATTGAGATCATGAATAAGAAGACAGTTTCTGGAATTCTCCCCCTGGGTGGAAGCATTCTTGGTTGTTCCCGGGTGTCGCCCGAGTTTGCGGTCCAGAATCTGGCGAAGATACGCGACGTCCTGGAGAGAAACAGCATCACGACCAGTATCATCATAGGCGACCGCAGCGCCGTCGCCGTGGCGGCAGTATTTGAGGCGAACAGCATTCCGTGTGTCGTTGTACCCAATACCATCGACAATGACATCTTCGGCACCGACTTCAGCATAGGATTCGACAGCGCGATCACGACCATCAGCGATGCATTGGACAAGCTCCATTCAACAGCGTCGGCGCATCACCGGGTCATGATCGTGGAGGTCATGGGTCGTCAGTCTGGCTGGCTGGCGCTGTACGGCGGCCTTGCAGGGGGAGCTGATTTCATAGCCATCCCCGAGCAGCCTGTACTCATAGAGACGCTGGCAACACATCTCAAGCAGCGGAAGGAACAGGGGAAGGATTTCTCCATCGTCGTCGTCGCCGAGGGATATCCGGTGACCACACATGAACCGACTGTTGTGGGCAGGCCAGTAGCGGGATACGGCCTGGCAGAAGCATTGGCCAGCATGACCAACCTGTCCATGCGTGTCACGGTGCTGGGCTATCTCCAGCGGGGTGGCTCGCCTACGGTCTTTGATAGATTGCTGGCGACCCGACTCGGCCTTGCGGCCGTGAATGCCGTGCGTGAAGGCAAGTCTGGGATCCTTGTCGGTGAGGTTGGGCAGCGCATCGCCTTCACCGACCTCAGGGAAGCAACGACTCAGCCACACGTCATCCCAGCCGACGTTGTCCTTCAAGCCAAGACTTTCTACTAGAACCTGGTCGGCCAACTGCACTGCTGCTTGACAGCAAACGCCCCGGCCATCAGGCTGGGGCGTTCTTTGTAGATGAACGTCCTGAGTCGACGGAGTTACTTGCCCCAATCACGTGGGTAGAGGAAATCAATACCCACTGTGCGTTGCGACAGCTTGGCGATGAGAGGAGGGACACGTTTGAACTGGGACGACTGAACCTTGCGCTCGACCTGCTGAACGAGATCAGCGTCGAAGCCTTCCGATATGACTTCCGCGGACGAGCACCGTTGATCGACCAGGAGGAACAGGACTTGGTCGAGCGTCTCGTAGCTCACACCGATTTCTCCTTCATCCGTCTGGCCGGCCCAGAGGTCGGCGGAAGGAGGTTTGGCGATGACCTGCTGCGGCAGTCCAAGGTGGCGCGCGAGCGACCGCACCTGGGTCTTGTACAGGTCGCCGATGGGCATGAGGCCACAAGCCATGTCACCATACCACGTCGAGTAACCAACCAGCAGTTCGCTCTTGTTGCTGGTCCCGACGACGAGGGCATTCTCCTTCTTCGACTGGTCGAAGATGACGGCCATGCGCAGGCGAGCCAGCAGGTTTCCCGTCCGCAGCCGGTCGATGCCTGGCTGCAGTGCAATGTACGCATCGGCCATGCTCGTGATGTCCAGCTCCTGCCAGGGAGTGCCGCAGAACTCGAACATCGTGCGGGCATCCCACCTGCTTTCAGCTGAACTGGCCTTGTAGGGAAGGAAGATGGCATGAACATGGCCGACCCCGAGAGCGTCGACGGCCAGCTTCAGGACCAGCGCAGAGTCCAGTCCGCCCGAAAGGGCGATGCACGCCTCTGTGAATCCACTCGTATGCAGCTCTTCCTGGACGAACCGTTTGAGATAGTCCTCAATAAGTGCATTGTTGAGGGCAAGGGCGTCCACCGTCATGAGTTCCTCCTCATTTCCAGAGCACGGCGTACAATTGCCAGGTCTTCCTCTCGGCGAATGGGAAGCTGGTAGCGGCGCCTCGCAATGTGCGACGTGTCGACGGTCCCAAGGAGCTGGACAGCCTCGAACCGGGGGGCCGAGACGGTGATCCCTCCGACTGGGTCACTCAGAGCCGAACCCCCGTAGAACCCGAGCCCGTCGTCGAATCCCACGCGGTTCACATACACGACGAACATCCCAAGGAACGTGCTGGCCGAACCGAGGGCCAGACCGACGGTCTGCTCAATTGCCAGTTCCTCACCGCCAAAGCCACGTGCCGGCATCGCACTGGGCGCCAGCAGCAGCTCCACGCCGAGCGCTGCCATCGTGGATACCTCGAGGGGATGAAACAGATCACGACAGATGACGATACCGGTGCGCCCGAAGCGCGTGTCAAAGATCGAGAGTTCTCCCCCGCGCCCAAAGAACCTGAGCTCCTCAAACATGCCATGCGTGGGCAGGTACATCTTGCGATGTACGTGGCGGACTTCACCGGCATCCATGAAGAACGCACTGTTGTAGGGAATGCCGTCTGCGCCTTGTTCCACGAAGCCTGCACAGATCGCGATGTGGCGCGAAAGTTCACGGAGCCGCGCGAACTCAGGGCAGTCGGCGGGGCGCATCACATCAAGCGTCTGGTCCTTGAGCATGTATCCGGTAAGGGACAGCTCAGGGAAGACGATTAGATCAGCTCCGACATCAAGTGCTTGCTCGGTCTGGGTAACGTGCATCTCCACGTTGTACTCCAGGTCACCGCACGCAGGGTTCACCTGGGCCAGAGCGACGGTGTAGGTCATCAAACTCCCCCCACAGGTCGGATATTGCGACGGACCAGGACAAGCACGGGGAGGCCGAGGAGAATGACGACGGCTGTCTCACCAGTCAGGATCGAGAGCGCCACCGGCATGTAGACTCCCCAGGAGAAGTGCATCACGATGAAGCGGAGACCCGCAGTGAAGCTGTGTGTAAGAGGCAGGTTCTCAGCTCCCGGCAGGGTGAGTGTCGATACGTATGCGGACACGATGAGCGCATTGAGGACGATCGGTGGTATGGCTGCCAGCCAAAGCTTGCCGGTTCTGCGCAGATGTCTTGTGAGAAGTGCGGCCAGCGCGGTCACACTGGTGCCAATAACGACGTCGATGAGGCCGAACGGGGAAAACAGGTTGGCGACAAGGCAGCCGACGACCACACCAAGAACCGCTTCGTCGAGCAGAAATGGCAACAGGACCAGAGCCTCCCCCAGCCGGAACTGCACGGCTCCGTAGCTGATGGCACTGAAGGGTGGAACCATTGTGAAGACGATGTACATCGCGGCAATGAGGGCGGCGCGGCTCATCTGGACGGTGCTGTGACGATTCATTCTGGGGATTTGCGCTCGCCGGGAGAAGTTGCCTCCGTGGTGTCGGCGATATCCTTGCCCCCCCGGCCTGTTCTCGGTCGCCTGTTCTGTGGGGGCATCATCCCGCGAAACTTCTTCCGGAGTGCCATGTCGCCGGCAAATGCGATCCCGGTGGCAAGCAGCAGACCGATGAAGAAGGAGACGTAGGCCAGTGCCTCGGCTGACGTTCGTATGGTCGGGAAAAACAGGATCCTTAGTTGAACGGGTTGTATTCGCAACTGGCCAATGACAAGTGCGAAGACAACAAATACGACAAGAAGAACGACCAGACTGGTCAACACTCGCTTCATGTGGCACCTCCAAACATTATTCTATCATACTACAAGCATTCTTGACAACGGCAACTATTCGTCTAATATACCCCAAGGGGTATATGATGGAAAAGACAAAGGTCCTCCATAGCCTTCGACGTGTCGAAGGGCAGTTGCGCGGGATTCAGAAGATGATCGACGAAGGTCGTCCGTGCGACGAAGTCCTTGCGCAGCTAGTAGCTGCACATGCGGCCATAGGTCGCATCGGAACCGACATTCTTCTCAACGAAGTCGGCTGCCGCGTGCAACTGGATCTTGCCCCCGAGAAGGAACTGGAGCGTCTGGAGAGGCTCCTCCTCACATATAGCGGGCTCAAGTAGTACGACGAAGCAGACAACACTGCAAGGAGGAACACATGGAAGACAATGAGATTGTTGCTACAACTGCGAATTTCCAGAGCGAGGTACTGTCGTCTTCGCTCCCCGTCCTGGTCGATTTCTGGGCTGTATGGTGCATTCATTGCCGCAATATTGCACCGATCGTTTCCGAGATTGCCAATGAATACGCAGGAAAGTTGAAGGTCGCTCGTCTGAATGTGGACGAGAATCCGGAGATTGCTGGTCGGTACGGTATCATGAGCCTACCAACGCTGACATTGTTCAAGGGTGGCGTCGTCGTCAACCAGGTCGCCCAAGCCGTCCCAAAGCGGACCATTACAGCTATGGTCGACGGTCTGCTCCAAAAGAGTTAGGATACCTTCATAGTTTTCCAGAGTGGGCGGTTACCTTCGTGGTGGCCACCCGCTTTTCTGTCTTTCCCAAGCGCCAACCTGCTGTTCCTCGCTCTTGACCTTTCATTTCCCCGAGCCCTTTTGTCCCTCGCATCCTTTTGTCCAAGATGCGAGGTGTTCTTCAAGGCCCCCCGAGTATGTTAGTCCAATACGAGGGGTGCTCTTGAGGGGCGTTTCTGAGGGGTGCTTCCCACGAGCCCAAAGATGTTTTTGTATCCGAGGGTGTTCTGCATGTTGGTGCAATGGGAGTGGCGCTCTGCCGCGCAGGCGGGAATCCACTTCTTGTGTCCAACTGTGGCGGCAAGGTGCAACACTCTCAAGGAGAATGGAACCGTCCCAAAAGTGTTACAGTTCAGTGTATCGCTTCCCCATGGGGTCCACACGCTTCTTGCTTGTCCGTCCGGCGCTATTCGGTACAATAGAAAGGGTGAGATAGATGTTCCTGACAGAACGGCAGAAGCGCATATTGCTGGCCATCGTCCGGAAGTACATGGACGACGGCGAGCCTGTCAGTTCGGGATTCGTAACCAGCCAACTGGGCAACGACCTCTCGTCTGCGACGATCCGCAATGAAATGGCGGAGCTTGGCAGCATGGGGTATCTTCAGCAGCCTCACGTATCCGCCGGGCGCGTTCCGACAGTCCTGGCCTATCACATGTATATCTCGGCATTCCTCGTCGAGGCGACGCGTCATCGCATGTTCACCGGACCGATGGATCTCCCGCTGCAGTATGAGAGTCTTCCACGGCTATTCGATGGTGTGGCGAGTGCGGTGTCTGACCGCACGAAGAAGGTGAGTTTTGTCCTGTCTCCCCCAATCAATTCCGTGTCTCTGCGTCACGTCAGTCTCGTGCCGTTCAGCGAGACAGCGCTCATGCTGGTCTTCATTACTGACCGCGAGAACATCGAAGGCTACAAGCTGCTTGCCCCGCCAGACACAACTGAGCAGGAGCTTGCAGACATCAATGCCATTTTTGCCAGAGAACTCCGCGGGAAGAGCCTCGAAGAAGGCATTCGTACCCTTCGCTTCGGCAATGTACTGCCACAGGGCCTTGCTCTGCGGTATGGAGCGGTCCTGGACGCCGTGGCTCAGCTCATGGAAGGAGAGTTGCGCAAGGGAGAGAGTCAGATCTTTGTCCGGGGGATCGAACAGATGCTGAGCGAGCTTCCCGATGACCAGGTTGGGGCGTTTTCCACGCTGAGCACCTTCCTGAGTCGCGAAGAGGTCGTGAAACCCTACCTGAACTCGCTGAGCGATCGGGGGGAGGTTAGCCTGTTCATCGGAGAGGAGAACCAGCGGGAGGAACTGAGGAGCTTCAGCCTCGTGTCGGTGAATTACTCGCTCGATTCAGACCTGCGGGGTGTTCTCGGGGTCGTCGGCCCCATCCGCATGAACTACATCCGGGCCATCACGGTCCTGGAGAGTTTCGCAGGATATCTTGGCAGGGTCTCGGGCAGCGGCTGATCCATGCCGGCGTTCGAAGCGGGTCGGTCGCTCAGGCTGGGCGAACATGTCATGCTTGGCGGCACGCCTGCCGCACACCACATCGCAGATGTCCTCCGCGTTCGTCACGGCGAACAGATTATCCTGTTTCATGCAGGAATATTGTATAACGCGGTTGTTGAAAACGCTTCCAGGTCCGGCCTTGCCGTCTCGGTGGAGAGCATCCGTCAGTTGCCCTTTTCCGCGCGCCCGGTCACCCTTCTGCAGGCAATCATTCGACCCGCACTGCTGGGCGACGTTGTCCACGTCTGTACTCCGCTGGGAGTGCATCGGTTCGTCCTGTATGCCGCCGAGCGCAGCCAACCATGGAATGTCGCCGGGCGGCTCGAGCGCCTGAGTCAGGTGGCCCTGTCCGCGGCCGAGCAGGCCGAAACGGGTGACGTCCCAATGATCGAGCTGGCACCAGGGCTTCAGAGTGCATTGTCATGCGTGGGCCCCGTGGGCAGCCTGATTATGATGTCTCCTCGCGCGCCCTCGACCATGATGGGACTTGCGCGCGACGGGGCACTCGCTCTGGATGATTCCGTCGCGGTCGCAGTAGGCCCTGAGGGTGGGTTCTCGGGGCCAGAGGAAGCGCTGCTCATCGAACGAGGCGCCTTGCCCGTTCGCCTCAGCACGGGCATCCTCAGGAGCGAACTGGCCGGGTTCGCCGCCATATTGATGGTGCGGGAATTGCAGGCGAAACCATGAAGGTGTTCATCTACACACTTGGCTGCAAGGTCAACGAGGTCGACTCCGAGCTGTATGCACAGGAAATGCGTTTGCTGGGTGCCGAAACGACCACAGCGCTGACTGAAGCCGACGCCGTCATCGTGAACTCGTGCAGTGTCACGAACCGGGCCCAGGCTCAGAGCCTGCAGTTTGCGCGTCGTGCCCTGCGCGAACGGCCAGGGGCGCCCGTGTATCTCACCGGATGCGGAGCAACACTGCTGAACCTGACGCGTACGGAAGCTCCTGCCGGTGTCGCCGTCGTTGCCATGCGTGATCGAGTGGAAGTGGCGAGGCTTGTCGTCCACTCAGGTGATGCAGCACAGGTCACAGCGCGATGGGTCGATGGGCGCATCCAGAGAGCGGGGCCCCGCAACCGTGTGGACGTGCGCGTGCAGGAGGGGTGCGATAACATGTGCACCTATTGCGTCGTGCCGTTTGTGCGTGGCTCGCGCCTTGAATCCAAGCCCGCCCTTGTGGCGGTGGACGAAGTCATGGGGCTTGCGGCGGCAGGTGTCAAGGAAGTCGTGCTGACTGGGACAGAGATAGGCAAGTACGGAGAGGCACCACTCAGAAGCACCCCTCGTATTCGAAGAATATACTCGGGAAGTACGCCCTTCGTATTGGACCAACATGCTCAGGGGGCATTGGAGGAACATGCTCGTGAGGAAGCGCCGAACAGACTACCTGCCCTGCTGGACAGCATGCTGGGGGCGCTTGAGTCTGCAGGACTTCCGACGCGTGTTCGCATCAGCTCGCTCAATCCGGACGCGATCACCGAAGCGCTGGTCGGTCAGTTTGCAAACCATGTCGCGCTGTGCCCGCAGCTACATCTTCCCCTGCAGAGCGGGAGTGACGCAGTCCTGAGGCGTATGCGTCGGCCATATACATCGAAGGACCTACTCGACAGTGTGCAACGCCTGCGGGTCGTCGACCCGGCGTTCACCCTGACGACGGACGTCATCGTCGGGTACCCCGGTGAGACCGAGGAGGACCTGCAGGCTACCTTGGACGTAGTCCGGCTTGCGGCGTTCGCCAAGGTCCACGCATTCCCCTATTCAGCCCGTCCGTTCACCCCTGCGACACGTGAAGAGAACCAGGTCCCGCCGGGAGTCGCAAAGGAACGACTCCACCGCGTGCTCGAGCTCGCGGAGCAAACGGGTGTGGCATTTGCTCGCCGGTTTATCGGTCGGGACGTAACGATCGTATCCGAGAAGTCCTTTCCCGGAGAGGTTGAAGGGTACTCAGAGTACTATCTCTGGACAGAGGGACGGATGCGTGGAAACAAAGTGCTCGAACGTGACAGCTTTGTCGTCGTTCACGTTGAGGGTTGTCACTGGGATGGTGACCGGGTCGTCCTTTCCGGGGGCGTAGCTACATGATGGACGCGAAGGAACAGGGCTGCGCCTTCTGCCGTATCAGCCGTCACGAAGCGCCGGCCGAATACATCTACGAGGATGAGACGGTCTTCGTCATCAAAGACCGGTTTCCGAAGGCGCCGGTACACCTGCTCGTCATCCCTCGAAAGCATATCGCTCGCATCGATACGCTCAGCACAGAAGACAATGGGCTGATCGTTCACCTCTTCGAGGTCATCCGGCTGATTGCGGTCAAGTACCGCCTTGAAGCAGGGTATCGCGTCATTATCAACTCGGGCGTCGAAGGTGGACAGACCGTGTCACACCTGCACGTTCACATCATAGCGGGCAAGTGCCTCGGGTTCAGGGAGGACGCTGCGCTCTAGAACGGTGCGAAACGGTTTTCTGCCCAGATGCGCTCTTTGAGAAGGTCGTATGCTTTCTCGAGAAGATGTAGGTGGAGTTTCTCCCATTCTTCCAGTTGTGTGTAGAGTGCAGCCTCGTCGGGCTGGGTAGCCTTCTCGGCCGCCGCATGATAGAATTCCCATGAATTGCGCTCGAGCAGCATACCTGTGTGAATAGCAGAAGCTTCGTGCTGCGAGAGATCCTTTGCGCTGCGCACAGCATCGGCCAGGACCTCATCGTGAGTCGTTTCTTTCAGTGCTCCGAGCCCAGTGATGTCCAGCATGTTCCCCGCCCGTATGCGGTCCAGTTCCTTGCCGATGTACTGCTGGTGTTTCTCCTCCTGCTCGGTCAGATAAACGAAAACGTCGCGCACCTCCCCTTCGGGCAAGGTGCCGGTTACGTCGCGGTAGAACAGCCATCCTTCGATTTCGAGCTGCAGCGCGTCCTTGAGAAGAGCAATCGTTCCTTCTTCGCTCATGCGCCACCTCCAGTGGTCGTGTCAAGTCTGTCGAGCAGAAGCTGAAGCAGAACACGTGCGCCGTTTTTGTCCAGCGGCTTGTTGTTGTTGCCGCACTTGGGCGAGTACACACAGCTTGGACAGCCATCCTTGCAGGGGCAATCGGTCACGCGGTCCAGTGCAAGGCGCACGACATCACGAAAACGGCCGTATGCCGATTCAGTGAGGCCGACGCCTCCGATATGACCATCGTACACAAAGATGCTGGGTTTCAGCGTGTCCCGATGAAGAATCGTCGAGATGCCACCCAGGTCACGCCGGTCGCACAGCACGACGATCGGCATCAGGGCGATGAGCAGGTGCTCAGCTGCGTGCAGGCTCCCTGCAATGTCATACCCGCCTTCCTTGAGCGTTTCGAGTATGGCATCAGGGATGGTGATCCAAAGCGCCATCGTATCGTAGCTGATCTCCGGCGTGTCGATGTACTCTCGCCCGACCTCTGTCTCGATGTGAAAGCTCTTCTTGATGAAGCCGACCGTCTGCTCAGATACCACGACCTTGCCGAACGACAGGCCGACGTCGCCGCAGTCACGATGGTCCCGTTCGTTCTGGACAACGACGTCACTGCGAATGATTGCATCGGTGTAGTAGTTCTGCGTCGTGGGGGTGGCATGGACGACTTGCTGTATGTGGTCATTGTCCGTTACGAGATACGAGTTTCCCTGATGGAGGAACACGGCACCGGGGTAGAATTCTTCGATGACCTTGTAGGCATCGGCTTCCTCGATGACCTGCCCATCTCCCTGATTCAGAATGTGGTAGCGTTTGTCCGACAGCGTACGCAGGCTCACGAACCGGTGGGGATAGGTCTCAGTCGACACGACGAGCTGGCCACGGGGACGCAGTTTCCCGTCTGTCACCAATTGTTCGACGAGCGGAGTACACGCTGGGCCGAAGTACTCGACATCGACTGCTCGCAGCGGGAGTTCATATGCCGCGCAGCGGAGGTGGGCACTCAGGATGTACTCATTGCCGGGATTGATCGTCGGCGTGCCGAAGCGGCCTGACGACAGAAATCCCGGGGTCTGAACAACGTATTGGTCGAGAGGGTTCGACGACGCCACAAACACGGACAGTGAATGGTCCCGTTCGCGCCCCGCCCGCCCCATCTGCTGAAAGAGGCTGGTCACCGAGCCAGGGTAGCCAGCCGTGATCGATACGTCGAGGTGTCCGATGTCGATGCCGAGTTCAAGCGCATTGGTGGCAATAACACCGGTCAGCTCACCGGATGAAAGACGGTGCTCGATACCCCTGCGGACAGCAGGGAGGTAGCCCGCACGGTAGGTCGCGACACGGTCCCCAAGACGCTGACCCTTGCCTGCACCGGCATCCCTGACGTACTTGTACAACAGCTCTGCTTCCTGACGCGATTTCGTGAAGGCGATTGTTCGCACATCTTCCTGAACGGCACGCTGGAAAAGCCACAGTGCTTCTTTCATGACACTCTTGCGGATGTTGTTCTGCTTGTCGACGATCCTCGGGTTGAACAGCAGAAGGGTCCGCCTACCCTCGGGCGCTCCCGAGGGATCGACCTGACTCACTATTTCACCGGTGAGCTGGGAAGCGAACTTGCCGGGTTCATCGATGGTCGCGGATGTGACGATGAATACGGGGTGGGCGCCGTAGAAGTTGGCCAACCGCCGCAGGCGCCGCAGGAGAAGGGCCATATGTGACCCCAGCACGCCGTGGTAGTAGTGACCTTCGTCGACGACGACGAACGCCAGTCCGCGCATGAACCGTGACCAGCTTTCGTGATATGGCAGGATGCTGAAGTGGAGACTGTCGGGGTTGGAAAGGATGAGGCGCCCAAACTTGCGCAGCTCGCGCCTCGTGTCGGAGTCCGTATCGCCATCATACACGGCGGTATTAATACGGCCCATGCATCGTTCCATTTCCCTGAGCTTGGCCAACTGGTCTTCGATAAGCGCTTTCGTGGGGTAGAGGAACAGGGCTGTTGCCCCGGGATGTTTGAGGAGATGGTCCAGGACCGGAAGCTGGAAGGCGAGGCTCTTTCCGCTCGCAGTAGGACTGACCACTGTTACATTATAGCCGCTCTCGGCACTGTCGAAACAGGCGCGCTGGAAGGTATACAGCTCGCAGATCCCTTCGTCTGCAAGGTCGGCTGACAGGTCGGGATCCAGGGCAGGCGGCAGAGGGGCCAACGTCGCTTCCCGTGCTGCGAAGTCCAGTCGGCCGACGATCTGCCCGTCATAGTCCTGCGAGGTCGTCAGCTCTCGCAACAGGAACTGCAGTTCATGCTCTGTCATGAAACTAGTGTAGCCGCAACAGGAACAACAGAAAGGCGTACGCAGAAAGCGTACGCCTTTCGAGAGATCCTATCGGGGAAGGAAGCTCAGGCGTTGTTGTCGCCGATCTTCTTGAGCTCTTCCTGTTTTGCAGTTATCTGGGCCTCGAAATCTTTGACCGCCGTCTGGACGGTGGCGAATGCGGCGGTGATGTCATCGATGGTCTTTCCCTGCTCAAGCATGGCATACACATTCATGCCGAATTCCTGCTTCGCGTCTTTGATCTTGCCCTGAAGACCTGTGATGTCCATCTTCAGCTTGGTGCTTGCGGCTAAGTCTTTTGCTCCGTCGGCGACCTTGCCAGCAGCACTCTTGAGCTTGTCCATCCAACTGTCTGCCATGGTTCCTCCTTGTATGTTGTTGCATGCGCGATGCGCGCATTCGTTAGAACTGTCTGCTGCGTCCGAGTGGCACCACAATACGACCAAGGATGTCGGATGACCGACAGTGCCGCGCCAGAAATGCCCGCGCGCAGCAGCGGCTACATCTGTGTTCTGAGCAGGTTGGCAGCCTTGCGAATCTCGATGCGCAGTCGCCCGAGATTCACTTCCGCGTTTGTGAGAACCACGAGAAACGCATCGGGCAGGTCAATCATAAAGGCCTTGCCTTTGTCGCTCTCAAGGGTAATCATGGCAATCGTTCCTATAGCCATGATGCCAGATGTCGTCGAAGCGCTCTGAAAAACGCTTGCCGCCATGCCGGCGATAGACTCTTCATCCTGGTCCAGACCGCTGGCAATGACCAGGCCGTCCTTGCTCACGATGGCACTTCCTGTCACGCCCATTTCCTTGTTCAGGCTCCGCAAGACTTCTTCCATAGTACCTCCTCACGCCCCTCCTGTATTCTTCCAGCAGGCGCGTGTCCCTACAAAAAGCAACGGGGTTTTTGTCTCTCTTTTCCATTGTAGAGACGATGAAATGCAAGTCAATTGTAGAGAAGCTATGCAACCGGATATCTGAGACCGCATTGCCTCCACGTCGATGTCCGAAGCCCTTTCGTCCTCCCTGTCGTCACAGCGCCTCGCTTGCAGCAGCAGCATTTTCTGGTACAATTGCCATGCAAGATTCCACACGCCCGGGATTCTAGAGTGTTCCGCACTGCGGTTCTCCGGAAGGTGAACGGGCGGAGGCAAAAAACTAACTGGAGGTACTATTGTGGCAGTCGTAACAATGAAATCCCTGCTCGAGGCGGGCGTGCATTTTGGTCACCAGGTTCGCAGATGGGATCCGCGTATGAAGCATTACATCTTCACGCAGCGCAATGGCATTCACATCTTCGACCTCAAACAAACCGTCGCCAAGCTCGACGAGGCGTATGCGTTCCTTTCGAAGGTTTCGCGCGAAGGGGGCAACGTTATCTTCATAGGTACCAAGAAGGCTGCGCAGGATATCGTTCGCGAAGAAGCGACCCGTGCAGGCGCCTGGTATGTCAACGAGCGCTGGGTCGGCGGTCTCATGACCAACTACGTCACGGTCCGCAAGAGCATCGACCACCTGAAACAGATCGATCGCGAAGAAGCCGATGGCGCTATCGAGGCAATGGGTATCAAGGAACGCACGAAGACCATGAAGTCCAAGGTCCGCCTGACCAAACTCTTTGGCGGTCTTCGTACCATGGAAGGTCTTCCCCGCGCCATCTATGTTATCGATACCCACAAGGAACATAGCGCGATCCAGGAAGCACATGCGCTTGGCATTCCGGTGGTCGCCATCGTTGACACCAACTGTAACCCTGACGAGATCGACTACAAGATTCCGGCAAACGATGATGCAATCAGATCTCTCCGTCTCATCACGGCGCTCATGGCTAGCGCCCTTATCGAGGGACGCGAGGGTGTGCAGCAGTCTGAGGCAAACGAGGAACACACCAGCATGGCTGACTTCGCCCACGAAGCTGAGAAGGTGAAGGAAGCGGCAGGTGAGGTAGAGGACAGTACAGACGACGAGAATGAGGTGAGATAATGGCAACGATTGACATGGAGACTGTCAAGACCCTGCGCGAACGAACCGGCGCCGGTGTTCTCGACTGTAAGAAAGCGCTCGTGGCTTGCGACGGGAACATCGATAAAGCTATCGACGTGCTGCGGGAGAAAGGGCTGGCCAAGGCTGTTTCGAAATCATCGCGTGAGACTGGAGATGGCATGGTCTTCACCTATGTTCATGCCGGTGGCAAGCTGGGCGTTCTGGTTGAGTTGAACTGTGAGACCGATTTTGTCGCCAAGACTGAGGATTTTCAGGGTCTGGGCAAAGAGATTGCGATACAGATCGCAGCCACCGATCCTTCCTTCATCCGTCCGGAGAATGTTCCGGCAGACGTCGTCGAGCATGAGAAAGGCCTCTACCGCGCCCAACTCGAGGCTGAGAAGAAGCCGGAGCAGGTCTGGGACAAGATCATTGAGGGCAAGCTGGGAGCGTATTACAAAGAAAACTGCCTGATGCAGCAGCCGTATATCCGTGATGAGAGCAAGACGGTCGAGGAGCTCATTAAAGCGCTGATCGCCAAGACTGGGGAAAACATCGTGGTCGCGCGGTTTGCGCGCTTCAAGATCGGCGGCAACCCCACAGTCTGCTAGTTTTCCACATACACTCACACCCATGGCGGCATTGTACAAAAGAGTACTGCTGAAACTCAGCGGCGAGGCTCTGAAGGGCAGCGCCGCCTCTGGCATTGATTTCTCGGTGCTGCAATTCATCTCACGAGAAGTGCAGCAGCTTCTTGGACTCGGCGTGCAGGTCGGTGTGGTCGTCGGCGGTGGGAACATCTGGCGAGGAGCCAACGCCGAGGGTACGGGCCTGGACCGTGCCACGGCCGACTATATGGGGATGCTGGCGACCATCATGAACGGACTGGCGCTGCAATCGGCGTTCGAGCAGGTGGGACTCGAAGCGAGAGCCATGTCGGCATTGCGTCTGGATCAGGTCTGTGAGCCGTACATCCGCCAGCGGGCTCTCGAACATCTCCGCAGGAACCGTGTCGTCATCTTCGTAGGAGGGACCGGGCTCCCGTATTTCACGACAGACACCGTGGCGGCGCTTCGAGCCGTTGAGGTCGGAGCGGACATTTTCTTGAAGGGTACGAACGTAGATGCAGTCTACTCTGGAGATCCACGTACGGACAAAACAGCCACGCCCTATCATCAACTGGGGTACGACCAGTTTCTGGCTGACCATCTGAAGGCAATGGATGCGACGGCTGTCTCTCTTTGCCGCGAAAATCATCTCCCAATTCTGCTGTTCAACATGAACAAGCCCGATAATATTGTCCGGGCGGTGACGCAAGGCGACATTGGAACTCTGATCAAGGAGGCTTAGGTGGACAAGTACTTCACATCAATCGATGCCAAGATGCAGGCTGCTCATCAAGCCCTTCTCAAGGACTACTCCGAGATTCGCGCCGGTCGAATCACGCCGGCCTACCTTGACGGTGTCGTCGTTGAGGCGTACGGACAACGCAACCCTCTGAAGGATGTCGCCACGATTTCGGCTCCGCAGGCGAAGGTTCTTGTTGTGGAACCGTGGGACAAGAACCTGTTGAAGGAAGTTGAACGCGCTATCCTGAAAGCGAATATCGGCGTCACGCCCACCAATGACGGCCAGCGTGTGCGGCTCGTCTTTCCGGATCTGACTCTTGAGGAGCGGAAGAAGATGGTAGCGCGTATCTCTCAGCTCACAGAGAAGTTCCGCGAAGAGATTCGCTCCGTTCGCCGCGATGCCCGCGATGACATCAAGGCGAAGGAGAAGGCCAAGGAACTCTCCGAGGATGAGCAGCATCGGCTTGAGGAAGAGCTCGACAAACTCACGGACAAACACGTCACAGAGATCAACAAAGCCTTCGAAGCCAAGGAGAAGGAGATCCTGTCTCTGTAGGGGCACCTGACGTCGTGGCCACAAGCAGTCAGCTTCATGTCGCCATTGTGATGGACGGCAATGGCAGGTGGGCGGTGGATCGCGGACTCCCTCGAATCGCCGGCCACAGGCAGGGCGCTCAGGTTGTCCATGATATCGTGGCAGCCGCGCCCGGGTTGGGTGTGACCGCCTTGACCATTTTTGCGTTTTCGACGGAGAACTGGAAGCGACCGCAGGATGAAGTGAGCTACATCCTGCACCTGTTCGTCTCAACGGTTTCGAAGTGGCTACCGGAGCTGATTTCTCAGCACGTGCGCGTGCGGATCATCGGAGATCGCTCGGCGTTGCCTGCCGACGTCAGTGCTTCGGTCGAGACAATCGAGAAGCGTACGGAATCCTGCGACGGTCTTCATCTCAACGTCGCCCTCAACTATGGAGGACGGGCGGAGATCCTGCATGCGGCAACGGCATTTGCTGCCGAATGTGCGGCGGGAACGGCGGTTCCCAGAGAACTCACCGAAGACAGGTTCGATTCATATCTGTGGCTGAGGGGTGAGGCTTCCCCGGATATTGTTGTCCGTACCGGGGCAGAGTGGCGGGTATCCAACTTCTTGCTGTGGGAGATGGCCTATGCCGAGTTGTTCTTTCTCGACATACTTTGGCCGGATTTCACGCCGGCGATGCTCGATATGATTGTTCACAAGTTCAAATCCAGGAACCGGAGGTTTGGCGGCTCATGACAGGCAGCAAGGGTCTTGTGCTTTTTGGTTCGACGGGCTCCATTGGAACCCAGATGCTGGATGTGGTACGGGCTCAACCCGAGCGATACCACATCGTCGGTCTCACCGCTCACACCAACGACGAGCTGCTCGCTGGACAGGCCATGACCTTTCAGCCACGCTTCGTCGCAATGTCAGACGATGCCGCCCGTGAACGGTTAATGATCAGACTGGAGCGTCACGATGTGCGTATCCCGGTGGTCAGCGATGAGGAACTGCCCTCGATGCTCGGCAGAGTCGCTTTCGATATACCTGTCGTCGCGGCAGCCTCGACTGACCTGGCGCAGGTCGTCTATGATCTGCTGCGATCGGGATTACCTATGGCCATCGCCAGCAAGGAACTGCTCATTACGCTAGGAGATTTGCTGGAGCCATTCAGGGCGCAGCTGCGCCCTATCGACAGTGAGTTGTCGGCGGTCTGGCAGTGCCTTGCGGGTGAGGATCCGGAGACTGTCGAGTGTGTCGTATTGACTGCATCGGGTGGCCCATTTCGAACAACACCGGCGGCAGAACTGGATGGTGTGACGGCAGCACAGGCGCTGGAGCATCCTTCATGGCGGATGGGCCGCAAGGTGACCGTCGACTCGGCGACGCTGTTCAACAAAGCGCTCGAGCTGGCTGAAACACATGTGCTGTTTGGTGTCGACCGTGCACGGATCACAGCAGTGCAGCATCCTCAGTCCATGGTCCACGGTCTAGTCGAGTTCCGGGATGGCACTACCCGTGCCGTCGTCTACCGTCCCGACATGCGTGTCGCTATTGCGTATGCCTTGTCGGCTCCCGATCGACCACTGTATGAACAGGTGACCCGCTTGCGCTTGGAAGAACTGGGACAGCTCATGTTCGAGCCGATCGACACGAAGTTTGAAGCCTTTGCCATCGGCCGTGAGGCCGAGATGCGCTCGCCACGGTCCATGCTCGCGCTTCTCGGCGCGGATGAAGTGGCGGTTTCACGCTTCCTCATTACACAGGGTACGTTTGGAGATATAGTGGCGGCCCTGCGACACGTGCTCAGTGAGACCGGGGACGAGGTCCTCGATTCGACTGTTCGAGCTCATGTCGAAGCCGTGACCCACGGGTGCCGACTGGCTGAACAGTGGTATGAGGAGAGATACGGTACTCAGCCGGGCAACCGGGAAGGAGTTTGACCTGTGCAGATAATTGTTACAATCCTCGCGTTTGTATTCAGTTTCACGCTGGCGACGCTGTTCCACGAGGGTGGACACATGCTTGCGGCACGCGCGTCTCATACGCAGACAGAAGAGTTTGGGCTCGGGTTTGGGCACACCGTCTGGTCGCGTACGCGTGGAGGAACGACCTATAAGCTAAACGCTTTGCCAATCCTCGCATTTGTGAAGATCAAGGGTATGGAATCCGATTACGACGCGCCTGACGGTTTCTACACGAAGGGATGGTGGGCTCGCCTCTTTACGATGGTCGGCGGCATGCTTGGCAACCTGGTCTTGGCGTTCCTCATTTTCAGCATCGTGTTTGCGACGCTTGGAGACCCGCGTGCATCCACCAAGGTGAGCACGGTGACACCTTCCTCTCTCGCAGAAGCAGCAGGTCTCAAGGTAGGTGACAACATCCTTGCCATCGACGGCGTGCTCATGAAGGATTTTGACCAGATTTCGGCTGCTGTTCGAGCTAGCGAGAACAAGAAGATAGACATCCGCGTCGACCGGAGCGGATCGCAGGTCGATATCCTCGTGACTCCTGCTATGGATGCGAAACTTGGCTATGTTGCGATCGGTTATGGGCCCGGGTTTGTTCGCTACAACCCATTCAAGGCCGTCTGGCGCGCGCTGACGTTCACGGGGGAGTATATCGTCACCTACATCAAGGCCATTCCACTGCTGTTTACGAAGAGAGGCGTTCAATCTCTGATGGGTCCCATCGGCATTGCCCGCATGACGGGTGAAGCCGCCATGGGTGGGTTCATGAGCCTGTTGTGGATGACCGGCATCATCTCGGTGGCCATCGGGCTGACGCAGCTCCTGCCTATTCCCGCGTTGGACGGCGGGTGGGTTCTGTTCCTGCTGGCAGAAGCCGTTATCCGTCGCCGCATCTCGCCGGAACGCCAGGGGACCATCCAGGGAGTTGGGCTCTTTGTCCTCCTTGGGGTCATGGTCCTCATCTCTATCAAAGACGTTGCGGGAATCTTCATACGATAACAATGAGACGTCGCGTGTCGCGTGTCGTCAAGGCAGGGTCCGTGTTCATCGGCGGCGACCACCCCGTCGTCGTCCAGACGATGACCAAGACGGACACTGGTGACGTCGCGTCGACCGTTCGTCAGATCCACGAGCTGGAACTTCGTGGATGCGAGCTCGTTCGACTTGCAGTGAAGGATATGGCGGCGGCCCGAGCTTTGCGGACCATCAGAAGGGAAGTGTCCATACCGCTGGTTGCCGATATCCACTTCGATCCACGCCTTGCGCTGGCGTCCATCGAAGCCGGCGCCGACAAGATCCGCCTGAACCCTTCCAATATCAAGGACCGGGCGATGGTGCGCGAGGTCGCCAGGGCCGCGAAGTCGGCGTCCGTCCCGATCCGCGTCGGCGCAAATCTGGGGTCCATGGACCCTGAGCTCACGCGTTCAGAACGAGCCCACGCCCTCGCTGAAGAAGCACTTCGAGAAACGCGACTTCTGGAGGAAGAGGGCTTTCATGACATCGTGGTGTCCGTGAAGAGCAGCGATGTCCGCGAGATGGTGGAAGCTGTGCGTATTGTGGCAGGCTGCAGCGACTATCCTCTTCATCTTGGGGTCACGGAGGCAGGACCGCTGAGACAGTCGCTTGTGAAGAGCAGCGCCGGTATCGGCTCCTTGCTTCTGGACGGCATCGGCGACACGATCCGGTACTCCATCAGCGGCGACCCGGGTCTGGAGGTCGACGCAGCATGGACGCTGCTGGCGGGACTGGGCTTGCGAAGACATGGCGCACAGATTGTGTCGTGTCCGACATGCGGCCGTTGTGAAGTTCCCGACATCCTGTCCCTTGTGGCTCAGCTCGAGGAGCGGTTGAGTGAGATCGTAAAGCCAGTGACCGTCGCACTCATGGGTTGTGTCGTCAACGGTGTCGGTGAGGGTAAGACGGCCGATGTCGGCATTGCCTGCGGTCGTGGCCAAGGCGTCCTCTTTGTGCACGGCAAACCCATCCGCAACGTCGAGCCTTCTGCTTTCATCGACACTCTTATCGCCGAAGCCAACAAGCTGTAGTCCCTTCTACACCACTTCCGCTGTGCGTCTCTGAGCATTTGCTCCATTGCCAGGAGCCATTGAGCAGAAACAACCCATGGGTAGAGCAACGCCGAGGGGTCGTGGTGTGGCCAACGTCCTGACTAGAGAGCTAAAGCTTTCTGCAGCCGTTCGCGAATGGAGGACGGTTCCAGTATCAGGAACAGCTTGACAATCTCCGGGCCGTCCTTGGCGCCAAACAGCGCAACGCGGATCGGACTGTAGAGCTTCTTGGCCGGGAGTGGAATCTGGTTGCGAAGGTCTTCTACCCATGAACTCATTGCATCGTTGCCTTGGCCGAACGGGATCGCGTCGAAGTGTTCCACGAGATACCGCAGGACCTGCTTCGCCTCAGGCGAGCGAATGACTTCCTGCGACTTCTCGTCTGTGATGATGACGTCTCGCTGGACAATATTGCGAGCGAGTCGGAAGAGATCCGGGACGACCTGTGCATTGCCCTTGGTGAGGTCAATGGCAGCGAGTGTCTTGTCTTCAGAGAGTCCTCCGAATGTTGGAGCGTACTGTTCGGCGAAGTCTTTCTTGAGAATTGCCAGAATGGCAGCCGCATCTTTCCTGGCGAGGTACATGTGGTTCATCCATGTCAGTTTCTTTTTGTCGAAGACAGCCCCCGATTTGCTCACACCATCAAGTGAGAACTCCTTGATCAGCTCGTCCATGGTGAAGAACTCGCGGTCGTCTTTGGGGGACCATCCCAAGAGGACGAGGTAGTTGATGAGCGCTTCTGGCAGGTACCCCTCGAGACGGTATTCGCCCACCGAAACGGCGCCGTGCCGCTTCGAGAGCTTGCTGTGATCGGGGGCAAGGATGAGCGAGACATGGGCGAACTGCGGGACCTCAAAGCCCAGTGCCCGGTAGATAAAGACCTGGCGCGGCGTATTGGACAAGTGTTCTTCTGCCCGGATGACGTGCGTGATATGCATCAGCGCATCGTCAATGACGGTCGCGAAGTTGTAGATGGGAATACCATTTTGACGGGCAAGGACAAAGTCGTCGAATTCCTCTGTCTTGAATTGAACGTCGCCCCGAATGAGGTCGTGGACCACGACGTCTTCCTGCGGAATGCGAAGGCGGATCGCGTACGGTTTGCCTTCCGCAATGTTCTTCTCGATCTGTTCAACGCTCAGGTGGGCGCAGGCGCCGTTGTACCGATAGATACGATGTTCGGCTTCTGCCTTGCGGCGTTCGGCCTCGAGCTCGTCCTTGGTACAGAAACACCGGTATGCTTTGTCTTCGTGGAGCAGCTGCTGGAGATACTTATCATAGAGAGGTCTTCGCTCAGTCTCGCGGTAGGGGCCGAGGTCACCACCTTTCAGGAACCCCTCGTCCCAATCTAGCCCCAGCCAGCGTATATCGTCGAGCATCGAGCTGATGTTCTCCTCGGTCGATCGTTCGAGATCGGTGTCGTCGAGACGCATGATGAACATACCGCCCTCGTGTCTGGCATACAGATAGTTGAAAATCGCTGTCCGGGCATTACCGACATGAATGTGTCCCGTAGGGCTCGGTGCGTAGCGTACTCTGACCATGATTACCTCCACAACTGACTCTCATTTATTGTATGGTCATGGACCAAAAATGCAATGATGAAGCTGTCGCAGGGGAGTTCTTGTGGTATGGATCGCCGTTCCGACTATACTGGCGTCATGGATACAAAACTGATTGCTATCACGACAGCTTCGGATGAACTGGAAGCAAACATGATCGTCGGCTTGCTTGCTGCTGCCGGGATTCCCGCCATGGCCAAGCGCTCCGTCAAGGATGGGTACGGCTCTATCTACCAAGGGCCCTTCGGGTCATTCGACATTCTGGTGGACGAAGAAAACGCAACAGCAGCGCAAACAGTGCTGGACGCCGAGGACGTGCCCGCCGAGCTGGACGAGAAGCCGGACATTCCTACAGACTGAGCATGGTTGGCTCCAGTAGTTGCTCAATCAATCGGGTCTGGTGCTGCGTCGGCTAGGCTTGAAGGAGAGGAATTCTGGGTTGTAAGTTAGAAAGGGGGCTCCTTGCAAGGAGCCCCCTTTCTGGAACAGCTGGTGTTCTATCTACACGATACCGTAAGCAAGCATTGCTCTTGCGACCTTGATGAAGCCTGCAATGTTTGCGCCAGTCAGGTAGTCACCTTTCTTTCCGTATGCTTCAGCTGCGTCGAGAGAGGCCTTGTGGATGCTCTTCATGATGCCGCGAAGTCTTGCATCGACTTCTTCGCTTGTCCAAGCGAGTCTCATGCTATTCTGACTCATTTCGAGCCCAGAAACAGCTACGCCTCCCGCATTTGCCGCTTTTGCAGGACCGAAGAGGACATTGTTGTCCTGGAAAATCTTGATCGCTCCAAGGTCCGACGGCATGTTTGCGCCTTCCGCCACACACATTACACCATTCTTGACGAGTGCAGTTGCATGGTCTTCGCTGATCTCGTTCTGGGTAGCGCTGGGAAGAGCAATGTCGATGTGGAGACCTTGTTCCTTGATGACGTCCCACACGGACTTGTTTGCGAAATACTTCGCCCGCGGATATTTTTCTACATACTCGCTGATTCTTCCTCTCTTGATGCCTTTGAGGTCCATGACAAAAGCGAGCTTCTCGGCATTGATGCCCTCTTCATCGACGATGACACCGCTTGAATCCGAAAGAGTAACAGCTTTGCCGCCAAGCTGTGTTACCTTTTCGACTGCATATTGAGCAACATTGCCAGAGCCACTGATGGCCACAGCTTTCCCCTTGAAATCCACCCCTCTTGTGGCAAGCATCTCTGCCGCGAAGTATGTCACACCATAACCTGTCGCTTGCGGCCTAATAAGGCTTCCGCCATAGTCTAGACCTTTTCCGGTTAGAACTCCCGTGTGCTCATTGACGATTTTCTTGTAGTAGCCGAACATGTATCCAATCTCACGGCCGCCCACGCCAATGTCTCCCGCCGGAACATCCGTGTCAGGTCCAATGTGCCTGTACAGCTCTCTCATGAATGCATAGCAGAATCTCATGACTTCGGCATCCGACTTCCCTTTGGGGTCAAAGTCTGCGCCACCCTTTCCGCCTCCCATAGGGAGTGTAGTCAAGGCGTTCTTGAAAATCTGTTCGAATCCCAGGAACTTGACGATGCCAAGATTGACTGATGGATGGAGTCTCAAGCCACCCTTGTATGGTCCGATGGCATTGTTGAACTGGACCCTGAAACCCCTGTTCACATGGACTTCCTGGTTGTCATCTTCCCACGGAACTCTAAAGATAATGGCTCTGTCTGGTTCGACGATTCTTTCGTAGATCTTCGCCTTGACAAACTCGGGATGTTTGTCAACGGTCGGCCTCAACGTCCCCATAACCTCAGTCATTGCCTGAATGAATTCTGGTTGATCCTTGTCTTTTGACTTGACTTTTTCGATTACTTCATCGATGACCGACATTCTTTGCCTCCTGGGATTTTGATGGAAAGACTAGAAAAGGGGAACAAGATCCGTTAACTGTCTGCGCTTTTCCCTGAAGAACAACGTCGCAAGAAAAGCCCTCGCACCTATGGTTCTCTGTAGCACAGCTTTCCCTTCATCTTTTCCTTTCTCATGCACTTGATAACCAACCATCTTTGCACAAACCGAATCAGAAATTCGCCTCCTCTCTGGTTCAAGAGAATTTCCTTTCCGAAATGTACTTATAGCTCGTATTCCCAGTTAGTCAAGTGGTTGAACCGGGGTCTCCTCATCCGTCGTGGGGGTGTCCAACCTCATCTCTGCTACAGGCTCCTCCGGGGGATGCTGGTCTTCCTTCCGGGACGTCGAATGTCGTAGTACAGACGTCGATGCGTGAGGCCCATCGTCATTGCAATCCGGGCGATTGCTGGTATCATGCTACACGTTAAAGTAACATCTTCATCCTTACTTTACTAATCTTTGAAAGGGGGTGGTGGTCGAAATGCGCACCGAAGGTAGACACATGGTAGTCGAGGTCTCTGGGTGTAATCCGGATGTCTTGAATGATCTGGACAGAGTAAAGGAGATCTTGCGCGAGTCTGCTCTGCAAGCGAATGCAGAGATCCTGGAATTGGCGTTTCACCATTTTACTCCTCAGGGGGTTAGTGGGGTAGTAGTGATTTCCGAGTCGCATCTGTCCATTCACACATGGCCTGAGTACGGATACGCTGCCCTAGACGTTTATACCTGTGGAGAAAAGACTGACCCATGGCAGGCCATGGAGTACGCTGCTGAGAAGTTCGAGGCAACGACAATCGTCAAGACAGAGATTGCTCGTGGACAGGAGATCGAGGGACGCCCAGGTGTTTATGGGCACTCGGTCGTCGAGTCGGAGGTTGTGCGAGATGGCGTGGCAGTGGTATCATGACACGTTTGAGTCCGGGGAGGTTCACCTCCACGCGCTCACCGGCGTTATCGTTACCAGAAAGACCAAGTATCAGACCGTAGAAATCGTCGAGTCCGAGCACTATGGCAAGATGCTGATTCTCGATGGCGACTGTCAGAGTTCCGTCAAGGATGAGTACATCTATCACGAGTGTCTGAACGAGCCGGCCATGGTCTGTCATCCAGACCCCCGCAACGTGCTGGTTGTCGGCGGCGGTGAAGGTGCATCTCTGCGCGAACTGTTGCGCTTCCGGTCGGTCGAGCACATCGACATGTGTGACATCGACGAGGAAGCCAATCAGTTGTACGAGCAATACCTGCCGGAGTATCATCAGGGCGCGTTTCACGACCCCAAGGTCAGCATGCACTTTGAGGACGCCCGCGAGTTCATCGAGCGTCAACCTGACCACTCCTACAGCGTTGTCATCGAAGACCTGACTGATCTCTTCGAGGGCGGCCCGTCAGTTGTCCTGTTTACGAAGGAGTTCTATCAGCATGCGTTCCGCGTACTGGACGAGAGTGGTACCCTGTGTGTCACTTCGTCGTACCTGAAGCCGACGAATGTTGCCGTCCACAAGAGGATTCTGGATACGATCCGGTCGGTCTTTCCAATCGCTCGCTCGCTGTATTCCTATGTCGGCGCGTATGATGTTCCCTGGTCGTACATCCTGGCTTCCAAGAAGAACGACCCGCTGGACATGGACGCCGCGACGGTCGACAGGATTCTGGCTGATCGCGTGGCGGACACCAGCGCATTGAAGTTCTATGATGGTGTGACCCACGAGCGTATCTTCCGCATGCCCAAGGACATACGCACCATGCTGGCAGCGCCGGGCGAGCCTCTCGAAGACGGCAAGTCATTTGGCATAACTCCAAAGGGTATCTAGAGCTACCGTCTGCGACGTACTTCTTCTCAGCCCGCCCCAACAGGGGGCGGGCTTTTCGCTAGCGAGATTTGCGTGAGATTTGCTATGATATAGGAAAAGGAGCGTGCACGATGGTACGAGTACTCAGGTCTGCCAGGATACTTGATACTGGACGGGGGAGCGATGACGCGACGCGGGTCGTGGATATCCTTGTAGATGGAATGAAGATCGGCCGCATCGCTGACCACGTGGATTCGCCCAAGGGTGCTAGCGTCGTCGATGCATCGAAATACCTCGTGACGCCTGGATTTGTCAATGCCCACGGGCACCTTGCGATGACGCTCCTGCGTGGGCTTGCCGACGAAGTGCCGCTTGACATGTGGCTCCGGGAATACATGTTTCCACGCGAAGCCCTCATGAATGGTGACGACATCTACTATGGTACGTTGCTTGCGCTGGCCGAAGGCATCATGTCCGGGACGACGACCTTTGCTGACATGTACTTCTTCGAAGATGATGTAGCGCGGGCCGTGGACCAGGCGGGCGTGCGCGCGAATCTCTCGACCGGCACCGCCTCCCTAAACGACGAATGGGGCAAGCTGGAAAAGTCCGAAGAATTCGTCGTGCGTTGGAACAACAAGGCCGACGGACGGATCAAGGCCAGTTTCGGGCCGCACGCTCCGTATACGACGACGCCGGCATTTGTCCGGGAGAACTTCGAACGTGCCCGCGAGCTGAACGTCATCGTGCAATTTCACCTTCATGAGACGTGCAAGGAGGTCGCAGACTTCACTGCAACGTATGGGGCGTCTCCCATCACGTACTACGCTGACCAGGGTTTCTTTGACAACCCACCTGGACTTCTTGCTGTTCACTGCGTCTGCATGACACCTCGCGACGTGGAAGTACTGCGTGATGCACGCGCGAGCATTGCCTTGAACGTCCAGAGCAACCTCAAACTTGGCTCAGGTATAGCCGACTACCGGCTCCTGCTGGGGAGCGGCGTGAATCTCAGTTTGGGCACTGACGGGGCGGCCAGCAACGACAACGTCGATATGCTGGAGGAATTGCGGGTGCTGGGTCTGGTCATGAAAGGTTCGACCATGGACGCGTCGGGCATCAGCAACGCCAGCCTCCTTGCCATGGCTACGAGCAACGGGGCTCGGGCACTTGGTTTTGAGGGGGTAGGAACGCTAAGCGAGGGGGCCGCGGCAGACCTGGTGTTCTGGGACCTCGACGACGAGTCTTTCTGTCCAAAGAACAACGTGGTCTCTCATCTGATCTGGTCGGCAAGCAGTCGAGCTGTCGACTCGGTCATGGTTGCCGGTTCCTGGGTCATGGAGCATAGGCAGCTGGTGGGCATCGACATCGATAAGGTGCGATTTGAGGCAGCACGGAGGGCACGCCGCCTGGCGGGTGGATGAGCGAAGACGCGGACGAGGATCTTCTGGCTGTTGCAGGAGCGCTGTTGAACGTGCTTGGTCAGCGTGGCTGGCGCCTGGGCACGGCCGAGTCGCTCACCGGGGGCATGGTTGGAGCAACCATCACCGCCGTTCCGGGAGCGTCGGTATCATATGCAGGCGGTGTGATAGGTTACACAGACCGGGAGAAGACAGTGCTGCTGGGGGTACCGGTTGTGCTGCTGGCACAGCATGGTGCTGTCAGCGCCGAAGTGGCGGAAGCCATGGCTCAGGGCTGCAGGGAGAAGCTGGACGTGCAGGTAGGGCTCGCGACGACAGGAGTAGCCGGTCCAACGTCGGACGACAGAAGCACGCCTGTTGGGACAGTGTTCGTGGCGTGCAGTACGCCAGGGGTGCACGCGGTAGAACGACTGGTACTGGACGGGAATCGGCGCCACATTCGCGTCGAATCGACACGTGCGGTCCTTCGACTTGCCATGCGACTTTTGGAGACAACCCCGTCAGAGGTCGAGGAGACAGCGTGAAACCCGCAAGGCTCAGTCGTGTGGAGAAGGGTGGGGTCGTCAAGTGTTTTGCCTGCGCGCATGGGTGCGTCGTCGCTGAAGGGAGAACCGGGCTGTGTGGCGTACGCCGCACGGTGAAGGGTGAACTGCAATCGTTGGTTTATGGTCTTCCGGCATCGGTTGCCCTCGATCCCATTGAGAAGAAGCCGCTGTATCACTTCCTTCCCGGCTCGACTGCGCTCTCACTGGGCACGTTCGGGTGCAATTTCACCTGCGCCTTCTGTCAGAACTATGAACTCTCGCAGGCTCGAGATGTCGATGGCGAACTGTCACACCTGCCCTTCCTGGACCCGGAAGCCATCGTGCAGCTCGCGCTGCGGCAAGGAGCGTCATCGATCGCCTGCACATATAATGAGCCTGCAGTGTGGGCGGAGTATGCCCTGGACATCGCCGTACAGGCAAGAGAGGCCGGCTTGCGCACAGTGTTCGTGTCCAATGGCTTCTACTCCCGTGAGCTTCTGGATGAAGCGTTGCCCTTGGTAGATGCCTACAACATCGATCTGAAGTCGTTTTCCGACGACTTTTACCGACGCGTGTGCGGCGGACGTCTCCAGCCTGTCCTCGACGCCATCCGGGCGATCCATGATGCAGGAGCCTGGGACGAGATCACATCGCTGATCATCCCTGAGCTCAACGACAGTGAGCATGAAATGAGGGCCATGGCCCGCTTCGTTGCGTCGATCGACCCTGCGATGCCGTGGCACATCTCGCGATTCTTCCCGATGTATCACATGCAGGACAAGCCGGTCACACCGGCTGCTTCAATCGAGAGAGCGGTGCAGATCGGACATGAGGAGGGGTTGCTCCACGTCTATTCGGGGAACCTATCGGTCCATGATGAAGCCAGTGACACGGTGTGTCCACAGTGTGGAGCGACGGTGATAGAGCGACAGGGCTACATGGTGACAGCAAGGACGGGTCTGACCTGTCCGAAGTGCGGGACTCACGTCAAGGGGGTGGACCGATGATACGGAATGCCGTCGTTGCTGGACAGTTCTATCCGGCCGAGGCTTGTGAACTGCGCAGTGACATTGAGGGATACATTAAGGACGCACGCTTTGCCCTACGGTCAAGAAATGTGCCGGCAGACACAGCTGGTGCCCTGTGCAGGGGGCTGATCGTTCCTCACGCCGGGTACGTGTACTCGGGTCCAGTTGCGGGAGGAGGCTACGCCTGTCTCGCGAGCCTGGATAAGTCTGCGCGCACCACCGTGGTCGTCCTTGCCCCGAGTCACCACGTGTGGTTCAAGGGGGCTGCACTCCCAGAGGCAGACGTGTTTCGAACGCCACTGGGGGACATCAAGGTGTCGGATGCTGCGAAGCTGCTGACGAGGAGCCCCTCTGTCTTCACGTCCGGTCAGGCTCATGTACTGGAGCACGCGGTCGAAGTGCAGTTGCCATTCCTGCAGGTGGTGCTCAAGGACTTCAGCATCATTCCATTGGTGCTCGGAGAGGTAGATGCGGCGATCCTGGCCCAGGAGCTCCTGGCCCTGAACCTTCCAACCATGATCGTCATAGCTTCCAGCGACCTCAGTCATTACGACCCATATGAGGTGGCCGTGGAACATGACCATGCCACGATCGAGCACATACTGAAGGGAGAGGATACCAAGCTGGGCGGCAACGATGCCTGTGGGTTCATGCCGATCAAGACGATACTCGCCATGGCACGCATATCTGGCTGGAAGTCACGGCTCGTCGACTATAGGAATTCCGGTGACACGGCAGGGGATAAGTCTGCGGTCGTCGGCTATGCGTCGGTTGGCTTCTGGGAGGATTGAAATGGAGCTGAATGAGCATGAGCGCTTTCAGTTGCTTCAACTGGCGCGTGAATCGATTCGCAGGCGGCTGCTGGATGCCCACGAACTGACACCGACGCGCGGAGAATTCCCTGACGACAAGTTCTGGCAGGATCAAGGAGTATTCGTCACGCTGACCGAGCACGGAGAGCTTCGAGGCTGCATCGGGACGATCATGCCTGTCTCTCCCCTGATTCAGGCGGTCGCGTCGAATGCGATTTCGGCGGCCTTCAATGACCCACGGTTCGAACCTGTCGAGGAAGCAGAGTTTGCGAATCTGCGCATCGAGCTCTCTCTGCTTTCTGTTCCGGCTGAGCTCGCGTTCTCATCGCTCGCGGACCTTGAATCGAAGTTGGCGACAACGCATCCCGGCGTCATTCTTCAACGTGGAGTCTATCAGGCCACGTTCTTGCCACAGGTCTGGGAGCAGTTGCCCGACGTCCGCGCATTCCTCGAGGCTCTCTGCCGCAAGGCTGGGCTCCGCACCGAGAGCCTCTCTCCGCCGGGTCTGAGAGTCTTCACCTACACCGCCCTGGCATTTTCCGAAGACGCTCAGTAGGTTGGCCAGCGGCGCGCAAGTTCCTTGTTCTCCCTCCGCCATTGCACTGAGAAGAGCGGAGAGTGTTTCGTCGGGTGATCCAGTGGCTGAATTGCTTTCCACACAGAAGCGCGGTATTCCTTCTCCAGTTCAAAGCACTCTCGCGCAGCTTGTTTGCGATGCTCTGGCGGGGCATCTGACATTGTTTTCTCGAAGCGCTGCTCGAGCGGGGCCCGCAGCTTCTCGATAGCCTGGTGCTTCTCAGCATAGTTGTTCTGCAGGTTCCGGGAGATGTGCTCGTTCTCGAGCCAGTAATTGAGGGCTTCACCCTGCTGGTCTTCACCGAACATGCCGGCGCCCTCGGCATCCAGCACGAGCGGCTTGAACGGAGTGATGCATGGCGCCGATGCACCCGTGACCCATACAATGGGCCCTGATTTGTCGAGGTTTGCTACCATGCTGCCGACAGTTTGATCGCCCACAAGACCGCCAAAATGCATGCACACCGAACTGACACTTCCTGTGGAGAGAACATAGTGGGGGTCGTCATGCTGACGCAGCGCAGTTTTCATCGTTGCCGGGGTGACCGGCGCAGTTGAACCGAGAGAGCCGAGACTACCGGCAAGGCGCGTGCGTGCTCTGGAAAACCTCGTGAACAGAGGGTCGGAGAATGAAGCTGCAAAATCCATCTTGTCCTTGCCACGTCGCAGGTGCTTCTGCTCGGCGAAGGCCTCGGCACCTGGTGACAGATCGTCCCAGTCGGAGCTGATCGTCAGGAGGTTGGAGATCGCCCCGGTTCCGCTGACCTTCTTGCGAACCCATTGTCTTCCGACTGTCTCCAGGATCCAGGCCTCGCTTATGTCAGCGATCAGGAAGCTGTTGTGGTAGAAGAACCGCTTGGTGAAGCCACAGTCGCCACCCTGGCCATGTCGTTCCAGCAACGTCATGATCATATCTACAGCTGAACGAGCACTGTCGCAGCGTTCTAGAGCCAGCCTGAGCAGGTCCATGCCGGTCAGCCCCGTTGCATCGTAGCCCCCACGGGTGAAGACCGCCTCGTTGCCGATAGCAACACCATGCTCATTGACGCCCATCTCTGCACCCCACATCCAGAAAGGCCTGCAGAGCAAGACCGCGTTCGTTTCCCGGATCTGATCGACTTCGATGTAGGTCGTTTTGAGTCTCGACTCGCTGTGGGCCCTGTGTGGTACAATTGTCAGGAGCTGGGCCTCGTTCGGCTCGCGGTCGCTGTTCTTGGCCAGGATCGCATGACCGTTCAGTGTCGTTGGAGCAAGAGCCACGAGCGTATCACACATCACGAGTCTCCTTCCATGCTATGGCTCCTGGACGCCGAGGTGTGGCGATTCTACAAGACTCGGCGAACGCTTCAGAGAGTCTGGTTGCGTATCCACCGGTCAAGATGCTGCAGGAGGCTCTCCTGACTTTCCATGGGCAAGAACAGCGAGGGTGTCGGCAGAACAGTCCGGATACGATCTGCGTAGGCAGAACTGAAGCTCCGGTTGTCCAGCATAAAGACGCTTCGGAGCGTGTGTGGGTCCATCTGGTGTAGCGTGTACTGCAACAGGGTCAGTGCATAGGGGAGATCGAACTGCCGGAAGGTATCGCCCCGTCTCTCTTTGAGCGCTTGTTTGAGGCGCATCACCGTCGGAAGGAACGAGTTGGGAAACTGCAGCTTGGTGACAAACAGGAACTTCGCTGAGACGATATCACCGAAGCTCAGGTAGTCAAACGGGATGAGGAGGATGGCTTTGTTCTGGCCGGAAAACTGTTCTAGGAGTTGCGTACGTGTGTGCCCGTTCTTGGGAAGCAACAGGCTGTATTCGGCCAGTCCGGGCTCGCGCGCAAGAAACGACTGCATGCGGCGCAATGTCTCGAGAGAGTTCGAGGCGACCATCGCTTTTCCAGGGAAGCGTCTCATCGTTTCAGCAATAAGACGCGCGCCGTTCTTTTCGAATCCGGACTCGTTCGGCTTCGGCAGGTGCAGCGTCACGAACGTAGGGACGCGAGGGCCATACGGCTCACAATCGATGACAACGGCGGTAGGCTCGGGGCCCGTGAGGCCGAATGTCTCGGGCAGAAATCGCTGGTCACCCGCAGGACATACACTCGTCCCGGCGAGGAGGAATTGGACGTTAGCGTTGCACGCCCGGATGCGTGAGGCGAGGACCGTTCTCGTACTCGCCAGCACAATCTCCTGACCCTGACGTTCCATCCAGACGGCATAGGTAGGGTTGTCTGCGTTGTCCAGAACAGAGGCGAGGTCGCGACACTGGGTCAGGTATGCCATTCGCATTGTTGCAGGCAGTGTCTCCCCTGCGTTGGCGAAGGCCTCCACCATTGCGTCCGCCGTGGATCTGAGCGCCGCGAGCACACCAGCAGACCAGAGTGTTTCACCGATTGCGATGCGCCCTCGGACCCCGGCGTTTTCCTGGTGGGTCACATGCACGTAGAGCTCCTCGAGAAAACTCCCGGCGCGTGCAGCAAGGTCGGCTACAATGGCGAGACCCGGAGCTTCGTGTCGCTCGCCTGCAACACCGGCGATAATACGCAGCATGCTCGACGTGACCTGTCTCTCTGGTACGTCGAGCGCGTCACTCATGAGTTTCTCGGTCTCAGGCGAAGAGACCAAGACCGGTGTCGACTCACCAAGTTCATGGAATACGTGAGGTGCCTCGGCGAGGTCGGTTACGTGGAGGTGGGCGACGCGCGCACGGGCCAGCGATTCCCGGACAGGACACACGTCATGAAACGGACAGCTCGACTCGAGCTGGCAGTGAGCTGCCGATATGTGGTTGACCAGGCGGGATTTCTTGAGGAACAGCGGCATGCCGGGGATGAAAACCGAGCGCGTCTGCCATTCATAAACGATGAGAGCTGAAAGCTCAAAGCCGAATTCGCGGCGCATCGTAGGACTGCGGGTCGCTCCATCGAGCAGCATGAGGCAGACGAGGTTGTTAGGGCTCTCCTGCGATATCCAGAGCGGCCGCGAATCTCCAGGTCGCGCGTCTTCAAGGAGCGGTTCGATGGCCGCAGGCGCGCGCAGCAACACCGCGCCAGGGCGTGTGGATGCCTGGACATCCGCGAGGTACCGGGCCCGAAGTGACTGAGGTTCACACTGCAGCAAAACATCGCGGCCAGAATCCAGCAACGCCATCTCTGGCGAAACTATGTCGCTGGCGGTACCTGGTTTCAGCGCCTTCAGGTGTGGCAGACGGGAAAGGTCGAGGTCCGTGAGAACACCCTCTAAGCCTGTCATCTCAGATGGTTTAACCGTCGTTCTGGTATCGCTGGTGTCCAGCAGCCCCAAATCTACCACGACCGGATAGAGAAGCTGGACTCGCTGCACAATGGCATCAGGAAGTGTAGACTGCGTAATCTTGTCCTTCAGTTTGCGGTAGAAGCGAAATAAGGAGAGACTGTCTCCAAGAGCCCTGTGAGTTTCCTCTTTCTTGATTTCGAGCGAGTCGACCAGTGCAACGAGACTATGACTCTGCAGGTCCGGGAAGAAGATGCGTGCGAGTTCCAGCGTATCAAACACAGGATTAGCGAGCTGACCGTGCAGCGCTCTGCGCAGGAAGCCTGCATCAAAGCTGGAGTTGTGCGCCAGCAACGGACTGTCACCCGCAAACTGCAGGAACTCGTCGACAACCTGGTCCACGGGTTCTGCAGGTTCGAGGTCAAGAGGAGTTATCCCCGTGAGGGCGGAGATGAATTCGGGCAGACGAGCCCCTTCCTTCAGACGGCAAAACTGCTCAAATCGTCCGACCTCCTTGCCTCCACGTACCTTCACGGCACCAATTTCGATGATTTGATCGGAAGCCTGATCGAGGCCTGTAGTTTCGAGGTCGAAGAAGACGAGTTCCTGTTCGTTTTTCAAGTGGTTCCTTTCTATTTGAAGTAGGCAATTGTCACTCCATCGCCACCCTCTTCGGGGCTCGAAAAGCTGAAGTGATCAATACTTGGCAGGGTCTTGAGGAATTCATGGATCTGCTTCCGCAGGATGCCCGAACCCTTGCCATGGCAGATGTAGACGAATGCAAGGCCTGACAGGTAAGCAACGTCAATGTATTTGTCGAGTTTCTCGAGTGCCTCGTCGACGCGGTTCCCATGCAGGTCGATTTTCATGGGGACGAACGGTACCGTCGGTTCACGCGCTCCACTGTACTGCATGGCGCGGTTCTGATAGGAGTTGAGCTCGGGCTCGGACAGCTTGCGCACCTGTGCTTCAGGCACCGTCGTACGCATGGAGCCCGATTGAAGGACAAGCTTACGCTTGTCCTTCATGACATCGATGACGATGGCCTGTTTGTTGACCGAGGTGATGATGACCAGATCACCTGGCACGATTTCTTCGACGGGCGTGAACACGGACTTCTCTTCGTATGACCCAGCTTTCTGGACAAGCTCCTCGCGTGCCGCTTCGACCTCCCGTTTGGCATCGCTGGCGGCCTGTGGCTGGTTCCTGAGGCTGTTCTGGAACTGCCTCATCAGATCGTCCATACGCTTGCTGACATCGTCCACGATGCGCTGAGCCTCAGCATGAGCTGCCTTAAGTTCCTGTTTCTCGTTTGCTTCGAGCACAGCGAGTTTTCCCTCGTAATCATCCCGCAGCTTCTGGAGTACCTGCTGGTTCACGCTCAGGCTCTCCTTAGTATGACTGATCTCTTGGGAATCGATCACGATGCGGCTCATCAACTCAGTTGTTGCCTTGTGCTCGTTGCTGAGCTCATCATGGGCAAGCGCAAGCACGGCGTCGGGGAGTCCCAATCTCTCACAGATGGTGAACGCATGACTTTCGCCCGGGGAGCCAAGAATGAGCTCGTAGGTCGGCCGAAGCGTTTCGACGTCGAACCCGACAGAAGCGTTTCGCACTTGGTCATATCGGTACGCAAGGAGCTTTAGACTGCTGTAGTGCGTCGTGATGGCGGTCGTGACTCGCTTCTGGTACAGGAAGTCGACGATGCCGGTTGCAATGGCGGAGCCCTCCTCGGGATCCGTACCGACCCCGAGTTCATCCAACAGGACAAGTGAGTACCGCGTAGCCTGCCCGAGGATGCGGATGATGTTCGACATATGTGCCGAGAATGTCGACAAGCTCTGTTCGATACTCTGTTCGTCGCCGATGTCAACAAGAACCTCATCATAGAGACCAACCGTGCATCCCTCCGAAGCGGGGATGAAAAGGCCTGCCTTGCTGATGAGGACCGTAAGGCCGAGGGTCTTCAGAGCAACGGTCTTGCCTCCTGTGTTTGGGCCAGTGATGACCACCATGAAGTAGTCCTTGCCTATGGAGAAAGAGACTGGGACGCAATCCGCAACGAACGGATTGCGGATGTTGTGCAGGTTGGTTTCCAGGTTGGGGCTTACCGAAGGCTTCACACCATGCCATGATCGAGCCAAGCGCCCCTTTGCCAGACTGAAGTCGAGGTGGCCCGCCACGTTCAGCGATTTCTCGACATCTGGAGCGGCCTTTGCGATGAGGTCTGTCAAGTAGAGGAGGATACGCGATATCTCCTTCTTCTCATCGGACTGCAGAATCTGCAGTCGGTTGTTGAGGTCGATCACCCGTGTGGGCTCGACAAACAAGGTCATACCACTGTCGGACTGGTCGTGAACAATCGACTGAATTGCATCCTTGAACTCTCGTTTGACCGGGATTACGTACCTGTCGTTTCGCATCGTTACGATGCGATCCTGAACGACACGGCCGTACGTTTCGCTCCCGAGGATATCCTGGAGCACCTTGTTGATGGTTTTCTGCAACTCGATTTTCTCACGACGGATGGCCGCGATGTTGATCGACGCGCTGTCGAGGATGTCTCCATCCTGGTTGACACATCGCTCTATCTCCTGTGCCAGAGACGAAAACGGCTTGACGTCCTGGGAGATGCTAAACAGTGAGGGATAGAGGTCCTTGATCGTCACGAATGCTTTTCGCACACGTGACAGCTCGTTCAGAACGACGCAAATTTTCCACACTTCCTGTCCAGCGAGTTGCAGACGCACCTTGGCCTTGTCCAGTTCAGCCCTCACGTCGAGGAGATTGCTGAGAGTCAGATCACCGAACCGCTCCAGATACGAAGACGCTTCATCGGTCTCGGTCTGGGCTGCCCTGATGGCGTCAATGCTGTCGAGCGGAGCGAGTGCGCGTGCTTCTTCGGCACCCAGCGCCGACTCAGCCTGTGATGCCAAAGTCTCCTGGATACGGTCGAAACCAACCTTGCCATACGTGTATTCGCGAACCGCCTGCTGAGCCTCTATGCCCGGGTTCTTCGTAGTATGCCCCCTACACGAATTGCGAGGGCGTCCTCGACGGAGCTGACAAGGACATCGACCTCCTCGCCCAACAGTGTTCGGTCGGGTGAGGCGAACTCCATCGAGAAACCCACGCTCTTCTTGCCTGTCGGTAGACTGCCCCCCTGAAAACTGTCGAACACGACAATTGTCTTGAGCAGAGGGCCTCCATTCTCAGCGATGATCGCTTGCAATTGACCGGCCGCCACGTACTCGTCCACGAGGACGGCGATATCGCGCCGGATCGACGGGAACTTGGAAAACTCCTTGAAACTGACAGTTGGAATATTCTTCAGCAGTGCATCAACGGAAAGCTCGGCGTAGAATGTGTCTCGTTCCAAGCCCAGCAGGGCGCCGACGTCGTGCCGGAGAATGCCGAGTGTCCCCAGTGTCGTGGTCTCCGATGAAACCAGGGCGCTTGCGCCAGTCTCCAGGAGAGCACAATTCGAGGAAACGACGTCACAGGGCACATGCAGATCGCGAAGAACTGACTCGACAATGCCCTTCAGCACAAAGATGCCGGCGCTGACGGCGGGCGTCGTCCAGTTGGCGTCCTGCCACTTGCCTACGAGAAGAACACCAAGCTTCGTCTCCTCGTCGAACGACTGGTCATGAGCGCTGAACGTTTTGCCAATCTCGAACGAAGCGAATCCATCACGGCCTCGCGACAAGTTTCGCACCGCAGCTCCCGCAAGACCAACAGCCATAGTGGGGCGCAGAGCGTCCCAATCCACGGTGAGCGGGTTGAGCAGGAGCGGTGCCGCAGGCAAGCCCATCGCGGTTATGGTGTCCTCCCGTACAAAACTGACAGTGCGTGATTCGACGAGACCAATTCCGACGAGAAGCTGACGCAGTTGCTTGCAGAGGGTCTTGAGGGGGGACTCTGAACCGCGACGCAGGACAAGGGTCGGCGCATGTGAGGGAAACTCGTTGTAGCCTTCCATTCTGACGACCTCTTCGACATATTCCGGCCAGGATGTCAGGTCGCCACGGAACGATGGAGGTGTCACGGACAGCGTGGTTCCTGTGACCCTCGACGCGATTCCTTCATAGCCGAAGAGTCGCTGTATGTCTTTGGCGTCCAGATCGGACCCCAGGTAGCCGTTTACCCGGTCCAGATCAAGACTCAGCGGTGGCCTTGCAGGAACAGGGATTCCAGCAGAAGCAACGCGTGAGACATAGGAACCGAGACACTGCTCGCGGACGAGTGCCGACAATACCCCCGGGACGGCGCTGACAGTGAGCCCAGGATCGGTGCCACGCTCGTAGAGATAGGCCGCGTCTGTCTTAATACCGAGGTGCCTGCTCGCGCGTGCGACTGCTCTCGGGTCGAAGTGTGCAATCTCGAAGACGACGCGGGCCGTCGTAGCCGTGACGCCGGATGCAAGTCCACCCATAACGCCGGCGACGGCCACAGGAACGGCGGCATCTGCGATGACGAGCGTGCCCGGTTCGAGAGGGCGCAACACGCCGTCCAGTGTGACAATAGTTTCGCCGGGCAGAGATGTCCGTACAATGATACGATGCTCCTGAAGGCGATCATAGTCAAACGCGTGAGTCGGCTGTCCATATTGCTTCAGACAAAGATTGGTCATATCGACAATCCTGCTGACAGGGCGAATGCACAGCTGATAGAGCTGAGTTCGAAAAGCATGACTCGATAGGCCGGAGGCAACGTCTTGTATGAGGAGACCGATGTAGGAACTGCACAGGGACTGGTCTTCGATAGTCACAGTCAGGTCTCCGTCGTTTCGGGCGTGTGGAAGGGCTGAGGGCAATGGCAGCTTGATGTCTCCCATGTCGAACGGCTGATCTGCCTCTCTTGCCTTGAGTACTTCGATCCATCGGGCCAATCCGAGAACCGACAGCGCATCGCCCCGGTCAGGCGTAACACTTATCTCGAAGGCGGTGTCTTCTACGGGCCATGCTTCTTGAAAGGGGCTCCCGACAATCGCTCCCGATCCCAGATGGAGAATACCGTCTTTCTCTTCAGAGGACAGGATGTCACCGTCGAGTCCCAATTCCTTCCACGAACAGAGCATGCCGAACGATTCCACAGGGCCGAACATGCGTGTTGCGATATCTATGCCGTCGGCAGTCCTTCCCCCCGGGATCGCCACCGGGATGATATCACCTTCACGCACGTTGGTAGCGGCTGTGCATACACTGGTGGTTCCACGTGGACCCAGATCCAGGTCCACGCGTTGAAGCTTATGGTACGTCGGGTGGGGTGCAGTATGCACGACTCGTGCAACGAAGACATCCCTGAACGTGACCTCGGCTCTCTCCATCGATTCGATTTCGATACCAAC
Organism: uncultured Caldisericota bacterium; assembly: GCA_903871855.1. Classification (GTDB taxonomy): domain Bacteria; phylum Caldisericota; class Caldisericia; order Cryosericales; family Cryosericaceae; genus Cryosericum. The sequence goes on from CAIQIK010000042.1 coordinate 153,732, forward strand.
GTCGCCCAGTTTTGCGGCCAATTCCTCGGGCGTGTAGCTAAAATCGATCGCGGCGTGCAGCGCAGACAGTTTGACTCTCATCCAGTCACCTCAGAACTGACTCAGAAAGTCCAGATCGTTGTCGTAGAACATCCGAATGTCACGAATGCCGTACTTGATCATGGCTATCCGCTCGATGCCCCACCCAAACGCAAATCCCTGGTAGATGCTGGTATCGTATCCGACCTCCCGCAGCACGTTCTGGTGGACCATGCCTGAGCCACCCATCTCGATCCATCCCGAGTTCTTGCAAGTCGGACAGCCCTTGCTACCGCAGATGGGGCACGAAATTGCAGTCTCGGCGCCTGGCTCGACAAACGGGAAGAATGAAGGAAGGAGCTTGACGCTGATGGATGAGCCGAATACTCCTCCCACGAATTCCTGGAGTACTCCCTTCAGATCTGCGAATGTGATGCCCTTATCAATGACGAGACCTTCGACCTGCGTGAACATGGGAGTATGGCTTGCATCTACCGCGTCGCGGCGATAGCATCTACCGGTGGCAATCATCCGTATGGGCGGATGCTCACGTTTCATCGTCCGGACCTGAATAGGCGACGTGTGCGTACGGAGAAGCATGCCGGGGGCCAGGTAGAACGTGTCCTGCATGTCGCGCGCGGGGTGATCTGCAGGGATATTCAGCGCTTCGAAATTGTAGTATTCCTGCTCAATCTCCGGACCCTCTTCTATGTCGAATCCCATGGAAAGGAAGACGGACTCGACCTCCTCCTCGACTTGTGTGAGGATATGCTTCTTGCCGGTAGGCATGAGCTGCCCCGGCAGGGAGAAGTCGATGTCGTACCTGCACTCCGCGGAAGACAGATCAGACAGTCTCTGCTCGACGGCTTGCGCCGCCCATTGCTTGAGTGCATTGACTTGCTCACCGAACTGTCTGCGCTTGTCCTCGGCCACACCCGAGATCTGTTTGAGCAGCGTTGTGACCGCACCCTTCTTTCCCAGGTACTCGATCTGTGCATTTCGAACGTCCTGAACATCGCGAGCGGCCGTCAACCGCTTCTCCAGGGCCGTACGGATTTCGTCTATTGTGCTTGGCATGTGCTGCTCCTCGTTCGGTGTCAACCAAGTGATTATCATATGAATTGTACGTTGATTCGACCTGTTTACAAGCGTGTGCGCAGTTCACACGAGATGCTTGGAAACAGACGCAGGACCGATGAACAAACTTCTTGGCCAGTCATTCCCACATTCGCGGGAATCCAGTCCTGTCTTGGCGCATGGGTCCCCGCCTTCGCGGGGACGACGAGACAAGAGAGGTTGACCGCTCCGACGGTCTCGCATACCAGACGCTGTTTCTACTACACCGCCGATCGGGTCTCACTTACGCTATCCTCCTTGCCCGAAAGCAGCGCGTTTCTTGGGACGATGATCGTCATACTGGACAACTTCGCCGAAAACCCACATGATACTCTGACTGTTCGGGAGAAACACCATCACTTAAGAACCTGCTCGACAGCTTGATAGCTCCTATTGTAGTCGTACAATGTCCTGGATAGTACCGTTGCGTACAAAATTGATTGAGAGGTAGGCAACATGGAGACATCAAGAGCGGCAGCACGCACTGTGGCCGGAGTGGACATAGGTGGAACTAAGGTCACGTTTATCCTCTTATCGGGTGGTGCCATCGCATACAGGGTGGTATTGCCGTATGCTGCTCGGTCCAGTCGTGAATTCTCAGAGCTCATTCTGAAAGGACTGGGAGACCTCCGCCTCCGGGCGTCGGAAGCAGGGACTGCCATCATGGGTACCGGCCTCGGGTGTGCCGGTATGGTCGACCAGAAGCGCGGCGTGCTGCTGTTCCCTCCTAACATGCCCGGCGTGCGAAATGTGGCGCTTGCGGATATCGTTAGTAAGGCCACCAGCACTCCTGCGTATCTGGAGAACGACGCCAACTGCGCCCTCTTCGCCGAGTGGATCAGCGGGGTTGCCGTCGGCCGCCGCAACGTTGTCATGTTTGCTGTCGGGACTGGTGTTGGAGGAGCGCTCATCGTGGATGGGCATCTGCATATTGGCCGCCACGGCTTTGCTGGCGAGATAGGACACCTTCCTATGGTTGAGCAGGGCCTGCCGTGTGGTTGTGGTCGGCATGGTTGCCTGGAGACCATCGCTTCCGGAAGTGGCATCGAGCGCTATGTCAAGAGCGCACTGGCTCGAGGGTCGAAGAGTCTCATGACGATAGAAGATGCTGAGTCAGCCCGGACAATCGCCGAGTTTGCTCACAACGGAGACCTACTGGCGCAACAAGCCTTCAAGCGAGCGGCCCGCTACCTCGGTCGTGCAGCTGCAGCACTGATCAATACGCTTGACCCGGATATGGTCGTGCTCGGTGGCGGGGTAGCCGAGTCAGGGCTGCTCATGGATGAAATGAAGAGTGTTGCTCAGCAACATTCTCTACCGCTTCTGTTTGAGGGCATCGAGTTTGCTATGGCGCACTACAGGAACGATGCTGGCGCCGTTGGTGCGGCTCTTCTTGCAGATCAGCTTCTCAAAGGACGGCCTGTCTATTCGATGTGAGCTAGTTTGACGCTTCTGGACGCGTCTCTCCACGACCATTTCTGCGGTGGAGTCTTGTTCGAGACTGGTCAGTTGTGCTTGGCAAGACGCGAATGAATGTCAGCAGCTTCGACCTCTGTACCCGGCTTAGCCAGGAGAGCGAACATGTTGCGCTTGTACGCTTCTACGCCAGGCTGGTCAAAGGGGTTGATGCCAAGCATGTAGCCTCCTATGGCACAGGCGACCTCGAAGAAGTACACGGCGGCTCCAAAACTGCGTTCCGAGACATCGGGTACGGTCAGCTGAAGTACGGGGACACCACCGTCGTGATGAGCAAGAAGAGTGCCGATCCTGGCATCGTGGTTCATGGCAGACAGGCTTCGACCGTTGAGATAGGCAAGTCCGTCCGACGAGTCCGAATCGCAGACGAACGGGACATCGACTGGGGCGGGCACATCGAGGACCGTCTCAAAGAGCGTTGGAGTCCCTTCTTGGACGAACTGCCCAAGCGAGTGAAGATCAGTTGTGAATTCTGCTGACGCCGGGAAGATCCCCTTACCACCCTTGCCCTCACTCTCGCCGAACAGTTGTTTCCACCATTCGCCGACGAAGTGCAGGCAAGGTTCAAAACACGCAAGCAGTTCGATGTTCTTTCCACTTGTGTTCAGAAGGCGTCGGGCAACAGCGTAATGAACGGTGTCGTTGGTCGCCACAGGTGAACCGAGGCTGGTAGTGCGCTGTTCTGCCGCACCTTGCAGCATCGAGCGGATATCAAGGCTTGCGATCGCGAACGGAAGGAGACCGACGGGCGTGAGCACCGAGTAGCGTCCCCCAACATCGCGAGGCAGGTCGAATGTGACCAAGCCCTCGTCCCTCGCAAGACTCCGCAGGGTTCCATACTCCGAATCGGTTATGGCTACGATACGTGCGCGTGCCTCTCCTGTGCCGAACCGTCGAATGAGCTCTGTTCTCAGAATGTGGAAGGCGACTGCAGTCTCGAGCGTCGTGCCGGATTTCGAAATGACGACGATGGAAAAGCGGCGGCCTTCAAGCCTGTGCAGTAGCTTCCGGAGTTGCCATGAACTGAGGCTGTTGCCAGCGAAGAGAATGTCGGGCAAGCTATCGGTCTGCAAACGGGAAGGCACGCCGGCAAGGAATTCCAGGCCCGCTCGAGCCCCCAGGTAGGAGCCTCCGATACCACAGACGACGACAGTATCTGATTGTTCGCGCAGTACGGCAGCGACGTGCTCGATTCTGTCCACGACACTATCAGGGGTGTCGACAGGGAGGTTGAGCCATCCAGTGTATTCGGAACCGGCACCTTTCCTGTCGATGAGGAGCTGGAGCTGCAGTGCTGCCTCTGTTATTCCTCTGTCGATCTGCTTGGCATCGAGGCGATCAAGAGCCCATGTGTCATCCAGTCGTATAGGTCCGCTCATTCCAACACCTCCACGTATCTCAAGCATTGTAGGATTCTGCGACAGCGGTGCAACACCCGCATCGACTCATCCAAGATACTACGATCCCTGTCAAGGGGTTAGGCATGGATTGGCATCATGTTCAAGAAGCCGGTACGTCGATTTGGTGACGTAGAGATGATGGGCGATGAGCAAGAGCTTCCTCATGCAAGCGACCAAGGCAACC
>CAIQIK010000043.1 GCA_903871855.1 uncultured Caldisericota bacterium
GGCATCCTGGAGGAACGGCTCCTCAGGAAGACCAGCCAAGATGCCTCCCTCGGAGCCGTGACATACCGGGCCATTTCGGTATGATTCTTGATGATGCAACGACTCACACGTTCGCGATGATTTCTAAATGATGCAATACGAAGTGGGGAGGCATAGGGATGGCATTCACTGCGCAGAAGCACGTTCGACAGGTGGTGACCACGCTCGAGAAAACGTATCCCGACAGAGGCACCGCACTGGAGTTCAAGGACCCATGGCAGCTACTTACCGCGACCATACTCAGCGCACAGTGCACAGATGTCATGGTCAACAAAGTCACCCCACGTCTATTTGCCGCCTATCCCGGCCCATGTGCCTTAGGTCACGCTGAAGTTCAGGCTGTTGAAGAGATCGTCAAATCGACTGGCTTCTTCCACAACAAGGCAAAGGCGATCATTGCCGAATCTCTCGAGCTCTGCGAGAAATGGGGAGGCACGGTGACTCCCGAGATGGATTTCCTCACCGGACTCCCAGGCGTCGGACGCAAGACCGCCAACGTCGTCCTCGCGCACGCGTTCGGCAAGCAGGCTGTTGTTGTCGATACGCACGTGAAGCGTCTGACCTATCGCATCGGCCTCAGTGAAAGCCTCATTCCCGAGAAAGTGGAACAGGACATCATGGCTATAGTTGCCGAGAGCCACTGGACCTCACTCTGTGACGCACTCATTGCTCACGGGCGATCCGTCTGCAACGCTCGCAAGCCGGATTGCGAGTCCTGCGCTATCGCTCGGCTTTGTCCCAGGAACGGACTGCTGGAGGCTAAGGCTCCACGCTGACTGGAACGATTCCCAGTTGAGTGGCCTGGATTCGCCAGTGCTTCTCTTGCTCAGGGCCGCTCCCAGTTGCCGAAAGGATGTCTGAAAACACCGCGTTCAGTGACGATGCCCGAAAGCAACTCGTTTGGTGTCACATCAAAGGAAGGGTTGAAGGCATGTGTACCTTCTGCAGCAACTCGCTGACCAGCGAATGACAGCACCTCGTTCTCGTCGCGTTGTTCTACGGGAATTTCGGCACCTGAGGCAATTGAAAAATCGAAGGAGCTGAACGGTGCCGCCGCGTAGAACGGCAGTCCGTGGTACTTGGCCAGGACAGCCAGCTGATAGGTCCCAATCTTGTTGGCGAAGTCACCGTTCGAGGCGATGCGGTCGGCACCCACGATGACCTTGGTGATCATCCCATGCGACATCACGAAGCCGGCCATTCCGTCAGTAATAAGATGGAACGGGATGCCCGCCCTCACGAGTTCCAGAGCCGTGAGTCGTGCTCCCTGAAGATACGGCCGCGTCTCGAGGGCAATGACCTCGATCTTCTTGCCTTGCCTGAACGCTTCGTTGATGGAACCAAGCGCTGTGCCGTATCGATACGTTGCAAGAGCGCCGGTATTGCAGATGGTCAGGATGGTGTCTCCATCTTCGAATAGTTCGGCTCCAAACTTGGACAGAGCGAGATTGTGGTCTTCGTCGTCCTGAGCCAGCCTCCCGGCGAACGCAGCAAGCTCATCAGCCGCCGCCCGTGGGTCCTTGCCGAAACTTGGCGCTCCGTCGACGAGAGACCGATCGACCGCCCAGGCAAGGTTCACAGCAGTGGGTCGTGCACTCTTAAGATAGACAGCGGCGTCGAGCACAAACTGTTTTGGCTGCGGAGCTGTCAGCGCTTCCCGGGCAGCGAGAGCCATTCCATATGCAGCGGCGACACCGATTGCGGGAGCCCCACGAATGTTCATATTCTTGATGACCGAATAGACGTCTCTGAAGGACGTACACTTGATCCACTCAAGTTTGAAAGGAAGTCCGAGCTGGTCGAGTACACATAAATTAGAGCCTGTCCACAACAGGCTCCGGAGTTCCTCACTCATTTGTCAAACTGTTGAATCAGGCCGTGGCCTTCAACTTCTTGAGACACTTGCCGCAGACGCGAATCTTCTGGACCTTGCCGTTCATCTCCACCTGCACTGAGTGAAGATTAGGCAGGAAACGACGAGAACTGCGCTGAATAGAATGGCTGACCGTGTTGCCTACCATTGGACCCTTGCCACAAATAGTACATACTCTGCTCATTTCGATGGACCTCCATGAAGAAGTACGTTAATTCTACGTCAAAGGCCAACGAATTCAAGTTTGGTGGTATAATCGGGTACCACATTTTGCCTGGAGAGTGGATATGACAGACACAAAAGGTAAAGTCGTTCTCAGCAGGAACGCGATGGAGGAAATCCTCCGACTGGCCACACTGAATGTCTACGGCGTGACAGGACTGGCTCCCGTCACATTCGCCGAGCGTTTCACCCGCGCTCTTGCGCTGCCGTCCACGCCAAAGGGAGTCGACGCCCAGATCAGAAAGGATGGCACAATCGAGGCGACCGTTCATGTTCGGCTCCAGTACGGTCTTCGCGTTTCCGAAGTCGCCCGTACCATTGCGTCACAGGTTCGTTACGTCTTCTGCAGCATGACAGGCATTCCGCAGGAGAGAGTAGAGCTGAACGTCGTGGTCTGGTCTATTCGCGTCGAACGCGAAAACGAATAGCAGCGCTCCCGGAGGATATCTTGAAAGAAATCGGTTATAGTGAGCTTGAGGCGCTGTTCACGGCTGCTCTCGCCAGCCTCGAATCCCGTAAAGCCTTTGTCAACGGTCTGAACGTTTTTCCGGTGCCCGACGGAGACACTGGCACGAATATGTCCCTCACCCTTCGAACCGCTCTGGAGGAAGTCCAGAAGAATCAGCCCAAGTCTATGAAAGAGTTCGTCTCCACGTTGTCTGCCGGATCTCTGATCGGGGCGCGCGGAAACTCAGGCGTCATCTTGTCTCAGATCATCCGCGGCATGGCAACGGCAGCTGACAACAAGTCGGTGCTGACGACAACAGATTTCACACAGATGCTGACCAAGGCGACCGAGGTGGCATACAAGGCGGTGGTCACTCCTGTAGAAGGGACCATCCTGACAGTTGTCAGACGTATGTCCGAACGTGCGGTCGCTCTACACCAGGAAGACTATGTGGACTACCTGACGGAGGTAATCAAGATGGGAAGACAGGCGGTCAAGGAGACGACCGGGCAGCTCCCTGCACTGGCGGAAGCCCATGTGGTGGATGCCGGGGCCGAAGGCCTCGTGATACTCCTGGAAGGTATGTTGATGAACCTCCGGGGTGAGTCGGTCGCCTCCGAGAAACTGACGCTGGAGGATGAACCCGAGGAGCATATGGGCCCACAAGACCTGACGTATCGCTATGACACAGTGCTCCTGGTAGCCTCCGATACGCTGCCGGAAGCCGAGATCCGCGCAAAACTGACCGAACATGGCGATAGCCTTGTCATGGCTTCGGCGGGCGGCCTTACCAAGATCCATGTTCACACAAACGAGCCATACGATACTATCGAGTACATCATGAAGTTTGCCCCGATACGAGAGGGGCGCATTGAGGACATGCAGTATCAGGCGGATGAGTATGCCGGCGGTCCAGCATCTGGGGCGGGTTCTTCGTCAAGGACTCTTGCTTCGACGGAGGGATGCACTGACGAAAACGTACAGCGTGCGTACGTCGTAGTTTCCCCGGGCCCAGGATTTGACGAGATTTTCCGCAAACTTGGAGCGCAGATCGTTGTGAGCGGCGGCGACACGATGAATCCGCCGACCGAGGCTTTCCTGGGTCCCATCAACGCGTGCAAGGCTAAGTCCTTTATTGTCTTCCCAAACAATAAAAATATCATCATGGCCGCACAACAGGCCGCCGACCTCATCGACAAGAACGTGCAGGTGTTGAGCACTCGCCACCCAGTGCAAGCCATTGCTGCGCTGGTCCAGCTGGCTTCCTGTGGTCCCGATGACGACTGTACGGCAGTTGCAAACCAGGCTATCGATGCGACAGACTTCTTTGCGGTCACGCGTGCAACCAAGAATGCTACGGTCTCTGGAATGCTTGTCCACGGGGGTGACTATATGTTGCTCGTAGATGACAAGCTTGTTGGACTTGGACAGTCGATCGAGGAAGCGCTGGCACACCTCAGCGAGGCTCCTACTGCTTGGGATGATAAGTCTCTGGTATCGGTCTACCGGGGCGTTGACTTGGCCGAGGCGTCATTCGACGCGCTCGTTGCGATGTTGACCCGACAATTCCCCAACCTTGAGATTCAGCCTTACTACGGAGGACAGGCTTTCTACGGCGTCGTGGGGTCCGTCGAGTAATGGACAGCGCTCAGCTGAGACAACAGGTGACCATCGCCGTCGAAAGCTTGGAACGGCGCATCGGGCAGCCGTATGAATTTACTGTCGTCCTCGGATCGGGTCTGTCGAGCTTCGTGGACCGGATGCAGACGCAAACGATCGTTCCCTATGCTGAAATTCCAGGGTTCCCCGTGTCGACAGTCAAAGGGCATAGCAGCAAGGTTGTTGCAGGAAGCATCTGTGGGCACAGAGTGTTGTGCTTTGCGGGTCGCTTTCACTACTACGAGGGCTACGACGCTGCCACGGTAACGATCCCTGTCCGGGTCGCCCAGGCTCTAGGCGTCCATACCGCTCTCTTTACGAATGCGGCAGGCGGCATTGCGGATCGTCTGCGACTAGGGGACCTCATGGTCATCGAAGACCACCTCAACTTACTTACTGCAGACAGCCCACTTCGAGGTCTCGCGGATGAGGTCTTCGGCTCCAAGTTCGTGAATATGTACACTGCGTATGACCCGACAGTCACCCAGGCGCTCAAGTCGGTAGGCGAACGTCGTTCCTTGCCAATTGCCTCCGGCGTCTATGCAGCACTGTCCGGGCCCCAGTTTGAGACCCGTGCAGAGATTCGAATGCTGCGGCTTCTGGGAGCCGATGCGGTCGGTATGTCCACGGTCCCCGAGGTAATTGTGGCAAATCAGGCGGGCATGCGCGTTGGAGGCGTCTCGGTCATTACCGACCTTGCGACCGATACGGTCACCGAACTGAGTCACGACCAGGTGCTCGCCACGGCGAGACGTGCCGATGGACAGTTGGCAGAGTTGCTGACTGGTGTCATCGAGGGGGTCAAGTAGTGACCAGAACCTTTGCAGAGCTCATTGAGCAGAAGAAATCCGGCGGTGAGCTCTCGGAAGAAGAGATCTCCTGGTGGATTGACGGCCTTGTGAGCGGTTCCATCCCCGACTACCAGACATCGGCAATGCTCATGGCCATCTACTTCAAGGGAATGAACGCTCACGAGACCTCGTGGCTCACGCATTGCATCAGCACAAGCGGAGATGTCATTGACCTCTCTTACCTGAGCGGAGTGAAATGTGACAAGCACTCATCGGGAGGTGTTGCCGATACAGTGTCCATCCCTCTCATCGCCATTGCTGCAAGCTGTGGTGCCGTGATGCCCAAAATGTCGGGAAGGGGTCTCGGTCACTCCGGTGGGACCATCGACAAGCTTGAATCGATCCCGGGTTTTGACGTGAACCTGACGCCGCTGGTGTTCGCGGAGATCGTCAATCGTCTTGGTGGAGCCATCATGGCCCAGACCGGCGATGTCGCTGTGGCCGACAAGAAGCTGTACGCCCTCCGCGATGTGACGGCAACGGTAGACTCTATGCCCCTTATCGCATCCAGCATCATGGGCAAGAAGCTTGCCTCCGGTGCCGACGTGATCATCCTCGACGTAAAGTGGGGATCGGGAGCTTTCATGACAGCCAAGCCGGAGGCCGTTGAATTGGCGAAGACCATGGTCGGCATAGGAGAGGACAATGGCAAGACGACCGTGGCCTACGTGACGGACATGAATGAGCCGCTGGGCAACGCGGTGGGCAATGCTCTCGAAATCGTCGAGGCTGTGCAGGTTCTTAAGGGTCGCGGTCCAGCCAAACTCATTGATGTCATTCTGACGCTCTGCGACGAGATCCTCATGCAAAGCGGAATTGCTCAGAAGCGCGAAGATGCCAGGGAGATGGCCATAAACGCCATCGCCAGCGGAGATGCGCTGCAACGCTTTGCAGATATCGTTAGGGCGCAGGGAGGCGATCCCGCATTCATTGACCGGCCCGAGGTTTTGCCGCAAGCCGCGGTCAGACTGCCGGTCCGCGCCCCACGCAGCGGATTCGTCACGAGCATCGATGCGAAAGGCATTGGGCTGGCCGCGATGCACCTCGGTGCAGGGCGCCGAACAAAGGAGGACGTCATCGATCTAGCCGTCGGGCTGGTGCTAGACGTCAAGACTGGTGATGCAATGATTGCCGGGCACCAAATTGCGACCGTCTACGCACGCACGGAGGGCGACGCACGCACGTGCGAGCAGGAGATCTTGAGGGCAATCGTCATCGGGCAAGTGCCCGTACCTCGGTGGCAGACCATCGTGGCAAAGATCAGCCGTGCGGACGGCGTGGTGACATACGAGCATTCGTGAAAACGGTTATTCTTGGCCATGCAGGTGCAGACTTTGATTGCGTAGCCTCAATGGCCGGACTGTCTCGGTTGTATGCTGGGGCAGTTCCAGTGTTGCCTGGGTCCCTCGAGCCGAATGTGGAGGAGTTTCTCCGGCTCTACGAGGGACATTTTCGTTTTGTGCGCATGCCTGCACCCGCTTTGCTGAGAGAAGACATCGAGACAGTCATTCTTGCCGACACAATTGTCGCATCCCGTCTCGGCGAGTACAAAAAGGTCCTCTCGCTCCCCGGAGCAAGGCTGGTTGCCTATGACCATCATGAACCAAACTCCGCGAGCCTGGCACATATCGACGAGGGACACATCCGGAAGTGTGGGGCGACCGCGTCGCTTGTGACCGCCGCGCTCCGCGAGCAGTTGGTCCCCGTGAATCCGGACGAGGCTACACTTCTTGCGCTTGGCATCTACGAGGATACGGGCTCGCTGCTGTTCCCCGAGACAACAGCGTTCGATGTCGAACAGGCGGCCTACCTGCTCAAAGCTGGGGCAAGCCTTTCCATGGTCGCCCGTTATGTCACCACTTACCTGGCCCCGGAACAGCAAACGGCTCTCGAGAATGCGCTGAGCAATGCGCAGGTCAGGACGGTGGCTGGAGCGCAGATAGCATTTGCCATCGTGCACGCAGAGCGAAACGTCGGCAACCTCTCCGTGATCGTCCATCGGCTGGCTCAGATTATCAAGGCAGAAGCGCTGTTTCTCATCTACCAGACTCCCCAGGCGCTCTACGTTCTCGGGCGCAGTGACCGGTTTCTCAACGTCGCAGAGTTGCTCGCTCCTCTGGGAGGGGCAGGTCGAATCCATGCGGCAGCATCCATTCTGCGGGACGGCACATCGGCTGAGGCTGCACAGGAGCGTATTGTATCCGCGATAGCCGCGAGGCGTACCCAGTGGCGTCAGGTCGTACGCGACATCATGACCCCCAATCCTGCCACAGTCTCGCAGGACCGGAGCGCCGAAGAAGCCTTGCAGACAATGGTCAATCTTGGGTTCTCGGTCCTGCCGGTCGGGCACGACGGCCGAGTTGTCGGCGTCGTAGCCAAGAAAGCTCTTGAGAAGACTTCGCTCGCGCGACTCCAGCAGAAGCCTGTGCATTACTTCATGAATACGCGCATTCCGACCGTCGCCGTCACGGCAACCGTCGAAGAACTCATACAAGCGTTTGGAACGTACAACACAGGCCTGCTGCTGGTCATGGAGCAGGACCGTCTTCTGGGCGTGGTGTCGAGATCCGACGTCCTGCGCTACCTCAACAGCACGGCACATCCACAGCATATCGTTGGTACACCAGGCCTTCGCGTTATCGCGCGTTCCGATCTCGATCGCCTGGGAGGTAGCGACACAGCAGCGATACTGGCCAAAATCGGCCAGATTGGGGATGCGGACGAAAACCGTGCCTATCTGGTCGGCGGCTCGGTGCGCGACGTCCTCCTCGACAGACCTCCCAACGATTTTGACATCGTCACGGAGAAAGACGTCTCGGGCGTTGCCGCGGCAGTTGCCCAGTCCTTTGGTACGAAGGTGATCTCCTATGGGCGCTTCATGACGCACAAGGTTCGTATCCGAGAGCGGGAGTACGATTTTGCAGGTGCTCGCCTCGAGTACTACGACTTTCCGGGCTCGTTGCCCACGGTCGCCCCTGCATCATTGATGAAAGATCTCCTGAGGAGAGACTTCACCGTGAATGCTCTCGCCATGTCCCTCTCAGAGAGCGATTTCGGCACGATAGTCGATGCCACCGGAGGATTAGAGGACCTCAAAACCCGGACCATCCGGATGACCTATTCTGACAGCTTCATCGAGGACCCTGCGCGGATACTGCGTGCCGTGACAGCCCAGACACGTCTGGGCTTCAGCCTTGAAGACGGCACGCATGCGAAGGCAAGGGAGGCCCTTGAGCTCGGGCTCCTAAACGTCCGCCGTAACAGACGCGCACAGGATGAGTTCAAGAAACTGCTCTCGGGAGAAAGCGGCGTTGCATGCATCAAAGCGCTTTGCTCACTCGGATGCGGACTCATTGGTCTTCCGCTGGTTCCGCCGCGAGCCGCAAAACTGCGACTCCTGTTGGCTCTCGAGGAGAGCCTCCGCACAGCCGTGAACAGCATGAGCACTTCCCCTTGGGTTGCGCCGCTCCTCGTGTGGCTGGGCAACACTCCTCCTGGGGAATTGCAGGAAATCCTCAAGGACTTCGGATTGAGCGACAGGGCAGCATCGGCGTGCCGGTCATGGCAGCGAAAGGAACGGGCACTGCGCCACCTTCTCGAACAAACGTCATCCAGAGTGAGCGCGATAGCAGCCGGGCTCGCGCGTATTTCCTCGCCGATTCTCTCAATCTTGGAGGCACATCTTTCAGGATCTGCGGCCACGCGACCACGCGACTTCCTCATGACAGTTCTTTCACGCATAGACGAGCTGCCGCTGGTCTCAGGCGAGGACGTCGTGAGCCTCGGCATTCCGGAAGGACCGCAGGTCGGACTGCTTCTCGACCAGGTACGACGCCTCCAGCTCGACGGTATGATCAGCTCCAGGGAAGAGGCTGTGGCGTATCTGTGCACGTCGAAAGATTGACGCACAGCCGCTCACGCCTATAATGAAAACCGCGCAGGCCCTTTTGCTGACGTGCGCACAACGCAGGGGCCCATAGCTCAACGGTAGAGCAGGTGGCTCATAACCACTTGGTTCTTGGTTCGAATCCAGGTGGGCCCACCATGATCAATAATCGTCGATGAGGTGGATTGATGCTAATAGACAAGCTTTGGGAGCTTCAAGAACTCCAATTGGATTATCGGCAGAAAGAACGTCTTCTGCAGGAATTAGATATTTCTTCATCGCTCAGCCACAAAATCGATGAGACGCAGGAGCAGCTGGCAGCGTTACGTGGGCAGCTAGAAACATTCAGGGTCGACGAGGCCAAGATCAGTGAGAAACTGGACGATCTCTCAGCGAAGGTTCATGAAGCTGGTGCCAAACTCGGGAAGGAAGAGATGTCCGAGGATAAGGTTCAGAAGCTCGAGGAGAAGATGAAGAAGCTGACTCTTGAGAAAGAGAAGGTCGAGGATGCGCAGGGGAAGAATTTCCACGACCGACAAGATGTCGAGGACCAGATCAGAGCGTCGGAGTTGCTGGCGGAGAAGCTTCGTAAGGAGCTTGAGAGCATTCCGCAATCGGACGAAGCATCGAGAGCGACCGTGAAGAAGTCTCTCCCGACCTTGCGCAAGGAAATCGAGAATCGCAAGTCGAAGCTGCCGCTCAAAGCCAAGCTCATTTTCGAGAGCCTGTCGGAGAAATTCAGCGGGGCTCCTGTTGCAAAAGCGGTCAGCTCAACCTGTGACTACTGCCATGTGAGGCTTTCGCAGAAGACACTGTTTGGTCTTCGCAATGCAGAGGGGAGCGGCGGTGATGCTGAAGAGCTTATCCGTTGTGAGATCTGCGGCAAGATACTGTACGCCGGCACCAAGGACCGCGAATGAGTCAGTCGCAGGCAGGAGATTCTCCTGCCTGAGGAAAGTCCGGGCTCCAAGAAGCGAGTTGCTCGGGAAACCCGAGTGGGGGTAACCCCAAGGAAAGTGCAACAGAAAATATACCGCCCCGTAAGGGGTAAGGGTGAAATGGTGGTGCAAGAGACCACCGGCAGACCAGCGATGGGCTGCGCATTGCAAACCCCAACTGGAGCAAGACAAAATAGGAAGGCACACAGGGCTGCTTCTCCCTGCCTTCGGGTATGTCGCTCAGATAAATGACTGGCCACGACAGAACCTGGCTTATCATTCGCGGAACATGAAGAGACCCCGACCGTACTTCGGAAGGGGTCTCTGCGTTTGCGGAACATGAAGAGACCCCGACCGTACTTCGGAAGGGGTCTCTGCGTTTGCGGAACATGAAGAGACCCCGACCGTACTTCGGAAGGGGTCTCTGCGTTTACGGAACATGAAGAGACCCCGATCTTACGGAAGGGGTCTCTTTACTTACCGGATGCTATGGAACCCCCTACCTCATGAAAGGGGTTCTATCATTTACTGGCCGTCTTGTCAGTGATATCTCAGTATTTGCGTCACGGTCGGTATGGGGTAGAGAGAGTTACACCTGCTCCGCTATCTCGATCAGCTCGGCGAAGGTGGACGGCTTGAGACTGGCTCCTCCGATCAATCCCCCATCTACTGAAGGGAGGCCGGCGATGGATGCGAAGTTGGCCGGCTTGACGCTGCCGCCGTACAAAATTGCGACCGAACCACCGATTGCCGTTCCGAGCGCCTGCTTGAGATGCTCACGGATGAGGTGATGTGCTTGCTCTATTTGCTCATTCGTGGCATTCACCCCAGTTCCAATAGCCCATACCGGTTCATAGGCGACAATGAGCTGGGCGCCGTTGGAGAGCCGGACGTCACTGAGGGCGGTATCTAGCTGCTCAAACACGACCTCCAGGGTCTTGCCCGCATTGCGCTCCTCGAGTGTCTCTCCAATGCACAATACAGGAATCAGGGACGCATCCAGGGAGTTGACCAGCTTGCGATGAAGCAGATCGGCTGACTCACCGATGATGTGTCTGCGCTCCGAATGCCCTATGAGCACGTGGGTCGCCCCTGTCGAGCGGATCATGGCCGGCGACACTTCTCCGGTGAACGCGCCTTCGACCTCGGCCGCGACATCTTGAGCGCCGAGCAGCACCCAGGCCGGGGCCACACAGGTTTCTGCCAGGGCTCCTAATGCGATGTAGTTGGGGAAGACGACGACCCGCACCTTGTCCCCCTGTGGGGCCGTGGCAGTGGCCAGCTCGGCAAAGTATGCGTTAGCCTCCCCAACGGTCTTGAACATCTTCCAGTTTCCTGCGACGATTTTCATGTTGTTCTCCTATTGAGCAGTCACGCCGGGAATGTGCCCATCATGACTCTTCATCCTGCGTCGAGCGTTGTGGAGCTGGCGGCAGTCTCTCTGCACGCACTCTCGAGATTCTCTTCCCAACAACGTTCACTACCGTGAAACCAATGCCGGTGCGCTCGATCCTGTCGCCAACACGAGGAAGGCGCCCGATTTCGGACAGCATAAGCCCTGCGACGGTATCATAGTCCTCACCCGACAGCTCTGCCCGAAAGAGCTCCGAAACCTTGTCGGTCGACACTGAACCCTTGATGAGGTACGCATCGGCTCCTACGTTCTCGATTTCGGCGGCCTCCTTGTCATACTCATCCTGGATCTCGCCGAAAACCTCCTCCAGGATGTCCTCGACGGTAATGAGCCCTGAAACAGCGCCATACTCATCGAAGAGAACAGCCGTCTGGATGCGCTGCCGCTGCATCTCCTGGAGCAGGCTGCTGATCTTCTTGGTGTCGGGAGCAAAGAACGGCTGCCGGAGGATGCCACTTGACTTGACGTTGGGCCCGGCCCCGCCCGCCATGGCTCTGAGCGCATCCTTAGCATAAACGACGCCCACGACGTTGTCGTCGTCCATGACCGGCAGACGCGAGTGACCGGTTTCGTTGATTGCCTTGATCACTTCACTGATCGGTGTGTCCTTCTCAACAGTTGTCACGTCCACAAACGGTGTCATGATCTCATACGCCAGGGTGTTGGTATAGTCGAAGATGTTGTAGATGAGTCGCTCCTCCTCTTTGTCGATCACGCCGTCTTCCTGCCCCATCTTCAGTAGATAACGAAGGTCTTCGGAATCGTTGAGGTAACCCGTGTGCTTGGCATGTCGGAGTAGCGGCCCTGTGAAGACCCCGGAGACTGCTGCAAAGACACGTGCGGCCGGGTAGAGCAGCAGGTAAAGTGGATAGAGCGGAATAGCCGTGGCGCGAGTGACCTGTTCAGGGAACGCCTTGCCGACGGATTTTGGGATAGTCTCGGCGAAGATGACGACAACCACTGTCAGGGCGAGTGTAGAGAGCACGGCAAGCAGGTCCGCGTTTGCACGCGTGAACACAGTGAGAACAACCCGCGCAAAGATAAAGGACGCCCCAAGATTGGCCATGTTGTTGCCCAGGACTACCACAGCGATGAGCATCGATCGGCTTGCCGCCATTCTGGCGACTAGCCGATCAGCGAGGGCCAAAGACCCTCCCGTCTTTTCCAGAGCCATCGGGGTGATGGTCACGTAGCTATATTCCACCAAGGAAAAGAAGAACGAGAGAGCCAGCAGAATCAGCAACCCGACGATCTGTCCAGTCATACAGACCTTCTTACCACGCCAGGACGGTGCCCCTGCGCTATCTCTGCGAAAATCTCTTCCTCGCGGTGCTCCATCAGACTGCGGTCACGGTCCTCAATGTGGTCGAAGCCAACCAGGTGGAGCACAGAGTGAACGAGAGAGAACACAAGCTGGTCTTCAAGCTCGTTTCCACGGGCAATGGCTTTGCTCTCCACAGCGTCCATACAGATGACGATGTCTCCCAGCATCCAACCTGTGCCGGGCGCGGCATAGCCCAGCGGGAACGACAGCATGTCGGTGATCGAGTCGCTGCCTCTGTGTTTACGGTTCAACTTACGCATTTGAGACCCTGGAATGAAGTAGCATGAGACAGCCACAGCATGCCGAACGCCCAGGATCGAGATGATTTCCGGCTGTGCACAATGGGCGATGCGGCCAACAACTGCTATCAGAGCTTTGCTGTCCACCTGCCAACCTGGATCCGACAACTCTACGCGACAGTGTATAGATAGGTCAGATTCTTTCATTCGCCTCCTCGGGCGTCAGATAGGCATCGCGAACGTGGTAGAACGAGATGAGGGATGTGAGGAAGTGCTCCTTGACAGCGGCGATGTCACCCAGCGTGAGCTGTGATTCGGCAAGTTGACCGTCGGTGATGCGAGCGTTGATAATCGCATCGATGAGCCCTTCGAGAGCTGATTTGTCCACCCTGGCAAGCGAACGCGCCGCGGCCTCTACGCCGTCGGCGAGGAATACAAGGGAGGACTCCCTCGTATGTGGTTTGGGCCCCTGGTACCTGAATGTGTCAGGCGAGAGATTTGTCTGCTCAGCGGATGCCTTGTCGTAGAAGAACTGGACGACAGTCGTGCCATGATGTTCGGCGATGATATCGACCACCTCGGCTGGCAGGTGATTGCTCCTTGCAATCGTGGCACCTGCCTGGACGTGCTCCAGGATCACCTTGGTACTCAACTCCGGCGAGATGTCCTCGTGAATGTTTGGCTGTTCTCTCCGGTTCTCGCCGAAAAACTGTGGATGCAGTAGTTTGCCAATGTCGTGGTAGTAGCCTCCCACACGAGCCATCAGCCAGTTGGCACCGATACGCTGAGCGGCGCCTGCTGCAAGATTGGCCACGTTGAGGCTGTGATGGTAGGTCCCCGGAGCACTTTCGAAGAGTTGCGCAAGAAGTTTGTTTCCCGTATCCAGAAGCTCGCGCAGTCTCATCACCGTGGCAACATTGAACAATCGCTCGAAAATCAGGGTCAGTCCCAGTGCAAACACGGCCGCAATAACACCTCCTGCGACCAGGTACCCAGCGTTGGCAGCAATCACAGATATCCGCTGTTCGCTGAGCCCAGCAAGAGCACTGTAGACAAGAGCCGCTGATGCGCCGGCTACCGGCCCAGCAATGAGAAGAGCGCTCATCTTGTTCACTTTCCGCATGGCGATGAATATGGTAATGGCCCCCACGACAAGCCCCGAGAGCACTTCCGCAGGCATCGGCACCATGATCCACGTCACAACCATCAGGGCAAGGCCGAAGACCGCCGCAAGTGCATAATCAAAGAAGACAAACCCAAGCAGCATGCAGAGGAAGAATGGAGTCATCGTTGTCGCCACGCCACCGGCGAGCCAGCCGATCACGATGCAGGAGCCGCCGATGACTGCCGTCTCCATCAACAGATGTTCGGTCCGGCCTTTCGCTGAACCCAGAAGCATGATTGCCACCGCCACCGCTCCCCACGCAAGCAGCGCCATCAGTGACTGAGACACGATGTTTCGAAGAGCGCGAGGCCCCCAGACCAAGCCCGTACTCAAGAGCAGGTCGACGGTGCTCTGGTCCAGGACGCTACCCTTTTTTATGACGGGGGTGCCAGCGAGGATGGTTGAGACGACCGGCGATACAGAAGACGCCGCCTTGTCGCGGGCGAGCAACGTTGCCTGCTGGTCGTAGATCAGGTTCGAAGACACGAAACGGGCAGCCAGAAGGTATGCTGAGCGTACTTGGTTATCGGAAATACCATAGCTCTTGAGTTCCGTGTTGATGCTCTCGCGGGCAGTAGCGAGGCTTCCCTCGATCACGCCGCGACCCATTACTGTCGTCAGCGCCTGACGCGCCGCCGTCTTCGACGACTGGACCTCCGACTCTGAACACGTCGCGAGGTATTTCGTCGTCGCACCTGCCGAGGTCATGAGCAATGCCGCGATCCGCTGAGACTGCTGGTCCACGGTGACATCCAGCGCGCGTATGCTGATGACCTTCGTCATGATGTCCTCAAAGGCGCTTATCGCCGCCGGCAGCCGCGAGCTGTCGAATTCGTAGATAGGAGCGACTTCGTCACTTGCGCGCTTGCGAAGATCCGCCGTTCTTGCGGCATCGACATAGACGATGTCTCGCCTGGAGACCATGTCGGCACTGACGACAGTGCCTTCGGGTACACTTCTCCGCACGGGCATGAACGGAAGAGCGCATAACACCGCAGAGAGGATGGCTACCAGAACGAACACCAGCGTACTGGTGTGTCTAAACCGTGTGAGCCGGAGAGCGAGGCTGCGGCGAGCATGTCGGAGGAAGTAAGCTATTCTATTCTCTCTGGTCATTGCCACCGCCCACCTTGTTCCCGTGTTTTGTTGCATGGAAGAATGTTATGCTAACATCTCCGTAGCGCCTTTCCTTGTAGCTCTCCAAGTCTATCGCTGGGCCATCATACCGTTTATGCACTGGTAGCCTTGATGCATGCTCCATGATTATGATACAGCCGTCGGCTGCGTCGTGCAAATGCTGGGACAGGGTAACGAGCAGCCCTTCCCGCAACCCGGAGTCAAAGGGCGGGTCTGCAAAGAGGACGTCAAACTCCATCCCTTGCAATCCACTCGCGTACGCATCAGCATCACACTTGACAACAGAAGCCTGTTCCTGAAGCGCAAGCACTCGCAAGTTGTCAAGGATAAGGCGAACTGAACGATTGTCCATGTCGACAAAAGTTGTATGCGCCGCTCCGTTGCTGAGCGCTTCTATGCCAACAGCACCAGTGCCGCTACAGACGTCGATAAATCGCGCACCGGCAAGAACCGGTCGCAACATGTCCATGACGGCCTCTCGTGCCTTGTCAGACGTTGGGCGCAGCCATGGCTCTTTCCCGAGCGTTTTCAGCGAACGACCCTTCAGTGTGCCCGATCCGATGATCACTTCAATTGTCCTCCATGCCTGGCTTTGAAGCTGGGTATCGGAGCAACAGCATGTGGACCAGATCAGCATGTTCCGGTGCGCCAAGAGCTGGATCGCTTTCCAGGAGCTCCGAGGCAGCCTTTCGGATCTCCGGAAGAGCGGAAAGGTCACGGTAGCTCAGCAGGCCAGTAGATCCGAATAGTGGAACGTCATAGCCATGCTGGACTGTTCCAAGGATGTCACCAGGCCCTCGCAGTTTCAGGTCTTCCTCTGCGATCTGGAACCCATCGTCGGAGTCAACCAGGACTTGCAGGCGTTGGGTCCCGTCGGCCGTCGCGTCGCCCTGGATAAGGATGCAGTGGGAGACGGAGGATCCTCGGCCGACTCTCCCACGGAGCTGATGGAGCGTGGCGAGCCCGAATCTCTCCGCATCCTCGATGACCATGACACTTGCATTCGGCATATCGACCCCAACCTCGACGACAGTCGTTGCGACGAGGGCGTCCAGGTTCCCCAGTCGGAAGGCATTCATGGTCGACTCTTTATCACTACTCTTCATGCGTCCGTGCAACGACGCAACGCGCAGGCCCTTGAGGCTGCCTTCGGTCAGCTCTCGCATCGTTTCCTCGACTGAAGCGGTGCCGTCACTCTCGTCCGAAGCCGGGTCGATCGCAGGGACCACGATAAACGCCTGCCTGCCTTGAGCTACCTCTTTACGCACCATGGCATAGGCGCTGTCACGTTGGGCGCCTGTCAGGAGATGCGTCTGGATCGGGAACCGCCCCACAGGTTTCTCGGGCAGTTCGGAAATGTCGAGATCGCCGTATATGGTTAGAGCCAGCGTCCTTGGAATCGGGGTTGCGCTCATGACGAGCGAGTGTGGCATAATGCCCTTTGTGCCAAGAGCTGTGCGCTGAGCAACTCCAAAACGATGCTGCTCGTCAATCACGCTCAGACCGAGATGCTCAAATGCCACACCCTCCTCGAGAATCGCATGCGTGCCAACGAGACAGTCGACTTCACCAGTTGCGACAGCGCTCAGGATGCTCTTGCGCTGGGACTTGGTCATGCCTCCCGTCAGTGTGGCGACTCGCACCTCGAGAGGAGCAAGCAGCTCCTGGAGGACGCGTCCCGTTTGCTCCGCGAGAATCTCAGTGGGACTAAGGACGGCGCTCTGGTATCCGGCAACCTTGGCGGCGTACGCTGCGTACCCGGCCACCGCCGTCTTTCCTGAACCGACATCTCCATGGAGCAGGCGATGCATCTGCCTCGGCCGGCGTACATCCGCCTCGATGTCTCGCATGGCCACTGCCTGAGACGCAGTGGGAACAAACGGCAGTACCTCAACATAGCGTTCGACCGTCCCTGTGGGCAGGTTAAACGGGCTTCCCGGGACATCCTGCTCCGCATGCCTGTGCATCAGGACTCTCAGTTCAAAGAGGAACAGGCTGTCAAACGCAAACCGGCTCCGTGCCTTTTCCGCTTCGTATTCGTCAGTCGGAAAGTGAAGGGATCGGTAGCTCCATGCGAGGTCGGGCAGCTGGAAACGTGAAGCCATATCCCGTGGCAGATACTCGGCGGTCGCAGTAGGAAGCCGGCCTACCGCACGCCACACATGAGCCCGCAGTCCCTTCTGAGTAATGCCCGAGGTGAGGTGATAGAGTGGTACGATCCGGTTCATATGCAGTTGAGCAGCCGGCGTTCCCGACTCCTCGAAAGCAGGCTGCATCAGCTGAGCCCCTTCGAACGAGTTCTCCAGTTTCCCATAAAAATCGTAGTTGTGTCCAGCCTGAAGCCTGTTCCTTACGAACCGGTTGTTAAACCAAACGAGGCGGAGCACTCGCCCGCCGGGGTCTCTGGCTGTTGCCTTGACCAACAAAACCTTTCGTCGGATCTCAGTAACCGTCAGCAGACGTGCCTTGATGAGGACCATCTGCCCAAGCGACTCTCGTGATAGCTCCGCAGGATGGCGCAGGTCGAGGTAGCCTTTGGGCGCGTGCTGGAGAAGATCGGCAATATTGGCGACACCGAGCTTCGCCATGGTTTCCTGAATGCGGGGTCCGACTCCCCAAAGTGTGGACACCGGTGCTTCGAGTACCTTCAGCAAACCTTTCATGCTGTCGGCGGGAGGCTCCGGCACCGGCCTTCCACGCGCCGAAGGCACGCTTGTATGCAGTGGTGATCCAGGGGTCGCAGACTTCGAGTCGTCCAGAAGGGCAAGAAGCGCCGAACATCTGTCCGCTCGCACACGGTCGGGCAGAAACTGATAATCGACCAGCAGCGACCGCAGTTCGTTCGACACACCGCGCTCCGCTGCAGGCTGTGTTCGTGCGCATGAGCCTTCGACTGTCGCAAGGGCCAGCCGCGCAAACCCGCCTACGGCTGCATCATCCTGGCACCCGCGCTTGAGTTCCAAGCGAACCAGACTCCGCAGGAGCTCTTTCCACGTATCTGATTCGACTGGACTGCCCCCGGTGCTCACTGCGTCGCTGGCCCCTGAGATTCCTGCAAAGGCCTAGGGGGTGTCGGCAAGGAAGCTCGAGCCCGCAACGGGCACTACTCCGAGGTACTCCGATACGGTGGCCCCAAGGTCTGCAAACGTCTCACGGACTCCCAGGTATGTTCCACCACGGCGCGAGGGCGAGTACGTGAGAACGGGCACGTACTCGCGAGTATGGTCCGTATGTGCAGTAAACGTAGGATCGCAGCCGTGGTCGGCAGAGATGAACAGGATATCGTCATGCTTCATCGACCTCAGCAACTCGGGAACCGCTTCGTCGAACCGCTCCAGGGCAACGGCATAACCGGCCACATTGCGGCGGTGGCCGAAAAGCATATCAAAGTCGACCAAGTTGGTAAACAGCAACCCTTCCCAGTTGTTGACCTTAACCAGCTCGATCGTTTTCTGGATACCTTCCTCATTGTTGTGAGTGTGGAAATGCTGCGTGAATCCCTCACCGGCAAACAGATCATACGTCTTGCCGACGCCGATGACATCCATGCCGGCCTTGGACACCTGAGTGAGCGTGGTAGGACCCAACGGTTGGGCGGCATAGTCCTGGCGGTCTTCTGTTCGCACAAAATTTCCGGGCATTCCGATGAATGGACGCGCAATGACGCGACCGACCAGGTGCTCACCCTGCAAAATCTCGTGCCGGCTGATCTCGCACATCTCATACAGCTTGGCCAGAGGGATGATATCATTGTGGGCGGCAACCTGAAACACAGAGTCGGCGGACGTGTAGACAATGGGATAACCAGTACGCATATGCTCTTCGCCCAGTTCCGCGATGATTGTAGTTCCCGACTCAGGTCGGTTGCCCAGAGCTTTGGTGTTGAAGCGCTTCTCGAAGGCTTCAATGACTTCAGGCGGAAATCCGTTGGGATACGTGGGAAACGGCTTCGTCAGTGTCAGCCCCATCATCTCCCAGTGACCACTCACAGAATCCTTCCCTTTGGCTTTCTCCTCCATGATCCCAAACGAACCCACAGGACTGTCGAAGCGAAGGTCAAGCAGGTACTTCAGGCCAAGCTCCTCGAGATGAGGGAGATGAAAACCCGGAACGTTCTTGTAGATGTGGCGAAGCGTGTCCGAACCGCCATCCCCGTAGATGAATGCATCCTTAGCTGCGCCGATACCAACGCTGTCCAGAACAATGACGATGGCTCTCTTCTTCATGGCTTGTGCGTTCCTTCCTTTGCACTGGTGCCCTTCCCCGTCTGTCGATGCCGCCTGCGGCGACGAGCCGGTCCCAGCACGAATTCGCCGATGGCGGTAATGCCGCCAGCGCCCATCTTGACATAGTGATCGAAAAAGCGCCAGATCAAGATGAAAGCCCCCAGGATGCCATTCGGAACAAACGCCGCAAACAGGGCCACAGCGCCGAGCTCGGCTCCGACAGATGCGCCAGGGGTGGGGAAATACGCGACCGCGATATAGTAGATGAGCGTTGCCACAATAATCTGGGTGACCGATGACGTAACGCCAAGCCCGTAGAGCAGGATGATGGGCGTCAACACGACAAGGCCCCAGGAGACGAAACTGTAGGCCAGACCTATAACAAGCCATGGCCGATTCGCCTTGATGGCTGTCTCTCGCGCGCGCAGCGCATCCTTTACGAATTTCTCCACACGGCGCGCCAGTCGCTGCCACAACCTTCCTCGCCTATTGAGGGTCTGCGTGGGGCGCTGAACCAGCCTCTGGATATAGTTATTGATCCATTGTAGCCGGATCAGGCAGAACACAAGGACCCCGAAGTTGGCCACGTACGCTGCGATGCCGATGTAGAGGATGAGACGGAATCGGTTGCCGACCCCCAAGCTCCGGCCAGAGAAGAACAGCCAGACCGGCACAAAAACGAGAACGACCAACTGCGAAGCACCCCCGAGGATTGCCTTGATGGCAAACACCATGGTCGAATCTGCCACGTTGATTGAGTCGTCCTTGAACAGCATGTATATCTGGGCTGGCTCACCTCCGCCCGCCTCGAACGGAGTCACCCTTGCAAAGAACTCACCTACGAGGATGTTGCGCATAGCGGTGGGGAACGTGATCCGCAAGCCGATCGAGCGAAGGATTGCCTGCAACCGCATTGCCTGGAAGACGATTTCAAGAAAGATGAGAGCGATCGCAGCCAGGATGTAGCCGAGATTGAGGGACCTCACGACTTTCACGACGTTCATCTGATGCGAAATGAGTGAGAGAGCGAAGAAACCAAGTGCTCCGAATCCCAATGCTCCCAGAAGCTTCCAGACAATACTCCAGACGTTGGTGACCTTGGGACGTTCGGGGGCTGGCGGCAGAGGTTGAGACCCTTCAGTGCTTACGTCGGGTTGGCTGGCGGCATGATCCTTCGGGTCAAGCGTGGCAGGCTCGGCATGGACATCGTACTCCCCTGTCGTCAGGAGGACGTGCTCTATGTGGTCTTCGCCAGTTGCCATAACCGCTCCAGTGCCTCCGGGGATGCTGTCGCAATGTCGACCTGCTGCTGTGTGGCGTACGCACGCACGCGGTCGTATCGGTCGCGAAACTTGTCGGATGAGCGACGCAGCGCCTTGACGGGGTTGACACCTGAAAGCCGCGCAACGTTGAGTGCAGAAAAAAGAACATCCCCCAGCTCCATGGCCAGCCTATCTTCGTCCCTCGACGGAGCATTCAGTTCCTCTCCCAGCTCACGAGACTCCTCGAGCAGCTTGCCATAGGCCTGCTCCGCCGACTCGAAATCGAACCCGTCGGAACGTGCAGCCTCCTGCGACAGCAAAGCGTTTTCAATAGACGAAAGAAGTTTTGCACTGTCCACAAAATGACTCTTCCGGCCCTCCAGGGTCTTAAGCTTCTGCCAGTTCTGGAGAACCTGTTCACTCGATGTCGCCGAAACGCTGCCGAAAACGTGCGGATGCCTGAATGTCAGCTTGTCGTCAACGGTCCGAATCACATCACAGATGTCGAATCCATCTTCCTCGCGGGCGATTTCCGATTGAATGAAGACCTGTAGCAACAGGTCTCCCAGCTCCTCTTCAAGGTTATCGGCAGTGCCTCTCTGTATGGCGAGAGCCACCTCGTAGGACTCTTCGAGCAGCGTATCCAGAAGCGACACATGCGTCTGCTGGCGGTCCCATGGGCACTTCTGCCGCAATTCCGCAACGAGCAGCCTGAACTCCTCAAGAGCCGTATACTGGGTTCCAACAAGAGGCTGGAGAATGTCAGCCAGCCGCAGCGCCTCCTGAGTCAGCCCGTTGTCGTCCATTGCTGGAGGATGAGACAGCCCGGGCGACCGGGCGACGAGTCCTGCAACAACGGAGGCCATTTCGGCGGAACACAGACACACGATCATGCCATAGTGCCGACCAGCAAAACGTATCCACGTCAGAAAACCAAGAGCTTGTACAGGATCCAGAAGGTTCCACGCCGAGGTCGGCAGAGACCGGATGCTGGAAGCCGTCGGGTAAACCGAAATATCCACTCCAGCAGAAGCGGCCAAGGCATAGTGACGTCCATCGTCAGTCAGCGACTGGAGAGTGAGATCCTGCCCGGTAATAATGCATATCTCGTATTCTTCCATGGTCCTAGTGTACCGTTTCCGACCCCGAAAGCAAGGATGAAAGCAGGGAGAGCGGCTTCTGGTCGGCCTTCATTGGAAGGATGACCGAGTCCCGCACAGTTCGGGCGTGAGCAACTTGGTCCACATGGGCGCGAAGGAACCGCGTGGCTGTTTCCTCAGTGCCGAATTCCAGAACGAGCGTGCAGCCCGACTGTTTCACGGACAACACGCCGAGGGGGATCAGCAACAGTTCGAGGTGCTTCAGCGCGAAGATCGCCGATACCTCCGGAGGAAGAGCGCCATAGCGATCCACGGTCCGCTCTTCGAGTGCTGCCAAATCCTGCCCACCAGCTCGTTCGACAGCGTTGTAGAGCGCCAGCCGTTCTCCTGAGTCGGCCACATAGGGTTCAGGGATAAAGGCAGACATCCCAAGAATGATCACAGGCTTCGCCACAGGTTCTGAGTACTGACCCCGGATCCTCATGATCTCCTCCTCGACCATTGAGAGGAACATGTGGTACCCGACGTCGGAGAACCGGCCGCTCTGCTTCACGCCCAAGACGTCACCGGCGCCGCGCAGCTCCAGGTCCTTGAGAGCGACCTGCAGACCAGCCCCGAAGTCCACGGCTGAGGCAATGGCCTCGAGACGCTTGAAAGCGATCGACTCACGCATGACGCTGCGGGAATGGAAGATGTAGGCATAGGCATGCCGCTGAGCGCGACCTACCCTGCCTCGCAGCTGATAGAGCTGGGCAAATCCGAACCGTTCTCCCTCGTCGACAATGATCGTGTTGACGTTGGGGAAATCGAGTCCTGCTTCGATGATGGTCGTCGACAAGAGAATGTCATACTTGCCTTCATAGAAGTCCAGCATGGTCTGCTCCAGAACCTCACTCCTCAACTGCCCATGTGCTACGGCGATACGGGCGTCTGGGAACAGCCGCGCAAGCAACGCCAGCCGGGCCTCGATGTCTAGGATGCGGTTGTGGACGAAGTATACCTGCCCATGGCGATCAAGCTCAGCACGAACAGCTCGCGTCAACTGATCCTCGTCGAATGGCATCAGGAATGTCCTGATGGGGTACCGACCCACCGGCGGCGTGTTGATGAGGGAGATGTCCCGAATCCCTACGATGGACGATTCCAATGTGCGAGGGATGGGTGTAGCGCTCAGAGTCAGCACATCGACCTCAGCTTTCATCTTCTTGATCTTCTCCTTGTCCAAAACACCGAAGAGTTGTTCCTCGTCGACAATCATCAGGCCAATGTCCCTGAAATCCCTTGCCATATTGAGAACCTTGTGCGTGCCGACAGCGATATCGACACCGCCACTGTGAAGCAGCTTGCGGTCGGCCGTCAGCTCTCTGGAGCCCACCATCCTCGAGAACAGCGCAACCTTGTACCCGATCGGTTCGAAGCGCTCCTCCAGGTTGCGGAAGTGCTGCATCGCCAGGATGGTCGTCGGGGCGACGACGGCGACCTGTTTGCCGTTTGCGACCGCACGCGCCGCCGCCCGTATGGCAACCTCGGTCTTCCCGAAGCCGACATCCCCACACACCAGGCGATCCATCGGCTTGCCCGCTTCCATGTCGCTCAGGACGTCGGCGATAGCCTTAGACTGATCCGGCGTCAGCTCGTAGGCGAAGGCGTCGACGACCGGTACCTCCAGCTCCGGATTCGGCTTGAACATATAACCTTCGCGTGCATGGCGTTTGGCCGCCGTCTCGAGCAATTCGTGGGCGATACGTCGAGCATCCTCTGCAGCCTCCTTGTGCGCCCGTTTCCACTTTCTCGATCCTGGCTCGTCGAGAGTTATCTCCGTGCGGTCACCAACGTACTTCTCGAGATACCCCAGACGTTCCACAGGCACGTGCAGCAGCGAGTGATCCTTGTACTCCAGTGAGATATAGTCCCGGGTGACATCATCGACCGTCATGGCAGTCATGCCTCTGAACACACCGATCCCGTAGTCCCGGTGGACGACGTAGTCGCCTTCGTGCAGATCCTCGAGACGCGAGATGGCCTGGGAAAAACGAGCGGTCTTCTTGGGGTTCATCGTGGCCTTCGGGAACAGTTCCCTGTCCGTCAGTGCTATGAATCCCTCTGCGGCAAACCCTGCCGACAGGGAACCCTTGATCACGGCAAGCCTCGCCATGACACCGGGATCCTCAAGCGTATCCATGACCAGATGCTGAGCCTTGTCAGGATTCCACGACACGATGTCGATTGCTGTCTCTCCGGCAGCGTGAACGTCGAGGTATTCGGCAAATGAACCCGACAGCGTCAGTGGGGGCAACTCGCGGGAGGCCGGCGTCAGGGCGCCCCGCGCTGAGGTAGCCGTGAGGGAGATCGACCGGACAAAACGGTCCAGACCTCGTCGGGCGGTTTGTTCCACCTGTTCGAGCGCGTTGGATGATGGTACGAAGCCAGTCTGGATAGTCCGCTCGTAAAGTTCGCGCGCAGAGTCGAAGATCTGCGTCAGTTCAGCTTCGGGGTCGACGTCGGCAAACAGTGCTATGGCACGCGGTCCAAGCAACCTGGCAAGGCCTCCACACATGCGCTCCGGATCCACATACTGATACAGGAAGTAGTTGACCCCCTTGCTGTTCGTCGTCGAAACGAAAGACTCAAGGTCCTCGAGAAACGTCGCATCCCGTTCCTCGCTTCGTTCACTGCTCTCTCGCTCCTTTTTCCAACGCTCCGCGGCCACAGTGGCGAAACTCTGACGGGCCTCCCGATCCAAGAGGACGGGATATGGTGGCAGGATTCCGACTGACGACACAGGCTCGACTGACTGCTGTGTCACAGAGTCGAACAGCTTGATACGGCTTATGACATTGCCTTCGAGCACGATGCGCGCCGGGTACTCTCCAACTTGCGAGTACAGATCGAACACGTTGCCGCGCATGCTGAACTGGCTCATCTCGGTAACCGATGAAACCCCTTCGTACCCCATCTGCAAGAGTCGGCGCGCCAGCGATTGTGGGACGACGTGGTCTCCGACAGTCAGCGTAGAAGCCAGCTCTGCGAAATTGTAAGCTGGGATGGACGGATCGATGAGCCCTTGGACGGTCGTGAAAACGACAGTTTCTGCATGAGCGTAGATTTGATCAAGCGCCCGAGCTCGGGCGAACGACAGTGGACGTGAATACTGCATGTACTCCATGAGCTCGACACCCAGTTCGGGCAGTACCACGAAGGGACGCGCGCCAAGGGTCACCCCAGACATGCCACGGACCATCGAAGACAGTTCCTCTGCACGGTCGACGCTTGGACAAACGACCACGATGGGGCGAGGATAGACTGTGACCAACGCCGCCAGCAGCAGCTGCCGATAGCCGCTTGATGGACTGGACACCGTAATGGAGCCTGGTTGTTCCAGCAATTGCGCAAGTCCGGCGAACAGTTCCGGAGCGCTGGCCCGTGCCTGCTGCAGCAGCAGGTCGAAGGAACCAGACTGCATCAGTTGCTGGCCGCCCTGCGGTTAAACATCTCCTGTGCGGCCATCAGGCCATCACAGACGATGGTTCGGACGACAGTCGGCGACTTCGCAATGACATCGATGATGGTTGGCCACTCGGACCTGGAGAATCTTGATAGCACGAAATCGATAACACCGTCCTTGCTGCGTGACTTTTCGATGCCGAGGCGGACCCGCACAAATCCCTTTCCGCCACAGTTGTCGACAATCGACTGGACTCCATGGTGTCCTGCGGCTGTGGCGTCGAAACTCACTCTGACCGTTCCGACCGGCAAGTCCATCTCGTCATGGATCACGATAAGGTTCTCGAGAAGAATGTTGCGTTCCTTCATCATTGAAGCGATGGCGATACCGGAGTTGTTCATGAAGGTCTGAGGCTTCACCAGTACTACCCTGATGGATTCCGGCCCATCACAAAGGGCCAGATCGACAGCAGCCCAGTGCGCCAGTCGATTGTGGTTGAACCTGCGAACCTTGAACGAATGTGCGATAGCGTCGAGGGCCATGAAACCCACGTTGTGCCGTGTCTCATCATATTCGGGACCCGGGTTGCCCAGCCCTGCGATCATGATCACTCTCACAGAAGGTATACTACTCGGGAGAGCCCCGATTTCAAGCTCTGAACGGTTGACACGAGCCTTGAACGCCGTATACTTTCTTCGCATTGGTCGGGTTCGCTAAGCGCCGAGAGGCCACCTCGACCGAGCAATTCCTCATGGAGGTAGTCTATGTACGCTGTCATTGAAGCAGCAGGAAGACAGTATCGGGTTGAGCCCGGCGAGACCATCAAGATGGAAAAAATCGCCAGCGAACCCGGCATGTCGATCGTGTTCGACAAAGTCCTCGTCGTCACCACTGACGCCGGTACTCAAATCGGCAAGCCCTACGTTCCCGACGCGAAGGTGAGTGGGACCATTGTGCGTACGACGCGCGACCGCAAGGTCCGTGTCTTCACCTACAAGAACAAGACAACGCACAAGAAGCTCATAGGGCACAGGCAGACATCGACCTACGTGAAGATCACGGAGATCGGGTAAGAGGGGTGGTGAACAATGGCACACAAGAAAGCAGGCGGTAAGTCACGTAACGGGCGGGACAGCAACCCGCAGTACCTCGGCGTCAAGCTGTATGATGGTCAAGTTGTTCAGTCAGGCAACATCATCGTGCGTCAGCGCGGCGAACATTTCAAAGCCGGCAATGGCGTCATGATGGGTCGAGACTATACCCTGTTCGCCGTCGTCGACGGAACAGTGAAGTTCGAGTCGCTCAAGACCGTGAAGCGCGTTCACGTGCTTCCTATCCCTGAGCAGGCGAACTAACACAGATACGGAGCTCTTCCATTAGAGACTCAGCTGACCAGATTCTGGATGAGGTCATAGTCCGAGTCACCTCAGGACACGGCGGAAACGGAGCAATGAGTTTCCGCCGTGAGAAGTATGTGGAAAAGGGTGGGCCGGACGGCGGTGACGGCGGCAGAGGCGGAGACGTCATCTTCATAGCTACCAGCCGATACTCAAGCCTTCAGTTCTTTGCAAAGAAGCGAACGTTCAGGGCCCAAGCTGGAGAGCCGGGCGCTGGACGCAACAAGCACGGAAGTAATGGACAGGACATCACCATCTATGTCCCGCTGGGCACGGTCCTGACGGATATTACCTCAGAGGAGATTCTAGCAGATCTGGTTGACGAGGGCGAGACTGTCACCGTCGCCCGCGGCGGAAGCGGCGGTCGGGGCAATGCAGCTTTTGCCACATCCGTCGACCGCGCCCCGAGGTATTCCGAAGAGGGCATTCCTGCGCAGGAACGCCGGATCAGGTTGCGCCTGAAGATCCTTGCCGATGTCGGCATCGTCGGTTTTCCGAATGCGGGCAAGAGCACTCTGCTGAGCAAGCTTTCTGCAGCACACCCGAAAATCGCCGACTACCCCTTCACGACACTGTCGCCGAACCTAGGCGTAGCATTCTCGCCAAACGGCGATCGCGTCACATTTGCCGATATTCCAGGGCTTGTGGAAGGAGCCGCCGACGGTCGTGGACTTGGCAACAAGTTCTTGGCTCATATCGAACGCAGCCGAGTTCTGCTGTTTCTGATTGACGCCAATTCGTCGGACCCTGACCCGGTTCAGGCATACCATTTGCTCTACCGCGAATTAGAGCAGTACAGTGAACAGCTTGCGGGCAAACCTCGATTTATCGTCGTCAACAAGATCGACGTGATTTCTGCCCAGAAACGGACAGGGATCCGTACCCGCTTTGTCCATCAGGGTATCGAGCCTTTGATGATTTCCGCACTGGAGAATCGAGGCATTGACGCCGTCATTGAACGTGGACTGGCTCTCGTGCAGTCCACGCCCATGCCTCCCCGTGAACAGGTGACGCGAGTCTACAGGCTGAAGCTATCCGATGAGACATTCGAAATCTCCCGGCTTCCTGACGGCATGCTTTGCGCGTCAGGACGTTATCTCGACCGGATCGTCCATACGACCGACTTCGAGAAGCCTTTCCAGGTTACACTGCTCGACCAGAGGATGCGCAAGATCGGCGTCGAGAAGGCTCTCCGCAAGAAGGGAGCCCGTGACGGACAGAACGTCATGATCGGCGGCCACGTATTCACTCTAGGGGAAGAAACAACTACCGGGCGATGAAGACCGTGTTGTATGGGGGAGCATTCGACCCCGTCCATGTCGGTCATGTCTTTGTCGGCCGTGAGGCTCTTCGCCTTATGGCCCCTTCTACGCTTATTCTCATCCCCACTGGCTTGCCCAACCCGGACTTCGGTAAATGCCTCTCCGCATCCGATGCCGATCGTCAGGCAATGCTGCAGCTTGCCTTCGCCGGGGTTCCCGACGTGGTTATCTCTGACATCGAATTGAGCCGCGAACCACAGCCATCCTACTTCATAGACACGCTCGAAGCTCTTCGTCCGTCGCTGGGTGCGGACAGGCCGGCGCTGCTTCTCGGGGAGGACCAGCTACGTTCGTTCTCGCAATGGCACAGATACCACGAAATCCTGGATTCTGTCGAGCTGTGGTTCGTCCCGCGTGCCGGCTCGCACCGTTCAGGCTGCCCGGAAGTTCCTGCCAGGGCTCTGTTCGATACTAATCCGTTCGACAGCCTGTCGTCAACCCTGATTCGGGGCAGGTTGCGGCAAGGTCTCTCTGTCGAGAGCCTGGTACCCCCGTCCGTCGCTGCGTATATTGCAGAACACGGACTGTACAGAAGCCAGTGACACCACAGGAAAGAGTCCACCTCGTCGACCTCGTCGCTGGGCGTGTTTCAAACAAACGTCTGGCGCACATACTCCGCGTCGAGACGCTGGCAGTGAGGCTCGCCCGTTTCTGGGGAGTATCTGAGGAAAAGGCTAGCGTCGCTTCTTTGCTGCACGACATTGTGAGGGATAAGTCCGAGTCTTCCTTGCTCGAGATGGTAAAGGACGAGGGTGACCCTCTGGTCCGCGAGATAGCTGAGACGTCTGTCTCAGTAGTCCTTCATGCTCCCGTTGGGGCTCTGATCGCTCGACGCGACTTCGGCGTCGAAGACCCTGAGATTCTACAGGCTATTGCTCAGCACACAACCGGCGCCCCTCACATGGACCGACTGGCGATGATTGTCTTCCTTGCCGATTACTGCGAGCCGGGACGCCAGTTTGCCGGCGTCGAAGAAGTCCGGTCTCTGCTGTTTAGCAGTCTCGAAGTCGCAATGCTGCGCGCGCTTGCGCAGACGTTGACATATCTGCGCGGGTATTCCCGTCCGATGGACAGTCACACAGTCGACGCAGCGGCAGCATTCGCGCGTCTGGCTGCAGAAGACCCACAGCAGCTTCAGCAGGCTTGACAGAAGCCTCCGCACCGTATAGAATACAGCTGCACATAATTGTGCGGGAGTAGCTCAGGGGTAGAGCATCGGCTTCCCAAGCCGAGTGTCGCGGGTTCAAATCCCGTCTTCCGCTCCAGAGGCGGCATAGCCAAGTGGTAAGGCAAGGGTCTGCAAAACCCTCATACCCCGGTTCGAATCCGGGTGCTGCCTCCATTTTTATATCCAGACATCCTTGCCGGGATGGCGGAACTGGCAGACGCACGGGACTTAAAATCCCGTAGTGGCGACACCGTGTGGGTTCGATCCCCACTCCCGGCACCACCGTAACCTCTATGTTGACGTCATGTCTCAGTATTTGACACCAAGCCAGCCGAACTACGTGTGGCGGTAGACTCTCCAGGTGATGTCGGCAGTGCCCATACGAGACAGAGGGGTATAGATCTCGGGGTTGGTATCGGCAACCTGAGACCCCGATCCAAACTGAACTCCCATGTTGAGGCCTGCAAGGTAGGTCTTCTCATACAGCACGGCATCGATACCACTCTTCTTGCGTGTCGTGCCAAGAACAAAGACCCGGCATTGCCTGAATTGGCGGTTTTTGACGCGACTCCTGAGCAGCCTGTAAATCCCCAGATCGCGCCGTAGGTCGGACAACCCATAGATGTGATGACTGGGGATATACCCAGCGTGAAGCCGATCATACTCTTCGACGACCTCGTTGAGATCGGGCAGCGTTACGGACATTCCGATGACAGGATGATCCGGTTTCGTGATGTCTTCGACCACGAAGACCAGGTCTTCGATGACAATCATCCTCAATCCGGCTGCAAGATAGTCAAACTCCTCTTCGGAAAACTGTTCAAACTGCGGGTGCACTCTGGTGTCCCACGCCACGTTATAGATGGTCTTCACTCGGGCGACCTCATTTTTCCAATCGCTGATCTTGACGGATCTGACAGCAACGCCCTGGCGCGCCAGCCGCTGTTCGAGGTCCTGCCCGCGCTTTCGCATGTCGTCCAGACGTTTCATGTATGCCGAAGCACTCTGGTGCGTCATGCGAAAAGCATACCAGTCGTTTTCCTTGACTCCCCACCGCTCCAGAAAGCGCCTGTAGTATGGGGGCTGATAGGGTTCCATGACCATGGGGTGCTTGTCGAACCCGTCGACGAGAAGACCGTCCTCACCGTTGGCATTGAACCGTGCCGGGCCAATGATTTTCACAGCGCCATTCTGCTGTAGATCCGCAGTGGCAGCGTCAAGCAATACAGACGCAACGTCGTCGTCGTCGAACGACTCGAACAGCCCGATCCATCCAATCTCGCCCTGAACCATGGGCTCATGGTACGACCGGTCAATGAACGCTGCGATGCGTCCGACCGGCTTGCCGTTCTTGAGGGCAACGTAGTACTGCAGGAAGGAACAGTGATGAAAGAAGGGGTTTGCGCCGGGGAATTTCTTCTTCCACCAGTTGCGGTCGGGGTTCAGGTCATTCATCTCCACAGCCAGGAGGGGCATGACCTTCCGAGACTCGGCAGTACTGTAGAAGGGGATGCTCCAGGCAACGCCCACGAATTTCTTGAGCCTGGTGATTGGCAGCGGGAAACTGCCATCCGCGGAGACTGGTTGAGAAATGAGTCGGTCGATTGTCACTGTCGGTTTCATGGCTCCTCCGGGTCGCAGATCATGATGGAAACGCTGGCACTTCTGTAGGTAGCAGCAATTTCGTTGCTATAATACATTTCAAGCCTCGTTCCGTACTGCAAACCATGATACGCGAAACGAGCAACCTGTAAACTGATAGGATGTCCCTGACAATATGCCGCTGATAGTGGAAAACCTTGAAAAGATATACGGCGACCGCCTCCTGTTCCGGTCTCAACACTGTGCCATTGGCGCCGGAGACAAGGTTGGTATTGTTGGCCCTAACGGAAGTGGCAAAACGACACTCCTTCGCATCCTTAGTGGGGCTGATGATGAGTATGGCGGATCGGTCCAGATCACCAGTGGGGACAGTTTCTGTTTCATCGATGCTGTTCCCGTGGACTCCCAGCGTACTGTCCGGCAGATTGTCGCTGAACCTTTCGAGCACCTCCGTGCTCAGGACGCGCGTATCCGTGAGCTGGAATACCTTCTTTCCACCGCTTCTGAAACAGACGACTACCTTGCCGAGCTTGCCCGGCAAACCGAGCAGTTCGAGGCGCAGGGTGGCTACGACTACATCGTCAACATGAACAAGGCACTCTCCAGCCTCGGGTTTGCCTCAGATGATCTCGACCGCCTTGCAGGCACGATGAGCGCCGGAGAAATCTCACGACTGCGCCTGTCGCGGCTGGTGAGTGACACCAAGGACATCTGGTTACTGGATGAGCCTACCAACTACCTGGACATTCCCGGCGTCCAGTGGCTCGAGCGCCAGCTCAAGGTGCTGCAGGCCACGGTCTTGGTG
The DNA here is from genome assembly GCA_903871855.1 of uncultured Caldisericota bacterium. Lineage (GTDB taxonomy): Bacteria > Caldisericota > Caldisericia > Cryosericales > Cryosericaceae > Cryosericum. Next base: position 31,523 of record CAIQIK010000043.1, read on the forward strand.
GCATCGCACGACGCCTGGTTTTTGGACCAGGTGTGCAACAAGCTGCTTGTCATCGAAAACGGGGGCCTGCGCCTGTTCAGTGGAGGATATACCGACTACGTCCACGTCAGGGACGCCGAAGCAGCCGATCGTGCCCAGCATGATGTCGAGCTGAAGCGAGAGATCGAGCGAATGCGGCAGTACGTCGAGAAATACCGGTATGGGACACGGGCAAGCCAGGCTGCCTCGCGTGAGAAAGCAATGGAACGGCTCAAGGCGAAGGTTCAGACTGAACCCGCCTCCACGCGCAAACGCGTCCACGTGCGGCTGCACAACACGGGAGAAAGTGGAGAGATCGCGCTCCGCCTCGAGCACGTCAGCAAGTCGTACGGTGATCGTGCGATCCTCAGCAAAGCAAACGTGACGATCCTCTCTCGTCAGCATGTAGCCATTCTCGGCCGCAACGGGGCCGGGAAGTCGACACTGCTGGGTATAGCGATGGGGCAGATCGTCCCGGAGGGCGGCGACATCTACTGGGGACCAAGCGTACGATACTCCTTCTTCCCTCAAAACTACACGCTCTTCGAGAAAGAGACGGCCATGGAGTGGATCATGGCCCGCCGCCCGCAGATGATCATCTCGGAGGTGAAGGGTCTGCTGGGTAGTTTTGGCTTTTCCGCCGACCAGATGGACCAGCAGACCGGGGCGATGAGCAGTGGAGAGAAGCAGCGTCTGTTGTTGGCACTGCTTTCCACTGAAACGGCCAACATGATCATCCTTGACGAGCCAACAAACTACCTGGACATCCAGACACGAGAATCTCTTGCTTCAACGTTGCGCGCGTTTGAGGGAACAGTCGTGTTCGTATCGCATGACCGGACATTCATAGATGCTGTCGCCGACCGTATCGTCCTCATCGAGCACAGCAATGTGTCGGTGCTGGAGGGAAACTACTCGGTAAACCGGCAGAAATTTTTCAACGACCGTATCAGCCATACCCCGCCGTCTGGTCGTGCAAATATTCAGGATAACACCAGGTCCGCACGGACGTCCCACAACAAACTCGTAGCACTTGAAGCCCGCGTACGGCTTCTCGAGCGCCAGATTGGTGAGATCGAACAGGAACAGTCTGATCTTACGCGGAGACTGCAGGAAGAAGGACCTGCCATGCAGGGAACCGATATCGCGTCGCTGTCGGTGCATATCCACGAGCTGCAGGTACGACGAGAGGAGTTGTTCGAGGAGTTGGCAACAGCAGAAGAGCGGTTCTTACAGGCCTCGGCGTCGTGATTCGATTTCCTGGAGCAGTTCCTCGCGGGACGTGAATCCCCACCGCTGCAGCAGTTCTTCCGAGAGATCATACACGAGACTCTTCTTCAGGTAGTCTCGTTTCGTCGTTACGAGCTTGCGCTGAAGAAGCGATACGAGAGCCTTGTCGCTCGTGACTCCGCGAAGCTGCAGAATCTCCTTGCGTGCCAGCGCCCCCTTGGTGATGATAAGGGCCAGAACCTCCATGGCCTGTCTGGAAAGGCCGACCTTGGGCCTGGGCTGAGGTGGCTCAGGCGTGAGCTTGTCCGGAACCGAGAAGCAGTACTTCTGGCCGTCCTGGACGAGATGGACACCACGATTTGCGTAGTCAGCCTGGAGGCTTTCCAGAAGGCGCCGGGTCGCCTGGTAGCTCTGTCCCGCCCGGCGCGCCAGATAACGGACGCCCACAGGCCCTTCAGCCGCAAACAGGACAGCCTCAAGTCGCTGCTTCGCGGCCTGAAGCTCCAGCCCAGTAATGAATTCCTGACTCTCTGTGCGTTCAGTCATCCAGTTTTCCTATGTATTCAACGGCGATACCCTCGAACCGGCTCTGCTGAGCAATGTGGAGAACTCCCATTTTCGTCAGGATGAGAATCGCGAGAAAGCTCAACACCACACGCTCCCTCGAGTCGGACGAGTCGAAGATGTCCTCGAACAGCATAGTTCCCCTCACCTGCAGCAACACGCGAAGCTCCCGCATGACCTGCTGGAGGCTCAGGTAAGCCGGTCGTTGGCTCACGGTCCCCACGGGCTTGCGCGCCGCGACGCGTTCAACGATTCGGGCAAGTGCCTCAAGAAGAGCGTCGGACACCTCGTCACTCGTCTGCTCCTCCGCTGGAGCCGGCGTCGTCCGGACATTGGGTCTCTTGTACGGGGCTCTGCCGGCATTGACTTCCCGGAGGACCTCGATGATGGGCCTGGCGTACAACCCCGCCTCGTCCAGTGCTCTGATACCTTCCTGCCAGGATCTCTCCTGCGCAGCCGCATGCCCGAACAGGACAAACTCGCTCTTCAGCTTGAGAAGGTCGGCCAGCATGTAAACGAGCTCGGCGTGCTCCTCGACACCGGTGTCGCGCTGAATGGTCATGCTGCAGAAGTCCACAAGGCGCTCCACAACAACGTCAGCAACGTCGGCATGCCCGGCCCTCCCAAGGAGTCTCAGGTTGTTCACGGAATCCGTCAGACCGGCCACGTTCAGATCCCTATGACCTCCCTGACCATCCGTACGGTCTCAGCCGCAACAACAGAGGCCTTCTTGCAGCCTTCTGCAAGGATGCAGTCGACCGACTGAGGATCGGCGGCGAAGATTCCCCGGCGCTTCTGGAATTCCGTCAGCTGTTCCGAAACCATCGCTGCAACGGAGCGCTTGTGGGCAACACAGCCAAGACAGCCCTGTTCGCACTGGGTTTTTGCTTCTGGCGCGGTGTCAGGCTGCAACAGCGTGTGATACTGATAGATGACGCAACCGGCTTCCGGGTGACCGGGGTCGTCCTTGCGTACCTTCAATGGGTCCGTATAGGCCGTCATCATACGCTTCGCCGTCACTTCCGGCGGATCGGACACCACGATGTCGTTGTCGAGAGACTTGCTCATCTTCCGCCCATCAAGGCCCGGCAGCATCTGAAACTCGTTGAGAATCGGCTGAGGCTCCGGGAAGAGATCCGTGTGATATGTGTGATTGAAGGTGCGCACGAGTTCGCGGGTAAACTCAAGGTGTGGAACCTGGTCCTTGCCAACGGGCACTGCTTCGGCACGATATACCATGATATCGGAGGCCATCAGGACAGGGTAGCTCAGTAGTCCAAGGTTCACATTGTCCTTGAGGTCCATGTCCCGGATCATCTCCTTGACGGTCGGGTTTCGTTCGACCCATGATACGGGGGTGATCATTGCAAGAAGTGTAAACAGATATGCATGTTCCGACACGTCGGACTGGCAGAAGATGGCCGACTTCTGTGGGTCCAGACCCGCTCCCAGCCAATCAAGGACCATGTCACGCCGGTACTCACGGATTGAGCCGCTTTCGTTCCACTTGGTGGTCAGAGCATGCATGTCCGCGATCATGAAGTAACAATCATACTCGTCCTGCAGTTTCACGTAGTTCCGCAACACGCCCAGGTAGTGACCCAGATGCAGCTTGCCAGTGGGTCGCATGCCACTCAGGATACGCTTTTTCATAAGCACCTCACAGCTTCAGGAGAGTGTCGAAAATGAAGCCAAGCACTTTCGACATCACGCCGCCGATGACGTTGAACCAGAGGAGGGCAAGCAGGATGATCGTCCCGTACAGGTCCACCGCGCGGTCGTACAAGAACCGTTCCGGTCTCTTGAAGAAGAGTGCGAAAAAGGCCTTGGAGCCATCGAGGGGAGGAATGGGAAGAAGATTGAACACGCCCAAGGCAACCGAAAACTCGACAAGGCTCTTCAGGACGATGTACACGTAGGTGAACTGCGTGACCGTGCCTGCCGAGCTCCTCACGAGCAGCAACAGCAGGTAGGCGACGACGGCCGTGGCGAAGTTGGAGACCGGTCCAGCCAGGGAGACAAGGACGGTATCGCGGCGAGGATGTTTGAATGCCCCGAAGTCAATCATCACGGGGCGCGCCCATCCAACACCAAACAGCAGGAGAGCGATAGTCCCAATGGGGTCCAGGTGACGCAAAGGATTCAAGCTGAGGCGCCCCGTCTCGATCGGGGTCGTATCTCCAAGTTTCCATGCCGTCCACGCGTGAAAATACTCATGGATCGTAATAACGATCAAGATGACCGGCACCTGGACAATCCAGGTGGGTATCTCGTTCCGAATGTAGTTCAAGAGTCCCTGCATATGTCCTGTCCTTTCTGGGCGATGCGCCGGTTTTGCCGGCTGGTGTCATGGAGTTATAGTAGTCGGGTTTCCGCCTTACGCAATCGCTTGGCAACCAGCGATTCTTCATTGCGGATGCCCGCTTTCCTGCTACAATCAACGCATGATCAAGATGCGCGTCAGGTACAGCAAGGAAGAAGAGGCCTGCTTGCTTTCACACCACGAGGTTCAGGCTGCCCTCGTGCGGTGGTTGCGCCGTAGCAACCTGCCTCTTGTCTACAGCGAAGGATTCAATCAGCGCGTCCGGATCGAGACTGGTATCCCCACGGGTGTCGGCATGGTTAGCCTTCAGGAATATGTAGACGTGCTCCTCGATGCCTATTCGCCCGTCGCCGACCGCGCGAGTGCACTTGAGCGTACAGCGCCGCCCGGCCTCAGGTTCCTAGCCGCGGTCGACATTCCCATCACTGCACCGTCTCTCATGGGACAGCCTATGATCCTCCGCTACGAATACACGTGGGCACACCGGGCAGACATCGATGCCGAACAGATAAAGGCTCACATGACATCGTTCCTCGCCCTGCCAACGTTGATGGTCGAGCGCGAGAATGGCAAATCCCGTGTGCCGAAGGACATTCGCAAGTACGTTCTGACCGCACAGATCTCGACGCGAACCCCGTTGCGGGCCCACGTGGGTGTCTTCTTCGATCAGTCAGGAACAATCCGCATGGACGAGGTCATCAACTACATCTTCGGCCTCGATGCGAAGGCCGTTCCCATGCCGGTCATCACGCGCCAGAGCGTACTGCTCAACATGAGCGGTATCTTCGTCGACCCCATGGACGTTGCGACACAGGCCATTCCGCCACATCGACCGAAGGGCAAGCATCATGACTGATATGCAACAACAAAAGCTCCCCGGGTGGCCGAGGAGCTTCTCGATTCTTACCTGCAATCCCGGCTAGTCGCCGTAGTCGTCTTCCTCGCGCCCAGAGCGCTTCCGCTCCTTGAAATCAAGGAGTCTCTTGCGAACGCGCAGGGACTTGGGTGTGACTTCCAGCAACTCGTCCTCGTTGATGTAGTCAAGAAACTGGTCGAGAGCAAACTGGACTGGCGGGTCGATCTTTGTGGAGATCTCTGACGTGGAGGACCGCATGTTGCTTAGGTGTTTCTCTTTCGTCGGATTCACCTTCAGATCGTGATCGCGCATGGTTTCGCCGACGATCTGACCGGTATATACCTTTTCCGCAGGCGCAACAAACAGCTTGCCTCGGTCCTGAATGTGTGCGACAGCATAAGCCGAAACAGACCCGGTGTGGTCTGAGACCAGAACGCCGTTCCTGCGGCCACCGATCTTGCCTGCCCACTCCAGATATCCCAGGTACGTATGGGTCATGACACCGTTGCCCTTGGTCGAACTCAGGAACTCAGACCGGAAGCCAAACAGACCACGAAGAGGGATCACATAGCTGAGACGGACGTACGCCCCCTTGAGGTCGAGCATTTTCTCCATGGTCCCGCGCCGTTCACCCAGCATGTTGATGACCGTTCCCTGGTACTCCTTGGGAACGTCGAGTACGAGGGTCTCGTACGGCTCCATGACCTTGCCGCCCTTCTTCTCGGTGATGACCTGTGGCATCGAGACTTGGAACTCATAGCCTTCGCGGCGCATCTGCTCGATGAGGATGGCCAGCTGGAGTTCGCCTCGTCCCGCGACAGTGAACCGGTCGGGCAGGTCGCCCCAGTCGACGGCGATGGAAACATTGGTGCGCAGCTCCTTCTCGATACGCTCCCTCAGCTTGTTGGAGGTTACGAACTTGCCCTCTGTACCTCCAAATGGACTATCGTTGACCATGAACATCATCGAGACGGTCGGTGGCTCAATCCTCAGTATGTTCAACTTCACCGGGCGTTCCGGATCGGTGACGGAGTCTCCGATCGTGATAGCAGGTATTCCTGCGAACGCGAAGATCTCGCCCGCCTCTACACTAGAGGCTTCCTTGCGTTCCAACCCTTCGAAGATGAAGAGCTTGAGGGCCTGACCCAGGTACTCATTGTCGCCGTCAGAAAACACTCTGACCTTGTCTCCGGTCTTCAGCCGCCCCCCGAACATGCGGCCGATGCCGATGCGCCCAATATAGTCGTCGTGCGCGATGTTCGTGACCAGGACCGACAGAGGACTCGCGGGGTCATACTCCGGGGCAGGTACCTTCTTGAGCATCAGCTGGAACAGCGGCGTCAGATCTTGTGGTGGATCATTGAGATCCATGGTCGCCTTGCCATCGCGGCCCAAAGCATAGACAACCGGGAAATCGAGCTGCTCTTCGCTCGCGTCGAGTTCGACGAACAAGTCAAAGGTCTCGTTGATGACTTCCTGAATGCGGGCATCCTGTCGATCGATCTTGTTGATGACGACGATTGGTCTGAGATTGAGCTCGAGAGCCTTCTTGAGCACAAACCGCGTCTGGGGCATTGGTCCCTCGGAGGCGTCAACCAAGAGAAGGACTCCGTCTACCATCCTCAGGACGCGCTCTACCTCGCCGCCGAAGTCAGAGTGGCCAGGCGTATCAACGATGTTGATCTTGACACCTTTCCACACCAGCGACATGTTCTTGGAGATAATGGTGATGCCGCGCTCCCGCTCCAGGTCCCCTGAGTCGAGGATACACTCGCCCATCTGGTCGATATTGCGGAACAGTTTGCACTGTCGCATCATAGCGTCGACCAGTGTCGTCTTCCCATGGTCGACGTGTGCTATAATGGCTATGTTACGGAGATCGTTTCTGCGCACTCAAACACTCCCTTCAAACAAGTACAGTTGGAGGTCGGTAGTGACCTCAAACTATTATTATATCCTTGTTCTCAGGCATTCAATGCACCGAGTGCGATGGAGTAGAACTTGGAATCTTCAGAGTCTCCTCTGCTGGTGAGGATGCACGGTGCGATCGTCCCCGTGACCATCGCTGCCGTCTCGGCTTTCGCAAACCAGACAATCGCCTTATAGAGGACATTTCCGCTGTCGATATCGGGAACAATGAGGACATCCGCATCACCACGGATCCGTCCCATAAACCCTTTGATGTCGCTGACCTCAGGGAACAGCGCGAGGTCTACAGAAATGGGGCCCTCTGCCAGGACGTTACCGAATTGCTTCCGTACTGCCATGCCAGTCAGAATAGCTGCTTCCTGGCTGCTTGGGAACTTCAGCACACTCTCACTGGCCGACAGGAAGGCGATCTTAGGCATTTCGACACGCAGGCTGTTTGCAATACGTATGGCGTATTTTGTGATAGCGACCTTCTGCTGGAGCGTCGGTAGTGGTACCACAGCGGCATCCGACAGGACGAGCAGTCGAGGGTATGCGGGGATCTCAAATACCGCAACATGCGACAGGAGACCGCCCTCAGGCACCAGCCCCGTCTCCTTGTTCAGAATCCCCCTCATGTAGTTGTCCGTATGAGCCAGACCCTTCATCAACATATGGGCGTTTCCGTCGCGGACCAGCTTCACGGCTACTTTGACTGACGGCATCTCACCCTCGACGTCCATGATCTCAAAAAGCTTCGCATCAACGCCGCAGTCGGCCGCAGTCGCTGTAATCTCTTTCTTTCCGCCGACGACCACAGCGTCGACGATGCCTTCCTTGACGGCACGTTCTACAGCCTGCAGCGTGTGAGCGTCTTCCCCATAAGCAACGGCCATCCGCTTGCGCGGCAGACCTTTCACGGCCGCTGGGATGTCACACAAATGTGTCATGGGCGTCATGGTCCCCCCTAGTAGTACGCTACGATGCCCAGTGCCACGGACATCAGCTTCGTTTGTCCATCGTCGGCACGCGAAGGTACCAGGACCGGTTTGCGCGCGCCAATGGTAACATGGGCCGAGGTGAATCCAGCAAAGTAGGTCATGGACTTGCCTAGCAGGTTTCCTGCCTCGATATCCGGCACAATGAGAATGTCGGCTACCCCGGCGACCTCACCGCCAATACCCTTGATGCTTGCCGCTCGTGGCGAAACGGCGTTGTCCAGTGCCAACGGCCCATCGACAACGCAACCCTTGATCTGCCCGCGTTCGTACATGCGTGTAATGACGGTGGCGTCCTCTGTACACGGCATTTTCTCTGTAATAGTCTCCACAGCCGCCAGCACAGCTACCTTCGGGTTCTCGTAGCCAAGACGGTGATACACGCCAACAGTATTCTTGATGCTCTCCACCTTCTCATCCAGCGTCGGGGCAACAAGAATGCCGCCGTCCACGACCGCCAGCAGCGAGTGGCGCACACGGGTGTCCTCATAGATGGTGCACTCAGACATCACGTTGCTGGCCCGGATACCCGTGTCCTTGTCCAGCACGGCATGAAGCAGCTGTGCTGTCTGCGCCCCGCCTTTCAGAAGAACGTCCACCCGATCATCGTGTGCCAGTTGTACGGCGATCCTGCACGCCTCCACAGGGTCGCCCGCAGGGACGACTTCATAGTCGCCGGCGGACACCCCAGCTTGCTGCAGCAGCGCCGCTATACGGTCAGGTGGACCTACAAGAACCGGTGCTGCTATGCCGGCTTGCTGTGCCAGAATGGCAGCATGCAGTGATACCTCTTCGGGGAACACAACGGCCAGCTTCCTGCGGCCACGCTTTTTCGCCTCTTCCAGCAGGTCATCGAACGTTCTGATCTCCATGGGTCCCTCCTATTCGTATGTTTTTTCAGTCTCGATACCCTGTTTGAGGCGCAGGTATGCATCGTTCAGCGCTTCCAGTTCATTCTCACCGGGGATGACCTCAACTGGTGCAATGAACTCCACTCGCTCGCGTACCCATTGCATCAGCATCGAGCTCTTGGCCAGTCCACCGGTCAGCACAATGACATCGACGTCACCTTCCAGCACAGTAGCCATGGCACCAATCTCCTTGGCTATCTGATAAGCCATTCCTTCATAGACCATCGCTGCACCCTGGTCGCCTGCAGCGATTCGAGCTTCGGCCTCACGCGCATCGTTCGTAGCAAGATACGACACAAGCCCACCCGTCCGTGTCAATCGCTTGACGATTGCTGCCTCGGTAGCACCTTCTTCAAAACACAGGCGCACCAGCGACGCAGCGGGGACCGACCCAGCGCGTTCGGGGGAATAGGGACCCTGTTCGTTGGCGTTGTTCACGTCCACGATACGCCCGTGACGCAGGGGCGCAACCGAGATGCCTCCCCCGAGATGTGCCACGATCATGTTCATCTCCTGCAACTGCTTTCCCTTCGCTTGAGCAACCTTGTATGCTACCTTGCGGATATTCAGCGCATGCCCCAGTGACCGTCGTGGCAGTTCCCTGAGCCCCGAGAGCCTCGCCACGTCCTCGAACTCGTCAACCGAGACGGGATCAGCAATGTAGCAGGGAATACCTGTGCCTTCCAGCAGACGATGAGCGATCAATGCTCCCAGATTAGACGCATGCTGCGCAATGCGGGCTTCAAAACAGTCGCACAGCATACGGTCATTGACAGCATAAACACCCGCTGATACGGGATGCAGAACACCGCCACGTGCCATGACGGCTTCGAGGTGTACTGCCTGCACGCCGTGACGCGTCAAAAAATCCTTCACAGTCTGTACGCGCGTCTCCAGCTGATCCGAAATCCGAGAAAACGGCGCCAGATCCGCTGCAGAATAGTCCAGCGACTCCTGTGCGATCACGTTCGCCCCTTCGTACAACGCCACTTTTGTAGACGTGGAACCAGGATTGATTGCAAGAATCATACGGGAGACCTCCTGAATGAGTAGCTACCGAACCAGCAGTTCACGAGCGTGGGCCAGAGCGACCTCAGACACCTGGTCGCCCGACACCATCCGCGCCAGCTCACGTACACGCTCTTCGCCCGTGACGCGGTACACTGCGACGGTAGTGGCATCCTCGCTCTGCTCCTTCGAGATGACGAGGTGCGTTCCGGCCCTGGCCGCGATGGTGGGCAGATGGGTGATGACGATGACTTGGCGGTGCATACCAAGACTGGCCAGCTTGCCTGCAACTGCAAGCCCTGTTTCGCCACCGATGCCTGCATCGACCTCATCGAACACCATGGTAGGGATCTGGTCGGTCTCGGCGAATACCGTCTTGAGCGCGAGCATAACGCGCGAAAGCTCTCCGCCGGATGCGATTTCTCTGAGAGGACGCAATCCCTCGCCTGGGTTGGGAGCAATAAGGAACTCCACCACGTCCAGGCCCGTCTCAGATGCTTTGAAGCGCTCATCCCCAACAGCGATACCCTGCTCGTCGACGCTCTCCTCGATGGAACAGACGAACCGGGCATTAGACATGGCCAGCTCGCCAAGCTGTTCCTCAACCTTGCGCGCAAGGATGGGGCCCCCTTGCTTGCGTTTCGCCGTCAGTGACGCTCCGATAGCTGAGAGTTCAATCTCCAGCTGTGTTATGTGGTCACGCATGCCGGCCTCGTCGCCCGCATGCTCGTGGCGTTCACGCAACTTGCGGTCAATCTCCATCCGAAATGCAAGGAGACCGTCCAGGTCCTTGTGATATTTCTCCTCGAGTCTCGCAATAGTATCCAGCCGCTCAGTCACCTGCGCCAGTCGCGCATCATCCAGCTCAAGTCTGCTGAGATAGTCGTCCAGCGCCGACTCTGCTTCCTTGAGAGTCGCCTGCGCTCCGTCCAGCAGGGATACCATCTCGTTCAGCCGGGGATCGATCGAGCAAAGGGCCTCGATGGTATGGTGCAGTCTGCCCACCTGCCGCACGATCCCTTCGCTGTCCCGCGATTCATCACCGACAAGGGCACCCGACGCCTGGCCCAATTGCTCCTGTAGTTCACGGACGTTCTCCAGAAGCCGCTGTTCTGCGATGAGCAGGCTGTCCTCTCCCGTCTTCAGCTGAGCACGCTCAAGCTCCTCCGATGCAAACTCCAGATAAGTGGTCTCATTGTCCCATTCTGTCCGGCGCGTTTCCATCTGCTCCAGTTCACGGCGTGCAGTGCGTAGCTCTGTGAGCTTCGTGCCAAAGAGGTCCCGCGCAGACTCGGCGTCATGCCCCAGAAAAGAGTCCAGAAGCCGGATGTGATTCTCACGTACCAGCAACGACTGTGGTTCGTGCTGCCCATGCACGTCCACGAGATTCTCCCCAAGCAGTCTGAGCGTACTGATGGGCACAATCCGCCCGTTGATGCGATACTTGTGTCGGCCGGTGCGGTCCACCTCGCGGGTTGCCACGACAGTTACGTCGTCGTCCGTCACGAGGTCGCCCAACATATCCCGCAGGGAACAGACGCGCGGAAGCGCGAACTCCGCATCGAGTCGCAGGCTGTCCGCTCCCACGCTGATGAAGTCACTGGTCAGCTTGCCCCCCAGCACTGCGCTGATTGCTCGAACAAGGATAGACTTGCCCGCCCCCGTCTCGCCGGTGATGACATTCAACCCATCATCGAATGACAGGTGAACGTCGTGCGCGATGGCCAGATTGTGGATATCCAGTTCCAACAGCAATGTCAGTAGCCCCAGTGGAACTTGGCGCCGAGGACCTTGTAGAAGTTTTTGTCGCGCAACCGGATGATGGCAACATCCTGGGGGTGTCTCTTCACGCATACCGTGTCAAAGCTGTGGATGTCGCCGACACGCTCTCCGTCGCACACGAAGGCAGCTTTGTCTCGCGACGGCTTCACCTTAAGGGTGATCTCACTACCTGCCGATGTGACCAGAGGCCTCGACGTGAAGTCGTGTGGCGCAAGAGCCGTGAGCACAAGTGCTTCGACGGTAGGGTCGAGAATAGGTCCTCCGGCGGACAGGGAGTACCCTGTCGAACCGGTTGGTGTGCACACCATGATGCCGTCTGCTGTGATCTGCCCTGCGCGCACACCTCCGATGAATACCTCGAACGTGAGGATCTTTCCTGTAAGGTCCCGGACCACCAGAATGTCGTTGATGGCTGTCGTACCAAGGATTTCCTGGCCCTCACGCACAACGCGCGCTTCAAGGACAAGACGGTGTTCAACCGTGTACGCATGTTCAAGGACAGCGTCAAGCGACGCATAGACCTCATTCTCCTCGACGTCGGTGAGAAAGCCGAGAGAGCCAAGGTTGATGCCGAGGACGGGCAAACCCAGGTCGGTGCTGAGCCGTGCGGCACGTAGAAAGGTCCCATCGCCACCCAGGCTCAAAATGAAGGAACCGTCCGCTGCTCCCGATGGGAGCGTGGACAGATCATCCCTGGAGGTCACGGTGACAACCTCGACCCCTTTGCTTGTCAGGTACGGTCGAATCTCGCGCTCGAGTTCACGCGCATCCTTCGAATCCCCTCGGTAGTAAATAATGCTTTTCATCACGCTGTACAGTGTATAACAGATGTGCCGGGCTTCAAGCCGCTACCGCCTATCCACCTCGGCCAGCAGACACTGCGCAGCACGCACCAGCCCTTGGGCGTCGAGTTGATAAGTGCTCAGGAGGTGTGCCCGCTTGTCCTGGACAGGGAACGCGTCAGGAACACCACAACGCCCGATGTGCGAGATGTTCATGCCCGCACATGCGAGTGCTTCGGCGACTGCGTCGTAAACGCCCGTGGAACGTGTCGTCTCTTCAGCAAGCAGCACTGCCCGGCAGGTACCGGCCAGTCGTGTGAGGAGACCAATGTCTAGCGGCTGGGCAAAACGAAGGTCCACAACACATGCATGGACTCCATCGCCTGCAAGAATCCTCCGGGCTTCCAGGGCCGAGCGAAGTACCGGCCCCAGCGAAACAATGGCGACATCGCTCCCGTCGGCAACGACGACAGCGCTACCGAGAGTCATGGGAGAGCGCTCACCAAGCTGCTCACTAAGATCGTAGGCAGCGTCCTTGGGATATCGGATAGCAAACGGCCCTTTAGCCGCGGCTGACAGTTCCAGCATGCGCACCAGGTCTCTGCGGTCTCCCGGGGAACATACGGTCATGCCGGGAACGCTCTTCAGAAAGCCGACGTCGAAGACACCCTGATGAGTCGGCCCGTCATCGCTGACCAGTCCGGCCCGGTCGACCGCGAACCGCACGGGCAGACTGCCGATGCCGACATCGTGCACGATCTGATCGTACGCCCGCTGGAGAAAGGTCGAGTAGATTGCAACATATGGCTTGTACCCTTGCCTAGCCAGCGACGCCGCCATACCCACAGCATGCTGTTCAGCAATGCCAACATCATAGCACCGATCGGGAAAGCGCTTGGCGAACTCGGCAAGGCCGGTGCCGTCCATCATCGCAGCCGTGATCGCGACGATTCTGAGGTCTGTTTCCGCAAGCCGTATCAGCGTCTCACCAAATACGTCGGAGTAGGTCAGCATAGACTTTTCCTGCTTGCTCACCCCATTCTCGATGAGAAACGGCGCGACACCATGGAATTGAGACGGCTGTCGTTCGGCCAGCTCATATCCCTTGCCCTTCACTGTCACGACCTGCAGGACGACAGGCTGCTGGATGTCCTTGACCATGTTGATCGCTTCGATGAGTTTGCTGATGTCATGTCCATCCACGACCCCGAAATACCGGAAACCCAGCTCCTCGAAGAAGATTGTGGGGAGGTACAGCCGTTTGAGCAGGGTTCTCAGCCAGCGAAGCCCACGTCCCACCAGAGGAGACTCGCGTGCGCGCAGGTACCATGCACGTGTCCGCAGCCGGTTGAGCGCCCGCGCCATGCCCCCGACAGAGCGGGATATGGACATGTCGTTGTGGTTGAGGATAACAAGGCATTGGCCGTGCGCCCGTCCGAGGTTGTTGAGCGCTTCCAGGGCCATGCCGCCGGACAAGGCACCATCACCGATGACCGCAACCACGCGCTGGTTGCCGCCGTCCAGGCGCCGTGCCGCAACGAGACCTGCTGTTATGGAAAGCGACGTCGAGGCGTGGCCAGCCAGGAACGTGTCGTAAGGAGATTCATTGGGATTCACAAACCCGCTGATCCCCCCGCATTGCCGGAGCGTGCCGAACAACTTGTAGCGCCCGGTGAGAAGCTTGTGCGTATAACACTGGTGTCCAACGTCCCAAACCAGCTGGTCCCTCGGCGTATCCAGCGTCATGTGGAGCGCGATCGTCAGCTCGACGGCTCCCAGATTCGACGCAAGGTGCCCACCATTGGTCGAACACGTGTCGAGAATGACCTGTCTGCATTCGGCCGCCAGTATCCGCAGATGTGGGACGTCCAGTCCGCGGATGTCCGCCGGCGAGGTAATGTGCTCGAGGATCAACTCCGAGCCTTCTCCGCAAGAAGGTCGACAAGACCTGTCAGGAACTCCCCCCCGCTGTCCAGCGCAAGCGCGGACTCACGGGCACGCACCAGGTACTGCAATGCTTTCTCCCTTGCGTCACCAAGTCCAAGCACGGTCACGTAGGTCGCCTTACGGTTCTTGACGTCTTGACCTGCCGTCTTGCCGGTCTGCGCTTCGGTCGCACTGGCATCGGCGATATCGTCCACGATCTGGTATGCCATGCCAAAGGTCTCACCAAATTCCCGCAGCCTGCCCATGTCGGCCTCACTGGCACAGCCGAAGATGCCCCCAAGCAGTACTGAAGCCTGTATGAGTGCGGCAGTCTTGTTCTTGTGGATGTACTCGATCGCGTCGATTTCGACGTGTTCGTCGCTAGAGGTAATGACGTCCATCGCCTGTCCACCGACGAGACCCTCTGCACCTGCCAGAACGGCCATCGTCCGTACCGCCTCGAGGCACCGCTCGGCGCCGAAAGCACCGACCATCTGCGTGGATGAAAGCTCCTCAAATGCCATTGTCAACAGCGCATCCGAAGCCAGAAGCGCCATGTCGTCGCCGTGGACCTTGTGTGTTGTTGGCTTCCCGCGCCGCAGGTCACTATTGTCCATCGAGGGTAGATCGTCCTGAATAATGGAATACGCGTGTACCATTTCGATGGCGGCGAGGACCGGCTTAATGCGCTCCCTGTCGCGGGTGCATGCCTCATAGACGGCAAGACACAGAGCAGGTCGCACACGCTTGCCCGGTGAAAGAAGCGCATAGGACATTGCTGCGTGCATGACAGATCCCTGAAGCGGAGCAAGACAATCAGCCAGCACTCCGTCGATGTAGTGCGCTTCCTCGTTGAGATGGTCCCGGATGTTCATGTCAGCCCCTTTCCACCTACCCGCAACGATCTGTGATCGTGTAGTCGACGTGGTCCACAGATGAGTAACGGCTCCCTTGCCTGAGCAGTTCCACTAGGCGCAAGAGCCGCTGTTCGTCGCCCGATGCGACAACATGCACAGTACCGTCGTTCATGTTGTCGGCTTTGGCATCGATTCCAAGCCCGACAGCCGCCTGCTCCACGAAGTATCGAAACCCGACTCCCTGCACGATGCCAGACACATCTGCAACCAGATTCTTCATCCGCACCCACTCAGTCAGTTCCCCGCGCCCCCGACACCACGCAGGACACCGTTCACGAAACTCCCCGATTCGGCGCCACCGAACTCTTTGGCCAGTTCAACAGCCTCATTGGCTGCAATGGCTGTCTTGATCGGGGGCTTGCCATACTTCATCTCAAAAACGGCAATCAAAAGAATCACACGATCAACGACAGCAATTCTGTCGATGCCCCAATGCTCCGTATGTGTGCCCACTTCAGCCAGAATAGCGTCCTCATGGGCCTGGACTCCCTGAATGAGCTTGAGCGCGTACGCCTGCACGAGCGGGGCCTCATGAGCATACATATCGAACGTCTGATCAACTGAAACGTTGCCCTGTGCCAAACTGTACAGGACCTGCAGCGCTATCTCCCGCGAGCGCCGGCGGTTCTGTACTCCCTGACTCGTCGCCATGCGTCAAACCCGCACGTCGGCGATATGGACGTTGACCTCCTGGATGTGATACGGAGTGGATGCTTCAACTTCCTTGGCGACAGCACTCCGCACACTGCCAGCAAGTTTGCGAAGGTCGGTCCCAAATCGTCCGACAATGAACACGTCGAGCCTCAGCTCAAGAACACTTCGCGTAATACTCACGCCGTGAGGTTCACGACCTTCGCGGTCCCAGCACGGAAAGTGCTCCTTGAGACCCTTCCACATCGACTCTACGCCCTCAACGGACAGACACGCGTGAACGATGAGAGACTCGAGTGCAGCGTCAGTGATGAGAAACTTGTCCATGGATTTACTTGACCCTCTCGAGATACTCTCCGCTGCGCGTGTCGATGCGAACTTTGTCGCCTTCATTGACGAACAGCGGAACCATAAGCGAGAACCCCGTCTCGATCTCCGCGATCTTGTTGGCACCCGTAGCGGTATCACCCTTGATACCCGGCTCGGTGTGCGTGATAGTCGCCTCGATGAACGTGGGCAGCTCGACGCTGACTGGCTTCTCCAGGAAGTAGACGACGTCAACCACAATGTTCTCGATAAGGTAGTTGACGACGTCGCCAAGGTCATCCTTCGTCAGGCCGATCTGCTCATATGTGCCGGAGTCCATGAAAGTGTAGATGCCATCAGCATCATACAGGTACTGCATCTTTTTGTGTTCAAGATATGCACTCTTGACCTTCTCATCAGGACGGAAGGTCTGCTCGGTGACATTGCCGGTCATGAGGTTCTTCATCTTGAGGCGGACAAATGGAGATCCCTTGCCAGGCTTGATGTGTGTGAACTGAATGACGGCAAAAGCCTGACCGTCTATTTCGAACGTGACACCTGTGCGCAATTCGTTGGCGGAAATCAACGTCTAACCTCCCGGGACTGAGCTGTCAATCATGGTATTGTACAGGTCAACCAGCATTGCGTCAAGCGTTCGGGGACGCAGCGCCGCCACACTCTGGAAACACTCAGGTGAGAACCAGTTCCTTGGGCAGTTCCGTCAGCGACTCAAACCCAGTCTCTGTAACAATGACCGAATCCTCGATGCGCATGCCATAACGTCCAGGCAGGTAAACCCCTGGTTCACAGGTGACGACCTGTCCCGGTTCGAGCACCGTATCGGTCCCCTGGGAAAGGCGCGGCGCCTCATGAATCTCGAGTCCCACGCCATGTCCCAGCCCATGTGTGAAGTACTGCGCCAGCCCGCTCTCGCCAAGCTTGCCTCTCACGACGGTGTCGACGGAACGGGAGCTCACGCCCGCCTTGATGTAGTCAAGGCCCAGCTGCTGTGCTTCCCGCAGTTTTGCATAGACGTCCAGCACATCGGCAGGCTGTTCGCCAAGTGCCACGGTCCTGGTGCAATCACTCATATAACCCTCGAAGTTGACGCCGAAGTCGATGACGATAACCTCGCCGCTCTGGATGACCTTGTCGGACGCGATCCCGTGTGGCAGTGCCCCTCGAGCGCCCGATCCTACGATGGTCGGGAAACTGGTACATTGAGCACCTGCCTTGCGCATTTCGTATTCCAGCAAAGCAGCCATTTCATTCTCGGTCATGCCGGCTTTCAACTGACCGATCATGGCGTTAAACGCCTTGTCTGCGACATGCCCCGCAGCACGCATTATGTCCAGCTCGCGGCCATCTTTGACGATGCGCATTCCTTCGACCACACTCTCGGTCGGGACCATGGTCACCGATGGGAATGCAGCATGCATCTGCTCCACCTGCACGAAAGAAACGCGTTCCTTCTCGAACCCGAGCCAATGAACATGACCTGCGACAAGCAGGTTTGCAATAGACCCGCTGAAGTGTCCAGTGTACAGGGTGGTGTCCATCCAGGGACACTCTTCCTGCGCCTGCGTCGTGAACCGGCCGTCAACGACAAGATGCATGCCGTCATGAAGCGCGAGGAGATATCCCTCTTCGCCCGTAAACCCGGTAAGATAACGCAAGCTAGGCGCCGCAAGCGTGAAGAAGGCATCCACGTTTGCACCGGCCATGCGCTCCTGCAGCTGTCGAATTCTGTTGCCATAGTACTCATTTTCCATCGCTCATCTCCGGGTGTCGGTGCTATTCGAATGGATTAGTCTTGCCTGTCTCCGCGGGAATCGGTTGAGGTGCCACGGACAGGAACGTATGCCTCGTCTGGAGCTGGGTGTTGACCACGTCCAGGTTCTTGTGCTGAGTCACTTGGAACACCTGAGGCACGGGAGGAATAATACTCGTCTGCCCCATGCGAGGCAGGAAGTAGAAATTCCAGATGGAGAAGGTGGTCAGGAGAACGAGGATAAAGATCCATGTGCCTGGTGAAATTCTGACTCCGGACCGCTTCCGTAGACGCGACGCAATCTTCTTGCTCGCAGGAACCGTCTGAACGTTGGTCTTCACTACTGCTTTCTGTGCCATGACACGCCTCCTATTGCAGCCCTTACGACTAAGGAGCGGCCGCTGCGCCGACGATCGTCGCGTTAGGACTCAGGACCATCCACGCAGTCATGGAGCAGGTATACGGATTGCCCTGACCAGACAGTCCGAGGGCACCATGCGAGATGGTCAGGCTCGAGCAGACCATGACATACTTGAACGTCGTGCGCAACGTTTCCTGAAACCCTCGCATGGTCGAGTAATCCTTGGCGGTGAAGTTCATGGTGACGCCAACGGTTTTGGCAAGCTTCACCTCCGCAGGCTGGGCAGCACTGCTGCCTTGGCCCATGGAGGCGTCCGAAATCTGAATGCTGGTGTACGTGATACCACTGGCCTTGCCGACCGCCTGGAGGTCGAGCAGGAAACGTGTGTGTTCGTGTTGGTCGAACACTGTTGGTGTGATCTGCATAAGCTGGTCGATCCAGGCTGCATAGGAGTCGTCTTGCTTCACGAATGTCTCGTGCAGCCGCTTGACCTGCTTTAGCGTGGCCAGCTTCGTGTCGGCCTGTGTGGCTTGATCGCGCAAGTCCCGTAGCTGGACGAGCTGAGGGCTGAGCGCGTACTGGTAGGAGAGAAAGCAGATGACGCCGAGCAGGAGGATCACGACGATAAGTTTGACCGGGATGTTCTTACCCATTTTTGCTTCCTCCCACCCACGTCAGCGTGAGGTTCATCGTCGCCTTGGCTTGCGACCCCTGGGCCACGGCGCCAGCGGCATACGGAATCTGGTAGCCGCTGATGTGCACGCCTTTGAACTTCGGGTCGGCGCTGAGCGCATTGAACAAGCGCACCAAGTCGACGAACTGATTGCTGGTAGCAGCAATGTCTATCGCACCCGGTAGCACCGTGATGTTCACCTGGGTCAGTGTGCATGCCTTGGGAAGGTCTTTTGCAAGGTCATCCAGGATCTGGTTCGTATTGACCTGCAGCTGCACGGCCGCCGTGAGGTTGGTTTCAATCGCCAGCGAGCGCTGCGCGAGTGACCTGTTAAGATCAAGCAGTTTCTGCTCGCTACCCAGGGCAGCAATCTGTGCATTGAGATCCGTTAAATGATCTGTCGTCCGTGTGACGAGCAGCCTGGCATAGTAATATGATGCTGCGAGCACTACGATAACCGCAACCACAACAAAGATGAGCGTCCTGTCCTGGTGAGTAAGTTGTGTCTGTCTCCGCTTCCGCGCGTACGGAAGAAGGTTGATGGTAATCATGAAAGTCCCTCCGACCCAGGGCGATACGTCAGGAGGCTTTCACCGGCTCCGACAGGCTTGGCCTGCTTCCGGCCAGAGCGCTTTCTGGCAGCAGCCGATTCGAACTCGCGGAGCGAAAGGCCGGCAGCCACGCTGAACATGGGAGCCATTTCATTGAGATAGGATTCAGCAAACATGCTCGGGTCGTACTTGACAACATCAAGCAGCAGACGGTTCATCTCGACCGTGAAACCAGTTGACAGCTCGATGTAGTCAGCGACACCCTTGAGGTTGGCCGTCCCGCCCGACAGGATCAGGTGCAGTGGGCGGTCGCTTTCGAACCGTGTTGTATAGTAATTGAGAGACCGTCTGATCTCGAGGACTAGCTCGTCGATGACAGGAAGAGCTGCGGATGTGGTGCGTTCTTCCTCGGTGCCGGCTTCGAGATTGGCATCTGGGTCCACGTTGACGGATTCCTGCTTCAGCTCTTCTGCGCGCTCCATGTTGACGCCCAGTGCTGACACAATCGCTTGTGAAATCCGCGCCCCTCCGAATGGAATCATACGTGTGAGCCGGATCATGGACTGATCCGCGACATTAATGGACGTGATAGTTGAACCAATGTTGACCATGACGATCGTCTTTGCGTCCAGATCGGGTCGCTTGTAGGAAACGTAATCCACCAGGCGCAACTCCGCAAAGGGTTCGACCTCGATGAACACCGGCTCCAGCTGCGTCTTGCGTATGACACCCACAAGGGTGTTGACAATGTCGAGCGGGGCAGCAGCGACCAGACAGTTTGCCTTGACGCCACCGTCGTCTGTCTGCGATCGCGACAGCACCTGGTAGTCGAAGACTGCCTCCTCAATGGGATAGGAGATGTGCTTCTCCATCTCCCACTTCACAATGTCTCCCAGAGACTGGCGGGGAATCTCATCCACAGTGACCTGCTTAACCGTCACCAGCTGGCCCGAGACGGACGCCGACACACGCTTGCCCACAAAGGAATGCAGCGACAGAAGAGAGCTGAGTGCTTCGCTGATAACATCGCCCCTGACTATTTTCCCCTCTTCGATGGATCCCTCGGGAACTGGAACAACGCCGAAGTTGATAAGGCTCAGAATATTCTTGTTCCGCTTGAACTGAGCCACCTTGATAGTACTCGTCCCAATATCTACTCCAATGATCGGTGTTACCTTGTTTCCAAACCCAAACACAGGATGCCTCCTTTGCGCTCGACCGCCAGACTTCTACTTGTGGAAAAGAGTTGCCAAGTACCAGGCAATCAGTTCGTTCCCCGCAAGAGCTGCGACATATGCGCCCACGGCCATAGCAGGGCCAAAGGGCATCGAGTCTTTTCCTTTCTTCTTGAAGAACACCATGAGGACAATCCCTGCAGATGCCCCAATGATGAAGGCCAGCAGCAGAAAGACGACAGACAATCGCCATCCCAGGAACGCACCGAGCATGAGTCCCAGAGTCGCATCACCCCAACCCATGCCACCTCTCGAGAACAGAATAATCACCGCGAACAGGCTCGCACCAATTGCCGCTCCCCCTGCTGCTCCCAGCAAGCCATGCCATCCTGCGAGCGCCCCGAAGACCAGGCCAATGGCAGCCCCCGGCAACACGACCGCATCGGGAACGAGACCCGTCTCAAAGTCGATGATCCCGACCGCCAGCGCGAGTACCGTCATGACGGCGAACTTGAGAGCATCGACGCTCCACCCCAGACCCCAGCCTAGGCCAGCAAACAACAAGCCGGTACACACCTCGATCCAGAGGTGCCGGACACCGATCCGCGCATGGCAGTACCGGCAACGACCATGCAGAAACACATAGCTCCAGACCGGAACAAGGTCGAAAACACCCAGCTGATGACTACAGGCCGGGCAGATAGACCGCCCTTTGACCCACTGTTCATCGCGCGGTATGCGATACGTGAGGACACCAACGAAACTCCCCATAAATGTGCCAGCTATGAAGCAGACGGTAAGATAGACCATCTCAGGAACGATACTCAACGAGCCTGTCACAAACAATCCACCCTCTCACCACTCCTTTGTTCGCTCAGAACGGCATCCTACGGTCTCTGAATGCTGCATTTACCCTCTTGTCGTGGCTCAGTATAGCACACTCCGCCGCTAGTTGTCCATAGCGAGTTGCATCACGTTAAATCATCGCGAACTCTCTTCGTTGCATCACGAAGAAATCATCGTGAAACGAGAGGAGGTAACCATGCTGCTGACATCCTTGTGTGAACAGGAGGGAAAGGAGCAGCATCATGGCGTTATCCA
>CAIQIK010000044.1 GCA_903871855.1 uncultured Caldisericota bacterium
ATGACCCCGACAGGTTTGTGCCTGTGGAGACCTTAATTCAAGCGATAAAGGATGGTGTTGCTCGCCCTGACCCCCAGGGTACGGAAGCGATTATGTATACTATTGAAATGTTTAGGAATGGCAAAGCATATGAGTTGGAAGTACTTTATGACAAAGCGAGCAATACGATTTGGCATTTCTTGTACGAGTAAGGGAGATACAATGACAAAAAGAGAGCAGCTGTACTATCTATTAGAGGCATTCAAACGAGGGGAATATGATATCCCAACATTTTGCATAGCCTATGAACATGTTTTCTATCCGGACATCCCCTATGACGAACTAACTCATTCTGAACTAGCTGTATTTGAGGCTTTGGGTGAGGTTATTGTTCGGTTCTCTCCGTACGAAGACGATTTGAAAGCGTATCCAAAAGTCTACCATACAGCAAAAGAAGTTGAAACAGCTATCCAGAAGGCATCTTCAGATTTGAGCAAACAGTCCTGAATCTTATGAAGTAACGGCTTGTCAGCGCTATGTTGGCGGGCGCGTCCTGGACCACATCATCGTGGGCCGTGCCCGCCGGGACTACTTCAGCTTCGCCCAGGCGGCGGGGGTGGTCTAGTTCTCATAGGGTCAAGCGTTACCATCTGGCGGGTGTTGCCATTCCCCTGATTCTGTAGAGTGAGAGACTTATCTGACTCACGATGACTTACCGTAAGCTCGACATCAGCCACTGCTTGCCAAAGCAGGGGCTTGTTGCTTGCCTCTATGCACGATGACATCCTTGGTCAGGAAGTTAACACACTGCGAAAGTTAACGCTTGACCCCACAGGAAAGCGCTCCGGGAAAACTCCTGGAGCGCTTGTTGTTTCTGTTACATCAAGATACGGGTGAGGAAAACGAACAACTGACTACAGCTTCGCCAGCAGCCCCGTCCTCTCGTTGAACTGGTCGATGAGTCTGTCGAATGCCGGGGCAGCCGTCCAGATCTGGTTCCAGAACTCCGGGTCCCACAGTTCGTGCAGCTCCTCCGAAGTCTTGCCTTGCTGTTCGACCCAGGTGAAGTACTTGAGGTTGTGCAGTTGCTTGCGGTCACGATAGTTGAGCTCGCGATACCAGTCCGTCAGGATGCCCTCGAGGTACTTTGCATAGTCGAGCGCCGCGTTCATCTCGGTATACGGGCCGTACTCGGCGCGTAGTTCCTCGATGCGCGACTGGTACAGGTCGGCCGAATCCGTGAACACGGTGAAAACGATGTCGTTCTCGTCCATCTCCTCGTACTTGGCCATCTTGATCGCGGCGACCATGTTTGCGAGGGAGGAGATGCCCATCAGGTTGAGTTGTTCGATGAGCTTGCGTGGGACACCCTTCTTCTCCAGGTAGGCCTTGCCTGCCTCCTCGTTGAAGAGGCGAAGCAGATGCATCGGGTACTCGTCGTCGATGGCAGCCACGGCGTCGGTGTTGCGGACGTTGTGGATCCAGGGGACGTGCTTGTCGCCGATACCCTCGATACGGTGCGCGCCAAACCCGTTTGCATACAGGGTCGGGCACTGCAGGGCCTCGACGGCCGTGATGTGGCTGTACGGGTAGACCTTCTTCAAGTACTCGCCGGCACTGATGGTCCCGGCAGAGCCAGTAGCTGAGACGTAGCCCGCCATGCGCGATCTCGGACCCTTGATACTGTTGAAGACCTGCTCGAACGCCGAACCAGTCATAGTGTAGTGCCACAGTGCGTTGCCGAACTCCTCGAACTGATTGAACACGACGATGTTGTCACCACGGGTAGTCTTCAGCTCATGAACCTTGTCATAGATCTCTTTGACGTTGGACTCGGTTCCAGGAGTGCCGATGACCTCCTTGGTGCCGATCTCGCGCAACCAGTCGAAACGTTCCTTGCTCATCCCCTCCGGGAGAATGGCGACGGCATCCGTAGCCAGCAGGGCGCAGTCGAAGGCGCCACCGCGACAGTAGTTGCCCGTGGACGGCCACACCGCTGCCTGCCGGGTAGGGTCAAACTGCCCGGTCACGAGCCGTGGCACGAGGCAGCCGAATGCAGCGCCGACCTTGTGTGCGCCGGTGGGGAAATACTTGCCGACAATACCCACGACGCGAGCCTTGATGCCGGTGATGGCGCTTGGGAGTTCGATGTAGTTTACGCCGCCATACAGGCCTGTTTTCACGTCGTTGTGCCACGTAATGCGGAACAGGTTGATGGGATTGACGTCCCAAAGACCGACACCTTTGAGTCTGGCCTTAACCTTGTCCGGGACAAGCGACGGGTCCTTCTGCTGCGCGAAGGTAGGGATGATAATGTTGCGGTCCTGAGCAAGTTTTACGGTTGTTGCCAGAACGTCTTCGTGGATCGTCATATCAAATACAGCCATGTTGCACTCCCCTTATCAAAGAATTCGCATGTTGGGCATAGAAACACTCATAGATACCACGTTTTCAGTCTAGCATACCGGGATGCCAGTTCAACCCTTGGGTGTGAAGAGCTTGACAAGTCGGCTAGTCGTGTCGCGCAAGGCTGTACCCAGAAGCTCGGGGTCGAGGGTCTTCTCCGGTTCGTTGTGGAACACGGCAAAGGGGATCTGATGCCCCTTGACCGAGATAAACCCTTCGTCACGTCCCTCAGACAGGCATTCCCAGTCGTTGACCTTGTAATACCGCTCCATCTTGGCGTCCTCGAGCGAATGATACAGGATAGAGTCGGCCTGTTTGGGGCGATAGCGCCTGCGGTTCTTGCGCAGGGACTCCTCGAATGAGACGTCGATGTATAGGATGGCCGCGCGGCCGAGGACGTCGTCCGATAGATGCTGGAAGGCATTCGCAAAGCCGTTTTCCCCGCCACGGGCGAACTCCATCATGACTGTATGGTGTTCGAGAAACAGTGGGTCCCGCGCCACCTTCTTGCGGAAGTCCAGGTCGATGCGTTCGATGAAGAAGTCCCAGATGCGGTCGTCCAGGAAATACAGGGCGTCGTCCGTGTCTCGCCTGCCCAGTCCCATGGATTGTCTGATTGCATCGTTCTCAAAGGTCTGCCAGACGTAGAGGAAGTCGTCCAGTTCCTCGAACGGAGCGATGTGATATTCCTGTAGTCGCTTCTCGTCGGGCAGCTGTTTCAGAAAGTCTATCGTCTCACTCTTACCCGCTGCCGGTCGACCAATGAGCAGAATAATATCGAGTTTCTCCATGTTACCTCCATGTAGGGCTTTGCCCCCAGTCTGATCATCTGCAGACTTGCCCCGAATGTACGGATGAAGAGCAGTTCGCTATTGTACCAAGCAGTGGGCGAAAAGCAACCGGCGAGAGCAACCTGATGCAGTCAGCGCTTCTGCTGCAGTTCCTCTATAAGAGCCATCAAACGCTGCCGCTCTTCAGGGATGTCGTCTGCGAGGCGTGCGACGGCCACCGGCAGCAGCCAGTTCCACATGGCGTCTGCTGCGTCGGGCTGCAACTCACGGTAGTGTTTCAACCATGC
Organism: uncultured Caldisericota bacterium; assembly: GCA_903871855.1. GTDB lineage: Bacteria > Caldisericota > Caldisericia > Cryosericales > Cryosericaceae > Cryosericum. The sequence continues at coordinate 3,464 of CAIQIK010000044.1, forward strand.
TCTGTAGAACCGATTTCTTGTCTCGCGTTCGACCCATGCCACCCGAAAGGACCCCGGCGGGGCATTCGCGATCCGGAGCAGCAGCGCCGTGCGTGCAGCGTCGGATGCCGGCGTTCCACGCGCAGCAAACGACCAGTCGATGACAGATGGTCCTTGCGGCGTCATGAGCACGTTGCCCGGGTGAAAGTCACAGTGGCACAAACTGTCTCCGTCGGGAAGCAGCTCGAGGGTTGCCAGGGCATTACCTTTGAGGCGCGCAACCACGCCGGCGCGGGCAATGCGGCGCGCCAGGTCCTCACGGCGAGATGCCAGTCCCGGCACATGACAATCATGCATGCGGGCCTGCAGCTCGGCAAAGATGCGGGCATAGTACGTCACCCGCGCAGGTTCACGCCCCAGAAGAGCAAGCATACTGCGTCCTGCCAGCCGCTCCAGCACCAGTCCTCGGCGCCCGTCCACCGTGACGACACCCCTGAGCTGGGGCGAGGGGATGCCGGCGGCATTGGCGGCCCGTGTCCCGTCGGCCTCCTGGTCGACGAGCGGCGAAGGAAACCCAGGGACAAACAGCTTGAGGACGCTGCCTTCCTTCCAGGCGTATACCTCTGTGGTCCGTCCATGACCGAGCAGCGTTGCAGAGCCGATGTGTTCTTCCATGTCAGCCTCCTGGTGACGACCCTGAGCAGGTGTGCTTGTTCATGGCATGGCCCTGAGGCGTGGAGCCAGTATCCAGATGAAGGCTGCGCCGGTCAATGCTGCACAGGCGCTTACAACGACAGCCAAGGGTTCACTCGTCCATTGGGCAAACCAGCCTATCAGCAGCGATCCGATGGGCATCATGCCGAAGAACACCAGGCTGTAGACAGCGCTGACGCGCCCCCGCAGAGAGTCTTCCACCTGTGACTGGACCAGCACGTTGCAGAGATTGATCACCAGGATGCTGGCAAATCCGACCAGGGCGATGAGAAGCAATGCAAGGAGTGTCGAGCGGACAACGGCAAAAGCCAGAAGAATGAGGGGGTACGCCCAGGTCCCGAACGTGACAATGCGCCCCTTCACCTTGAGATGGCTTATGGTCGCGATGGCCAGCGCAGCCAGCAGGGCGCCGATGCCGCGTGCAGACTGGAGCAGGCCGTTGATGGTTGCGCCGGTCGTTGTGCTGCTATGCAGGACTTTGACTGCCCAGGCTGGGATGAGTGCTGTAAACGACAGGCCGAACAGAGACGTAACACCGATCAGGAGGATGAGTGTGCGGATGCTCTCGTGCCTCCAGACGTACGTGAGCCCCTCGACGATTCCCACCATAGGGTTCTGATCCCTGGGAGATAATGGCACAGGTCGAAGGCGCATAAGCGAGAGAGCTGCGATGACCGCGATGAAGGACAGGCCATTGATAGTGAAGCACCAAGCCGGTCCCATCAGGGCGTATATGGCACCCGCCGCCGCCGGCCCCAGCGCCGTTGCCATGTTGAACATCGAACCGTTGAGAGCGACAGCGTTGGGCAGGTGCCGCCTGTCGTCGACCAGCTGGTTCACGAGGGCCAGGCGCGCAGGCGAATCGAAGGTATTGGCGATGCCGAGCAGAAACGCCAGGACCAGGATGTGCCACGGGCGCACGGCACCGGTGAACGTGAGCAATGCCAGGACAAAAGCCAGTACCATCATGGCGGACTGTGTGTAGAGCATCAGCGTCTTGCGGGGCACGCGGTCTGCGACCGAACCTGCATACAGCATGAACAGCCAGACTGGGATGCCATTGGCGAACGCAACGTAACCGAGGAAGGCTGCCGACTTGGTCAGCTGGTAGGCGAGGTATCCCTGTGCTGTTACCTGCATCCAGGTCCCAAAGAGCGAAATGAGTTGTCCGGCGAACCAGATGCGGTAGTTCGGGTACTGCATGGCCGCGAATGTGTTGCGTGGGCTGATAAGCCTTTCAGAAACCGTGTCCTGCGTCTCGCAGCACTCTACCGCAGAGCCCTCGCCCGTGTTCTCGTTAACCATCCATCCGACCTCGTTTACCAAGGATCATGCGTTGTGCACAGAACACCATGAGTTTAGCACAAACTGGCGAGGGAACGTCAGATTCCTGGCACGTCCGCATGACAGTGAGACAGCAGCCCTTCCCTTCGATATTCCTGCCCGCCGATCTGTCATTTCCACGCATGCGGGAATTCAGTCCTGTCATGATGCATGGGTTTCACATCCTCTCTGCTCGCGATGAATCGAGATGATGCAACTCGGGGCGTCGCGCACGTGCAGGTGTCTGCTATACTGTTGCCTGCGGCATCAGTCTTCGAGTGAAAAGGGAGTCTCATGGAGCGCAAAGGGTTTGTTCTGAAAGGTACCAGTCAGTCAGTGGAGATGATCATTGGCCAGGTGACGCCGGTTGCCGACATCCTCCAGCAATTGGATGAAGTCCTCACACGGCGTGGCGACGTCATGGGGCGGCTGCCTTTTGTTCTGGACCCGGGAGACCGCCAACTGAGCGACGCCGAACTGACGGCATTCGAGCAGTTCTTCGTCGACCACCATCTGGACTATCAGCTGCCACAGCTCGAGCCTGCCGTCGATCCACGCGAGGTCCTGTTCCCTCTACCGGTGTGTGACCCGACCATCATCGTCGACCACACACTGCGCTCCGGTCAATCAGTCACCACTGGTGGCAACGTACTTGTCGTGGGAGACGTGAACGAGGGAGCCGAGGTGCACGCGGCCGGAAGCATCTACGTGCTGGGTGTCGTCCGTGGGGTCGTCTCGGCGGGCGAGAGCATCGCCGCGCTCGGCTTTGAGCCGTCGCGTATGACGGTGAGCGACGTCGAGTACGAGGGCGCCGAACGTGGGTTCAGGGATGCGCGCAAGGCACAGACTGTCTTCGTCGAGGACGGCACGATCCACATCGAACTCGCAGGGAAAAGGAGATAGTGTTATGGGAAGAGTCATCGTTGTCACATCGGGAAAGGGTGGAGTGGGAAAAACGACGACCACTGCCAACGTCGGCGGGGCACTGACCACGCTGGGCAAGAAAGTGCTTCTCGTGGACATGGATGTGGGACTGCGCAACCTGGACCTTGTCATGGGACTGGAGAACCGTGTGGTCTACACCTTCATGGATGTGCTTGAAGGCAGGTGCACGGCTGAGCAGGCCATGGTCAAGGAGAAGCATGCAGGCGGGGCACTCATGCTCCTGGCGGCGTCCCAGCTCCACAACAAGCAAGACCTGGACCTCGACAAGGTCAAAGAGGCAGTTGCTGCCCTGTCGACGGAGTTCGACTATGTTTTCCTTGACAGCCCCGCGGGCATCGAGCACGGATTCGAGGCCAGCAGCGCGCCTGCCGAGCAGGCTCTGATTGTCGTGACGCCGGACGTCACCTCTGTACGCGACGCCGACCGTGTCATCGGCCTCCTGGAAAACAAAGGAGTACGCAATTGCAGCCTCATTGTTAACAAGTACGACCGTACGCTCATCGAGCGAAAAAAGCAGCTGACCAGTGACGACATCGTCGATGTCCTTGGCACGGAGCTCGTGGGTGTCGTCCCGGAGGACAAGGCCATTCTCGACGCCACCAACAGGGGTGACATCCTTGTCCTCAGCCAGAGTACCCCCGCAGCCGCAGCCTACCTCGAGATCGCGTGCCGCCTGGAAGGGGACGAAACGAATTTCTCCGCGTTGTCGACGGGACACAGTCTGCTGAGCCTCTTCTGGAGGCAGAAGTGACCTGGCTTCACAAGGCGACGAACGAGATAGCAAGGGAGCGCCTGACGTTCATCCTGGTGCAGGACCGTTCCCAGCTGTCACCTGCCGTCATGGAGCAGATGAAGGAGGAACTGGTCGCCGTTATTGGCAAGTACTTTGACATCGACAAGACCCAGATCCAGCTCAGCGTCGAGCGCCAGGCAGGCAGGCAGGTCGTTGAGACCTCCATCCCCATCAATGGCCTTCGCCACCTGTAACAGACTTGGGACAGAAACACCCCTCGTATTGAACTAACGTACTCGGGGGGTTCCAAATCTGTTACAGTCGTCCGTAGCCATATTTCCAGGTAGTCACAGGGAGCAAATTGCATAAAATGGAATCCCAATGCAGCAAACTTCACGTGGACACGCGGTCACTCTGTAGGTGAGGATGAACATGGTATCAGAAGCAAGTATGCAGGCTCAAAGCGCTCTCAGACTGAGTCCGGAACAGGTCCGTGAACTTCTTCCCCAGAAAGAGCCGTTTCTCTTCGTCAACGGTCCTGCGGATGTCGTTCCGGGTGTCCGTGTGGCAGCGCAGGCGACCTATCTGGAAGACAGTTCCTTCTACACTGGGCACTTCCCTGGATTTCCACTGACACCCGGCGTGATCATCATCGAGACCATGGCACAGGCCGCCTCGCTGATGATGCTGACGACACCACGCTGCTCGGGCCAGGTCGGCTACTTCGTCGGCATCAAGGAGGCACGGTTCTTCAAGGCAGTCCTCCCCGGCACAGTCGTGGAACTCACAGGTAGTATTGTATCGATACGGCACGGGGTCATCGAGAGCAACATGGAGGCGTGGACGGGTGGCGTCCGTGCAGCAACTGCTATTCTGACATGCACGTTCCGTCCCCATCGTTCTTCATCCGATCTGAAGGGAGAGGACCTGCCCGGCGCGTCAAGGAATTGCCCGTAAGGGATTGACGCTGTGTCACGAGGGTCGACGCATCCTGTAGGTCGTTCAGGGGGTCGTATGATGGAGCAGCTGGATAAAGGATACTTCTTCACGGACATCGGCGCACTGGAAGTCACAGGCACTGAACAAGGCATCGTGTCGGTGACGTTCGTCGAGAGCGTCGATACGGGAGCAGCCTGCGAGACATCGGTCGTGCAGCAGTGTATCACAGAGCTGAGCCAGTATTTTGGTGGCAAGCGGACGACGTTTGCCGTCCTCCTGAACCCAGGAGGCACGGAGTTCCAGAAGCTGGTCTGGCATGCGTTGCGTGAAATCCCGTTTGCTCGGACGACAAGCTATGGGGACGTCGCCGTGGCTGTTAACCGTCCTGGGTCTGCACACGCGGTGGGTGGAGCAGTGGGGCACAACCCCATCGCCATCATCATTCCCTGCCATCGCGTCATCGGCAGCGACGGCTCGCTGACCGGCTACGCCGGGGGTTTGAACCGCAAGCGGTGGCTGCTGGAGCACGAGCGGAGGGTTCTGGCCGCTAGAGGCTGAGCACTTCCCGCAAAGGGCTGATGTGCACGCCGGCCTCGTCCAGCGCACGACGAATGGTCTCCAGGATCCGGCATGCAGCCGAGTTGTCCCCATGAACACAGATGGAGTCGGCACGTATCGTGACAACTTCTCCTTGCGCGGTCTCCACGATCCCCTCGGTCACCATCCTGATGACGCGTGTGGCGATGACTTCGGGGTCGTGCAGGACGGAACCCTCAAGGGTGCGAGCGACCAGCGAACCATCTGCCTGGTAGGCGCGATCGGCAAAAGCCTCGGCGGCAAAAGGGACGCCTGTCTCACGTGCAGCAATCTCGTGCTGTGACCGGGGCAGTCCAAGCAGGATCAAGGAAGGGGCTGCATCCCGGGTCGCCCGTGCAAGGGCGCAAGCCAGGTCCGGGTCTCTGGCCGACTGGTTGTACAACGCTCCGTGCGCCTTGACGTGGCACAGGGGAACTCCTTCGGCACGGCAGAGGGCCGCCAACGCTCCAATCTGGTACAGGCAGAAAGCATAGACCTCATCGGAGGTACAAGCCATGGCGCGACGCCCGAACCCCACCAGATCGGGATATCCCGGGTGTGCTCCGACAGCGATGCCGCGATCACGTGCCGCTCTCACCGTCGCCAGCATGACCTGCGGATCCCCTGCGTGAAAGCCACAGGCCACGTTCGCACTTGTAATGTGATCTAGGACATGTGCATCATCACCAAGTGTCCATGCTCCAAAGCTTTCGCCTACGTCGCTGTTGAGATCAACTGCCATGCTCATGGTCCACCTCCAGAGGAGTCACATCCTGCCATTCAACCATGTGCCGTACACCGTTCACGGTCATGTGCAGTGTACCACCCGTGCGACAGTGACGCCAGATGGCCTGCAGGCGGGCCAATTCCTTTCTTGCAGATGATTGCTTCTCAAGCATCGCTCGTGCGTCATCGAGAGAGCACATGCGGAAGCGGATGCCGTCACACGGCCCTCGCTGCGCAAGCCACCCGAGTGCAGCCGAGGCGATGACGAACGGCTTGACATATCCCCCCGTCGTCTGGCGGTCCGCCAGCATGATGATGGGCAACCCCGATCCGGTCACCTGGACAGCTCCCTCAGGGATGACCTCCGAGATGACATCGGCACCGTGACGAAGGACAAGCTGCGGCCCCTCCAGCCGAAGGCCCATGCGGTCGCTGTCGTTGCTCAGAGTCCACGTCGCGTCCAGAAATGCCTGACGTGCGGCGGGCGTCAGTGCGTCAGCCTGCGGGCCCGCCAGGACCGGAACCGGCGTGTCCACGGCATACGATGGTTGCAACCCGACTGGGCAGGAAAACCCATCGAGACGCCTTGCCTCTTGTGTCAGAGGGTGCAGGCGCAGACGGTCTCCCATGCGCAGTGCGCGTCCCTCGAATCCTCCCAGTGCAGCCCGCAGCAGTGTCGAACGGCTGCCCAGTACCTCTGGAACGTCGATACCGCCAGCGACACACAGCCAGGCACGGCACCCAACGCCGGTGGCACCCGCCATGGAGAGAATACTGCCGGATCGTACCAGGACCGCAGTCCACGTAGGGGCATCGCGCCCGTCCACTTGCAGGCCCATGTCCGCGCCCGTCAGCGCCACCAGCGCATCTGTCCCAAACGCCAGGCGTGGACCGGATAGTGTAATTTCCAGGGCGGCAGCCCCTTCCTCGTTCCCCACCAGAAGATTCCCGAGCGCCAGCGCCTGCCGGTCCATGGCCCCCGAAACGGGGATCCCCATATGCTGCGAGCCCCAGCGGCCGTCATCCTGTACTGTCGTCAGCATGCCAGGCTCGAGCACATCGCACCCGACAACCTCTTGCTCCATCGCATCATATTTCTGTGGATAATGTGTGAGTTCATGGGACTGCTGCTCTTCAAATTCCTCGGAACTGATGGGAGAGAAGCGGACGAGATCGCCCGCCTGCACCAGCGAAGGCTGTTCACGCGACGGGTCGAACAAGGTGAGAGGCGTGCGGCCGATGATATTCCAGCCTCCCGGGCTGGACACTGGGTAGACGCCCGTCTGTGCGCCTGCTATCCCCACACTCCCTGCCGGAACGGTGGCCCTCGGCGTTGCCAGGCGCGGTGTCGCCAGTTGCGGGTCGAGACCCACTAGGTACGGGAATCCAGGCAGAAACCCCAGCATGGAACACTGGTAGTCGGCTGCGGTGTGTCGCTGCACAACCTCCTGTTCACTCAGTCCAGAATGCCGACAGACGACCTGCATGTCCGGACCATATGCGCCGCCATAGCAGACCGGGATCGTAACGGTCCTGGGCTGGACAGGTGGGGAGGCCGTGACGTTTCTCACGGCTGCGGACACAAGTTCCTCGACCTCTGCCAGTGAGGCCTGCAGCGGCTCGACGATCAGCCCCAGCGAGCAGTATCCCGGCACGGTCTCGACCAGCAAGGCAGGACTCAGCTTCTCGATGGAGCGTTGCAGTGCGTGGACGCGCACACTGGTCGAGGGAGAGATGTCACTTCCGACCACGACCAACCAGCAGCTGTCGCCGTCCTGCATCACAGATACCGCCCATTCCCGCGATTTCATGCCAACATGATACCCTTGTTCGCTCAGAGTGCGCTCTCCGTTTCGGTGGGGTCGTTGGACCAGGTTCCACCGGTGCGACAGCTAGTCTTCTGATTTGTCATTCCCTCGAATGCGGGAGTGCGCAATCCGTCATTCCCGCGCAGGCGGGAATCCAGTACTACACCAACGAGTGGGTCCCCGCCTCCGCGGGGACGACAGCAAAACTGGAAATCGTCCTGTTTGTCATTCCCGCGCAGGCGGGAATCCATGCGTCCTCATGTTCTCTTGACGTATATGGAACGGCGGAAACGCAGTGCAGACCAGTCGTCGTCGATGGCGACCTGGCGTACGGGCACCCAGCCTGCGCTGCCAAGAACATCCCAGCCGTGGTCGCGGTTGATAGTGCTCTTGTACGTGTGGGACGTTCCCTTGGGGTATGCAAACCACAGGAGTGCGTCTCCCTGCATACTCGCCAGAACCGAAAGAGCCGCAGCCTGGACCTCGCCGGGGCTCGTGACGAAGCAGAGGGCGAAGTTAATCTCACGTGCGTCTTGTGCATCCCTGACCACCCGCACGGCTGGCAGGGAGCCGAGTTCCGGCTCGAAGCTCTCAGGAGCACCGAGCACAACGATCTCAGACTGTTCCTTCAGGTTCAGCTTCTGGAAAACCGACGCCATAGGCAAAACCTCCTCTTTTGATTGTCTTATCATACATCGAATGTCGCAACTTAGTATCTGTCATTCCCGCGCAGGCGGGAATTCATCATTAGTATGAGCAAGCAATGATGCAGATGCCAAGAGCAGCAGGATTGTGGGTCATCGAACCCGCCGCTGTGTTGAGCGCAGCCAAGTCATCAACATTCCATGGTGATGTTTCAGCAAGCATATGATGGAAAGTCTTCATAGATCGATGTTTCAATCCCTTATAGGAGCTTGCTGAACCGCCATGAACCACCGACTGACAGGAGCACAGGCAACGTTTCAATCCCTCATAGGAGCTTGCTGAACTCCAGTTCGTTGGTACTCCACCATTGACATCAATTGTGTTTCAATCCCTCATAGGAGCTTGCTGAACCCCGTGGCACTAACCAGTGCGCAGCTGACGGCAACGTAGTTTCAATCCCTCATAGGAGCTTGCTGAACCCAGACACAGACGAAAATATTGCCCATATTGGCGGGCGTTTCAATCCCTCATAGGAGCTTGCTGAACTCGAACACCCCCTCCCCGATAGATTGCAGGCCAGTATGTTTCAATCCCTCATAGGAGCTTGCTGAACGCTGCCCGTCCAGGACAACATCACGCTCTATCTCAGGTTTCAATCCCTCATAGGAGCTTGCTGAACGCATCGAGATTGACCCGAGGTATTGCGACGCCGTGGTGTTTCAATCCCTCATAGGAGCTTGCTGAACTTATTGGCATAGACTTTATTCTCTGGACGGTAACAAGTTTCAATCCCTCATAGGAGCTTGCTGAACTTAAAGCCTCCTCTAGGTGTGTCATAAAAGCAGTCTAGTTTCAATCCCTCATAGGAGCTTGCTGAACTCAACAAGCATTGGAGCAATATAAGCAATCGCTTGGTGTTTCAATCCCTCATAGGAGCTTGCTGAACACTCTAGGAATGAGTCGCGCACTAACCGAATACGATAGTTTCAATCCCTCATAGGAGCTTGCTGAACGGAACGCCCTCAATGATGAGGAGCCCCGACATGACTAGGTTTCAATCCCTCATAGGAGCTTGCTGAACGATAGTTTCTTGAGATTTTCTATCTATCCGCCAGGAAGTTTCAATCCCTCATAGGAGCTTGCTGAACGAGTGCGGCCACTTCTGCCGCATTCGAGCCTTGCCAAGTTTCAATCCCTCATAGGAGCTTGCTGAACGCCGTAACGTAATGCGCGTCATAGATCATCGTCTGAAGTTTCAATCCCTCATAGGAGCTTGCTGAACCCGTGACAGAGGGCAAGGAGATATCGGCAGTCACCATGTTTCAATCCCTCATAGGAGCTTGCTGAACTCCAAAGAACGGAATTGACAGGCCACTGCGAGATCGAAGTTTCAATCCCTCATAGGAGCTTGCTGAACCGCTTCGAGCATCGCGGTACTCGTCGATGTTCGTTTTTGTTTCAATCCCTCATAGGAGCTTGCTGAACAAATCCCTAACCTTGCGGCTCTCTGGGACTTACAGCTGTTTCAATCCCTCATAGGAGCTTGCTGAACAGGCTTGTTTCCTAGCGATGCTGGCTGAGGGGCCTCAGTTTCAATCCCTCATAGGAGCTTGCTGAACAGTGGATTATTACCGGTGTAATCGCACTCAAGTTTTGGGTTTCAATCCCTCATAGGAGCTTGCTGAACTACTGCCCGCAGGCCATGTCCTCGAGCTCCTCGATGTGTTTCAATCCCTCATAGGAGCTTGCTGAACGTATGTCGAGGTGCTCGAGACGACGCCTGGCCAGCTGAGTTTCAATCCCTCATAGGAGCTTGCTGAACCGGGTCGACCGTACCCGTTGATGAGAACGTGGCGAAAGTTTCAATCCCTCATAGGAGCTTGCTGAACTCAGCAGCATAAGCGTTGGCGGCAGAGCAGGGTTCGTAGTTTCAATCCCTCATAGGAGCTTGCTGAACTCGGTCATGATGGCCCCAATCACCGAGACGGTTGACGTTTCAATCCCTCATAGGAGCTTGCTGAACGCCTGGCAACACGAAGGTGGTTGCCGTCTTGCTTAGAGTTTCAATCCCTCATAGGAGCTTGCTGAACGACGGGAATCTCATGCCGGTCTAAGGAGACAACATGGGTTTCAATCCCTCATAGGAGCTTGCTGAACAGTTAAGAAGCTGCGCACATATCCGGGATCCTTGGCAGTTTCAATCCCTCATAGGAGCTTGCTGAACCGACCTACGTCGGCAAGGACAACCCGAGGGTGAGGCTGTTTCAATCCCTCATAGGAGCTTGCTGAACCACGTTAGCCATGAAGCGTGTCCTGCTCGTTCTCCTGAGTTTCAATCCCTCATAGGAGCTTGCTGAACCGTCATGACGGTCGACGACCCTGCGGGCACGCCTGTCAAGTTTCAATCCCTCATAGGAGCTTGCTGAACCGCTGCCCTCGCAAGAGAGCATCACCGCCTATCTCAGGTTTCAATCCCTCATAGGAGCTTGCTGAACCTTAGCCGCGGCTGCATCGTCGTAAACCTTTTTTGAGGGTTTCAATCCCTCATAGGAGCTTGCTGAACCTCGCGCATCGTTAAGCACCAGAACTCGCTGTCGGGTTTCAATCCCTCATAGGAGCTTGCTGAACCGAGCTGGACGCGCTGATCCGACAACATAACACAGAGGTTTCAATCCCTCATAGGAGCTTGCTGAACGGGTTCCTCCCTACCGTGTAAACGGACTCCTTCCCTGTTTCAATCCCTCATAGGAGCTTGCTGAACCGCACCATTTGGACGGGCGTGGCTGGCGCCCGTTGACGTTTCAATCCCTCATAGGAGCTTGCTGAACTGGGGTGTGGGTGTATGTCACGTCCAAGTTCCAATCGGTGTTTCAATCCCTCATAGGAGCTTGCTGAACCCGCTGATTACGTTGTAATCGGGACAGTGCCAACAGTGTTTCAATCCCTCATAGGAGCTTGCTGAACTTGCCGTGGATGCTGTCGACGTAGAAGTCCAATTGGTGTTTCAATCCCTCATAGGAGCTTGCTGAACCTTGCGAGTGGCGACGAGACCTGCGTCGCGGGGCTCCTGTTTCAATCCCTCATAGGAGCTTGCTGAACGCAGGAGTTCTCCGACCTTGCGATGGCTGACGTTGACGTTTCAATCCCTCATAGGAGCTTGCTGAACCAGTTAATATTATGTTGAATTCTGGCGATTGTGCAACGGATATATCCGGCGCAGACCACGCTGGAGACAGGTGTGGCCTTGCCGAAAATCGAGTACCAATCAGTTTTCAAGGTGCGTATTGGGGTGTCGTCGTGTCCCCGGGGATTCTGCACGATTCGGGGTAGACGACACTGGAGACCTACAAAATGGTAGAGAGAGGGTCTCCCTTTTGTTGCCCGAGGATCTCGCGCTGAGTGTAGCGATCAGTGCGCATTACGTAGAACAGGATGCAGTCCTCGTCTTTGTTGAAGCGCTTGCGGACATCAGACTTCAGTCTCTCGAATTGGGCATCAGTGAGCTCGCCTTCCAGGACAGAGTTCTGTACCCAATTGAGATACTGGCGGCCGACTTTGAGAATACGGCCGACCCTTTTCTCGCCAACATCATAAACCATGATGATGTACATGATTCACCATCGTGCCACAAAGGATTCGTACGCCTTGTCTCCCAAGATGTGCTTCTCGATCTTGTAGAGCTCAAGGCGAACCAACTCTCGATAGGAGACGTTGCGTTTCATCTCTCGATGCTGGATTGTTGTGGCGAGTTTCTCCTCAAACTCTTGGACGAAGATACGAGACCCGTCTTCGGTCATGTAGATGCCGCCTGCCTGTTCCGCGAAGTGCTCGGCTCTCAACATGTGTTTGTTGAGGAGGGAGAAGATGGTTCGGTCGACCAACAGGGGCTTGAAGAGATCGGCCACGTCGAGGTTCAGAGTGAAGCGGCGCTCATTGGTCGTATGAACATAGCCGATGCGGGGGTCGAGATGGGTCTTGTAGATCTCACTCAAGACGACGCCATACAGACAGGAGTTGCCAAAGCTAATGAGTGCATTGAGGCGGTTCTGTGGTGGGCGCCGTGATCGTCCATCGAAACCAAATTCATCGGAGGCGACAATAGCGTCAAACGACTGGTAGTAGGTCTGGCGCCCATTTCCTTCCATGGCAAGCAGTTCGTCGATTGTCCCGACGGATGGAATTGCGTCGAGAAATGTCCGGACACCTTTCTCCTGGTCCTGAACAGGGACCCCCTTGTTGCGGTAGTACGCCAGCACCTTGAGGATATTCTGCAGACTACCAGCCACAAGGCGTCTGGCGAGATCGAGTCTTCGCTTGGCGTCCAGGTAGCAGGCGCACTGTTGAAGGATGACTTCGCCGGAGTTGTAGTGTTCGCGGGGGTAGAACGAGCCGACATAGTATTCATAGTGGTTGAAGAAGTGAACGAGAATCTCTTGCTTTGCCAAGTATTCGAGCGCTCGCTTGTTGAGAGTCACCTCGCCAAAGATGTCAATCTCGCGTGTCGTCTCGATCGGGACATATCGCTTTGTCCCATCAGAGGTCTCAAGAAAGATGGTATTGTCCTTGCGCTTGAGTTCCCCGTCGCTGAAGATGTAAATCGTCCGCTCACTCATACGAGAGCCTCCTCACGAAGCACAGAACTCAAGATATGCGCATTTGCCACAGAACTTGCAGGGAACATAGGGCAAGGGTCGTGGCTGTACCATCAGAGATCGGATGTCGGAGATGGCCTCGTCAAGTTGCCGTTCGTTTTCGGGCGACAATTCGATCTTCAGTTTCTTCCGCTCCTTGGGAAAAAGAAGCTGGCCCTCGGCGTCGACGCCGCGTTCTTTCAACTGGCGCAGATAGAAGCATACCTGCATGATTGCGGGCAGCGTGAAGTGGCTTGATTTCTTCACTTCGCCCACCAGGATTTTCCCATGTTCCTCGCGTATCAGGTCCAACCGTACGTCACCAATAATGATCTCTTTATCATCGCGCTTGTACGACTCCTCATGCAACAGGCGCCCGAGTTCCAGGCGGTCGTAGTCTTCCCTGGGGTTCAATTCATGTGCCATGAGCCAGACCTGCCGCTTGCAGACGAAGTAGTACCAGATGAGTGTTCCTGTAATGTGGTCAGGCATGGTTACCAAATGCGTGCAGACGTGTCGCCCTGATTGAAACCAGTCACTGGATCGTAGAAGGCTGTCAAGTGGCTGGAAGGCAGATAGAAAAAGGAATCAGAACCCTCGAGCACAGGCAGGCCTGTTTCCTTAAAAATATTGATAGGAACGTTCACAACAAACTGGAGAAACGTGCTCTTGATAGAAAGCCACTGTGCCCTTCGCTCCCAGGGATCTTTCAATGCCTTGCACACTTGATATGCTTCGAGTGCCCCTGTTGCATCATGATTCAGTTCCACAAAGACACTTGCCCTTGGCCGGTCGTTATCAATGAGCGTAAAGTCTTGCAAGGCAGAGAAGTCGAGGGCTGACAGGCTTGAGAGCTCGTTCCGTGACACATCGTCGCTTTTGCTGTTTCGAAGCGAGCCGTAGTATTTGCGAGACAAATCTGCGTACTGTGTTTCCGGAATAGGATCGTCGATGTCTGCAAAGATCTTCTCTGTTTCGTGGCGCAGGAGCGGGTCGTAGATGAACTGAGCAAATGGGGTTCCTTTCTCATTCTGGAGACTGACGATTGTCACTCGCTCAGTTTTACGCTGTCCACCGCGGTTAATCCTGCCTGCTACCTGGATGATGGAGTCGAGAGGCGCCATATCTCGATAAGCGGCGTGGGCGTCGATATCGACACCGGCTTCGATCAGCTGTGTGCTGACGACATATCCTGATGCATTTTCCTCTTCACGTAGGTGTCGTATCCGAGCAAGGCGGTCAACAGGGCAAAGATATGTGGAGAGGAATGTCATCGGCGTGTCTTGCTCTCCATCGTGAAGGGATTTGTACACGTGTTCGGCGCACCCGATGGTGTTCAATACCAGCAGGTAGCGGCCGGGGTCGTTGTGATAACCACGAACAACCATGGCAACAAAATCATCGACAGAAAGTAGCTCGTCTGCTTTCCAGATGATTTCTGTCCGTGGCGAGCCGGTGCTGGAAGGGGGAGGCTCTGGCGCCAACTCATGTGGGGCATCAAAAATCGCTGGCTGGGTCGCCGTGCACAGTAGAAAATATGTTCCCGTGAGGTTGGCCATCGTTTCTGCGAATCTTTGGAAGAGGAGCCAGTATCTGTGCGGAAACGCTTGGACTTCATCAAGGATGACGATGGAACCGGCAACGTTGGCAAAGCGGCGCGTCATGCGATTGCGACCGGAGAAGAAGGTTTCAAACAACTGAACAAACGTTGTGACAATGACTTCAGACTCCCATCCTTCGATAAGAAGTTCCTGCTGGTTCGCCGTTGGCGCTGTTCCAAAGCAGGTATCCTCGTCTGTATGGTAATGAGTGTCGCTGAGATGCGTGTGAGCAAGGAGGATGTCCGAGGAAGGGGTTTTCCCGTCCACTGTCAAAGCGCTCTTGAACACGTCATAGTTCTGGTCGACGATTGAGATGAAGGGCAAGGCATAGATGATGCGCGGCGTACTGCCGCACTGCTGTTGCAGCTGGTCTCGCAATGCCAGCGCCCAACCGAGAGCAGCCAGCGTTTTCCCAGACCCGGTTGGCAATGATAAGGAACAGATATGATCGTTGATGTCATTCGTTCCATCGCGGACTGCTGTGTGATAAGCCCACTCGCGCAGCTTGTTCATATCTTTCTGTGCAGCATGGCTCTCATTGAATTCTTGACGCCGGTACGCATCTAACGAAGAAATGCTCACCGAAGCGCGTTGTGGAAGGCTCGTGTTGGAGGCGTCAAGTTTATCCCCGTCGAGTAGAGAGGAGAAAAGGACCAGGGAGATGATATAGAAATGCAAGTCCGGTGTATCCCGAAATCGTTCTGGGTTCCAGTCAAAGATCGAGTCACGTCCGTCAACCAGAGGAGCGACCTCGCTATCGAGCCACAGTGCTGATGGATCCGACAAGACGCGATACACATCGCTCCAGTAGGGCAGATTGGCGAAGTACTCAGCATCTAGCGCTTCGACCTGCCTGTGAAGCAGATTGTGTCTGTCGTCGACCGAGAGTTCGGCGACAAGGTTGTCCTCCAGATCCTGATGATGTTGACGGATGACATAGAATCCAATGGCGGCCAACAGCGCATGCTGCTCTTCGTTTCCCCATGATGCTTGAGCCAGGTATTGCTTGAGCGCAATGTATGCTGCAACTGCGGAAAGGAGGGCATGACTCTTAAGCTTCTCATCAAATCCAGGACGTTGAACTTCTTCGCCATGTCTCTTCACAACATTCCATGCGAGGTAGGCCTGAAAATAGGAAGTTCCCTTTCCAACATCGTGATAGAGACCAATGAGACGAGCAATGCCCTGCAATGTTGTACCAAGAGTGGCATCGATCCACGGAATGGAGGCGACAGCCTGTTCTGCAGCAGTCGCTACCGCCTCCAGGTGCTGTTTCAGTGGTTTATCTGGATGAGAAAACAGCAGTGTTGTCATAGATGCCTAGAGCCACATGATTGTGACAGGTTGTTGCATTGCGATTGTTGATGCCTCCAAGGGTTCAGCCAGGATCGGATTTCCATGCCGCTCGTAAAGGATTTCGTCATAACTTGTCGTAATACGTCCCGGCAGCATCTCTCCTGGCATGCGCTCTTTAAGGTACTCGTTGCCGGGTGTCCCGGCCTCAAAAACGATGCTCCCCGGTTTCACTTGGTCAATGGAGACAACAGATGTGATCGGGATGGGACCGGAGAGCCGTTGTACGGGACTGCATGGAAATTCGCCAACAAAAGAATATCCAGCAATGAACTCAGAAATGCCAAGGTACGGTGTGTATACGCTGTGGTGTTGTGCAAAATTGTTTTTGAGTGCAGTGTAGACCCCTGGTTCCTGGTGTTGAATGAAGATGCGGTACCGGGGTGCGTATACAACCTCAAGATTGATCTGCGTGCGATTTTTGATCTTGCACATTTTGTAGCTTCCGCTGTCCTTGGTATCAATGAAGTTCTCCGGGATACGCGTCTTGACAACACCGATCGCAGAGTTTGCCAAGGCAACAGCCAGAGACGCTTTGTCCCGCGTGAAGTGCTCCAAGTACTCGTCTTTTCCCAAGCCGATGAATGCAGCCACCAGTCCAGCCAGCGCCGTGCGAGGCGGAAAGGCGAACGTCAGGGGACTGGAGGTTGTATACGGCTTTCGAAAATGCGCATAGTCGCTCCAGACGTCAACGACCAGCGCAGTCTCCGTCTGGATGCTTTCCATGATCAGAATCCCTCAAATGACGCGGCGGTCAGTCCAAGGTTACGCAGTGCAGCGCTGATGTCATTGCCAAGGTCATTGCCATTAGCGGAGAAATGAAGGCGACTATCAGCCTTAACCGTCACGTTCAGGATCTTTTCGGCTTTCTGTTTGAGCAGGTCCAAGAGTTCACTGACGTCAAGGGTAAGGTCACTGACATCGCGCACCTGTTCCTCTTTGAGGTCTGCTCCAGTTTTAAGAGCAATGGCTTTGTCGAGATCACCGATGTGATAGTCGTGTTCTTTGTAGGTAACAGCCAGCAGAAAGCGTGGCGTCTGGCCGATCTTGCTGCGGGAGATCAGGTTTTTGGTTCCATTCCAGAGCCCATCATACAGCAGGCCAAGGTCTTCTATTGTCAAGTTGGTATCCTTGGCGGCGTTTTCGTTGGCCAGGCCGTAGAAGGCGATAAAGGAATAGGGCAGGATGTATTCTTCACGGAAGGTATTCTGGTCTGCCCCGGCCTTCGAAGCAAAAGCTCCTGTTCCTTTGATACGTACCAGTTCGACCTTGTTGAGCGAACGCCCCATGCGGAACTGGACCGGACCCGTAAAGGTAACGGAACCACTGTCGAGTGGCAGTGTGCAGCCGAACAGGCGTGCATCAATACAGCTTGCCAGAACATTCTTGCGGACTATGTCCTCGGTGGCGCGGACACCTTCCTTCTTGCTCTTCTTTTCCGCCGTTTCTTCTTGGGGAGTCACGAAATTCATGGCGCGTTCGATACCTGTTTGAAGGGAACCATCTTCATGCTCAATCCGTTCGATGAGGATTTTTTGACCCTTGAAATCCCTCAGATAGTCACGGACAGTTCTCTTGAGGCGAACGTCAGTGACAATGTTGGTGTCTGTCGCTTCGTCAATACGTGGTTTGTTCCCGTCCAGCGGATCGCCATTGGGATTGTTGTCCTTGATGTCATAGCAGAAAAGGATCTCAGTTCTGTTTGTCAGTTGCATTGTCGTCCTCCTTTTTATTGATGCGGGTTGCAAGAGTCATTCCAAGTGAGAAGATAAAGTTGATCTCATCGATCGTTAGGTCCCAGTTATCACCGGCCTCAGCAAACCTTGCCGCCGCTTCCTGTTCAAGCTTCGTATAGTAGTTTTTGTCGTACTCCTCAAGTTTGTTGATGATCTTGGGAAACAGTCCTTTCACGTCCTGCTCTTTTAGGCGCAATCCCTTGAGTTCTTTAAAGAATGGTTTGCTTCCCCGTTCCTGCCACTGGACATTCAGCAGGCGCTGGGTCAGAATCCCAGTGAGAAAAATGGCCTTCTTGGCCGGCGTGTTCACAGTATTGTTTCCATCAAACAGCTGAGTAGCGACTTCTGTTGACTCACTCATGTTCTTCACCTCCCCATAATTCGCCAGAACGGCGTGACAACCTTGCAGGAACAGCAGCGTGTTGAATGCGCGCAACGTCCACTCTTCGAATGAGAACGTCTTGCCCTGATTGTTGTAAACATCATCTAGGAGTTCATCGTGCAGCTTCTGCATGATCTGATGAAGGATGTAGTCCTTTCCGACGGACGCGCCAGTAAAAATGTCGGCGACGACGGCAAGATACTCCTGTTTCCACGTCTGATCTTTGGCCGAGTCCGGTTTCTTGAAGAACTGAGCAAGCTGCCAGAAAGAAAACTGAACACTCCTTTTGCCATCATTCCCTCCAGGCAAAGTAGCATCAAAAACGGGAGAGCAATCGATAGTCTTCATTGTCTCAGCAACAAGGGCCGCACGACCAGGTGCGACGTCCTGAATGTGCTGAAGAATCTTGAATGTTCCCACTTGTGGTTTGTCGTAAAACAGCAGATCAAATGAGACACTTGGTGACTGGTTCCCCATTGTTCTGATGGTAAAGCGCTCGGAATCTCGTTCGGCCTTGCGGATCGCTTCGAATTTTTCCTGTGCGGTGGCCTTTTTCTCTCCATCCTCGTTGGTCGAAGTAAGTGCCTTTTCGTGTGTTCGAAATTCTCCAAGAATATGCTCCAGAGCCGTCTTGCTCTCGACGATGAGTTTTGGAATGAGATAATAGCGGGCCCCACTGAGAGCAAAATTCAGGTGACTGTCCACATACGTCGTTCCTGCTTCCAGATCCATGGCACAGTCACGACAGACGGGAAGGTTCTTCCACATGTCTTTTCGGTCGAAACCACTCGCAATATAGCCAGGCTTGTCCCAATTGTAGAACGCCAATGTTTTTCCTGGGATAATGTCCCCATACACGACAGGTTTCACGTTTCCACAAATGGAACAAACGTGATTCTCGCACTGCACTGTGCCGGGAGTGGCTGCTTTCTGGACGATGAATGCTTGAAAACGCTCGTAATCGCCAATATAGCGAGTGGTGTCATCATCGTTGAACACCAACGTGAGACCATATCCCTTTTTGCCAGAACGTTCCCGATACAGCTCTAAAACATCCTTGACGATACGGTCATGTGCGTCATGATAGGCAGCTGCCAGGCTCGAGAAAAACAGGTCCTTTGAACCATCCGCGTTCTTTTTGATCCATGCATCCAGCTTGGTGTGGATCGTCTTTTCCGGTTCGGTGATGAGCGAAGTCGGTGTGACATCAGCTCCCATGCTTGCACCTCGGCGGTACAGGTACTGCCGTTTTCGCGAGCTGTCGATTTCTTCCAGGTCCGTCCGCAGATACCGTGCCACAAGCCCTGCCCTGGCCTCAAATGCGATTAATAGGATATGACTATAGTTCTTTTTGCTAGCGAGGTCTTCCACCAGCGTGTCCAGTTCGGATTTCACCCGTGAACGCTTCAGTTCTCCAATATACTTGATCGCTTCTAACATCTTCCCCCCTTTCTGTTATTACTGAAGTTCGATCATTCCACAACCTTCTGAGTTCTTGGAACCGACACCAACATCGTAGAGAAAGCGCAGAAGTTCTGCGTGACCAGTTAAGTGGAACCCGCCCGCGTACCCACGGATCATAGTTCCTTTGAAGTCAATGGTGACCGGATGGTTACGCTCATCAATCGGGGTGATGTCGAACCCTGTCAAATCCGGTTCATGTCCAGCATAGGCAGCGAACTTGCGACGGGCGTTTTCGCGGATGTACGCGGCAAATGCTGCGTCATGAGGACTGAAGTAGGTAGTGTGATGTGTTTCGTCTGTTTTGTAGACGGTGATCGGGCTCATGGTACGGACATCGATTGTGTTTATCTCGTCTGGCAAAAAGTCAGGCGATGGCAAGATAGTGACCGAATTCAATCGGAGTATGTTGTTGCCTAACCTTGCCTCCTTGTCTGCAAGGAGGCTCTGCGCCAGTTCCTGGAGGATCTGTTGTTCGGGAGAGGAAAGGAAAAACCAGCATGGGGAACTCAGGCGGATGTGGCGCTTTTGTGGTTGAGAGGGGGATGTCGCAGACAGGAATCGCTCTGACCGGGCGGCGTACAATTGAGAAAACGTGAACATCTTGAAACGGCGCTTGCCATACTCCCACCCCTTATCGTGCAGCTTCTTGGAAAGAGCGGCTGAAATGGACGTATAGATATACGATTGCAGGAAGTAGTTGTAACTCTCCGGCAACAGGATTACCCCAGATGCAGACACAAATTCTATTCGAATGCGCGTTTCATACCCCCAAGATCGTGATTCTCTTCATTTGGCATTCTAAGCGTCAATGGAAAGCATGCAATATGCACTCACGGAGAAGGCACAGGGAGCCAGCACGTCCTTGCCTCACGGCAGTTTAGCACATCCAGTGTATCGCAGCCCTCGGACAATGCGAGGCCCCGATGTGTCATTTTCGCGCAGGCAGAAACCCGTGTTTTACATCAAAGGAGTGGGTCCCCGCCTCCGCGGGGACGACAGTATGACAAGAAACCGCCTCGTCCGTCATTCCCGCATAGGCGGGAATCCACCAGGCGCAATGACAGGCGCCCTTCGATTGAGGAGACGTGGCGGCCGGAGATGTTCCTCTCCTCGGCGGAGTCTGCGTTTTGACCCTTGCCACTCCTGCGGTATGATGCAGTCAGCAGACAGGGGGTGCTACATGTTGCCATGGGTCATTATCCACAACGCAGTGAGTGCAGATGGACGCATCGACTGGTTTGAAGCCGATATCGGTGTCTTCTACGACCTTGCGGGGAGATGGCACGAGGACTGCACCCTGGTCGGGTCCGGGACGGTGCTGGCGGCTCCTGAATCGGTGGCGCGGGATAAGGGTCCCTGGGAACCGCAGGTCTCTGTTCCGACCGACACGCGGCCGCTACTGGCAATCGTCGACAGCCGAGGACGTGTCCGCTGCTGGAAGGCGTGGCTGGCGATGCCCTACTGGCGAGGGGGCGTAGCGATCTGCTCAGACAGCACGCCAGACGAGTATCTGCAGTACCTGGCCGAGGTGGGCGTTGACTTCATCGTTGCCGGACCCGAGAAGGTCGACATGAGAGCCGCACTGGAAGAGCTGAACGCACGCTATGGCATCCAGACCGTGCACGTCGACTCGGGCGGCATCCTGAACGGCGTGCTGCTCCGGGCTGGGCTCGTCGATGAGGTCAGTATTCTCGTGCATCCCGCGCTGGTGGGCGGGACGTCGCAGCGATCCATGTTCCGCGCGCCGGACCTGGCATCTCCCGATGGCGTCATCCCTCTCACACTTGTCAGCGCCGAGGCAATTGGCGATGGCTTGGTGTGGCTGCGCTACAAGGTTACCGGCAGGAGGAAGAAGGCTCCCCACAAAACCTGAGGCAAGCTACAGCAGAGTTGCGCGTGTCCCCGGCCGGTGCTGGACTCGGGGCGCGTTTCCTCTATACCTGAGACAGATGAATGCATGCGACGGGGTTCTTCGTATCATGTCCATGGTACGAAGCTTATCGGAGGCGTTGAACGCATGGCAACGGAACAAGATGCGATAGCACGGTGCACGGAACCGCATACGCGTGGAAGCTTGGTACACGACCTGCGTGAACTGGGGATGACCGCGGGGATGACAGTCCTCGTGCACGCATCCCTGAGTTCGCTTGGATGGGTCTGTGGTGGTCCTGTCGCGGTCGTGCAGGCCTTGATGGACGTCGTTACGCCCGATGGGACTATCGTTATGCCGACTATGAGCGGCTCCAACACCGACCCCGCGGCCTGGGTAGACCCACCGGTTCCCAAGGAGTGGTTCCCCATCATTCGGGCCGCCATGCCGGCTTATGACCCGGCGATCACGCCGACGCGCGGCATGGGGGCCGTCGCAGAGGCGTTCCGTACATTCCCAGGTGTCAGCCGCAGTGCACATCCCAACACGTCGTTCGCTGCCTGGGGACACAACGCGCACGCCGCCATCGACAACCACAAACTGGAGTACTGCCTGGGCGACAATTCGCCACTGGCGCGCCTGTACGACCTCGATGCCCAGGTGGCGCTGTTGGGAGTCGGGTATGAGCACAACACCTGCTTTCACCTCGCCGAGTATCGTGCCCCTGGCGCAAAGGAACTGACTGAGGGTTCGGCAGTCATGGTGAGTGGGCAGCGAGCGTGGGTGACGTACCGCGACATCGTCTTCCACGATGAACAGTTCGCCCGCTTCGGCCGTCTGTTCGAGCAGGAGTGCGTGGTGACCGTCAGTTATGTGGGTTCGGCGCAGAGCCGCCTGTTTTCCTTGCGGAACGCCGTCGAATTCGCCATTGCGCAGGTCAAACTCGAACGCCAGGAAGCGGAATCATCGTGAACGCAGACGGACGTCAACGTCGCGTTTCTTCCCGGACACTGCTCACAGCCGGATCCATGACCTTCGTGCCAGCGTTCGCTGCCGCACTTCTCCTCCACAGGTATGTGCCGGCGCTCGACTGGATGCAGTCCTGGCTGGCCGCTGTCACTGTCATCACATTCCTCACGTATGGCTATGACAAGCTGATTGCAGGAACCAGCGCAACCCGTGTACCGGAGAAGGTCCTGCTGACACTGGCGTTTGGATAGTGTCCGTATAGTTGGTGTAAATTCAAGACAGTAAAAGAGCCAAGGGCTCGCTTTCGGTATAATGGGTTTGTGACCAACCAAGAACTGAAAGGGATGAACCAATGGCTCACGTACATCTTACACTGGAAGATGATGTTTTGAAAGAGTTGATGCTGGGAAAGCGCGAGGAAGCCGTGACGAAACTGTTGGAACAGGTGTTCAATTCAGTGTTACAGGCTCAGGCGACAGAGCAACTGAATGCTGAGCCGTACGAACGCAGCGACGAGCGAACCACGTACCGGAATGGTTCCCGGACCCGCATGCTGGCCACACGGGTGGGGTCTTTAGTTCTCCATGTCCCGAAGTTCAGGGATGGAACGTTTTCAAC
>CAIQIK010000045.1 GCA_903871855.1 uncultured Caldisericota bacterium
GTCGCTTGCATGAGGAAACTTCTTCTCATCGCTCATCATCTCTACGTCACTAAATCGGCGTACCGGCTTCTTGAACATGACTCCAATCTATGTTTGACCTCTTGACGCGGATCGTAGTATCTTTGGTGATGCAATACGTGCATCACGCAGATTCGAAGCGGGGAGTGGAAAAGGCGGGCGCACCAGCGCCCGCCTGACGGTAGAATGAAAGATGTGTGAGATCTAGTACGCCTGCTCGCCGAATTCTCCCATATCCAGTCCCTTGGCTTCCACGGCCTCGCTGACCCGGACAGGACGGATGGCATTCATGACTTTGATGATGGCCATCGTGACAAGGAAGGCAAACGCAGCGACGACGACCACGGCCAGGACCTGGACGCCAAACTGGTGCCAGTTTCCTTCGATCAGGCCGGAGATACCGTTCACGGATTTCTCGGCGAAGATGCCGGTAAAGATGGGACCAAAGAAACCGCCAATGCCGTGACAAGCGAACACATCCAGGGCATCGTCGACATGCCGTCTGTGCAGCAGGGCCATCACGAAGAAAGAGATCAGCCCTGCCGTGGCGCCGATGACGACGGCAGCCCACGGGAGAACGTGGCCCGACGAGGGAGTGATGGCGACCAGGCCGACCACGGCGCCGACAAGCGGAGCCACGACGCTGACCTTCTTGTGGGTTCTCCAGTCCAGAAACAGCCAGGTCATCATACCGGTTGCAGCGGCCAGCATGGTGTTGACCCACGCATATGCCGCAACGCCGTTTGCGCCGTATGCACTGCCGCCGTTGAAGCCGAACCATCCGAACCACAGCAGAGCTGTTCCAAGGGCGACATAGGTGATATTGCTGGGCGCGAGACTCTCATTCTTGGCAAGCTTGCGCCTGCCGAGGGCGAATACGGAGGCCAGAGCGGCCATCCCGGCCGTCAGATGAATGACGATACCTCCCGCGAAATCGACAACGCCCATCTTCTGCAGCCATCCTCCACCCCAGACCCAGTGTGCCACGGGGGCGTAGATCACCAGGACCCAGATCACGATGAACCACAGGTACGCTGCGAACTTCATGCGACCCGCGAAAGCGCCGGTGATAAGAGGGGGCGTGATGACGACAAACATCATCTGGTACAGAAAGAAGACGAGGAAGGGAATCGTCGTCGCATAAGCAGTGCTGGGCGCCATGCCGACGCCATGAAGCCCGAAGAATTCCAGCCCGCCGATGATACCGCCGATGTCATGTCCAAACACCAGCGAAAACCCGCCAAAGAACCAGACGAGTCCCACCAGACCCATAGCTATGAAGCTCTGCAGCATGAGCGACAGCATGTTCTTGCGCCGCGCGAGGCCGCCATAGAAGAAGGCGAGCCCCGGGGTCATGATGAAAACGAATGCTGCACTGACCAGCATAAGCGCAGTATCTGCACCGTTGATCGTACCCATTCCAACCTCCCAGGAAACTGAAACACGGCCCGGGCGCATCGACAGCCCGAGTTCTCAGATGATGAATCATGCTCAGATATCAGTGCCTGTCAAGTTCAGAAGCAGGATGTAGAGAAGACGCATCGTGAGCGGAACCTTGCAATTTGCTCAGAAGAGTCTAAGATTTCCGCGCATCTTGAAGAGTCACTCATTCTGGGGTATTTGTCGGATACGGAGGCGGATGGCATGTTCAAGAAGATTCTCATAGTTGTTGATAACTCCGAAGTGATGAAGGATGCAGTTGAGTACACGACCACACTGTTTCCTGATGCTTTTTTCTACCTTTTCAGCATCATCAACCTCGGTTCGTTTTCAGGTTACTATACAAAAGTAGTCTTCAAGGAAATGAACGAATTGAGCCAGGAAACACTCGTGACGCTTGAAGGTCTTCTCGAAAAGAAGTCGATTCAATTCACAACAAGGATTGAAGTAGGATATCCCGTAAGTGAGGTCCTCTCTTTTGCTCGAACCAACGGGGTTGATCTCATTGTCATGGAAACCCATGCAGGAGTAACTGCCAACAAGATCAAGCTGGGCAAGACGACATTCTCCATGATCATGCACTCCAGCACCCCTGTTTTGCTTCTTGGGGAAGACTTGAAGTCCAACCCCAGTCCACGAATTCTGCATCCTACTACCGGGAGTAAATACTCCGAACTTGCAACCCAGATAACAGGCGAAGTTGCTGCCAAGTGGAAGAGTAGTGTTGACGTCCTTGTATGGAGCGATGATAGAGAGAGCGTCAAGACAAGGGTTGAAGAGATCCTGGCAAATTCGAAAACAAAGGTGAACTTCAGTTTTGCTGAGCGCGGCAAGGAAGTCGCTTCAGTAATCTCTCAGGCCTCAAACGCAGACATCATCATCGGAAGCAGAGGTTCTCCACGAAAGAGTTACAAGTTGAGATTCCTGTTCCGCCCTCTTGCACTTGATCCTCATGTCAGACTTGTCGTTGCGTTTCTTCCAAAGCCGTTCCTGCTCGTGTGCGATTAACTTCAAGGAGATAACGTAGACATATGAGTCCTCAGATCATTTCGTTAGTCATATTCGTCGTGGTTTACGCTTTCATCATTTTCAATGTCCTGCCGCGCTCAAGCGTGTCGCTGGTAGGAGCTTTCCTGCTTGTCGTGCTTGGCGTTCTTGAGCCACGCGAAATAGTCACGTCGATCAACTGGGATGCGATCGGGCTTATCTTTGGCATGTTTATTCTGGTAAGAATGCTGACAGACAGCGGCTTCTTTGACTTCCTGAGCGTCAAAGTCCTCAAGCTTACGAAAGGCGTGCCTATCAATGTCCTGATCGCTTTTGCCCTGCTCACGGGATTGCTTGCAGCATTTATGGACAGCATTACCGTCCTTCTCTTCATGAGCGCCTTATCGATACAGATCGCCAAGAAACTGAAGATGAGCCCCGTCCCATTCGTTCTCTCGCAGATCACTGCTGCAAATATCGGCGGCAGCGCGACGCTGATGGGGGACCCTCCAAACATCATCCTTGGGACAGGTCTTGGTATTAGCCTTGTCCAGTTTGTCAGATATCTTGCGCCAATTTCAATGGCGATTCTCCTGTTGAACACGCTGTACTTTGTTCTGTTCTACAAGAAGATGTTCAAGAAGTCGGAGAAGTTTGATGCGGACTACCTGAAGAACCTGAATCCCAGGGAGCATGTCAAAGACTCTTACATGATGGTGGCGTCAGCTATCAGTTTCGCCTTGGCGATCGTCCTGCTGATACTGCATGAGAAGATCAATATACCGGTGGCATATGCAGGACTTATCGGCGCTTCTGTGGGACTTGTGCTCAACGGGAAGAAGGTTGCACATATTTGGGAGTCCATTGACTGGGAAGTGCTCCTGTTCTTCAGTACACTCTTCATCATCATAGGTTCGCTGGAAAAGACCGGCGTTATTGGGTCGATCAGCAAAGGCATCGCACGCCTTGCCAATGGGAGCGGCTTTATTACAAAGGGGATCCTTCTCTGGATGTCGGGCATCCTTTCCGGGTTCATCGACAACGTTCCTTTCGCAGCATCCATGGTGCCCGTCGTGAAACTTCTTGCACCAGCAGGGGTTGTATCGTTGTTGAGCATGGGGCTGATCGTAAGCTTCGGCACGGATGTAGGAGGAAACTTCACACCGATTGGCGCGTCAGCCAACGTTGTTGGTCTTTCGATACTGTCCAAAGCGGGCGTTGATGTGGAGTGGAAGGATTATTTGAAGGCGGTTGTACCGATCACGTTCATCAACATTCTTGCGGCCGGCGTTGTGTTTGCCCTGTTCTACAAATAGAAACGCAGAACCCTTCTTCCAATTCTGGGTGTCCTGCGTACCGCTCCAGGACAAATTTGCAGTATGCCTGGAGCCCGGCGTAGAAGCTATTGGCGCGGCGGCGTGCGACGAGGACTTGAGCGCACCTTCAGGGATCTGTCGGCGTGGGGAGTCTCAGCAGGAATCGTTCACCGCACAGCTGGACCATCGCCCGGATGAAGCGGCGTGTCTCGCTTGCCCGCGCGACGCGCGACATGTACAGCGACGGCCCGAGTTCACCGGTCTGCACGCGCAGGGCTTCGTGGATGAGGCGGTGCCACTCTGCGGGCAGGATGCCGAGCGCATACTCCGCGACCGCCGGCTTGGACGTCACGGCATGACGGTCCATCGTGTAGAAGATGCGACAGAGGGTCAGGACGGCGAACGCGACCCACGTCGAGCTCAGGAACAGCCAGCGTGAGGCAGCTTTCGGCGCCCAGTAGACGCCGAGGTTGTAGCACATCTCTTGCTCCACATCCACCCACGGGACATCCGGGATGAACGCGGCCGGCTCAGGTCCGATGACGCTGATGCCGCACTGAACCAGGGTGAGCCAGCCGGCCTTGCTGACCTCGCGGCGTCCGGCAAGACTGCCGTCAGCGACGAAGAGGCAGGGAGTGTCCAGCTCGCCTGCTTCGATCTGGTCCAGTTCGGCATATTCGCCGTCCAGCCTGGTAGCCCAGCGGTCGACGCGGCGCAGACTCTGGTGTAGAGCCTTGATGGCCACCTGATCATCCTCGCTGATGTGGCCCACCATCACGGTCAGGAAGTCGATGTCGCTCGTGCGTTCGACGAAACCACCCAGCGCCAGCGAGCCGTACAGCGAAAGGGCGTAGACGCGTTCGGGGAAGGCCTCATGCAATGCGTCGACATATGCCCCGAGTGCCAGGCACAGGTGTGCCGGGATACGCGAGTCGAGCTCGATGTTGTGGCCCGGGCCGTCGGAAATTCCAGGAACTTCAGCGTTGTCAGGGCGGGACATGGTGAGCAGTTCTTCAGATGGTCGTTCTGCCAGAAGGACAGGAGCCAACCAAGCACAGGTCAGGAGTCTGTGTGAGCATGATCGGTAACCTCATCAGCGGCAAGAGTGCGCATAATGACACTGCGAAGAAAACGCTGGTCCCCGAGCCGGTTCTTCAGAGCTGTCTCGAGTGCTCCCACGGGATACAGGTTCTGCGGTGCCCTGGTGTCGCCCCACAGGTTGCTCGAGTAGTGTACCGCGATAGCGGAGGCAAGGTTGGCCAGGTGGATCGCCTCGGTCAGCCCCATGACGGGGAGCTCGATGCGGACCAGATTGGCCATCCGGCTGGCGAAGGGTGTGACCGCGCGGAGGCGCAGGAAGAAGCTCATCTTGCTGCTGCCGCTGCTTTCCGCATAGCGGATCTCGAAGATCGGGGTCCGTTCAGCCGCCTTGAGGGTGAGTATCGTTTCGAACTGCTTTCCCCGGAGGTAGGCCTCCTGGACGTTCTTGATGATGCCTGTCAGCTTGCCGGTCCCGGCGGCCAGGCGGTGTTCGTAGGGGATGGGACCGTCTGTCACGACCGCCTGCACGTCCAGGCGGCCCACTTCTTTCTGCGCGACATCGTGTTCCAGCTCCTGCATGAGGTTGTTGAGCTCCTGGCCGAAGTCGGCTGGGTCATGGTCTGGGGCACTACGAATCTCATATTCGACGTCAAACGGGCACGACGCGTCGCTTGCCAGCTTGAGTGTTTTCATGTCCGGGTCCGGCGCGTTGGTCACGAAGTAGTGCCGTGTCACCTCGTCGCACAGCGCCTCGGTGACGTCATGGGCGTGGCAGCCGCGCATCTGCATGCAGCCCGCGGCCACAGAACCGAAGACGCCATAGTACGGCGGATTGCCGTCGATGATGCCGTGCATGTCGATGCGGCGTACGCCGTCGACGAACGCGACACGGACCGTGTCGACTTCCGCCAACGCCGCATCGGGCACCCGCACAGCCGCCCAGTGGTCCAAGTCGCGGCATTCTGTGGTCGGCACCACCTCATAGGAACGCTGCTGATCAGTCAATGCGACCTCCGTGGAACCGGTGTAGACGCTCTGCCAGTAGTCGGGACGAATAAGCATCATGCCATCTCCCGGCGCGCGATGTGCGCCGAACCACTCTGATTCGTTACCTCGAGAACTGTCTCGAAGCGCTCCACGAGGTCAGCCCGGTGGGTAATGATGCCGACCAGCGAGCCGTCGCGGCGCAGGGACTCCAGGACGTCGGCGACACCCTGGACAGTGGTCTCGTCCAGTGTTCCAAAGCCCTCGTCGATGAAGAAGCTGTCCAGGTCGACACTCGTCGACAGCAGGTCCTTGACGGCCAGGGCCAGCGCGAGAGAAGCGAGGAAAGTTTCTCCCCCGGACAGTGTGGCGACGTCGCGCGGCCCAGAGGCGCTGAACGAGTCCTGTACCATCATCTGGTCGCCCGCATCGAGCAGCAGGTCGAAGCGTCCCTTGCTCAGAGCCTGCAGATGGTCGTTTGCCGTCACCAGCAGCTGTTCGAGGATACCGCTGCTGACGAACGCCACCATGCCCTTGCTGCCGAAGTCGCGCGCGACTTGTTGGTAGGTGGACAGCAGACGTGTCACCTGTTCCTTGCGCGCAAGGCGGTCCGTCAGGAAGGCTCGGCGGGCAAGGAGGTCGTCCTTGCTGCGGCGGACAGCCGCCAGGTTCTCCTGTGCCTGGGCGAAGTCCTTGGCTGCGGTCTCACGTGCGGCCCGCGCCGCTTCGAGGTCCGCCTCGGACAGAAGGTCGGGTCCGAGTTCCTGCTCCAGCATCTCCACCTGTGCAGTCGCTGTAGCCGTGTCATGGTCATACTGTTTCACTGACGCCTGAAGTGCGACCAACTGGTCCGCAGTGAGGACAGCAGCTTTCATCGAGGCGATGGAGTCGAACCCGTGCGTGCCGGCCTGCTCAAGCAGATCACGCTGGAGTGTTTCGTACTGGGCTTCCGCCTGTCTGCGCTGGCCCTCCAATGCGGCAGCCTTCGTCTGGAACCCGGCCAGCTGTGCGCGGACATCTTCTTCCTTCTTGCGCTGTTCTTCGAGTTGGAGGGCAATCGTTTTCTGTGCTGTGCGGGTCGTCGTCTCTTGCCCCCGCAGCTGTGTGAGCCGTGCACGCAGGAATACTGCGGGATTGGTGCCCCCCTCACGTGCGACCGTAGGGTCCATGAGCAGGCGCACGGTTAGTTCGTGTGCCTCGTGCCGGTCGTCCTTGTCCTCGGTCTTCAATACCGTCAGCTGTCTTACCAGCTCCTCGAGCCGGACCCTGTCCGCCTCAAGCTTCTTCTCATGATCCGCGAGGTCGTTTTGACAGTGCTCGACGCGCTTGCGCGCCTCGTCACGGGTCGTCTTGAGGCGATCGAAGTCCAGGTGTTCTGCATGCGCAACCAGCTCCTCTACGACGTGACCGCACACCGGGCAGGCGTCACCCGGCTTGAGGCCCTGCTGGACGACAACTGCAGCATTGTCGGAGCATGCTCGCTCGAACGTGTCGTCTGCCTGTGTGGAGCTGTCCCGCGCCCCGGCGAGCGCTTCGTGGAGCTGGGTCCGGCGCTGACTCTGCGTCATCATGGTCTCATTCAACTGCGCGACGCTGTGTTCGAGTCCCCTGGTCTTGTCCGCGGCCGAATCGGTCTTGTGCTGGAGTTCCTCCAGCCGGGCGGCAAAGGGCTGAAGGTCGCTCAGACGCCCGATCGCAGACGAGATCTCATCTAGTTTCTCGGCAAACGCAGCCTCGCCTGCGCGTAGGGACGTATCGGCACGGGCGGCCTGCGCGGTCTCGAGAACCTTCTGTGCGGTCGTGACGGCAGCAGATGCGTTGTCGTGGTCGGTGACCAGTTTCTCCAGATCGGCGGCCAGGCGCTCCCAGTTGGTCAGTGACGGCTGCAGCGATGCAAGTGCGACGCTGGTGGCAAGGCGCGCACGGTTGGCGTTGACCTCACCGGCCCGGGCGCGAAGGGTCACCAACTGTTCCTGAAGCTTCGCCAACTGCCGTGCCTTCGATGCCCGCTGCTCCATCATGGCCAGTGCCAGCTCGCGTGCCTTGAGCTGTTCCTGAAGCAGTGCGACCTGGTACTCGGCATCGGTGACAGCGTGGTCCAGGAGACCCATGGCTTCGTCGGCAATGGTGCTCTGGTCGATGCCCGCCAGGTCGTGGTCCAGGCCGCCCAGTTCGCCCATCAGAACTCCAGCGTGGACACCGGCCGCCTTGCCGATGCGCTCGTAGATGTCCAGGCTCAGCAGCGAAATGAGGATGTCCCTGCGCGCGCGGGGCGTGTCGGGTTTGAGGAAGCGGTCGAACTGTCCCTGCGGCAGGATGATGATACGCGTGAAGACGTCGAAGCTCATGTGCAGCAGCGTTTCTTCGATGTAGCGGTCGGCGTCCTTCTTCTTCAGGAGGTCCTTGAGCTGGTCGCCGTCCTTGAAGACCTGGACGTCCTCCCGCATGACCGTTCCTTGCCGGATGATCTTGTAGGTTGCACCGCCGAGGTCGAAGGTCAGTGCCACGTGAAACTGTTTTGCCCCACGGCTGATGACGTTCTCGCGCTGCCCGTTTTCTGTGCGGATGCGCGGGATGCGGCCATAAAGGGCGTAGCAGATCGCGTCGACGATCGAGGATTTGCCCGAACCAGTCTCTCCCACGATGGCAAACAGCGACATGTCACCGAAGTCCAGGGTGAACGCGTCGCGGTACGGCATGAAGTTCTCGACTTCAAGCGTCCGTATCCGCATGGGTCACCTCCTGGTACAGTTCGCCCACGACCTTCATGACGTCGTCGCTGGCCTCCCCCGAGTTCTTCTGTCCCTCGCATCCTTTTGTCCAAGATGCGAGGTGTTCTTCAAGACCCCCGAGCACTTTTTCCCAATGCCCCCGAGCACTTTTTTCCCATGCGAGGGGCGTTTCTGAGGGGTGTTTTTGAGGGGCGTTTTGCCCGCCATAGGCGCGGTACATTGACTGCACGGTCTCGAGGGACGTGCTGGCCAGTGCCTCAATGGTCGGACGGGCCGTCGCCTCAGCCTGCGAGCGCAAGAACTCCACCTTGACGACCCAGGGGCAGGCTGCACGTATCTCGCCCTGCAGGTTGAACGGCGGGTCGTCGGCACGGACGCGCGCCTTCGTATATCCCTTGTCCTTATATGGCTCGAGGCGACTGGCCCAGTCGAGGGTGGTACACTCGATGTTGTGCAGTTCTATGGCTGATTTCAGCTCACAGAACTGTACGGTGAGGTTGCCCTTCGTGTCCGCGTCCACGATGTTGAACCCCTTGGGTGCCCCCTCCTCGCTGAAGTTCACGCGGAAGATACTGCCCGAGTACTCTGAGCGGGCAGGAGCGCCCACAATCTGCTGATGCTTGTGAACGTGCCCGAGGGCGTTGTACATGGTCTGCGACGGCAGGTTCTGCGCGGGGACAGCGAAGAACGGGCTGACTGACATGGGGCGCTCGGTGTCTGTCAGCTGTGCTCCGCCGATCATGAGGTGAGCGGCGAAAACGTTGATGTCCGAGACATCCATGCGGCCGGCCAGCCAGCGGATGAACGTGCTGACGCTGGCAGCGTAGTCGCCGCGGACGTCGTCGCCTGCTCCGTTCAGCTTCATGACCACGCGTTCGTGAGGGTACGGCAGCGCGGTCACCACGACGAGCTCGTCGACGCGCGAACGGAACCCGACCTGGTATTGCTCACTGGATGGCTTCTCAAACACCGACGTTGTCCCAAGGCTCAACAGACTCTTGCTGGGGACGAACACCTGCCCGTCGTGGTTGCCGGCGAGAACGACGGAGCGGATGCCCGCGGTGCTGAGTCGGGCAAAGAAGTCGAACACGAGTTTCTGGCTGATGTTGCCAGGCATGGCATTGTCGAACACGTCTCCCGCGACGAGCACTGCATCCACCTTCTCGGACTGCGCAGTGGCAAACAGCTCGTCCAGCAGCTTCCCTGTTTCGTCGAATCTGTCCAGCCCAGCCAGCGTGCTTCCGACATGCCAGTCGGCAGTATGCAGTAATCTCATACTGTCAGTATACTTCCAATTCCTGAGACTCCATTTCCAGACGCATCCGTCATTCCCGCGCAGGCGGGAATCTAGTCCTGTTGAGTCCTATGGATCCCCGCCTCCGCGGGGACGACAAGACTTGACCATCCTCGAGGCCTGCCTCCTCTGTCTGTCATTCCCGCGTATGCGGGAATCCAGTCTGCCAGCCGGTCAGTCTCTTCGCAATCTCGGCGGCGACACGACGCCTAGCGACTGCATGACACAAATGGACAACCCTGACAAGCGCCTTGTATTTTCTATGCTACGGTCATACTAACAATAAGTTGACAGTTGCGACCCGTAAACTGAGCGCAGGAATCGATGCACGCATATGTGTGAAACATTCCTGAGGAGAGACGTAACATGGGAGAGCGCCAGAAGCACGTTCACCCTGTTTGGGTTGTCATTCTGGTGATCGTGTATTCTTTGATACTGTCGTTGCCGGTGATCCCGCAGGAGCGAGTCAATGGGGCAGGTGCGGTTGGTGGGCTAGGTTGTATGATCTCGGACCCAAACGTTGTTCCACTGTATTGCTTTCTAGGGACTGCGCGACATCAGCCCCCGGAAACGCAACGGGAGGCTATTCATGAGTGAACAGGAGGGCTGCATGACAACCAAACAGACGAGTCGTTGTATCCACAGGAGGCTGTCATGAACGATACCAACGCACGAAAACCAAAGATCGGAATATGGCTTCTCGGGATCTTCCTCTTGTGGCCCGGCATTGTGTTGGGGGTTGGTTCTCTAGGACAGGCCGCGGGTAGCCAGTTCGCAACTTTCGTAGCATACCTTGGGTCTCCCATTCTCGCGGCAATCCTCGTTGGGATAGCCGTGCGTCACTATCCTGCCACACGAACGTTTCTGAAAATCTTGGTCGCTATCATCCTGGTAGTGACCCTCCTTGGCGGAGGGTTTTGGCACTGTGCGACCGTAGCGCGAAGCGGGAGTCTCCTCGGAAACATAGTTGATTTCTTCTCCGGATATTCTCATGCAGAGCCGCCCATGTCTATCCCCGATCTAGTGGGGCTGACTCTCCGATGTGTGGCCCTCCCTCTGGGGGACTACCAGTACGAAATGATGCCATTTTATACACTTCCTGTTCTGGGATCATACCAGATATTCTACACGGCCATGCCTGCTCCCTACTATCTTCTGCTCATGTTCATCACTCCCCCCTTTCTTGCCATGCCGGTCTTCTGGCTGTGGGTCATCCTGAGCGTTCTGTATGTCGTCCTTCCACCACGAGCATGGAAATGGATAAAGACGAGAGCCAAGCTGCTGTGGGTAAGCATTAGACATCTGGCATGCAGTTTCCACCATTCTGAACGGAGGAGGAGCATATGAAACGAGTTCTGGCTTTGCTCCTGGTATGTGCATTGCTGAGTGTCAGTGCCGCTGGACATCCCTTTCCTGTTACCAAGGCGGCAGGAGAAGCGTTATACGTGGAGATCCCTCAGGATTCGTACTGCCGGGCACCGGCAACGACCGCCTATCTCCCCATCATGATGGGGAACCTGAGTGACAGTGGAACCATGACCATACAGTCTGTCGAAGTTCTTGGCACGACAGGCACACCGATTGTCGCAGAATCCATGGAGGTTGCTCTTGAGAGCATGGCCGGCATGGTGCACTCAGGTGAAGAGATTCGGACGGCACTGGGAATCGCCCCTGCAACAACGACAGACATCACCACAGCACAGACCCTCATTGCTGAGACAACGAGTGCTGCAGACGCCGAGCAGCAAGACACCCTGGTCGAAGAGGCATTCCTTGCCTCGCAGGCACAGCAGTCCATGAAGAACCCGGACGAGCTTACGGCAGATGAGGCCCAGATCCAAAATCTACTGAAGACCGAGACACTGGCGGTTGATCTTGCCCAGTTCACCACCGATGTCACGTCAGAGACAGCCGTCCCCGTCACGGTCCGTATCACCGGAGAACTGGCAGGACAACCCTTCACCATAGAACAGCAGACCACCGTGTTCCTGCTTGCCAGTCTACCCAACGGTGGCATGTGGCACCCAGGAGACGGGCACGTACACACGCAAGGGCTTAGTCAACCTGACACTGTGTATAGCTATCCTCTTGCTGCTAAGGAGAACTACGGGTTCAGTGATGCCACTGATGGGGCAACAGTCAAGATACGCCGCGACCAGGCCTACTCCAACGGCCTGCAGTGGATTGTCATCACGGACCATGCAGGAGAAAACAGTGGTCATTGGACCGACCAAGCACGCCTGGAGCTGGATGAATGGAAGATCTACCAGCTTGCGTGCTCCAGAGCAACTACCCTGTATTCACCAACGGTCACGGTCTGTCCTGGAGAGGAACTGGCGACCAAGGAACTAGGCCAGCTTCTTGGACCGACAGGACATCTCCTCTGCTATGGGAAGTCAAGCTATGCAGCCAGCTACGGCAGTTGTCAGGATCTGACAAGTAGAGCGACCGGCGATGGAGGATTTGGCATTATTGCGCATCCATATCAGGGTGTTCCTTGGAGCAAAGATTGGTCGGCCACCCCCTGGAATGGTCTAGAGCTGATAAGCAACCGGTCAGCCCCTGACGCCCAAGCAGTAACAAAGTGGGACGAGCAACTGCGCGCCAACCTCAGCGATGAAGTCGCCAACAAGTACCGGTGCGTAGGTATGTCCAACAGTGATGTGCACTTTACCTTGAACAACTCATCTTGGGGCGGCAACATGAACTACATCTATACCGGCAAACCCGAGGTTCCTGGGACAGATGACGTGTGGAAGTCCATCCGGAATGGTGCTCTCACGGCTTCATCAGATGGTTCATTTGCAGCGGCGACGGTGAACGGTGTGTACCCCGGATACACGGCGACTGTGGCGGCTGGCAGCACGGTATCTGTCGTTGTTACCGGCACCCCCGTCAAACCAACCTACACGACAGCAAAGGTGACGGTCCTTGTCAACGGGCAAGCGGTTCCTCTGAATGTGAGAGGACAGACCACGGACATCATCCCGCTGCGGAATGGGCGCAGCTTCACGACACCCTACTCCATCCCTATTTCTACAGATGCCTACATTCGCGTCGAAGTTCGGTATTGTATAGGTGGAACCGATAAGGGATACTGTTTTGTGAATCCCGTTTTCATTTCCGCATCTGGCACCAGCACGTACACCCTGACCACGACGGCCTCTCCCTCCACCGGCGGCATGGTCGCGAAGAATCCTGACTTGGTGACCTACGCCTACAACACCCCCGTTACCCTTACCGCCACCCTCACTGCCGGCTACACCTTCACCGGCTGGTCCGGTGACCTCACGGGCTCCACGAACCCCGCGTCGATCACGATGACTGGTAACAAGTCCATCACCGCTACCTTTGCTCCGGTGTCCTCCTATACGATCACGGCGTCAGCGGGTAGCGGTGGCTCCATCTCTCCCTCCGGGAGCGTCACGGTGAACCAGGGATCCTCGCAGTCCTTCACCATCTCCCCCAGTGCCGGCTACCATGTCCAAAGCGTCTTGGTGGACGGCAGCTCCGTGGGTGCACTCACCTCCTATACCTTCCCGAATGTCCAGGCCAACCATACCGTCACGGCCACCTTCGCCGGCAATACCGGAACAGTCACCATCGCTGCCGGAACGAATGGATCGGTCTCGCCGACCTCGGTCTCACAGACCTATGGCGCCGCGGGAACGACCATTACGGCGACACCCAATGCTGGATATCAATTCGTGAGTTGGTCGGCAACATCGAACCCGACCTACGTCCTCATCGCCAACAGCTCCCTGGCCTCGACGACCTTCACGACCACGTCCTTGATGCCTCAGGGTGGCACCGCGACCATCATCGCGACCTTCGCTCCCGTATCCTCCTACACCCTGACCACCACCGTTTTCCCCTCTGCCGGTGGTTCTATTTTCAGATCTCCTAATGCCACTTCCTACGCCTCCGGCACTGTCGTTACCCTCACGGCCGCTCCCACTACCGGCTACACCTTCACCGGCTGGTCCGGTGACCTCACGGGCTCCACGAACCCCGCGTCGATCACGATGACGGGCAACAAGAACGTCACCGCGACCTTCGCCGCTACGCCTTCCTACACCTTGACCACCACAGTTTCTCCCTCCACTGGCGGCTCGGTTACTCGGTTGCCCAACGCCACTTCCTACGTGTCCGGCACTACCGTGGTACTCACTGCTACCCCCACTGCCGGCTACACCTTCATGACCTGGTCCGGTGACCTCACGGGCTCCACGAACCCCGCGTCGATCACGATGACGGGCAACAAGAACGTCACCGCGACCTTCCAGGCGAGTCCTGTCACGTATACCCTCACCACCACCGTTTCTCCCTCTACCGGTGGCATGGTCACGAAATCCCCTAATCAGTCCTCATATCCTTCCGGCACCGTCGTCACCCTCACCGCCGCTCCCGCTGCCGGCTACGCCTTGACCGGCTGGTCCGGTGACCTCACGGGGTCCACGAATCCAACAACCATCGCAATGACCGGAAACAAGAACGTGACAGCGGTCTTCCAAGCCAACACCCCTCCCTCCGCACCCGTGCTCCTGTCCCCTTCCAATGGTCTGACAGGGGTATCACGGACACCAACCTTCCAATGGAGTGCTTCTTCCGGCACAGCTCCCATCACCTATACCCTCCAGGTTTCCACGAACAGTATCTTCAACTCGATGGTGGTGAATCAACCCGGCCTGTCTGCGACCTCGTACACCCTGACCACCTCCCTCTTCTCCTCCACGCTCTACTACTGGAGAGTCCAGGCCATCAACTCCTATGGAAGCCCTACTTCTTCGCCATACTCGTTCACGACCGCCGCTGCCGTTACCGTCCCCGACTTCTCCATCTCCGTCACTCCACCCTCCCAAACAATAGCTCCCGGTGGTTCAGCGACCTATACCGTAACCGTTACTGCCCTAAACGGCTTCAACTCCTCCGTTGCTCTTTCTGCAACAGGATTGCCAAGCGGTGCAGGAGCTTCATTCACTCCATCTTCACTCACCCCGACCGGTTCCTCTACCGTGAGGGTCTCCACCTCTACTCGGACACTAACAGGGAGTTACATCATAGCAATCACTGCAACAGGTGGAGGGATAACCCATTCGACCAATGTAACCTTGCGGTTCGGACTGATGCTGGTACCCCCGGAGCCGATGATCACCACGACGTCTCCACCTCTCCTGGCAGCATCGATGCGCTGGGCTCACCCTAGCACTCATACGTTGGTGCAGTAACCCACAACCTTCAGTATTCATGTGGGTAAGCCTCGGTGTTTACCTACATGGAGGTATCCTATCCTGTCCAGAGTCTCTTGATGTTGCGTCCCATGGAGGCCAGACAAACGGTTGAGGCCCGTGGACTGTCATTCCCACGCAGGCGGGAATCTAGCCCTGTTGAGTCCTATGGATCCCCGCCTCCGCGGGAAAGCACCGCTCAGAAGCGCCCCTCGTATTGGACAAACATACTCGGGGGCATGGGACTAGAGTGCTCGCGGGGACGACGAGCGTTCTTTGTGCAATCAGAATGTCCGGTGTTGCATTCTGTGGCCTGTCCCTATGATATGACTATGCGTGAAGCGCCGCCGCCACGGACTGCCGGGGTCGCTGCACAGGCTGGGAGGTCACCATGAGACATGCACAGCGTTCTGTTGCCATACTGATCGTCGTTGCCATCTTGCTTGCGCTGCCGTTCGTGCCATTCAGTGCAGTGGGGCAGGCCGCTACGACGCAGACCACCATCGTCTTGCAGGTCGGCAAGCCGTCGATGGCGGTGAACGGGGTGAGCCAGCCCATCGATACGCAGGGGACGGTCCCGGTCATCGTCGAGGGCAGGACCTTCCTGCCCATCCGAGCCATCGTCGAAGCTCTCGGTGGCAGCATCGCCTGGACCGCAGCTGATCAGAAGGTCACCATCATCATGGGATCAGACGTCCTCGAACTGTTTATCGGCAAGAGCACTGCCCATGTCAACGGCACGCCGACGAGTGTCGACCCCACGAATCCAAAGGTTGTTCCTTTCATCGTCGGGGGGCGGACGATGCTCCCCGTACGGTTTGTCGCGGAACGACTCGGCGGGACAGTGGTCTGGAACGACGCCACGAAAACGGCTACCCTCACGTTCGGGTCGATGACGACGCAGACACAGCTCTCGGTGACGGAGATAGCCAAGAAGGTGGAGTCGGTCGTCTACATTGAGGTCGCGTTCGGCGATGGGAAGGGCGCCTCTGGTTCTGGGTTCATTATCTCCCCGGACGGGCGCATCGTTACCAACTACCACGTCATCGACGGCGCCGAGTCGGGAAAGGTCGTCCTCAACGACGGCACGACGTTTACCGATATCAAGGTCCTTGGCTGGGACAAGGTGGGCGACCTGGCTATCATCAAGGTCTCCGGCACGGGTCTTCCGACCGTGACGATGGGGAACTCCGACGTCGCCCAGATTGGTGAGTCGGTCGTGGCCATCGGCAGCCCGCTCGGCCTGCAGAACACGGTCAGCACAGGCATCATCAGCGCACGGCGTGAGGGCTATCTGCAGACGACGGCCCCGATCAGCCATGGCAGCTCCGGAGGTGCGCTGTTCAACATGATGGGTGAGGTCATCGGTATCACGTCCGCGGGCATGGAGGAAGGGGCGAACCTGGGGTTCGCCATCCCTATCAACGATGTGAAGTCGCTGGCGACAGACCGGACGTTGACGCTTGCGCAGTTCACGGCGCAGACGTCTGGCAGCGTCGAGTCGTCGGCCACTGTCCCCAGCCTGATCCAGCCTGCCGCGACCACGGAGGTCGACACGCTTGAGCCGACCTTCCAGTGGACCAAGGTGGCGACCGCCACGCGCTACACGTTTTGGCTGGGCAAGGGTACGACTGGTACAGAGGACACGAAGATCTACAGCGAGGTCGTGACGGTAAACACCCTGACGCTGCCCGCGGGCATCCTGACTGAGGGCGGAACATACACGTGGGCGGTGGCAGCCGGCAACGACACGGGGTGGGGTGACTGGTCGCAAGACAGCGTGTTTTCCGTAAGGGCGACCGGAACCCTGGGTGTTCCCGAGGCCCTGGAGCCTGACCAGGAGGCCACCGTTCCGACGCTGACGCCGACGTTCTACTGGCGTGCCGTAGCTGGGGCTACCCGCTACACGTTGTGGCTGGGCAAGAGCTGGACAGGTTCACAGGACACGGAGGTATTCTCCAGAGCTGTCACGGGGACGTCGTTCACGTTGCCCGCGCAGGTACTGTTGGACGGTGAGAAGTACACGTGGAGCGTCTCCGCCGGCGATACATCAAGCTGGGGGGACTGGGGCGAAGACCAGCACTTCACCGTCGACGTGCCGTCCGGTCTGCCGGTCACAGCATTGCTGACTCCGCTGCCCTATGCCACGGGCGTGTCGCAAACGGCAACCTTCACTTGGACACCAGTATCTGGTGCGACCCGTTACACGTTCTGGCTGGGCAAGGGGACCAGCGGATCGCAGGACTCGGAGATCCTGAACGTCGTAGTCACAGGTACGTCTTACACGGTCCCGGCGGGAACGCTGGAGGCAGGCGCAGTATACACCTGGAACGTAGCGGCAGGTACCGCCACAGGATGGGGCGGTTGGACCATGGACCGATATTTCAAGACGGCTCCCTGACATCATCGCAAGGAGGAACCATGATACTCGAAGCCATAGAGAAGCGCTATAGTGTGCGTCACTACAAGGACCAGCCGGTGGAAGAGGACAAGCTGACCGAGGTCCTGGAAGCAGCGAGGCTGGCTCCCTCGGGCCACAACTTCCAGCCCTGGAAGCTGGTTGTCGTCCGTGACCGTGCGACGATACGGTCGATGGTCCATGCTATTGGCGAACAGCAGTTTGTGGAGCAGGCGCCGGTCCTCATCGTTGCCTGTATGAACGGCGCGGGCTACCACATCGGGAACCGGTACGACGGCGCCATCATCGACATCGCCATTGCCATCGACCACATGACCTTGCAGGCCGTGTCGATGGGCCTGGGGACGTGCTGGCTGGGCAACTACGATGGCGACGAAGTGGGTGCACTGGCAGGCAGTCCCCCGGAGAACCCTGTCGTCGCTCTCCTCACACTGGGATACCCCGACGAGAGTCATCCACACCGGCCGCGCCCGCGCAAGCCACTGGACGAACTCGTGTGCTGGGAAAAGTTTACAGGCTGACGAGTTATTGCCGGCCGTCTGCGACGACGGGTCAATGAATGGACCCCCGCCTCCGCGGGGGAGACACAGAGGGCCGGCAGTGCCGCACTCCTTCTGTCATTCCCCCCCCGAGCACTTTTTTCGCATGCGAGGGGTGCTTTCGGCGTATGCGGGAATCCATTCTTGCTTGTCTCGAGGACCGTGCTACCTTGTGCTGGTGTGAGCCGAACTCACGAAAACGGTACAGGGGGAGAGCGTGGACATATCGAAACGCGAGGAAGCCGTTGCGTATCTCGTCCAGAAGGCAACGTATCCAATGTGGTCCAAGCTGGGAGTCTGGTTCCGTGACGCAGACGGTGGACGGGTAGAGGAGCCTGAAGGGACCGCCATCGTGCAGGCGCTGGACCTCATCGGCAAAGAGATCTGCGACGCCGTCCGCAAGGAAGTTCAGTTGCGCGTCAACGCCGAGCGCACGTACGTCTCCATCAAAGACTGGGCGATCGACGAACGCCCCCGCGAACAGCTGACGAAGCGTGGAGCCGACACCATGAGCAACGCGCGCCTGCTGGCTATCCTGTTCAGGACGGGCAGCCATGGCAAGAGCGCCGAGGAGCTGGGTCGCGAACTGTTCAACCGATTCGGCGGCTGGAGCCAGCTGGACCAGGCCAGCGTCGAGGACCTCTGTGATGTGCATGGCGTCGGCCTCGCCAAGGCGGTCGAACTCAAGGCGGCCATCGAAATTGGTAAGCGTCTCCAGCAGGGCCCCGCGTCCACGATGAAGCGCGTCACCAGCGCCGAGGACGCCATCGACTACGTCTGCGACCGGTTCACGCCGCAACTGCGCGACGCTGGCAAGGAGTTTTTCTACGTCGTCCTGCTGGACATTCGCAACAAGGTCATCAAAGACGCGGAGGTCAGTCGGGGCAGCATCAGCGCCAGCGTCGTCGACCCCGCAGACATCGTCCGTGAAGCCTGCATCCACCATGCCAGCCGCGTCGTGCTCGTCCACAACCATCCCAGCGGAGAATGCGATCCTTCCAAAGAGGACATCGACACGACCAACAAGATCACCCAGGCCCTCAAGTACGTCGGCATTCGTGTCCTCGACCACATCATCGTGGGCCGTGCCCGCCAGGACTACTTCAGCTTCGCCCGGGCGGGGATGGTGTAGGAAAAAGCGGAACGTCGATGCTGGGGTCCCAATCCATGACATGATGATACCCGCCTGCAGGCGGGTATCATAGCGCTATTGTAGTCTTCTAGGTTTTCGTATACGTGATGGTAATGGTCTTCGTCGCCTGATCGTAGGTGACCTGTGCCCCCAGCGACTCCACAACGAACCGGAGCGGGAGCATCGTCCGTCCGTTGATGATCAGGGGCAGCACCTTGGGGTCTGTGTCGATAGGGGTTGTTGCCCCATTGAACAGGGCGGTGTTCTTCCCAAGTGTCAGTTCCAGCGTGTTGCTTCCGACCGTGACGCTGGCCGTCCTCGTGGCAGGGTCCCAACCGACCGTACCACCCATGGCCTCCGCCACAGCGCGCACGGGCACGAGCGTCCGGTTCCCCGCACCCAGCACCGGGGTGGCATCCAGCGTTACTGTCTCGCTGCTGCCATCTGAGCCAGCGACGCTCATCCGTGTGTTGCCAATCTGCAGAATGAGGGTTAGTGTGGTTCGCGTCTTGGTAAAGGTGACTGTGACACGCATGTCCGCGGTCACGTTCGGGATGGTCCACGTCGAACCACTCAACGTCCCTGTGGAGACAGACGCGACGTAGCCGGAAGATGTCGGGATTTGGAAAACGGCCGCATCGCCATCGTTTACCGTGACGGGATTTGCGCCACGAATAGATCCGCCGGCAGAATCTCCGGCGATCACCGCAGTCACCGTATGGCTGGTTTTGGCGAAAGTGATGGTAGCAGTGATATCCGCCGTCACGTTGGGAATGGTCCATGTGGTGCCGCTCAGCGTGCCGGGAGACACCGTGGCGCTGTACCCCGCGTTGACAGACACCTGGAATGTGGCCATATCGCCGTCGCGGACGATGAGGAGCATCGACCCGGTGAGCGAGCCACCCGTCGCGTCGCCGGTAACCTCGGCATTGACCAGATTACCCCAGTGCCAATCCTGGATATTCCACGTGCAGTAGGCGTCGGATGATGAGAAGGAGTGGTCATACCCTTTGAGGCCCTTCCGGACAACATCCGGGAAGGCCCGCTGCTCGAGGTACAAGCACGGCAGATCCTCCGCCCAGAGGTCTTGGATATGGGAGTAGGCGTCCTCGAGCTCCATGACCGTCGTCGCCTTCTGTGCAGCGTCGATCCACTTGTCCATCTCCGGATTACTGTACCGCGCGTCGTTCTGTCCTGCCATGCCGTTGGCCGCAGTTGGGATCTGGTTGCTGTGGAACTGGCTGATCGATCCGAACATGTCGTAGCTGCTGAAGTTTATGCCGTGGATGTTTATGGTGAATTTCCCCGCCATGGCGTTGGCGAGCATCGCGTCGAAATCCACGTAGTCATACGCGATGGTGACGCCGAGCTTGGCGAGCATGGGCTTCATGAGGGCGAGCTCAACCATGCGGACAGACGCTCCGGCGGTTTGCACCTTCAAGACGGCAGCCGCCCCATCTGGGAGGAGACGCTCCGTGTGCGCCGCGTTCCACGTCCAGCCAGCCGCGTCCAGGAGTGCGTTGGCTTTGTCCACGCTGTAGCTGTACTTGGCCAATACGGGCGAGTAGTAGGTGGAGCCCGAGGAGATCGGTGACATTACGGCCTGGTTACCGACGCTCGCGGTCAATGCAACCAGGTTGCGGTCGATGCCGTAGTAGAACGCCTGGCGCACACGCTTGTCCTGGAACCACGTCGAGGTCAGGTTCCACTCCATGATGCCGGCGGAGCCGGAGTCATTGTAGAGGACGGTAAACTGGTCTCCGTTCGCCTTCTCGAACGACTGTGCGGCACTCAGCGTCAGGAACTCCGTGGAGACGTCGATCTGCCCGGACGTGAGAGCCGCTGTCATTTCGTCGGTATTGTAGATGTACTTCACCGTCACCTTGGGGATGAACGGTTTGCCTTTCTGCCAGTACAGCGGATTTGCCTTGAACGTCGTGTACTGTCCGTGGACGTCGACATCGAGGAGATAGGGTCCCGCATGCACAGGGTGCCGCATATAGTCGCACGTATTGATGAGCTTCGGGTTCTTGTCAAAGATGGGCCCCAACAGGTGCTCAGGATAAATGTCCCACCCACAGGGAATGTACGGATCCCAGCGCTGCCACGTGACGGTGCACGTCTGATCGTCCACCCGCTTGATGCTTGTCACGAGGTCCATGGGTGTACGGTTGACTGCCTGAACGCTCATGCTCACGTACAGCTTGTGCGCGAAGATGTAGTCATCGATTGTGATCGGCACGCCATCAGACCACAGGAGCCCCTTGCGCAGCCGGATGGTCGTCGTGACGGTGCCGTCGGCGTTTCGTACCAGGTCCCCGTTGGCTGTGCTCGGGACGGTCGTACAGAGGTCGGCGACCAGTTCACCCTTGGG
Source organism: uncultured Caldisericota bacterium (assembly GCA_903871855.1). GTDB lineage: Bacteria > Caldisericota > Caldisericia > Cryosericales > Cryosericaceae > Cryosericum. The sequence goes on from CAIQIK010000045.1 coordinate 21,505, forward strand.
TGTCATGCCCACAGGCGAGGCTGCAATCATGTTCCAGAGAATGCTCGTGTACATAGAGTCGCTGATGAGTGGACAGAGGAAGTCCGGCTCACCGTCGATAGCAATAGTCACCTCGTCCGCGTGTGGAGTGGTAGCGGCAGTCACCGGTGTCGACATGGGAACGACAGAGCAGAGGAAAACGATCAGAAAAACAACGATGACTGGTTTGCGTGTCATGGGTAGCCCCCTTTGAGTCTCATGCCAGCGATACACCTGCAAAGCAGAGTGGCCAAGCTAAGATGCGTGTACAGACTAGTATCACGTGTTGGAAAACACAATAGACCGTATTGCCTCACTTATGTCCTACTCCAAATCGCATCGTTGCCTCACGAGTAGATCTTCTCGTGAGGCAACAGGTAGATGTAGCCACCATGGGGTCAAGCGTTACCATTTGCGTTGTGGTAACTTTCGCTGCCGGAGCCCTCTATGGAACGACAGAGAAGCTGTCACTGCTGTCGAGGAGTATCCACCGACCGCGATACAGATTTCCAACCGAAACGTAGCAGTTGCTGGAAGCGGGTCCCGGGATCGTCCACATGTAGGATCTGCGGGACAATCCAAGCCCGGTGGCGACAGTGATCCAATCTGTTCCGTCCCAATACTCGATTTCGAGGCTGCCGCCGATCAGGCCCGACGCAGTCCACGTGATCGTCTGCTGGCTGCCGATCTGCCAGTTCTCCCCTCCGTTCGGCGAGACTACTGTCAAGGATGAACCCAGCATCGAGAGTGCAAAGTAGATGTCACTCGTATCCTTGAGCACCCCCGTCCCAGCGCTTAGGCAGCCGACCCGTACCCCGCAGTGGTCAACGGCGGGTCCCGGGATCGTCCACGTGTAGGATCTGGTAGACAATCCGAGACCGGTGACGACAGTGATCCAATCTGTCCCGTTCCAATACTCGATTGCAAAGCTGCCGCCGATCAGGCCCGACGCAGTCCACGTGATCGTCTGCTGGCTGCCGATCTTCCAGTTCTCCCCTCCATTCGGCGAAGTCAAGAGAATGGTCGGCCCCCCTGGTGCGCCTGAAGCCTGGATGGTGAACGAGTGGTCAGCCATGTCACTGGCGAGCCAATCCACCAAAAAATCTTGTGCTCCTGGGGCACAGTATCCGACGAACATGTAGCACTCGGTTGAGGGGGTCTCGGGCACTACCCATCGGTACGAGGTCGAAGATGAGCCGCCCGACATGATGGTACTCCAGTTGAAGCCGTCGTACGAGTAGGCTACTGTAACATTGCCCCATGCCGGACCCTCAGTAGTCCACCTGATATCCACCGTATCGCCAACCTTGAGCGTCTCCTCCCCGTTCGGATACAGCACTGTCACCGAGAAAGGTGGTGTTGGACAGATCTGTTTGGCGGCATCACGCGTGTTGTTGTTCTCATTCTCCTCGGCAATCTTGTTGTCCGGGTCCACCACAGCTTGAACATTCCTGCAGCTAGACGTTGCAGTCCATGCAGGGGTCAGGAGGACTGTCGCCTCAGCCCCGGCGTCCAGACCTGACACGGTCCCACTGGCAACCTGCAGATCATCGAGGTTGAGCGCAACCGAGAAGCCATCTGCACGCCCTTGACCAGCATTCTTGACTATTACAGAGAACGTTATTCCTGAACCCACCTGACCGGGATCGGGGGTCCACGTGATCGATCCGATCTGCAGGTCTGGTAGTGCACAATTGCTCGTTGCCGGAAGGGAAGCTGCATCTACGACATGCCAGTCGACGTTCATCAGGCACTCGTGACCGTCATAGACGACACTGAAACGCGGCATTGGGAGGGGGGAGGCTACTGTGACTTCGACGTTGGTCTCTACGCCTGGATAGTTGGGATCATACGTAAGGAGCTCCCATTCAGCGAGGCTCTTCCGACGTATGCCATAGACCAGAATCTCGTGCTCGCTCAACTCCAAACCAGAAAGCCATTGAAGCTCAACAGGTATGATCTGTCCGGCGTTTAGTTTTGCCCACAGCGTCGAGACCTGCACCGATTGCCCACCTGCTATCATAGTCGTAATAGCGTTGATCAGGGCCTCACCTGTTGCAGGATTGCCGTTGGCTGTCTGCATCGCAATGATGTAGTTCTGCCACTCTTCCGACAAACTCATGAACTTGTCGCAAGTGGGTGCGGCCCGATTGCTCCTGTACAAAGCATATGAAGCAGTGACCATCCCGGCGCAGATGCCATTCTGACACTCGCTGCACTGTTGGGCAAGTTGCGATTTGAGGATATCCTCTGTGCAATTGCAAAAGGTGAACCCGTACTCGGCCGGCTTGTAGTCATCGACAATTTGTGTTGTGAAGCTCTCGAGTACGGTCCAGAGAGAGAAGTGGTCTGTCTGGGCTACAATCCTGTTTCCTACCACCTCACCGCCCGCGTATACCCAGACGCCTCCCTCGAGGCAGTAGAGGGCTGGATTCTGTGCTCCGGGGACAAGCGGGAGAGCGATCGTCGCTGTGCCGGAAATACTTGCTGTGCCAGCCGAGATGTCATATACTCCCCCCGACAGCAGAGCCGTCGGTAGAGTGACACCGACCTCAGTCGCTGTCTTCCTGCCAATCGTCACCGTGGTGCTGGTGCTCAGAACTCCCTTGGGGATCGTCACTTCGGCCCCATCACCCAGTTGGACATACCCCCCTACTGCAGATTCAATGACCTTAGCCGCTACAGTGTCAGGCGTCAGTGTGAGCGCTACGGTAATCGTGCGCAAGGTTCCGTTCCATTCAACGGTGCAGCCAAGCGACTGTGCGACAAAGCGAATAGGCAGCATCGTTCGAGAGCTGATGATGCGCGGCACGACGAGTGAGTTGTCGGGGTCGATTGCCCGTACTTCACCGTTGACACGGGCAGCCTGCTGTCCGATCCAGAGGATGACGGTCGTGTCCTGCAGTGTCAGCGTCACCTGCTGACTGACGGTGTCCCACACAACTGTACCGCCGAGGGCCTCTATGACGGCACGGATCGGCAGGAGGGTCCGTCCTTCAAGGATGACAGGCGGAGCATCCAAAGTTGCTGCCTTCCCGTTGACCATCATGGTCCTGCTTCCTATCTGGAGCACGATGACGATATCCGCACTCTGAGCGGACGTCGAAGTGTATGGTACGCCCATCGCAGCCGAGAGGAGCAAAACAAACGCCAAGGCCAAAGCAGTAGTTTTTCTCATCGCAACCCCCTTCCGGTGTCGAGAAGTCTGGGAACAAGGATCCCTGCTACGTACTATTTTCTGCAAAGCATTGACGAAGTCAAACCAGAGTGTCTTTGCCGCTCCACCCTCTTGACAATCCCAGCATCCACTCTACAGTCGGTATAGACATTGCTGTGACAATGAAACGAAGGGGAGGAACACAATGAGGAAGGGCATGCGGTCGGTTCTCCCGTTGCTCGTTATCGTGGCACTTCTGGCGTTCTGCGGCATCAACCGGGCTCTTGCCGAC
>CAIQIK010000046.1 GCA_903871855.1 uncultured Caldisericota bacterium
TCCTTGGAATGAGAAAGGAGCAGCAGGAATGGAGCTCACGATGCGGGAACGCAAGAAGCTCACGATGGTGAAGGCACAAACGTACGTAAAGGCGAGCAAAGCAAAGAAGACAGCCATGCTGGATGACTTCTGTGAATCCACGGGATACCAGCGGAAGTATGCCGCCCGTGTCCTGCACCAGGCAGGACAACGGTACATCTTAGGAGAGACCATCTTGGTGGCTGATCCTGGCAAGCATATCAAGAGATACCGTCCTTCCCGGTATGGCCCTCTCGTCCAGCAGGCACTCATCACCATCTGGAGTGCAAGCACGTTCCTGGGTCCTGTCCGTCTGGCAGCAGGCATGGCACTCTTCCTGGAGAACCTTGTTACCCATGGACATCTTCATATTGATGAAGAGACCCGGCAACTCCTCCTGCAGATGAGTCCTGCCACGATTGGGAGGCTCCTTGCTGGGGAGCGGAAGAGGTACCATCTGCATGGCATCTCCCATACCCGGAGTACTCCCCTGGGTGGCAGGATCCCTGTGCAGACCTGCATGGACCCTCCTCTCCTTATTCCTGGTGTCCTGGCCGTGGACCTGGTGGGTCATGACGGAGGGCAGGCGGTGGATGATTTCAACTGGACCCTGACGGTCACGGACTGCACGACGGGATGGACCGAAGCAGGAGCGGCACGGACGAAGGCAGAAGTGTACGTGGTGGCTGCTCTGGAGACGTGTCTCCAAAGATACCCAGGCCGTGTCGTCTCTCTCCATGCGGATAATGGGAGTGAGTTCATGAACGGACATCTCGTCCGGTTCTGCCTTGCCCGGGCTATCGCCTTCACTCGTTCCCGTCCCTATCACAAGAACGACAATGCCCATGTAGAAGAGAAGAACAACTCGGTCGTCCGCAAGTTCGTGGGATATGACCGACATGACAGCCAAGCTGAGATTGATCTGCTGAACCGACTGTACCAGTCACTGCACTTCCTGGTGAACTGGTTCCTTCCCAGCCAGAAGCTCCTCCACAAAGTGAGAATTGGGAGCCACATCACCAAGGTGTATGACCAGGCACAAACACCATGCACCAGGATGCTCGCACGGATGGATGTGTCTGAAGAAACAAAGCAACAGCTGCGATCAACCCGTGCAACACTGGACATGACGAGCCTGTACCACGAGATCCTTCATTGTCAGGAGCAACTAGATGTAATTGCCAAACGGAGACAACCTCGGGCGATCAAGAAACGTGGCAACTATGCGTACTTTTTAGATGAGTTTACGGCCTGATGCTTTGGGTACATTTTCTCATGAGTTGACACGCGGACGACCGCCCGAGGTGTAACATTCTCGGGACAGAAGCACCCCTCAGTACGCCCCTCGCATTGAGAAAACATGTTCGGGGGTATTGGACAAACATACTCAGGAAGTACGCCCTTCGCATTGGACTAACATGCTCAGGGGGGTTCCAATTCTGTTACACCCTCGCTGCGCTTTTTACCAAAAGGACTGGATTCCCGCATGCGCGGGAATGACGGAGGAAAGCACCCTTGTCTCGTCGTCCCCGCGGAGGCGGGGACCCACACGTTGGAGTAGCAGTGGATTCCCGTATGCGCCGAAAGAGCCCCTCGTATTGGACTAAAGTACTCGGGGGAAAGCACCCCTCCGAGTACACCCCTCGGATTAGACAAAGGTGTTCGGGGGCCTTGAAAAACACCTCGCATTTTGGACAAAAGGAAGCGAAGGACAAAAGGGCTCGGGAAAAGCGCCCCTCGTATTGGAAAAATATACTCAGGGGGCCTTGAAGAACACCTCGCATCTTGGACAAAAGGATGCGAGGGACAAAAGGGCTCGAGGAAATGACGGAAGCAGGTGATTTCGACACCTGCAGCACTGGATATGACAACCCCCGAATAGCACGAGGCACACGCCGCCCACATCAGGGCGGCGTGTGCCCGAACTGTATCATGAAACCATCGGCTATGGATCGACGATGAACTGTCCCTGCACCATGCCCATCCAGCACGAGAAGGGGGCGGTACCGGTGGCGGGCGCGGTGAAGGTGATGACGTTCTTGCCAGCGGTCAGCGCCTGTGAGATACTGAGGCTTGGCACGACGATACGGTTCGTGCAGGACGTCAGCTCATCACCCCAGATGATCCAGGTGACCAGCGCCCCCGCGTTGATGTGAATGGTCGCGGGGTCCCAGCCGGAGTACTTGGCGTGCATCTCGACGGTCTGAGCAAGCGGTTGGACCGGCGGGTCCTTCACCGTGAATCCAAACGGCCTCGCCTGTTGTGCGCTGGTCCCTCCGGGCCCTGTCGCCGTCACGGTCCAGCTGTAGGTGCCGGCAGTCAGGAGCCCTGCGGGAATAGTGAACGAGAGTGCAGTCAGACCCGATCTGTCGAGGATGACGTCCGCTCCCCTGTGGACGACGACCCGATATGTCGCCGCCCCGTCCACGGCATTCCAACCCAGCGAGGGCATCTTGTCGGTCGACGAAGACCCATCGCCAGGCGCCGTGAGAACGGGTGCAGCAGGCGGCAGTATCAAGTCCTTCACCGTGAACACAAACGATTTCGCCTGTGGTGCGCTGGTCCCTCCGGGCCCTGTCGCCGTCACGGTCCAGCTGTAGGTGCCGGCAGTCAGGAGCCCTGCGGGAACGGTAAATGAGAGTGCAGTCAGACCCGATCTGTCGAGGATGATGTCCGCTCCCCTGTGGATGACAACCCGATACGTCACCGCCCCGTCCACAGCATTCCAGTTCAGCGAAGGTGTCTTGTCGGTCAACGAAGATCCGTCCGCGGGCGCCGTGAGAACGGGTGCAGCAGGCGGCAGTACGGTCGTTCCACCAAAGTCAAGCGTCACCACCTGAGTCACTGGGGCCCAGTCCACGGTGGCTCCCAGTTGTTCTGCAACAAAGCGTACTGGCAGCATCGTCCGACCCTTGACAATGACGGGAACGACGAGCACGTTGGCAGAATCGATAGCCACCGGTGTGCCATTCACGGTCGCCAGCGGCCTGCCAATAATGAGTTCCAGCTGTTTCGTACCGAGGACAATGCCGACGGCACTGTGTGCCGCATCCCATGTTACAGTGCCACCCAGCGCCTCGACGATTGCGCGCACCGGCAGCATAGTGCGTCCCTGGACGATGACCGGGACCGCCCCGGTCCCATCGATAAAGATGCGGACGGCATCCACCTGCATGACGGGGTCGCCTACGCGAAGGACGATGGTCTTCACGGACGCTGCGTCAGCGGGCAACCGGGACGGAGCCCAGGCACAGCTCACGACGATACTCAGCAACAGGACAAGGGACACCCCTCTTCTCGCGTTCATCGCTTCCTCCTCAGTCGTCCACGACGATAGTACCGTGGACCATGCCCATCCAGCACGAATAGGGGATGCTACCGGCGGCCGTTGGCGTGAAGGTGATGTCATTCTCTCCAGGGCCAATGTCTTTGGAGATGTTGAGGCTGGGAATAATGATGCGGCTCGTGCAGCCGGTCACCTCGTCGCCGAAGACCGCGAACGTCACGGGGACGCCCTTCTTCACGTGCAGGACAGCCGGCTCGAATCCCGCATATTTGACGTGCATCTCGATGCGCTGGCTGGTCGTCGGAGGTGTCGTGACAGGAGGTGTCGTAGAGGGAGGCGTTGTGACCGGAGGAGTGGTGGAGGGTGGCGTCGTCGCGGTCGTGCCTGGCGTGATGCGGCCGGTGAAGCCAAACAGGCGTGCGCCCGAGCTGAGCGTCAAGATTGCAAACGCGATCACAAGGAGACCGGCGGCCTTCTGAAAGACAACCACCTTGTGCTGACGCGTCCACGAGGCGGAGATGCCGGCGGTGAACAGCACGGGAAGTGTTCCGACGGCAAACAGGGCCATGATCGAAGCGCCGCGCAGGAAGCTGCCCGAGCCGAGCGCCATGATCTGCATGCTCTGCGTGAACCCACACGGGAGGAAGAACGTGAGGCCCCCAAGCGCGAGCGGCATAGCCGGGCTGCGAGACGTCTTCATTTTGTCGAGACCTGAGGTCAGGCGCGCCGGCATCTTGATGCCAAGACGCGTCAATGACGGAGCAAACCCCAAGATGTTGAGGCCGAGGAGCAACATAAACACCGCGACACCCATGGTCAGGACCGACATGAACCGCCCTGTCAGAGACAGCTCGCCGCCGATGAGGCCGAGAACGCCGCCGAGGACCGCGAACGTGGCGATGCGGCCAAGGTGGAAGAGGATGTTGGGGCGCACGACAGCCGACGCAGCGCTCTCGCCCGGGGCCGCCTGGTATGTCTCGGCAAACGCAATGACGATGGCGCCGACCACCGCAAGGCAGGTACTCAGCGATGCGACGACGCCGACAAGGAGCGCCACGCCGTAGGTTGCTCCGGCTGACGCCGTTCCCATGGCACTCATCAGCCCCGAGTGCTGAAGCAGGGCGAAGAGCCCCACCAGGCTGCCGGCGATGAGGGCCGCGACAGCCCACTGCCACAGAGGGGTCCTCTGCTGTCGTGTGGGTGCTGGACGGGACGTCGAGACCGTGTAGCCGTACTTCTCGGCACGTTTCCTGAGAGATCCTACGCTCGGCGCGTGGTTGTCATAGAAGATCTCGGCAGTCTGTGCGCCGAGATCGACCTTGACATTGCGCACACCGTCGACCTTCTTAAACTGGCTTGTGATCAGGGTGGAGCATGCATCACAATGCATGCCGCCGACATAGACCTTCGTGCTCTTCATGGCCACCTCGATTACTCCATGTATTTGTCCAGCATGAGGACAATCTCGTCGATCTTCTCCTGACCAGCGCCATGCTCCACCGCATCCGTAACACATGTGTTCATGTGCTGGCGGAGGACGGTGATGTTGGCCTTCTTCAGCAGAGCGGCAGCCGACAGTATCTGTTTGGAGACGTCTATGCAGTAGCGGTCCTCTTCGATCATGCGGATGATACCATCGATCTGACCTCGGGCGGTCCTGAGCGTATCGAGAGCCTTCCTGCTTTCACATGAACAGTGATCCATCATGTCCTCCTAGTTGATATTGTAGAACTTCAGCAGCTTCCGCACGGTCGACGTGCGTCCCTGCGCGTCCATCACGGGCACGTCCGCCAGCACCCAGCCCTGGACGTTCGCCACGTCCACGCCCGCGTCAACTAATGGCTGAGGATTGAGCACAAACACCAGGTCCTTGCTGTTCGCACGCATGTCCTGCGCCCACTCGACCATGTTGCCGCCGCCGAGCGCAAGCCCAAAGTGCCCGAGCGCTGCATGGTAGCCGAGGATCATGCGGTGATTGCGGACAAGGTCCTGCAGAGCCCGTGTGGGCTGTGACTCGGCCGCAACAGAGAAGGTCCCCGTGCCAACCTCATACCTCATCACGAGCGACGCGTATGCGCCATCCCCGTTGAGTTGCGTTCCCGCGGGAAGCAGGGACGGATCGAGGCCGGCAGCCAGGAAGGGGCGGGCGTCAAACGTGACGACAATCTCGTTCGAACCAGACAGCGCGTTGCCTCCGAATGTAAGCGTCTCCACCCCTGGAGAGGTCAGAACCCAGGCTCCTGCTGAATCGCTGCGCGCGACCGACATTCCGGGGGCGTGCAGGAGTGTATCGAACGAGCGGACTGCCTGAACCACGACCACATCCGGTGCTGCAAATGCAGCGCCGAACACAACCGCGGCAAGCAAAAGGGATACGGTGAGGATTCGTGTGACGCTCATGTATGTTCTTCTCCCTTCGGCTAGACTACAGGTTCGTGACTGGGCCCGGCGTGTAACCGACATCGGTGATGGCGGCTGCAAGCGCCTGGTCCGTAACAGCGTCAGTCACCTCTACGATCGCCGTACCGTCTTCCAAATTCACGATGACATTCGTGACACCCCGGACGTCCTTGAGCGCTTCGGTGACGTGCATGACACAATGCTTGCAGCTCATTCCCTGGACCTTGATCAGTTTCTTCATTGAGTTCCTCCCTGTCATATGGTGTTATCTGCGGGGCTTGAAGCCGCGCAGTCTGAGTGCATTCGTCAGGACCGAGACGGACGACAGCGACATGGCCGCTGCCCCGATCATCGGGTTGAGCTTCGGGCCACCGAATGCGTACAGCAGACCTGCAGCAATGGGAATGCCCAGGGTGTTATAGCCGAACGCCCAGAACAGATTCTGCCGGATGTTGCGAATGGTCGCCTTGCTAAGCTGGATGGCCGTCGCGACGTCCATCAGGTCACTCTTCATGAGGACGATGTCGGCCGACTCGATGGCGACGTCGGTGCCGTTGCCGATGGCGATCCCAACGTCCGCCTGTGCCAGCGCCGGGGCGTCGTTGATGCCATCGCCGACCATGGCGACGCGTCTGCCGCCCGCCTGCAGCTTCTTCACTTCCAGCGCTTTGTCCTGGGGCAGAACCTCAGCCAGGACGCGGTCGATGCCGACCTCCCGCCCGATTGCATCTGCAGTCCTGCGGTTGTCGCCCGTGATCATGGCGACCTCGATGCCCATGTCGTGAAGGGTCCGAATGGCACGGGCACTGCTCTCCTTGACGATGTCCGCCACGGCGATGACGCCAATGACCGTGCCGTCGCGGGCGACGAACATGGGCGTCTTGCCATCTTCGGCGAAGCGGTCGACCGCAGCTCCAAGAGCCGCGACGTCCACTGAACGCTCAGCCATGAAGGCGGCGTTGCCCAGCAGGACGTGCGTGGAACCCACGGTCCCCTCGATGCCCCGGCCTGGAACCGACGCGAAGTTCTCCAGCGGCTGCAGTGTGATGTTCTCGTCTTGGGCAGCCCTGACGATCGCGGTCCCGAGCGGGTGTTCCGAGTTCTTCTCTGCGGAGGCTGCCAGACCCAGGACTTCACCCCGTTCCACGCCGGCGACAGTCACAACGTCGGCGACGACCGGTCTGCCCTGTGTGATGGTGCCAGTCTTGTCAAACACGACAGTCTGCACCTTGTGCGCCATTTCCAGCGCCGCGCCACCCTTGATGAGCACACCATACTCGGCGCCCTTGCCTGTACCCACCATGATAGCCGTGGGTGTCGCAAGCCCCAGCGCGCATGGGCATGCGATCGTGAGGACGGAAATGAAGATGGTCAGCGCAAACACGCTGCCCTTACCGGCGATGAGCCACGCTGCGGCGGAGATGATCGCGATGACGAAGACAATGGGCACGAAGTAGCCCGAGACGATGTCAGCCAGCTGGGCGATCGGCGCCTTGCTGCCCTGCGCGTCCTCGACCAGCTTGACGATCTGAGCCAGGACTGTATCGGCCCCCACGTGGGTAGCGCGGAACGTGATGGAACCGTTGCCGTTAATGCTCGCGCCTACCACCTTATCACCAGGATGCTTCTCAACGGGGATGCTCTCGCCCGTCAGCATGGACTCGTCGATGGACGTGGCGCCGCTCACGACCTCGCCATCCACCGGGACCTTCTCGCCCGGACGGACACGGATGAGGTCTCCAACCTCCACCTCGGATACCGCAAGCTCGACCTCGCGGTCACCCTGCACGACGATGGCGGTCCTGGGCGCCAGGCCCATAAGCTTCTTGATGGCCTGTGATGTGCGCCCCTTCGAGACAGATTCCAGCGACTTGCCCAACAGGATGAGAGTGATGATGACGCCCGCGGTCTCGAAGTAGAGCTCCTCGACGGAGCCGAACGAGCCGTGCGCGATGCGCCACGTCGAGTAGACGCTATATAAGATGGCTGCAGATGTCCCCATCGCGATGAGCGAGTCCATGTTCGGTGCCCGGTGCCAGATAGCCCGGAATCCTACGACGTAGAAGCGGTAGCCGGCCGTGATGCTCGGGATGACCAGCGCAATCTCTACGAGTGCGTAGCGCAGCGGGAAGTCCATAGGACTCAGCCACGCTGGGATGCGCAAGCCCAGCCACGGCACCATTGGAGCCATAGCCAGATAGAGCAGAGGCAACGCGAACAGCGCCGACATGATAAAGCGCTGCCACAGGGAGCGGGTCTCCTGCGCCTTGCGGTCGGCATCCTCGTCGACGGTCGCTGCGGCCACTTCCACGTCGAGAGGCGTGTAGCCGGCTGCAGTGATGGCGTGCTTCAATGCGGACATGCGCACGAGGGAAGGATCGTACACGACGGTCGCTTTCTCAGTGGCCAAGTTGACCGAGGCGCTAGTGACACCCGCGAGCTTGCGAAGGGCGCGTTCGATGGCCGCAGAACAGGCCGCGCACGTCATGCCGCGCACCGGGATCACCGCGGTCTTGGCGGCAGATGGCTGGGCGACGCCATAGCCGGCCTTCACGATGGAATCCTTCAGCGCGTTCTCGTCGACGCGGCTTTCATCGTATTCGACCGTCAGCTTCTCGGTGGCAGGGTTGACGGCGGCCGTGACGACCCCGTCCAGCTTCTTCACCGAACGCTCGACGGCTATTGCGCACGCGGCGCAGGTTATGCCAGTGATTCCCAAATCCTTTGTCTTCAAGTGTTCCTCCCCGGTCGTCGACATGGGCAACTGTAGGTTTATCGTTGCTTGGTACCCCACCCCCCCAGGGGTGTGGCTCTATCCTACCCAGGTCACCAGATTCTGCAACGACGCAATTGTGAATGCCTGACGTGCCGCCACGACCCGGTCCTCTGGTGCCACCCAGCAATCACTGGGTCGTGTTGAGTCATTCCCGCAGCTCCTCCGCATTACCCCCTGTACGGAACAGGGCAATCCTCTGTATCATATTCGTATGGAGATTCGCGCTCAGGAGCCGACGGATGAGCAGCTGGTTCGACAGGCGCTCGTCAATACGGACGCCTTTGGGATGCTGGTCGATCGGTATGAGCGACCGTTGTCGTTATATGCTGCCCGCCTTATCGGGCGGCAGGATGCGGAAGATGTGGTCCAGCAAGCGTTTCTGCAGGCGTATCGCAACCTTGCCGGATTCGACCCCCACCTGACGTTCAGTGCATGGATATACCGAATCGTCCACAACACGGCCGTCAACGTGGCACGCAAGCGCCACGGCACCATGCCCACGGAGTTGGAGCTGGACGGCGAAACGGTCGAGCTCCTGACCGGGGACACGGACGTCCCGTCCGAGGCTCTCCACCAGGAACTGGAGGGAGCAGTAGGCCAGGCACTGGATCAACTCGACCAGCGCAGCAGAGATGTGCTGCTGCTATCGGTGGTCGAAGGCAAGAGTTACAGCGAAATAGCCGATATTCTGATGGTTGCGGTCAACTCGGTGGGACCCACCGTGAGCCGGGCCAAGAGCAAGCTGCGGAAACTGCTGGAGCAGCATCCCGCCGGACAAGAGACGCAGCCACGAGAGGTAGAGCATGGATGAGGACCTGAAAGAAAAAATACTCGGCCAGATCGAGGAGCAGCACCTGGAGCCCCGCGCGACATGGCGTTTCCGTCTTGAGCGCATGCTCAAGCACTCGGCAGTGGCGATCCTGTTCGCCCTGACCGCACTCGGACTCGCAGGCAGCGTGTACATCCTTGTCAAGAATGGCACACTGGATGATCTGCAGCTGGGTCCGCGGTGGGTGCACCCTGCCTTCTTCGACTTCCCGTGGCAGCTTCTGGTCCTCGTCGTCGTCTTCGGCGTCCTGTCGTTCATCGTTCTGCGGCGCACGGCCCGCCTGTACCGTGTTGCAAGATGGTGGCTGGTTGCCACACTTGTTGTTGCGGTCGTGGCTGGAGCCGGAGCAGCCTATGCCACCAACCTCACCAGGTTCACCTTCCGCACTGGTCCTGGGCGGGAACTGTTCCGGCGCGGAGGAAACCCATTCGGCGGGATGGAGGGTGGTGCCGTGATCGGCGTCGTCAGGTCCCGCACGACCGAACAGTGGGTCGTCGACAGCATGACAGGAGAGCGTTGGCTGGTTATCGTTACCGAGGAGACATACTTCCCTGCAGGATCGGACATTGCCGTGGGCACGGTCGTGCGTGTCGTCGGACGGCACGCAAAGACCACGATCTATGCCGTCGGCATCCGCCCGGTGACCGGCATGGACGACATGATGGACTCTCGCGACGGTATGATGGGCCCTGGTGGCATGATGTCCCCGGGGATCCTCGTTCCCGGTACACCGTAGGAGAACGCCCAACTTACCACCCAGGCTGGAATGAACAGCGCATCCCAAAAGAGGGTTCTAGTCTGTCTGTAGAAGTCTAGTCTTGAAGTATCTTTTCTTATCATCTATATTATAGATATGAAACTTACAGATTGGGCCAAGGATCAAGGCATTGCGTATATCACGGCGTATCGATGGTGGCGAAACGGTACGCTGCCAGTTCCTGCTGAACAAACCAAGACCGGAACAATCATGGTCCATCCAGTAAGATCGGCAGGAACAGGGTTTGCTATTTACGCGAGAGTGTCATCGAGTAGCCAAAAGAGTGATTTGGAACGCCAGCTTGCGCGACTGGTTACGTTTGCCTCTGAGAATAAGATGCCTATTGTCAAATCCATCTCTGAAATAGGTAGCGGGTCGAATGGACAAAGACCGCGGCTGCTCGCGTTGTTGAAAGATGCTGAGATTTCAGGAATCATTGTTGAGCATCGCGACTGTCTCGCTCGTTTTGGCTCAGAATATATCGAAGCTGCTCTGAATGCAACTGGTAGAACACTTGTCATCATGGAGAGTATTGAGATATGGGATGATCTGGTACAGGACATGCTTGACGTGATGACCTCGTTCTGCGCTAAGCTCTATGGACGAAGATCTGCCAAGAACCGGGCAAAGCGTGCATTGGAAGCTGCTACCAAGTGAAAACCAACCAGGCTTTTCGATATGAACTGGACCCCAACAATGTGCAGCGAGGAGCACTCGTGCAGCACGCAGGCGCTGCGCGATTCGCATACAACTGGGCGCTTGCAGATCGTATTGAGCGTTTCAAGCGGAACGAAGGAAAAGCCAAATTCACTTCTGCCATCGAACAACACAAGCTTCTCAACAGCCTCAAGGTTGCCCAATTCCCATGGATGTATGAGGTATCCAAGTGCGCTCCACAAGAAGCTCTTCGTGACTGTGAGCGCGCGTACCGGAACTTCTGGCGAGGACGGAAGCAGGGGCAAGATATTGGATTTCCCAAGTTCAAGAAGAAAGGACAGCACGACAGTTTTCGTTTGACTGGTTCCGTACACGTAGCGGAACATGGAGTTGTCTTGCCTCGCATTGGGAGAATCAGGACAAAAGAAGGAACCGAGAAATTCCGTGGTCGAATCCTTTCGGCCACCGTATCACGAGAAACCGACCGCTGGTTCTGTTCGCTGACAGTTGAAGTTGAAAGAGCGAAACCGTTAACAGTAGTTGGTGAAGCTGTTGGCATTGACCTCGGCATCAAGATTTTTGCAGTGTTGTCGAATGGCGAGCATTTCGAATCTCCAAAGCCGTTGAAGCGAAAAATGAAGAAGCTTAAGCGGCTGTCTCGACAAGTGAGTAGAAAGAAGAAAGGCTCAAGGAACAGAAAGAAAGCGAATCTTTGCGTTACACGCCTCAATCGCAGCATCCGCAACATCAGGAAGGACTTCCTGCACAAAGCTTCGACGAGCGTTGCCAAGAGCCACGGCATTGTGTGTATCGAGGATCTTGCAGTGAAGAACATGGTGCAGAACCATCATTTGGCGCAGAGCATTTCAGATGCCGGCTGGGCGGAGTTCAGGCGCATGCTCGCGTACAAGTGCTCGTGGTATGGGTCGGAACTGCGCGTCATCGACAGATTCGCACCAAGCAGCAAGACCTGTTCTGTATGTGGTGAAGTAAACCATTCGCTCGCGCTTGCGGATCGGACTTGGGTCTGCGAAAACTGTGGCACATTGCACGACAGGGACGATAATGCGTCGTTAAATATCTTGAGTCTTGGCCTTGGTACGGGCAGTCATCGCCCGGAACCGCACCCAACTAAGATTGGGTGCAACGCCTGTGGAGACCCCCTCACCAAGCGCCGGTCGAAGAAGCAGGAAGCAAGCTCACCCGTATTCTTGCATGAAGTTGTGTGCAACGAGTGATAAGACTTGCGGAACGGTTGCGTTTGGGTCAAACCTGCTCATGCTGTAAGAGATACCACCGCATGGGAGGTGACGCATGTCACTCGGCATTAACGTAACGATTCCCGAAGGGATCGTACTCGCGGCAGACAGCCGTCAGACGTACCGCAACCAGAAGGGGATGGCCCGCGTCGGCTCAGACTCGGCGTCCAAGGTGTTCCGCATCGGTTCGCGCATGGGGCTGGTCATCGCAGGTCTCGCGTTCCTGCCTCAGCAGGGCGTGATGAAAAACGTCAGCGGGTTCATCGACGACGTCCGTCAGACGATCCCCGTCGACAAGCTGTCCGTCGGTGAGGTTGCGAAAGAACTCGCACAGTACTTCGACGCCCGCGTCCCCTACCGCGACCAGCTCAAGGGCATTCCTGCCGGCATCAAGGTGGACATGGCCCGCCAAGGCATGGAGATAGTGGACCTCAAGGAAGAACCCACCCGCGTCGTGTTCCACTTCAAGAACAAGCAGGGTCAGGTCCAGGAAGCAGTCGCCGCCCCCGATGGGCTGCAGTTCATCCTGGCCGGGTACAACAAGGACAGGAGCAGTGAAGTCTTCATGGTCTACATTCCCGGCGCCACCGATCAGGCACGCGACAGCCGCAAGCAGGGCAAGGAATTCGGCGCAGGCTGGATCGGGCAGACGGACGTCGTCACCCGGATCGTCCTCGGGTTCGACCCGCGTCTACAAGGCATCCCTCTCGTGCGTGAAGCGGCTGCAAAAATCGGCGAACCCGCAGTGCAACAGCAGCTGCGCGGGGTGGAATACAGCATCCAGTGGGGCACCATGACTCTTCAGGACGCCGTCGACTTCTGTCAGCTCGCAATCGAGACCACGACCGCCATCCAGCGCTTCAGTGACGGCGTCCTCATGGACCCGGGCGACATGACCGGCGTGGGCGGACCCATCGATATGGCCGTCATCACCTATGACAAGGGCTTCACGTGGCTCAACCGCAAACACCTCAAGAGCAAGACAGGCGAGGTCGATCTCGAGGATCTGCCATCTCTCGAGAAATAACCATGCGACGCCGCACAGCTCCTTTCGAATATGACGCCTTGTACCGCGACCTGATCGCACAATGTGACGACGAGCCTGTCCAAAACGTCATTGCCGGCCAGATCTGGTCGCTGGTGCAGACGGAACATGCCACAGGACTGTCCATGTCTCTGCGGTCGACGACCACGGACGGTCACAGCGCGTTCTTTCACCTGCGAGGAAAACCGCTCGTGGAGCTGGCCGAGCTCTCCTTGTCCTGGAACCCGCGAGAAGCGGCGATCGGCATGGCGGCCATCTGCGCCGCGTGCAACATCACCTCCCGCTTCGCGGGCGCCGAAGAGGCCAATGGGCGCGACCTGCTACTTGGAAAAGCGGCCGGCAAGAAGGTTGGCCTCATCGGGCACTTCCCGTGGACCGACGAGATCCGTTCCGCTGCCGGGAGTCTGACCGTCTTCGAACAGCGACCGCGGGAAGGCGACCTGCCCCAACAGGCCGAAGAGTATCTCCTCCCTCATCTGGACGTCGTCGCCATCACCGGCTCCGCGCTCACCAACAAGAGCCTGCCACGCCTGCTGGAACTTGCCGGGGGCGCCTGGGTCATGCTCATCGGTCCTTCTACCCCCCTCTCAGTGCTCATGTTCGATTATGGCGTCGACGCTCTGTCAGGTTGTGTCGCACGGGACCCGGAGGATCTTGCCGAGGTCGTCGCCGAAGGCGGCGGCGTGCGCGAATTCAGAAATGCCGTCCGCTTCGTGACACTGAAGAAACCCTGACAACCTGAGATTGTGAATCCCATGGTGCCTGACCCCAAGGGATTCACAATTGCCGAAAAGGAGTCCCATGAACAGGAAACTACGATACCTGGTGGCCGGATACGCTCTGACCGTCGCCTTTGCGCTCTCACTCCAGTTCCTCCCTCCCACCATCCCCGTCTTGAAGACGTCCCTTGGCATGACCGCCGGGCAGGCGGGAACGCTGATGTCGTCGCTGGCCCTGTTTGGCATTTTCATCTCGCCGCTGGTTGGATACCTTGCCGACCGCTGGGGCGGCCGGATCGTTGGTCTCCTGGGACTCGCCTGTCTCATCGCTGCCGAGGCGTGGTTCGCACTCTCGACCTCATACGTGAATCTGCTGATGGCACGGCTAGCCATGGGCATCGGTTCTGCAACGCTGTCCATCCTCGGAGCGCAGATCATCAGCCAGAACTTCGTGGGCACCAGGTACCTCGGTGCGGCCATGGGGACCATGAACACCGCCGTCCCGATCGGTATCCTGGTCAGCCAGCTGGTTTTCTCGCGCCTCGCAGCCACACGTGGATGGCAGGCGCCCGTCTGGGCGGTTCTGGTCTTCACCTGCGTTGTGGCGGCGGCCTACGTTCTGTTCTACCGTGACCCGGAACCCCCGTATGACAAGGCCCCCGTCTCGCTAGTCGCGGGTCTGCGGCGCCTCAATCCTCAGGTCTGGATGCTCGGCCTTGTCTGGCTGTTCTGGAATGCAGGAGCGCTCGTCCTGCTGACGTTTGCCGATGACCTGCTCGTCGGTCGGGGCATGTCTCCGCAGACGGCAGGGACGATGGCCGGTGTCCTCATGCTCTTCCCTATCGCCGCGTCGACATTCATGGGCCACGTCCTGGACCGCAAGCACTGGCAGGGCCGGGGAGCAGTGCTGGCCTGCCTCATGTTCGCCGGGTGCGTGATCCTGCTCGGTGTTCTCCCCGGCGGCGTCCTTCCCCTGTTCCTCGGCGTCAGCTTCACTTTCGCGCTTGCCCCCGCGGCTGTCTTCGGTCTGGCCCCCTACCTCATGCACGGCAGGGAGAGTGGCCTGGGGTATGGCGTCCTGGCCGGCATGCTGAACATCGGTGTTCTCTTCGGCCCTGCGATCGGCGGTATCGTGCGTGATGCGACCGGCAGCTACCTCGCAAGCTTCGTCATCGCGGGCGTCCTGACGAGCACCGGGGCAGTCTGCGTGCTGCTCCTGCGCCGACCGGCCGTGGAGAACGCCTGATGGCCATGCGCCCGGTGAGGTCCACGCGCAGATCCGAGCTGCTCCTGCTGCTGGCCGTCGCGCAGGCTAGCCTCATCTACTCACTGGAACCCGTTTTCGCCACCCTGCTGGCTGTCCTGTTCATCGGTGAACGCATGGGCCCGGCCGCCCTCGTAGGCGGCGTCCTCATGTTCACGGCATCCGCGATCTCGTAACGGGCGTGGAGAGGACCCACCGCATGCAAAGATGGGCTCCTTGAAAGAAGAACCTTACTGGCTGAACCGGTTTGGAAACTGAACTATATTCTACTGGTGGAAAAGGACAGACGATGCAACGCGAACTCCAACACTACCGAGTCGCCAGCTGCCGCCTGCCTCCTTCAGCTTGATCCGGTCGGTTCGGCGAGGAGTCTCCACGCCAGCAACGCGGCATCTCTCCGTGTCAATGGTTTGCCGGCATATTGCATGACATTGTCGAAGCCATGCTGCCTGCAGACGACACGCAAGGCCTCATCGCCGACAGGATCGTTCATCTGGGTCTTCATGGCAGCGACCTCACCACCGAACCCTGCTGCCGTCAGGAGCATGTTGATGCCCTCGCTTCCACTCATCCGCTTCATGGGCTGGAACGAAAGGTCGATGAGTCCGTCGTCAAGGTATGCGTTGCGCAACGAGGTGAACATCCAGTGGCTGCGCTCGATGCCCCACCCAGATCCCTCCACCCGCCTGTAGCGCAGTCCAAACCAGACGTGCCGGATCTCCTTGCGCACAGTCAGCACACGGTCCCATGCACGTCTCGTCCACGCGTACGCCCGTATCCAGCCGTTCGCCTCGTTGCCTCCGGAAGGGGCCTCAAGGCGCTGTGACGCCGACTCTGGCTGCTGAAGAACGCGCTCCAGAAGGACCACGAACTCGCCGCTAGTCACCTGACGGTCAAGCTGAAGGTCACCATCAGGGGCGCCCAGGAGAATGTGCAGGTCCAGCAGTTGCTGGATTCGGGCATCCGCAGGAACAGCACTCTCGGTAGGCTGTGCGCGCGCACTGCCTGCGCAGCCTACGATCACGACCAAGGCGACGAGCAGGGCCATTCCCCGCCTCGTGCAGGCTCTCATGATACCGTCTTCTCCCCGTCAGGTGTGCACTCACTCATACGCCCTGCAACCTCCATGTCACTACGTTGTGCCGATCTTCTCCTGCAGTCGCCCCATGCTACCACCCACGATGTCGCTGTCAAGCGCACAACAAGGAGATCCTGCATCGCTAGGGGGAGATCCCTAGCCCGAGGAAGCGGTCAGCGGCTCCTGTGCCTGCCCATGTGGGGCATGAGGCCCGGCGCCTGCGGTTTGGGAAGCTTCTCGCCGGTGAGCATCGCGCGCAGCTGGGTGATCTTGTCACGCAACTTGGCGGCTTCCTCAAACTCCAGCGACTCGGCATGCGCCAGCATCTCTTCGTTGAGCTGGATGACCAAAGCTTGCACCTCGGTGGGTGACATCCTCGCCAGCATCTCCTTGCCCAGTTTCTCTACCTCGTCCGGCTTGCGCCACGGCAGGTCGATGAGCTCCGAGATCGCCTTATGGATGGTCTGGGGCGTGATACCATGCTCTTCGTTGTATTTCAGCTGGTACTCCCGGCGCCGGCGCGATTCCGCCATGGCGCGGCTCATCGACCCTGTAACCTCGTCGGCGTACATGATGATAGTGCCGGACACGTTGCGGGCGGCCCTGCCCATGGTCTGCAGGAGAGACGTTTCGCTGCGCAGGAAGCCTTCTTTGTCGGCATCCAAGATGGCGACCAGGGAGACCTCTGGCAGGTCCAGACCTTCGCGCAGCAGGTTGATGCCGACCAGGACGTCGATGTCGCCCGAGCGCAGCTGCCGCAGGATGCGCACGCGTGCCAGAGCGTCCAAGTCGCTGTGCAGGTACTGCGCCTTGATGCCTTCCTGTTGGAGATAGTCCGCCAGCAGCTCCGAACTCTTCTTCGTCAGCGTCGTGACGAGCACGCGCTCCTGCTTCTCGACACGGCATCGTATCTCGCCGACCAGGTTGGGTACCTGATCCTTGCTGGGACGCACTTCGATGGCCGGGTCGACGAGGCCCGTAGGGCGCAGGAGCTGCTGTGCGACTTGCGCGGAGACCTGGTATTCATAGTCTGACGGCGTCGCGCTGACGAAGATGGCCTGTTGGACGTACCGCATAAACTCATCGAACGTGAGCGGGCGATTGTCGAGCGCCGACGGCAGGCGGAAACCGTAGTCGATGAGTGTTTGCTTGCGCTGACGGTCGCCGTTGAACATCCCGCGGATCTGCGGAACACTGATGTGCGACTCATCCACGAAGAGCAGGAAGTCCTTGGGCAGAAAGCTCAGAAGCGTGTACGGCTCAGAACCTGGGGCGCGTCCACTGAAGTACCTGCTGTAGTTTTCGATGCCGGTGCAGTAGCCGGCCTCGCGCAGCATCTCGATGTCGTTCTTGGTGCGCTCCTCGATGCGCTGAGCCTCCACAAACTTGTTCAGCGACTTGAAGACGGCGACGCGGTCTTCCATGTCCTTCTGAATGAGTGCAATATATTTCTCGATGCGTTCCGGGCTGGTCACGAACTGTGCGGCGGGGAAGAAGATGAATTCCTTGTACTCCCTGGTGACCTGGCGCGAGCCCAGGTCGAACTCCTGGATCTTCTCGACCGTCCCGTCCAGCGACAG
The DNA here is from genome assembly GCA_903871855.1 of uncultured Caldisericota bacterium. GTDB lineage: Bacteria > Caldisericota > Caldisericia > Cryosericales > Cryosericaceae > Cryosericum. The sequence goes on from CAIQIK010000046.1 coordinate 17,669, forward strand.
TCGGATACGGATGCCGGTCTCCGTCTCCTTTGGCATGACCTCCAGCGTCGACCCACGCACGCGGAATGAGCCACCTTTACCCACGTCCTCGACGCGTTCGTAGCGAAGCCCGATGAGTGAACGGGCGATGTCGTCGCGTTTCATGGTGGCGCCCTGCGTCACCGTCAGCAGTCCCTCCCGATACTCTTCGGGCGAATCCCAGCCGTAGATGCAGCTTACAGAACTGACGACGATGACATCCTTACGCTCGACGAGAGAACGGATGGTCGAGTGCCGCAGGCGAGCAATATCCTCGTTGATGTCGGCGTCCTTCGCGATGTACAAGTCAATGGTGGGAACATACGCCTCGGGCTGATAGTAGTCATAGTAGCTGACAAAATACTCCACCGCGTTCTCGGGGAAGAAGGCTCTGAACTCACTGTACAGTTGTGCAGCAAGCGTCTTGTTGTGGCTCAACACAAGAACCGGGCGGTCGAACTCCTTGATGACGTTCGCCATCGTATACGTCTTGCCCGAACCGGTGACGCCGACCAGCGTCTGGAAGCGGTCTCCCTCCTGGATCCCGGCAATCAGCTTGCCGATGGCCTGCGGCTGATCCCCTGACGGTTCAAACGGTGCTTTCAGCTTGAAGATACCCAATTGTGAACCCCCTATGTACCAGGTACAACGGTCTTCACATTCTTGCGGGCGTTGCGACGCTGCTTCTCCAGGTTTGCTGGACGCGGTTTGCCAATGCACTCCCGGACATACGACAGAAATGGACCGTTCGGATCCCCTGGGCCACCACGGAAATCAACCGGCAACCAGTCCATGTCGAGCCATGAAGGCGATGGGACAAGTCCAGACATAGCGACGCAACTCGACCAGCGCCACTCTTCTGGAGAACGCACCAGCTGGGCCCGCACCGGATTGAGGAGCAGGTAGCTTGCTGCATCGATCAGGTAGTTGTCGTTGAGCACGGGCGCCGACCAGTAGCGGTCCTGAAACACGTGGCCCGAATGCTCGTATCTCCAGTTGTACCGTCTCGTATACTGCAGGTCCAGCTCTCTCATCCCCTCGGACAGATTCGGCCTGGGTGTCTCCAGCAACACATGGTAGTGGTTGCCCATCAGGCAATACGTATAAATGCGCCAACCAAACTCCGAGACGACGTCGCTCATGATGCCCAGGAAGGCTTTCCAATCAGCTTCCTCCCGGTAGATCATCTCCTGGCCGTTGCCCCGGTTGGTCACGTGATACACGGCTCCCCCATATTCGATGCGTGGTGCTCTTCCCATTTCACATGCCTCCTCGGCGCAGCGATCCATTGATTGTGAATGTCATTGTACCTGGTACCAAAGGAGTCACAATTCGCGGGACCATCCCAAAAGGACGCCTGCAGGGGCTGGGCCGCCGCATTCAAGGAAGGCCTGCTCGACATTCATGACATGCGATTCGGCGTTGTCGACCAGGTTGCGAAACACCATGTCGGCACACGCCGCCACGGCTGCTTGGACGCTGCCGCCCGTGAGGACAACTGCTTCGACCCGTGTGCGCAGTTCGGACAGATAGGATCGGTCTGCGTCGATGCGGCGCCTGATTTCGTCGCGGTCGCGCGTTGGACTCCCATGGCCGGGAATCAGGAAGCGGATCTCCATCCCGGCGAACATGCCGAGTGTCCGCTCGAACGCATCGAGCCGGTCACTCACGAACGGGATCTCGAGGTCGCTCAGGAGGTCTCCGGCCCACAGGAACGCGGCGTCGGCGTCATACACCGAGAGGTGGTCGCGCGCATGTCCAGGTGTATGAACCAGCTGGACATGGATGCCGCCGATCGTGAGCCCCATGATGCGGTCGACGGTCTGATCGGGCATGGGTGGATCGAACGGGATAGCAGGTACAACGCCTTCGGCCTCTTTGTAGCGCTGTATCGAACGCCGCGTCCGCTTCAGGTCAAGGGCGGTCTGAGCGATGTACGCCTGGTGCGTCACAACACGCGCACCAGCAAACCGCGCTGCTCCCAGGCAGTGGTCCCAGTGGTGATGCGTGATCACGACCGTTTCAACCGTGAGCCTCTGTTCCCCGCAGAACGCGGCAATGTCCTCCACCTCGTCTGGTAGGAGTGCCGGGTCAATGAGCGCGGCATGCCCGGTGTCGTGCAGGATGCCCGTGTTCATAGCATACCCACGACACTTCGCCGTCCAGAGGTGAGGCGTCAATGCCTCGAAGTGCAGGCTCATGTCAGAGGACCTTCACCAGCGGCAGCACGTAGCGCCAGACCAGGATGACGAAGCCTGCACTGCCGGCGAGCACGAACAGGTGCCAGATTTCGTGGAAGCCCACGACGCCGGGCCAGGGATTCGGCCACTTGATCGCGTACAGCACTGCCCCGGCGCTGTAAGCACAGCCTGAGGCCAGCATCCAGGTGATGCCACCCCACCCGATAGCATGCTGAAGCGGTATCATCGCCCACACGGCAACCCACCCGAGCGCGACGTAAAGGCCGGCCTTGAGGCCCCGGGGGGCGTCGAGCCAGAAGACGTCGGTGAGGATAACGGCTCCGGCCAGTCCCCATACGGCCCAGCACAGTGACGTGCCCACTCTGCCCCGCAGTGCAATGAGACAGATGGGCGTGTAGGTGCCGGCAATGAGGATGGAGATACTGACGTGATCGAGCCTGCGCAGCATAACCTGGACCCTTGGACTGACATCCAGCAGATGGTACCAGGCACTCGAGGAGTACAGAAGGACCATGCTGAGGCCATACACGAGGAAGGGGATGCCCGCCCCGCTGCCACCGCGGATAACAGCCGTCCTGACGAACAGCACCGTGACGATGATAGCGGCCACGCCTCCGAGCAGATGCGAAATACCGTTAAAAGGTTCCTTGAACTTGACCACGGGTGTCTCCTAGGCTGGTTTGATGAGGGTGACAGTAACGGTACGCAGTGTTGCGTCGTACAGGATCTCCGCGCCGAAGGTCTCGCTGATGAAGCGGAGGGGAAGCATGGTCCTTCCGCCGCTGATGCGCGGCGCCACCTTCGGGTTGGCCGGATCAATGAACACGTCGATGCCATCGACCCGTGCCGTCGGCTTGCCGATCCACAGCTCGACCTTCTTGCTGCCGATGAGCGTGACTTTCTGCTCCTTGGCGTTCCAGAGGACCTGTGCCCCGAGAGGAGTGGCGATGTAGCGGACAGGAAGGATCGTCCGCCCATTCTCGATCACGGGAGCAGTCTCCATGGGGACAGTTATACCATTCATGACAACCGTAGGCTTGTCGAGGGTGAAGACGAGGGTCACCTTGGTGATGGGGTTGGAGATGATGATAGGCTGAGCGCTGGCAGGTCCCACGGGGTTGCTCACGTTTCCCCGGGTGTCCTCGCACATGGCCCAGTAGTAGTAGGTCGTCCGCTCGAGCGGGCCGCGGTCGACGAATTGCGTTGCATCGGGTTTGGCTTCTCCCACCAGTTCGGCCGTCTCGAGGTCGGCCGTCCCCTGCCTGCGGTAGATGTCGTAGTGTGCGACGGGGTAGGTACCTGCCACTCCTGGCAACCACGTGATACAGACTTGGCCCTGTTCTCCGGTCGCAGTAAGAGAACTTGGATCGCCCGGGGGGGCAAAGCGTGGACTGATGTCGACGGCACACCCACCCGTAGTCACACGGACGGGGGCGCCGCCGAGAGAGACGGTTCCACGCAGGTTCACTCCGGTTTTATCGGTTGGAGCCACGGCCTTGAATCGCAGGGACGCCAGGATAGTCTCGCCGCCAGACAGTCCTGTGACGTCGCTCTGGATGCGCAGGATACCAGGCTCGACAGAAGGTCCGACGGGAGTCGTCAGCGACGGCGACGCCTCAGCACCTTCCAGGGCAACGAGTGCGGTGTCCCAGGCCACCGTGAGGTCCACGTGGTCGAACAGCATCTGCAGGTTGCGCGCCATCAGGTCGAGGGCAAACTCATCACCCTCACCGACGCGCATGCTCTGCGGCGACAGGATGAATCCGATGGTGGGTATCGCCGCAAACCCGGCCTTGACGGGAACAATCACCGCCGTGCTGCCCATGGTGAATGTGATTGTACCAGTGTTGTTGGCATTGGGATCGACCCAGCGTGCATCGATGCCGACCGTGAACATCTGACTGCCGTTAAAGATGAGAGGGCTGACCCGGATCCAGTTGGCCGATGTCGAAACGACCCCCTGGACCGAAGCCGATCCACTCACCTGAACCATGAGCTGACCAGTTACGCCGACTCCTGCCTTCAGCACACCAAAGTCAAGGTTGACCGGCGAGAGGATCATGACGATAGGGACCGGTGTCACCGGCGCCAGGGTTGGCGCGACAAGAGTCACAGGAGCCGCAGATGTGTCCACGCCTGTCTCGAACGGCATCGAGCTCGCTTCGGTCATCCTCACGGCGTGCACACCCGGCACGGTCTGGACTGCGCATGGCGTCACCACGGGCTGCACCACACCGTCGATCGATACGGCGGCCCCGAGTGGAGAAGAATCGACGATGAGCATGCCGGGCTGGTCCACGGGCAAGACCTGCAGAAGGTGCGTCACGGCGGCAAAGGGCACTGTACCCGCGACCCCTGGTGTTGCAGATACGCCAGCGGTGAAGGTCACAGTCAGCTGGTACTGCCCCGGCTGGAGCAGGCCTGCCGCCGTCCTCCCCACGAAGTAGCGAAGATCTCCTGTCTGTTCGTCGGGCAGCTCAAGTGACACAATGCCCACCGGCATGCCGTAACGGCTTGCAACCAAGGCGGAGCTGTCGACCAAGTTACCTTGCATGTCACGCAGTTCGAGGCTGGGTGTGACGATCATGGACTGAGTACCGGAAACCTGAATGGGCACGTCGAGCACGCTGCCCAGGGTGACACTGTCCGGGCACATCGCGGCCGCAGTGACGTCCGCGACGATCGCCTGGGACTGCCATGCTGCGCCAAACACCGCACCGTTCCTACGCATGGTCAGCGACATGCTCAAGGCTCCAACCGGCAGGGCAGGCGGCAACGTGAATGTAAGAGCGACGGTACCCCCGGGCAGAACCGGCTGGGTGGGCAACTGACCCTGCAACAGCGCAACGGCGGGGTCTCCTACAGTGAGAAACGCATCGTATGTGGCATCCCATGTCGTTGTACCGACGTTCTGGACCAGGAACCCGATAGTCGACGGCACGCTTGTCGAGAAGACTGCGCCGGTCGAACTCTCCAGCACCCGGAAGTTGTCCCCCTGGTTAAACCCTCCATACAGGTCACCGTAGTGGACAGGCTGCGGCGTCGGGATCCATACAGGTGGGTCGGCGATGATGAAAGGATCGGGTATTGTTACCACGACCGGCGGCCACAGGGGTTGTCCGTCACTGCCGAGGACCTGCCGGGCCATCAGGGCAAGAATATGGTCCTGATAGTGCCTGCCGCCGGGTGTGTTGGGATTGTTGGTGGACGAGAAACCGTTGTAGGCCCAGATGGCATAGTACCAGTTTTCAAGGACGTTCCGGTCACGGTCGCCGATGCCGGGTGCCACCTTCCACTTGCCGTCGAGTATTTTGGCTCCGGTCTCGATGTTGTAATCGATGTCGTTCATGAGACGGTCAACATCGCTGCGCCCCGACGTGTTGATCTGCATGATGCCCACATCCTGTGAGGTAGCATTCGACCCGACGACTGTGTTGCCGTTCGCATCGAACTGACGCCACCCCGATTCCTGATAGGCAATAGCCATGAGGATGGCAGAAGGCACGTTGTAGCGCAGGGCTGCATCCTTGAGATGTGCACGAATGTAGGTGTCGGGAGGGTTCATCCCGCCCGCGGAGACTGCCACAGGCGCAGCGGGGACAAGAAGCGCAACGATCAGGACAAGGATGGTCGAGCGATTCAATAGACATGTCTTCTTCAAGTCTGCGTGCACCTCATTCCTCAAAATTGGACTCGTTCAGCGTTGCTGTGATGTGGCCGAGAAGCACACGGAAGACCGTCACGATCTTCCGCGCTTACGCTCCAGCCAAAGGCACCGCTCTGTCAAAAAGATGTTACAACAATGGGGGCTGTCCCATGTTACAGGAAGCGGGCGCCTGCCGCCTCCATGGCGCCTTGGGCACGCTGTCCGTCGCCAGGATGGACCTCCACAGCAGCAATACCGTTTCGGATGACTGTGACGCCAAACCCGAGGCGAAGTGCATCGAGCACGGTCTGCAGAACGCAGTAGTCGGTCGCGAGACCGCAGACGTACAGCGTCTCGATGCCATGGCCGCGGAGCCAGCTTTCGAGATTCTCGCTGGTGGCTTCGAATGCACTGTAGCCGTCGTCGGCGTCGCCCGTCCCCTTGTCCAGGACCAGCAGGAAGCGCCAGGTGTCCAGCCCGGCTCTGAACTGCGCGCCGTACGTGCCTGCAACACAGTGGGGAGGCCACTTGTTGAAATGGACGCTGTTTGCAGGGTGCCAGTCGCGGGAGGCAATAACGGTAGCAAACCGCGGCATCCATGCATTGATGACCGGAATGACAGCGTCCCCACCGGCCACGGCCAAGGCGCCGCCGGGGCAGAAGTCATTCTGGACGTCGACGACGAGCAGGGCCGTATCTGAACCGAAGCATTCCTGGCTCATGATGACCGATCCTCGATCAAGCTGCGACGGAGGTCGAACAACTCACGGCTCACGCCGACGTGATAGGCGTGTGGGTTGGCAAGACGCTTGTGTTCGCCGTACAGCAGGGAGAACCGCTGGGCGCCCCATTCCCTGGTCTCGAGAAGCGTGGGGAACGTGTACACGAGTTCGCCGTTCCTGACGATCTCCTTGCGAATCTTCTCGCGCTTCAGCCCTGCCACCTCGGTCTTCTTGTAGTCGAAGTCCGGGTGCATGAGGACGGCCGGTTCGTTGTCGCCCCGTGCCAGACACAGGCCGTCAAGCAGCCAGAGGCCGTCTCCCGCATCATAGTATCGGTACAATTCCTTCTCACCCGGGATGTTAATCTTGGCCGGATTTTCGGAGATCTTGATGATCGGCTTCCCTTTGAGCTGGACCATCTTGTAGACACCGTCCAGCGCGCTGTCATTGTAGCCCGTCACCAGGCGCGTCCCGACACCGAACGTGTCGATGGGAGCGCCCTGGTCCAGGAGCGACTCGATGACATATTCGTCGAGCTGGTTACTGACCGTGATCTTTACGTGCCCCAGCCCATTTTCGTCAAGCACGGCTCGCACCTTCTTGCTGAGGTACGCGAGGTCACCGGAGTCCAGCCGCACACCCCGGAGGTGGTGACCCTGTTCTTCCAACTCCCTGCCGACGATGACGGCGTTGGGCAGTCCCTTCCTCAAGGTATCGTACGTGTCAAGGAGCAGGACTGAGTCGTCCGGATGCATCTGTGCGTAGGCACGGAACGCCTCCAGCTCCGAGTCGAAGCTCTGGACCCAGCTGTGGGCAACGGTCCCGCCCACAGGCACGTTCTCCTCGAACGCCAGCAGGACGTTGGATGTCGAAGCAACGCCACCCACGAAACACGCCCGGCTGGCGCCCATGCCCCCGTCGCCCTGCGCGCGCCTGAGACCGAAGTCAGTGACGATCCTCCCCCCGGCCGCACACACCATGCGACGAGCCTTGGTGGCGACGAGCGTCTGGAAGTTCACCATGCTGAGGATGAGGCCTTCCAGGAGCTGCGTCTCGATGAGTGGACCTTTGACGCTGATGATGGGTTCGCCCGGGAAGACGACCTCGCCTTCGGGCACGGCCGTGATGTCGCCGGTAAACCGTGTCTTCTCGAGCACCTGGAGGAAGTCGTCCCTGTACCCGAGCGAGCTCAGGTAGCCTAGTTCCTCCGACGTGAAACGCATGCCAAGTACATATTCAACGGCGTCGCGCAGGCCCGCCGCGATGGCATATCCTCCTCCGTAGGGATTTTCACGATAGAAGATGTCGAACACGGCCTCGTCCCGCCCCTTGCCCGACAGATAGTAGCCCTGTGTCATGGAATACTCGTAGTAGTCCGTATAGAGTGGCGAGTATCTGCGGTGATACGCCTGTCCACGTCGTTCATCCATGGTCACGCTCCTTTCAAGACACGATGCCGATGGCCTGGCACAATTCCTACCTAGTATAGCCTCAATGTGTCCCTGCGACCACTATTCAGCATGAGTCCCGTCCTTGCAAAGGTTCCCGCAAATTCTAGAATGGCACCATGTCATGATATGAGTCTCAGGAAACTGTACAGGAGGTGACCATGAAGAACCTCTTCTCTGAACTGGATGTAGCAGGAGTTCGCCTTGCAAACCGTCTTGTCCTGCCACCCATGGCAACCGAGCAGGCGGAAGCAGAGGGAAATCCGGGTCCCATGGCGGCTGGCCATTACGGATCGCTGGCTGCCACCGGCGTGGCGCTGGTTGTCGTAGAGCACTCCTATGTCACCCCGGAAGGGCGCGCTTCCCCTGGTCAGATGTCGCTGGCATCGGATGTGCACGTGTCCGGACATGCCGCCATCGCCGCGAGGGTCCACGCCGCCGGTGCCCTGTGCGCTGCTCAGATAAGTCATGCCGGGGCAAACCGACGAGCGGGGATGCCCGGCAGATGTATCGGCCCAACCGCCGTAGAGAATCCGGTTTCACACCTAGTTCCGGAGGAGATGTCGAGCAGCGATATCGTCACAACTATTCGCGCCTTTGGAGCAGCGGCTGCGCGCGTTCAGAGAGCCGGCTATGATTTCGTCGAGGTCCACTGCGCACACGGCTACCTGCTGGGGGAGTTCCTCAGCCCTCTGACTAACCACCGCACGGACGCATATGGCGGAACGCCGGCACGGCGAAGGCGTCTTCTGCTCGAGATCGTCGAAGAAGTCCGGGCGGCCGTGCATGGAGACCTGCCGCTCATGGTCAGGCTTGGCGTCGCAGACAACCCACCTCTCGTTCAACTGTATGAAGGAGGCCTCACCATGGCCGAAGGTGTCGAAGCCGCGCGCGCACTTGAAGACGCGGGCGTCGCCATCCTCGACCTGTCGGCGGGCATCTGCGGAAGCCGTCCTGCCGGGATAACGGGCGAAGCGTACTTCCGGCCGTTCGCCGAGGCCGTCTCGGCAGCCGTCCACTGCCACGTCGTCTGTACTGGTGGCATTACCCAGCCGCAGACCGCGCAGGAGATCATCCAGAGCGGCGCTGCCGATCTCGTCGGTGTCGGGCGCGCCATCGCCGCCGACCACGACTGGGTGCGCAAGGCTCGCGAAGCAGCAGGTCTCTAGGCCATCCCAAAGGAGCCATCATGGATATCACCATCACGGTCAGCGGTGAGGCAGGACAGGGGGTCAAGACACTCGGGTCACTCGTCGCACGCGTCCTGTTCGACCGCGGCTACTACGTCGTACAGGACGAAAGCTACCACAGCCGCATCCGCGGCGGGCTGGACGCCACGACGATACGAGCTTCCGACGTTCCCCGGCGCGCTGTCCAGCCACTTATCGATCTGTTCGTCCCACTGGCCTCGTCCGTCCTCCCCTATCATCGTGCCGGAAATGGCCATGAGTCCGAGATCGGACCGTCGACGCAGACACTGTGCGACACAAAATCCGGCGTCGATCTGCCTGCAGCAACACGCGTCCCCGCAGTCGAACGCGCAACCACCCTGGCGGGCGACGCGCACGCGGCCAACGTTTTCCTGTTCGGAACCATGTGCCGCATGCTGGGTATTCCCATCGAGGCAGCAACTGCAGTGACACGGAAGGTACTGCCCGCCAAGATCCTGGAGAAGAACCTGCCGGTTCTCGAGGATGGGTATGCCCAGCCGGTCATGGAAGCGTGGTCGCTGCCGCCACGGAAGCTGAGCCACCACGTCCTTGCCAACGCGAGCCAGTCGATCGGTGCCGCAGCCATCGTCGCTGGCGTCAGGTTTTACTCCGGCTATCCGATGACACCCGGCTCGGGCATCATGAACTACCTTGCGGCACATGCAGAGCAGTACGGTATCGTTGTTGAGCAGGCCGAAGACGAGATCGCCGCGGCGAACATGGCCGTGGGTGCCAGCTATGCAGGCGTGCGCCAGATGGTTTCGACGTCCGGCGGCGGTTTCGCCCTTATGGTCGAAGCACTGTCTCTGGCCGGCATGACGGAGACACCCATCGTCATCGTTGACGCTCAACGCCCTGCGCCCGCCACCGGACTGCCGACACGCACCGAACAAGGCGACCTCTGGTACGTTCTGCATGCCGGGCATGGTGATTTTGTGCGCTACCTCAGCGCGCCGCGCACGGCAGAAGACGCCTTCACGCTCACCCTGAAAGCATATGAGCTGTCGTCGAAGTACCAGGTCCCCGCTGTCATCCTGTCCGACCAGCAACTCGCGGACACGCTTGTGACGGTGCCACGCTGGGACCTCGGCGAGGTCCATCTGGACCAGCATCTTGCCGAACCGGCCTCATACAAGGAACCGTACCAGCGGTATGCACTGACTCCATCCGGCGTGTCGCCACGTCTCGTTCCCCTGCAGACCGACTGGCCGGTGATCGTCGACAGCGACGAACACGACGAGACCGGCCATCTAACCGAAGATCTGGACAACCGGGAGCGCATGGTAAACAAACGCATTCGCAGGCAGCAGGACCTGCTGAGCAACATGGGGGAACCACTCGTCTTGGGCAACGGTTCAACCCTGCTGGTCGGATGGGGCTCGAGTTTTGGAGCACTGGAAGAGCTCGTCCTGGACCACCCGGTAAACCTCCGGCTTGTTCATTTCAACGAGATCTGGCCCCTGAGAACCGAGCGGCTTCTGGCCGAGATGGAACACGCCCGGCTGGTCGTCGCTGTCGAAGGCAATGCGACCGCCCAGTTCGCACAGCTGATTGCACGTGAGACAGGAAAGCGCATCGAGCGATCCATCCTGCGATACGACGGGCGACCCCTGAGCGCCACATACGTCGAGAGCAAGCTGCATGGCCTGGAGGTGATCTGATATGTGGAAGAATGGTATGGACATCGCGTGGTGCCCAGGTTGCGGCAACTTTGCTCTGCTGGATGCGGTAAATCGCCTCCTCGAGACGAGTGACATCCCACGCAACCGCTTCCTGTACGTCTCCGGCATCGGCCAGGCGGCCAAACTGCCCCACTACCTCAAAGGTGTCAACGTCCTCAATGGCCTGCATGGGCGGGCCTTGCCTGCCGCCCAGGCCGCGAAGATCGCAAACGGCGACCTGACCGTCGTGGTCCACTCGGGCGATGGTTGTACTTATGGCGAGGGAGGCAACCACCTGCTGGCTGCGATGAGGCGCAACGTCGACCTCACAATGATCGTCCACGACAACCAGGTCTACGGTCTCACTAAGGGGCAGGCGTCGCCGACGACCTCCATGGGCACGACAACCGTCGCCCAGACGTTAGGCGTCATGCTGGAGCCCCTCAGTCCACTGGCCACTGCGGTGGCATTGGATTGCTCCTTTGTTGCACGGACGTTCGTGGGAGACCCCGAACATATGGTCGCCACCATGCGCGCCGCCATACGACACCACGGGTTCGCCCTCGTCGACGTACTACAGCAGTGTGTAACCTTCAACAAGGTCAACACGTTTGGCTGGTACAAGCAACGCGTTCAGAAGCTTCCTGATGACTACGATCCAACGGATCGCCAGGCCGCCTTTGCCAAAGCCCTGGAATGGGGGGATCACATCCCGATCGGCGTCCTGTATGTCCATGAGCGGTCCACCTACAGCGATCTGCACCCCGCGCTGCATGACAAGCCGGCACTGTGGCAGAGCTGGACGACCGACATGGCACCGTATAATGCTCTGCTGGACGAGATGGCATAGGGACCCTGGCATGCAGACACTCAAGCGCATCCTGGTGACACTGTTGCTCGTCACGGGTGTGGCCGTGGGCGGATTTGTCGCTTGGGCGAACACGCCTGCAAAACCATCAGCCGAGGCCTATGCTGCCATGAAGAGCACCGATGACGTCAAGGTCTCCCTCGATGCGTCCGGCCGTCTGCTGTTCGAGCCGATCGGGGCACCGAACGGGATCGGCTTTATTTTGTACCCGGAAGCGCGCGTTGACCCGCGTGCCTATGCCCCGCTTGCTCGCGGCATCGCCGCACGCGGTACTGTCGTCGTCATCACGCCAATGGTGTTCAATCTTGCTATTCTCTCTCCAGAACGAGCGCAGGACATCGTCGACACCTACCAGGGGATTCGTGCATGGGTAATCGGAGGCCATTCAATGGGCGGCTCCATGGCAGCACACTTCGCCCGGCTGCACACCAAGGAGATCAAGGGACTCGTCTTGTGGGCATCCTTCCCAGCGAGGAGCGACGACCTGTCTCAGTCTGCTATCCCCGTCCTGTCGGTCAGCGCATCCAGAGACGGATTGGCGACTCCCGCCAAGGTCATGGCAGCGCGGTTGCTCTTGCCCCCAACGACAACGTACCAATCCGTCGAGGGCGGCAATCATGCACAGTTCGGCTCATACGGAGCACAGATGGGTGACCACGCAGCTACCATCGATGCCGCCGAACAGTGGCGCCTGGTCGTCCAGGCGACGGCCGACTTCCTTGCTCAGCTGGCAAAACAGCTGCAATAAAACGCTTCGTACGCGCTCTTGCACTCGCCCTCGTTGCCCTGCTCGCCCTGCTGACGGCGGTCAGTGCCCGCGGAGAAGCTCACTGATCGAGACAAAGCTGTAGCCCTGACGCGCCAGCTCCGGAAGAATCACCTTCATGGCATCAAACGTCGCCATGCTGTTGGCGTGACCCACGAAAATGACGCCTGGGCTGATGAACCGCCGGACCGTCGCGACACTGAGCGCAGCCGACCGCTCAGGCCCTGTATCCTCGATGGTCCACATCGCACCAATGGTCAAGTATCCCTGGTCGGTCACGATGCGCATAAAATGACTATCTTCGGCGAAATAGGGAAAGCGGAAGTACGGCCGAGTGGTCAACCCCATACCGTTCAGAACCTGTTCACATGCCTGGATCTGCTTGATGAGCGTGGCATCGGTGATGTTCGTTGCGGCCGGATGACTCAGGGTGTGGTTGCCGATGTCGTCTCCAAGCCGCACCATCGTTCGTATGGCATCGGGATGCATGCGGACATTCGTGCCGATGACGAAGAAGGTACAGTGGCCATTGTACGTGTCGAACAGTTCGGCGATGCGAACTGCCGCCACGGCATCCCAGTTGTCATCAAAGGTGAATGCCACGACCTTGCGGGTCGTCGCGACACGTTTCACGTTGGTGTGAGTCAGATCGACCGTCTCGAGCTGAGTCAGCTGGCCCTGGCGAAGCCATGGTTCCTTCTGCCACTTCGTCGAGTAGGCGACAATCATGTCCCCAGTCGAGGCCTGCTTCCCCACAAAGGCTCCCATCGGTTCCATCAGCTCCCGCAGTGGAATGTACAGCTGACCTCCCGACAGGACCGGCGCAACGCCCCAGGGAAAGTCGAGGAGGTCGAGATGGTACGTGGCCGACATCCCCTTCCAGACGGCGTGCCGCGATCCGATCGTCAGAGCGGAGCCAGCGGGGGAGACCGCGTAGATGGCACCCCATGCCTGATGCAGGATACTGAGGGGAACCAGGATGGTGTCACCGATGCGCTCCGCCTTGGTGGACAGCTTCGAGCCGTTCAGCGAGATGGCAAGATTGGTGTCTACGGTCAGCAGGCGGAACCATGACGTCGTATCGACCGCCTGAGCAGAAGGTACAGAAAGCAGAGCCACTTCAGCACAGCAGTATACGAGGAGCACAATCACAAACCACCGCAACTTCCTGCTGTTCATCGCCACCTCTTCAGCCCTGCCACCCCTTCCCGCGAGTATAGCGGAGGATGCCGGTTCAGCAACCAGGCCCTGCTCGGGACCTTCCGGCGGGGCCTGTACCTTTGAGACGAGCAGTACTGCTTTCAGGTTCCCGGGTTCAGGCGTCCCAAGCCGCTCCCGCGGACCTGTACTGCAGCGCCTCGCTGATGTGTTCCGCGCGGACCTGCTGTGCTCCATCCAGGTCGGCAATCGTGCGGGCCACCCTGAGGACCTTGTCATACCCACGTCCGCTGAGGCTGAACCGCGTGACGGCCATGGTAAGGAACGCCTGCGCATCACGGTCCAGCGTGACGAGCTTGCGCACCTGTGGACCGGAAAGATCGGCGTTGGCACGAAGGCCGCGCTCTGCGAGGACAATTCTCGCACGCTCCCGGGCAATCGTGACACGCTCACGGATTGCAGCTGACGTCTCGCCTGCCCGCAACTCACTCAGCTCCGACGCCTGCAGACGCGGAACGGAGAGGACCATATCGAAGCGGTCCAGGAGGGGACCGCTGATCCGACTGCGATACCGTCTGACATCAGAGGCTGAACAGGTGCAGGGGTGAGTGGTATCTCCGTACCAGCCGCACGGACATGGGTTCATCGCTGCGACGAGCAGAAAGTGGGCGGGGTACGTCAACGTCTGACGTACGCGTGAAATGGTGACCGTACCACTCTCGAGGGGCTGACGCAGGACCTCCAGGACATCCCGGTGGAACTCGGGCAGTTCGTCCATGAACAGGACACCCCGGTCGGCGAGCGAGATCTCACCCGGGCGCGCCGTGGCTCCTCCGCCGATGACAGCAATGCTGGAAGCCGTGTGGTGAGGGTGGCGGAACGGGCGCTGTTCTACCATGGACTGTCCATCCATCAGCAGGTCGGCGGCACTGTAGACAGTGGTGACCTCCAGAACCTCCTCGCGCATCATCGGTGGCATGATACCCGGCAGCCGTTCCGCAAGCATCGTCTTGCCCGACCCGGGCGAACCGGTCAACAGGATGTTGTGTCCACCGGCAGCGGCAATCTCCATGGCCCTCTTGGCCGTCGCCTGACCCTTGATGTCCGCAAAATCCAGCGGTGAATCGGCCGCCCCCGAGGGCGGATCGTAGGCCGGAACGACTTGGATCATGGGTCCCTCGACAATGGCCAGCACCACTTCGCTGAGGCTGACAGTGGGCAGCAGGCGCGTTCCCTCGAGGAGGGCAAGCTCACCTACGTTTTGGCGTGGCACGACATAGGTGTGCGTCCCATCGGCAGCAGCAAGACCGGCAACAGCAGGCAGGACCCCATGGATAGGCCGCAACGTTCCTTCGAGCGAGAGTTCACCGAGGAAGACATAGTCTTCGAGCGGAGCATCGAGCTGGCCGGACGCCTTGAGGATGCCCACAGCGACGGGGAGGTCGAAAAACGCGCCTTCCTTGCGAAGATCGGCCGGAGCGAGGTTTACGGTGATGCGGTGAGCAGGAAAGTGGAAACCGGCATTCCGGACGGCACTCTTGACGCGCTCGCGAGCCTCCTGAACGGTTGCGTCCGGGAGGCCGACGATGGTGAACATGGGCAGGCCGTCGGTAATGTCGACCTCGACCTGCACGGGATGGGCCGTCAAGCCGACGACACTAACACTCGCTACTGTTGCGTACATCGCTTTGGCGCCGTTCGAGAACAGTCTTCAGGTTCGCGACATCATTGGGAAAGCTAAGCATGCGCACGGCTTCCGCTGCCCCGAAAAAACCTCCCCCTCTGAGCTCGCGGTTGACGGTCACCTGTGTATCCGTAGTCTCCATCTCAAACCAGTATACGATCTTCCGATGAACCGCTTTGTCCATATAGGAGTAGAAATGAAACGACGACAAGCCTGCCTTTCCCACGATGAGGGCGTGCAGTCCAGACTCCTCGAGGACCTCCCGGAGGGCCGCCTGCTCGTGACTTTCTCCGAGTTCGACATGCCCCTTTGGGAAGACCCACACTCCCTTCAGGTTTCTGAGAACGAGCACCTTCTCACCGTTGAAAACGATGCCTCCAGCGGTGATCTCGGTGACCTCGCCCTTCTTCCGGGTCACGCCTGTTCAGTCTGCCGTCAGGGCAGAGCTACAAACGTGTCCTCGTCGAAATAGAGCTCGCGCGCCCATTCCACACGCTCGGTAATGAGGGGACGCGGCTTCTTGACCGCCTCGACACGGAAGAAGGTCGACCGGTACCAGGCAAAGTTGGGTGCCTTGAGGGCAAAGGGAGACTCGGTGACGATACGAAACCCTTTCTCGACGATGCGCTCACCGGTCAGAAGATAGTTGTTGAAGTCACGGAGGATGTCCGTGATGACCAGGTTCATGCGGAGGAGGTCCTTCTCGACACCCATCCACTTGGCCAGACCCGACTCAAAGTGCGAGATGCCGAAGTAACCCGCGCAGCTCTTGCCTCTGAGAGCCTCACAACAGCGCGAGTAGAAAAGCTTCATACCTTCGACCGTTTCGACCGGGTCAGTGATGAAGACGTCGAACTTGCCCCTCAGTTCCTCGGGGACGGGATCGCGGGCATCATAGTCATAAACCTCGACGTTGGTCCAGCCCTTCTCCTTGATGACCTTGCGGATGAACTTGTTGACGCGCTTGTCGATCTCCACGACGGTGATGCGCCTGCACTTGCCGGTCAGGGCAAGGCCGACGCTGAGAATGTCGTCGTCGCCGAGGATGAAGATGTTCTTGTTCTCGAGGTCGCCGCGCTCGTAGATATAGGCGATGCGGTCGAGGTTCTTCTCCAGTGGTACGACGCCCTGGTCGAACTCTGCGGTGACCTCCGGGCGCCCCTTCGCCAGTGCCTCATACTCCGGCATGATGTCCTTGAGCCAGCCGCGCGGCTTGACGCCGGTGGCGTTGCAGGTCGGGCACATCATGGGCTCTTCCTTCTCGAGGCCATTCGTACGGGCGTACTCCTTGCCGTCTCTGGTCACGGCGATGAGGTCGCCCTTTGCATCAACGTATCCCTTGCTCTTGAGCGTCTTGAGTGCGTCGATGTAGCCGCGGATGGCGTCGTCCTGCTTCCCCACCAGTTGCCAGAAACTGAGGGGCTGTCTCATCAGCGCCCGCAGCAGCTTCGCCTGTGTCCTGTCCATATGTACCTCCAGAGGTAGAAATCATCCAATTATACGCGACCGTCACGTACAATGCAATAAAGCATCGACTCATCAATAATGTACGTGAAATGTCTCCGTAAACTCATGAGAGATACTACGATCCGCGTCAAGAGGACAAATATGGATTAGTATCATGTTCCGGAGGCCGGTACTCCGATTTCGTCACGTAGAGATGATGAGCGATGAGAAGAAGTTTTCTCATGCAAGCAACCAAAGCGACTTTGGGTTTCTTGTGGTTGTCGGTGATAAGATGCTTGTAGAACATTCGTATGCACTCGTTGTGTTGGATACAGTTCATGCAAGCCAGATACAGAACCTTCCTGAGCATTGGGTCTCCTGCCCTGCTGATTTTCCTTCCGCCATTCAGCGAAGACCCTGATTGTCTTCGTACCGGGTCCAGTCCTGCGAGTGCGGTAATCTCATTTCTGTTGGCGCCAGGATACTTCCGGAAGAGATACAGAAGATTGATAGCAGAGATGACCCCGATCCCGTTCATGGAAAGAAGGGTACCAAGGTCTTCCCGTGTTTCCTCATGATCCTCTGCATACGTTTCCATCTCTTTCTCGAGCTGGTCCTCCATCGCACCAAGATGCTTGAGCTCTTTCTCCAGAGATTTCTTGAGCTTCTTCGTCACCTCACTTTTGTATTCCAGGGACTGCACATGGTTAGAGAGCATCGTCCTTGTCTTCTGGATCATCTCATAACTCCCGAGCTCTGCTCCGAGCTGTTCTGCGATCTCATCCATCTTAGGAATGCAAAAGTCTTTTTCCGTGAGCAGGGTAGAGAAAGTGCAGAGCATCTTCGCATCAACGGCATCGGTCTTCGATCTGTTCCCCACTACCTTTGCGAAGTTCGCACTTTTCTTTGGATTCACTTCATAAACCCGGACCTCATGTTTTGCCGCAAACGCACGCAGATAATTGGAATACGGTCCTGTAGGTTCATAGATGAACCGTACTGCCTCGTTCCAATTGGTCCCGTACCTCTTCTTGAGAAGCTTCTTCAGAGGCTTCAACCCTTTCTCGTTTGGAACTTCCTCCTCGTGTGTTCCATCCCAGAGCTCCAACGATTGCTTGGAAACATCAATGCCGATATACTCTGTCATACGAAACCTCCCCGTACGAGGAGAGTTTGCAATGGGTTGCCCTTCCATACACGTTTCATTTCGTCTACAACCCAAGCCGGAGGATAGTTCTCCGCTTCTGATACTACCCAAACTTTGGAAGGGCGATCCATCTCTCATACAAGCTCATGAGGATTACTCATTGCTTCAAAGTACCTCCGGTCTACCCATTCCTCTCACCCATACAGCTCTCAATGGTATCTCCTTCCTCGGCGTATGAGTACCTCCTCCATCGTACGAGAATGTACCTGAACGATGAGAGAATACTGCTGGTCCTTGGAATGAGAAAGGAGCAGCAGGAATGGAGCTCACGATGCGGGAACGCAAGAAGCTCACGATGGTGAAGGCACAAACGTACGTAAAGGCGAGCAAAGCAAAGA
>CAIQIK010000047.1 GCA_903871855.1 uncultured Caldisericota bacterium
CTGGTGACGGACCGTCAGATCGAGGCAGCTCGTCTGTCTCTGGTGTCGGCCGTTCACAAGAGGGGAAAGATGTGGATTCGCATCTTCCCTGATAAGCCCATTACGAAGAAACCGGCAGAAACCCGTATGGGTTCAGGCAAGGGAGATGTCGATCATTGGGCTGCCGTCGTCAAGCCTGGGAGAATCCTCTTTGAAATGTCCGGTATCACCGAAGACGAGGCTCGCCGCGTTACCAGACTGGCTTCTTTCAAGTTGCCCGTCAGGACACGCTTCTTGTCAAGGGGGAGCTAATGAGGATCAACAAAGTAAGAGATATGTCGGACGCTGAACTCAAAGTGAGCATGGAGAACCTTCGTCGAGAACTGTTCAACTTGAGATTTCAGCTTGCGACGCGTCAGCTCAAGAACACGGCCCGCGTGAAGGAAGTCCGCCATGATATAGCCAAGATCCTGACGGTCGAGCACGAGCGCACGATGGGTCTCGCGTCGAAGAAGCAGGAGGTCAAGTAATGGGTGCAGAGATTGTGGAGAAAGGAATAGTGCTCAAGGCACAGGACGGGCGCGTCGTTGTCGGTGTCAAACGCATGGTTCGAGGCAGCTTCGGCCGCATCACGGTGCGAACCACCAAGCTGTATGCCGACGACAGCCGGCGCATCTCCTCTGTTGGCGATACGGTCGTGGTCAGATTTACCCACCCGATTTCCAGCTCCAAGCGTTGGAGGCTCATAGAGGTCGTGACGAAGGCGGGAACGGCTGTCGAGGGGGTGCGGAATGCTTAGACCTTACAGTCACATGATCGTTGCCGACAACTCTGGTGCGAAAGAAGTCAGGATCATCACGGTCCTCACAAACAACAAGCATCAGGTCGGACACGTCGGCGACAAGTGCGTCGTTACCGTGAAGAAGGCCGCTCCAAATGCAGCAGTCATCAAGGGTGCGGTCGTCAAGTGCGTTATCGTCAGGACAAAGAGGGAAGTTCGTCGGGCTGACGGCAGCCTGGTGCGTTTCGACCAGAATGCTGCCGTTCTTATCGACGACGATGGCAACCCGAAGGGGACGCGGATTTTTGGACCAGTCTGCCGGGAGCTGCGTGACAAGGGTTATCTGAAGATTACCTCGCTCGCACCGGAAGTTGTGTAGGAGTTGACCATGAAGGGTACTGTAAAGTTCTTGAACATCAGGAAAGGCGATACAGTCGTCGTTGTCTCAGGCAAGGACAAGGGCAACAAGGGCAAGGTCATGAAGACGATCCCGACTGTCGGGAAGGTTCTTGTTGAAGGGATCAATATGGTTTCCAAGAGCCTTCGCCCCACGCAGGCGATGCCGCAGGGCAAGATCTCCAAGCGTGAAGCCCCGATTCTTGCCAGTAAAGTCATGCTTATCTGCCCAAGCTGCCATCAGCCGACCAGGGTTGCGCATCGCCTTGTCGAGGGCGACAAGTCCCTTCGCTCGTGCAGAGTCTGCAACGAGACGATCGATAAGGTGTAAGGAGGCGCCATGGCAGCCAAGGAAACAACGAAGAAAGTAGCAGCACCAGCAGTCCCTGCCAAGAAGGAGAAGGCTCCGGCCAAGACCAAGGTTGTGGCCAAGCGTGAACTCACCAGCTTCTCCGATGCCTACAGGATGAAGTACGAGGATGAAGTCCGTAAGAGCCTTCAGAAGCGTTTCGGTTACACCAATGTGATGCGTATCCCGCACATCGCGAAAATCACCATCAACCGCGGTATTGGTGAGGCGACCGAGAATCCCAAGGTTATCGATAGC
>CAIQIK010000048.1 GCA_903871855.1 uncultured Caldisericota bacterium
AACTCTTTCACAACATCATCTTCCAGTGTAAGATGTACGTGAGCCATCGGTTCCCCTTTCAGTTTTTGGTTGGTCACAAACCCATTATACCGAAAGCGAGCCCTTGGCTCTTTTACTGTCTTGAATTTACACCAACTATATGGAAACTATCGAGTGCGGTACAACCATTGAACGCAAGAGAGGAAATCCTGGTTACGCTATCGGGAACTGCATAGGATCCCTGTTTGCCACCAGGATACTGAACAAGCAATGTTGCTGTCTTGTTGAACAAGACCCCGTCTGTACTTGAAGAATACGCCGGATTGCCAAGATCCACGGTGAAGCTTGTCAGTCCCGTACAACCCGCGAACGCAGCACTGCCAATGCTGGTCACGCCGCTTCCAATGGTCACGCTGCTGAGTGCGGTACAACCACAGAACGCAAAATCGCCAATACTGGTCACGCTGTTTGGGATGGTCAGGCTGGTCAGTGACGCACAACTCTGGAACGCCTCTATGCCAATGCTGGTCACGCCGCTTCCAATGGTCACGCTGGTCAGTCTGTCACAACCATAGAACGCAAAATCGCCAATACTGGTTACGCTGTTCGGGATAGTCACGCTGGTCAGATAAGAACAACCGAAGAACGCATAGCCGCCAATAGTGGTCACGCTGTTGCCGATGGTCACACTGATCAGGGACGCTGTGTTCTTGAATGCACTGTCGCCAATAGTGGTCACTGCGTACCCGCCCAGCGTACTCGGGATGACAACGGCACCCCCCGAACCAGTGTATTTGGTGATCGTGGCGCTACCGCCAGCAATGCTATATGTATAATCTCCGGAAGTGTCAGCCTTTGCCGAAGGTACCAGACTGAAGAACGACAGGACCAGACAGACAGCAACAAAAACAGACAGAAGTCTTCTCATATCTCTTATCTCCCCTTGAAGTCGTTCATGGTGATGACAGAAACACCATACCCCTGTACTGAAAGGTTTTCAATGGAGTTAGCTTCGTCTCTTCGCCGAATGTTCTCCGAATTGCATGGTTTGAGGTGACATTCGTGAAGGTATAGGTCCTCACAGCCCCTACGAAGACACCGTCCACCGTGACGTCCATGACGTAGTAGCCCGCGCCCGGAGTGACAGTGAAGGTTTTGCTCCCGCCCTGGGCCACGGTCTACGGGGTGTGCGGAGTGATGGTGCCACCAGTCCCGGCGGAAGGTGTCACTGTAGGTGGGGCGCTGAAGCTCGCCGCAACCGTCTTGGCCCCATTCATCCTGACCGTCGCGGGCTTGGTGCTACCGGAGAGATCACCGTACCAACCGGTGAAGGTGTAGCTAGCCGCAGGGACGGCCGTAAGAGTAACGACCGTGCCTGAGGCGTACGAGGTTACATCAGGAGATCTGGTGATTGTACCCCCAGCAGACGGAGAAGCCGTGGTCGTCAGAATAAATGATGACTTGACGCCATAGCGGAAGACGCCACTACCCTCCTCAAATTCCGCCATCTGTTGGAGCAGCATGACCTGACCAGCAGGATGTTCCATCAACTCAACGAGACGCTGTCACGAAAAGACTGTCTCATGAAAGAAGGAACCATTGTTGACGCCACCATCATCGCAGCTCCCAGTTCCACCAAGAACAACGAGAACCAGCGTGACCCCGAAATGCATCAGACGAAGAAAGGGAACCAATGGTATTTCGGGATGAAGGCCCATATCGGGGTGGACAGGAAGAG
Organism: uncultured Caldisericota bacterium; assembly: GCA_903871855.1. Lineage (GTDB taxonomy): Bacteria > Caldisericota > Caldisericia > Cryosericales > Cryosericaceae > Cryosericum. The sequence continues at coordinate 1,718 of CAIQIK010000048.1, forward strand.
CGGCATGGTTCATACAGTAGAAGCTACAGCAGCTAACGAACATGACATTACCTGTACCTCACAACTGCTCCATGGAGAAGAAACAGTCGTCTATGCCGACGCAGGCTATACCGGCGTCGGTGAACGGCCTGAAATCAAGAACGGACATGAACAGGTAGAGTGGAAGATTGCTCTGCGCCACAGTACCATTGCCAGGATGAAGGATGGTCCTGAGAAGGATGCTGTGGTGCAAGCTGAACATGAGAAAGCGTCCATACGTGCCAAGGTCGAGCATCCGTTCCATATTGTCAAGAATCTCTTCGGGTTTCACAAGGTACGGTACCGTGGCCTTGCCAAGAACCACAGTCTGTTGTATATGCTGTTTGCCTCCGCAAATCTTGTGCTCTACTCCAGACAGGTTGTTCTTCAGCAGGGATCATGATGGGAGCGGAGGGGATACCATGCCCTCGTGGAAAGAAAGTCATTGAAACAGAGGGTTCCAGCAGTCCTTTCTTCGTGACTTGTTCGCATGTGACCTGAAAACTGCTGTCACTGTGGAGTAATCCACTAAAGGCAGGCATTAATCAGTGGTTCCCTAGAACAGAGACGCTCGCGCGGAGTTCGGAGAGGGCCGGGGTAGCACATGAGGTGATTCTTGACACGGGTCCGCCGCTACGTAACCTGTTTCTGGGAGGAGGTGCCCCCTACGAAGACTTCAGCAAGACTGTTCGCGATTGGCCTTGCACTGGTACAATTCGTGCTGGCAGTTGCACCTTGTACTGCACAAGTCGCTTTGCAACCATCTCTGCTGACATCCGGTGAGAATGCCCAGCCACAGGTTCATGCCCCCACCGTGACCATTCTGCTGTGGGTGGATAGTCCAACCATGATGGTGGACGGGGTGCGACAGGCAATTGACCCAGGCAGAGACACGAAACCGATCATCAGGAACGGCAGGACACTTGTACCTGCACGAGCCATCATCGAGGAATTGGGAGGAGTGGTTTCGTGGCAGGAAGAAGACAGGAAAGTCTCCATAGCACGTGCAGACATCGCGATAGACCTTTGGATCGGGGAGGGAACGACCAGCGTGAACGGTGTCTCCACACCAGTCGATCCGACGAATCCCCAAGTTGTGCCCGAAATCGTCAACGGGAGGACGATGTTGCCGCTTCGGTTTGTCGCGGAGAATCTCGGCGCCACCGTGACATGGAACCAGCGGACGAGAGAAATTGGAATCGTATTCGAGCAGCATCTGATGCGGAACAGCAACAGGAGCATAACACTGACTGTGGGAAAGAATGAGACGGCTACCTGCAGAGTCTATGTGTACAATCCCTTGACCACGAGCATCGTAGTCAAGGCTACCCTACAGGCCCCACAGTTACCGCGAGGCTGGATGGCCGAATTCTGCTGTGGTGATGCCTGCTGTTTCAAGAGCATGGACATCGCACTGACTGCGCGCGAACAGAAGTGCATCGAACTGTCGGTTCAGGCAAGAGGGGGCGGCGAAGGAAACGTGTCATTATTTGTCGGTTCAGAAGGGCTGGAGAGTGAGGGTATCAACGTGCACGTCATATCAAAGGGGGCCGGCGATGGCTAAGAGAATCCTGGGAATTCTGGTAGTACTTATGGTGGTTGTATGCGCTGCAAGTCCGCTGCATGCAATCGGTACAGCGTCTGCCGCGTCGGTGGCGAGAAAAACACTACTGGAGCTTTTCACGGCAACGTGGTGCGGACCATGTGCCGCGTACGGGCCGAACGCAGACAAGGCGTATGACGCTTTGGGGCAGCAGCACGTCATACTGCTGAGAGACCAGGTCTGGCAAGACAACCTCGACACCGACGAAACAAACGCCCGGTGCATTTTCTATGGCGTGAATGGAGTGCCGTCGCTCCACGTCAATGGCATGTACTCCTATCATCCTGCCAACTACGCCGACTACATGCAGAAGATCAACAGCATGAACAGCACCGCCCCTCTCTTCCAGATAGGCGTCTCGGCTCAGGTGCAAACAACGACGAACCAGGGAGCTGCTGTCATTGAAGTGAAGTCGCTGACGGGCAGGGACTATACGAATCTTCGGCTCGTCGTCGCTCTCTACGAGAAGGTTGTGGCCTATGAAGGTACCAACAAGGAGAAAACACACCGGTTCGTCGTTCGAGACTACCTCTTCGACGAGATGGGCGAGAAGGTCGAGCTTGCGGGGCTTCAGACACGGCACTTCAGCTATCCTCTTTCGTTGCGGAGCGGTTCCAATCCGGGCGACTTTGGCATTGCGGCATGGATACAGGACTTCAGCACGAAGGAGGTTTTGCAGGCAGAGTCAGCTGACATCACAGGTACAAATTCGCCGATTGCCCCCGTCGTCCTGTCTCCGCGGGATGGACAAGGTGTTCAGAACGGTCTTGTCAAGATCAAATGGACGTCGCCGTCGAGCACCATTCGCCTGCAGGTATCGAATCGAGTCGACTTCTTGAGCATCGTCCTGGATGAGACGGTAACCGGCACCGAGTATACCGTCGCGAAGGCGGCGCTTTCTGCGGCCACTACCTACTACGTGAGGGCCAGAGTGACTAACGCTTCCGGCGGGAGTGACTGGTCGGTGCCCACGGCTTTTGCAGTCCAACAGCAACAGAGTGGCAGTTTCCAGGACCTCAACAACAACCTGTGTGGCGGTGACTGCACGTCGATTGTCCAGGACCCTACGAGTCCGCGCATCATGTACGCGGCGGTCGATGGAGGCGGCGTGTACCGTTCCGACGACGAAGGCGCGACGTGGATCAAGCGGAGTGTCGGACTGGAGAGCCTCGCGGTACGCTCGCTGGTTGTCGACCGCCACGGCGCGGGCACAGTCGTGGCCGGAACAGCGGGGGGCGTCTATGTCTCCCATGACTCGGGAGCATCGTGGGTGAATTGCGGCCTGTCCGACGTCAACACGATCCTTGTGACGGCGAGCAACGTCACGTATGCGATCTCGGGTGGGACAGACCTGAGCAGGTCGCCGGACTTCGGCGCCACTTGGGCTGCCGTTACGCCGGTCTTCACAGACTACAGCTGGCTGAATGCTGTCGCGGTGGATCCCAACAATCAGGATAGGGTCCTGCTCAGCGGGTATTCCTCCAAAGACTACCTGCCGTTTCTCTATTCCTCACAGAATGCCGGTGGAAGCTGGAATAGGTTACCGCTCACTGACGTGCAGCGGTACGAATACATTGAGGGCATCGTTTTCGACCAGTCCAGCCCGCAAGTCGTATACCTGGCCGACTCATCGAGAGGCTTGTGGAAGTCCACAGACAGCGGGAACTCGTTCACTCTGCTTCCAGCATGTCCCGAGAAGTACTTGGATGGTGTGTTGCTGGATCCCGCTAACCCTGCGACGATCTATGTGCGGGGAGGAAGCACGCTGTACGCGTCGAATGACCGGGGAGCCTCCTGGCGTCGGCTGTACTCAGGTGACTCAATCAGTTCTCTCCTTGTCGACAGTGCATGCTCAGGCAGTCTGTTTGTGTCAACCAACAGCAACGACGGCGTACTTCATTCGACAGATACTGGTGTGACGTGGAACGCGTCCAACAAGGGAATCGAGGGGCTGAGGATTGTCGGCATCATCGCAGGTAGTAGTGTGTCGACGATCACAAATGGCGGCATGTATTGGTTGTCCTCCGGGAGCTGGTCTCAGCCGAACAGGCAGACGTCGTCATCTATCGACAGAGTATTTGTGAATCCATCCAACTATCAGGAGTTCGTCTGTGACAGGAGTGGATGGTCTATCGACTATACTGGGGATGGAGGGAAGACGTACTCCTCGTTTAGCCTGCCTCAGAACACCTATCTTCGTAACAGTGCATGTCTTGACGTCGACTTCCACAGCAAGGTGATCTACGCGCTGGTCTACCACTACAGCGACGCCACCTATCACTTGTACAAAAGCGGTTTTGCGGGTTCGTGGCAGGAGATCCAGAGTACAGGGGCTGATGTAGGCCATGTGGGCTGTGTCACGGTTGACCCGACCAGTCAGAACATCGTGTACCTTGGATTGACGACGTATTCGGAGCAGGACGCTTCGGGGAACTGGTCTCTGAAGGGAGGCGGCCTATCCAAATCACTCGATGCCGGGCAAACCTTCAAGGCAGTTGTCTCAGACCAGATTAGCGTCCAGAGAGTGTTCATAGACCCCAAGGACTCTCAGAAGGTGTATGCCTCTACGGATACTGGATTCGAACGATCTACAGACGGTGGGTTGAGTTTCGCCGTGGTGACCAGTGCGCAAGCCGGAATGGTCGTGTTCGACACGAAGCTACCCACAATCTATGCTGCACAGGGAAGAAGCATCATGAAATCTGACGATGATGGGAAGACGTGGCAGTACATTGGCTGGGACTACGCTTTGGACATGGTGCGACCGTCCACCGTAACTGCACTAGCCATCGCGCGCGATGATGCGAATACCGTTTTCATTGGCACTGACGGGTGCGGTGTCTACAAGTATGCGATCACTGCTGCAGGACCGGTGCAGTACACAATCACGGCCACGGCAGGAGAGGGGGGGACAATATCGCCTTCAGGAGCTGCAAGCGTTAATGGTGGAGCAGACCAGATGTACTCCATTGGTCCATCTGCCGGGCATCACGTCCAAGATGTTCTCGTCGATGGGCAATCGGTCGGGACGGTCTTATCATACGCGTTCCAGGCTGTCGCCGCTAATCATGCTATCTCAGCGACGTTCGCCCTCGACAGCTATACCATCATCGCTTCGGCTGGTGCTGGCGGCTCCATTTCTCCATCGGGAACGGTACCGCAACAAGCCGGCGGCTCACTGGCGTTCACAATTGCCCCGAATGTCGGCTATCACATCAAGGACGTTAGGGTAGATGGCCTCTCTGTGGGCACCGCGTCGACGTACGCGTTCTCGGCTATTGCTGCGAGTCATACCATTGAAGCCGTGTTCGAGAAAAATGGTACGGTGATCGTGCTGCGGATAGGCAGCTCCGACATCATGGTCAATGGGCATCCGGGACTCATTGACGCTCAGGGGAGCACGCCGATTATCAAGAACGGCCGTACGCTTGTCCCGATCCGGGCCGTGGTCGAAGCTCTGGGCGGAACAGTCGATTGGATTTCGCAATCGCAGGGAATTACGATTGTTCTGCATCCTACCATAATTGGACTCCAGATCGGGAGCGCCACGGCAGTCGTAAACGGACGTATTGTGAGCATCGACCCAGCGAACTCGAACGTCGTTCCAGAAATCATAGGCGGCAGGACCATGCTTCCCCTCCGGTTCGTCGGGGAGAGTCTTGGTGCCCAAATCGAATGGGACGGGGCGACGCAGACGATTACGATAACGTACCTCGGATAGTCAAGAGAAGTGCAGCATGCAGGCATGACCCCCGCAAGGAGACTCCCGGGTAGAGGCGTGGCGCGAGGAGCCGAATGAGCCATGAGATTGCTAGGGCGAGTATGTGGCGCGCGGTCAGTACCACGGAGGAATGAGTATGCTGAGGAAACGCTTGGTGGGGCAGTGGGCAGCCCCACCAAGAAGAGACCCCATGATACTCAAGCAATGAAGGAGGCATGTATGATCTCGTATCGGAGCCAAACCATCGTGAGAACGTCAATGTGTCTCGTGCTATGTTGTTGCATAGTAGTTGTGCCAATGCAACAGGCTACCGGGGCGAGCGCCGGAGCGGACAGCATCGTGAGGGGCTTGGCCCTCAAGATCGCTGCAGGCAAATGCCACACACTGTTGCTGAAACAGGATGGGACACTCTGGGCCTGGGGGCAGAATGGGTACGGGCAACTCGGCGATGGCACGACAGAGACTCGAGACGCCCCCGTGCAGATAGGCGTCCGCAGCGATTGGGTCAGCATCTCAGCCAGCTGGGAACACACTCTTGCGCTTGCTTCTGATGGTTCTCTCTGGGCGTGGGGTTCCAACGGAAATGGTCAGCTTGGCGATGGCACGACAGCGCAGCGTAACTCTCCAGTTCGCGTCGGGGTCGACAAGAAGTGGACAGCCGTTTCAGCGGGCGGCTGGTGCACCCTTGCCATTGCGTCTGACGGTTCCCTCTGGGGCTGGGGAGCCAACTGGTACGGTCAACTTGGAGACGGTACGACTACACAGCGCAATTCGCCCATTCGTGTTGGCGCCCGCACAGACTGGAAGAGCGTCACCGGCGGATGCAGGCATTCGTTGGCGATCGCTTTGGATGGTTCTCTCTGGGCGTGGGGCAACAACGACAGTGGTCAGCTGGGGGACGGCACGACGACGGACCGCTCCACTCCGGTTCGTGTCGGTACCCGTTCGGACTGGGCCGCTGTGACAGCCGGTGATGCGCACTCGCTTGCCATTGCGTATGACGGTTCCCTCTGGGCGTGGGGCAACAACGACAACGGTCAGCTCGGCGATGGCACGACGACAGACCGTTCCTCTCCCGTTCGTGTCGGTACCCGTTCTGACTGGACGGCCGTCACTGCCGGTGATATCGATTCTTTTGGTGCATCCAGCGACGGCCGCATCTGGGCATGGGGATACAACGGGGGCGGTCAACTTGGAAATGGCACGGCCACAGGCTCCACCCCTGTTCGCCTGGGCACCCGCAGCGACTGGACCGCCATCACTGCCGGTGAGGCTTACTCGCTTGCTCTTGCCGGGGACGGATCCCTCTGGGCATGGGGAGACAATCAATACGGTCAGCTTGGCGACGGAACAACTACTGCCCATTTCACCCCCGTCCAGATTGGGACACGGACCGACTGGGTTATTATCGAGGCTGGGGCCTGGCATTCCCTCGCTGTTGCCCGCGATGGCTCCCTCTGGGAGTGGGGGTACAACAGAAAGGGCCAGCTTGGCGACGGCACGACAATTGACCATTCCGCGCCCGTGCGCGTGGGCTCCCGTACGGACTGGACCGCCATTGCGGCCTTCGGACGTCATTCGATGGCCCTGGCCCGCGACGGTTCTCTCTGGGCCTGGGGAGACAATCAATACGGTCAGCTCGGCGACGGCACGACGACGGACCGTTCCTCTCCCGTTCGCATTGGCACTGGTTCCGATTGGATCGCCATCGCCGCGGGTGAAATCCATTCTGTGGCCCTGGTCCGCGACGGTTCTCTCTGGGCCTGGGGAGACAATCAATACGGTCAGCTTGGGGACGGCACTGCCAGCGGCCATTTGACTCCCCAACGCCTTGGCACCCTCAGCGACTGGCACACGGTCGCGGCTGGACTGCGGGACTCGTTTGCACTCACCTCTGACGGTTCTCTCTGGGCTTGGGGAGGCAACTGGAGCGGCCAGCTTGGTGACGGCACGACAACGAATCGCTCTACACCAGTCCGCATCGGAACCCGTAGCGACTCGAAAACTATCGCTTCTGGAAACGTGCACAGTCTGGCAATTGCAAGCGACGGAAGCCTCTGGGCATGGGGGTGGGGCCAGCGTGGCCAAGTGGGGGATGGCACGGTGATGGACAAGTTCTTACCCGTCCGAGTTGGAGGTCGCACCGATTGGATCTCCGTGGCCGCCGGCTGGGAACACTCTCTCGCTCTCGCTTCCGACGGTTCTCTCTGGGCATGGGGCGGCTATGCTGAAGGTCAGCTTGGCATCGGTCCCCTGCCCGGACTGAACGGCCCGGAAGCAGTCGTCTTTCCCGCGACTCGGACACCTGATACTGTTCCTCCGACAATAACGGTTGCCCCCGGCATTGACAGCTCGGTCGTCTCCGCCGCTTCCCTGAGGCTCACCGGCACCGTAACTGACAATGTCGGCGTTGCCCAGCTGTTTGTTGGTTTGACCAAGGTAGACGTAGCTGCTGACGGTTCGTTCGCTGCTACCATCACGCTTGCAGATGGCCTGAACACTATCACCCTGACGGCTTCTGACCTCGCCGGCAACAACAGCACGGTGACGGTCAAGGTCACGTTCAACCGTCCCGACACCACACCTCCCACCCTCACCATCACTTCTCCTTCGGACGGCACAACCACCACCTCTCCCCAGGCCACGCTCCGTGGTACGGCGACAGACGCAGGCAGTGGACTCGACTATATCACCGTGAACGGCACACGGGTCTCC
>CAIQIK010000049.1 GCA_903871855.1 uncultured Caldisericota bacterium
CCATGCCCTGACTTCAAGAAAGCGCTTGAAAAAGGAGTTCCAGCAGCTCTTTCTTGGTGACTTGTTCGCATGTGACCTGGAAACAGTCATTACTGTGGAGTAATCCACGAACAGCAGGCATTAATCAGTGGTTCCCTAGATTTAAGTGTAACGAGCCGAACTGGAAAAGGAAGTCCATCGAGACAAACCGATGCGGCAAAATGAAAGCAATCACTCAACCATTGGCATGCTGGTCCTCCATAAGCGCGTCACGACAAAGACCATCATCAGCAGTAGACTCATCCTGACCGGGTTTATAGCCAATATGGGCGGCTCACGAGTGAACACACTGTGAAAAACGGACGGAACGTTCATCCCGCCTTTCACGTACTAGAAGTGGCGAAACAGACTTCATGCCAACCTCCTCCCCAGAGTGAAAAAGGGCCTCCGCAGCAGTCGGGGGCCCTTTTCGCTTATCTTCAACTCATGGCACTATTACACGTTTCTGGCCCCGGATGCCCTTCTCGACCACGCCCTGCATGGCGGTGGAAACCCTACTCGAAAAGCGCCGTGCTGGCATAGCGATCGCCACGGTCAGGGAAGATGGTCACAATCACGCCGCGTTCCAGCGTGCGGGCCAGTTCCATGGCTCCCCACAGAGCTGCTCCAGAGGAGATGCCGACACTGATGCCTTCTTTGCGGAAGATCTCACGAGCGATGCCGAAGGCGGGAGCATCTTCGGTCATCCGCAGCGTTATGTCCAGGTTGTCGAAGCTGAAGATGCTGGGTGTATAGGCTGCCATGTTGCGCAGGCCCTGGATCTTGCTGCCAGCAATAGGTTCGACCCCGACAACCTTCACCTGCGGTGCCTTCCTGTGCATGAAGGCGGACAATCCGGTCAGCGTGCCACCCGTACCCATGCCGGCGACCACATGCGTCACGTCAGGAACGTCCCGCACTATCTCCGGGCCGGTTGTCTCCTCGTGCGAACGTGGGTTGGCGCTGTTCTCGAACTGGTTGAGGTTGATCCATGACGGATCGTCCGAAAGCATCTGCTGTGCAGTCCTGATGGCCAGATTCGTGCCACCGGCGGCGTCGGTGAGAACGATATCCGTGCCAAACATCTTCATGACCTTCCGCCGTTCGATGCTCGCGCTCTCAGCCATAACGGCACGGAACCTGTAACCATGCAGAGCCGCGATCATCGCCATGGCGATCCCGGTGTTCCCGCTGGTAGCTTCCAGCAGCTGAGCGCCGGGCTTAAGCACTCCTCGTTCCTCGGCATCCCTGAACATCGCGAGGACAGGGCGATCCTTGAGGGATCCTCCGGGGTTGTTGCCCTCGAGCTTTGCCAGGATGCGAACCTCAGGATTTGTGCTGAAGTGTTGAAGCTCAACAACTGGTGTATTACCGATAAGGTCAAGGACGGAATTTGTTGTCATGTGATTTCTCCTTTAGTACCGCGAGAGGTACGTTGACACCATGGGGGCATGTTCGGAACGACGTGGCGCGAGGTCTTGGCAGGCATGAGGTTCCCGGTGAGGCCTGCTCGCATGACCTCTGCCTTCGTAACATGTTCGCCGGCTCTCCAGGCAGCGACTGCAATATGATCACTGCTGTAGTCGACGAGATAGACGGGCACGTACTTGTACCCCATGCGCTTGAGAGCGTTGTAGCGGTGATGACCGTCCAGGATAACCATGGTCCGCTGGTCCACAATGATAGGGTCCTTGATCATGCCGTCTTGCACCAGATCGCGCTGGACTCTCATCAGGTTCTCGTTCAGAATCTGCTCGTGTTGCCGCAAGGCGTCTATGGGTACCAACGTTATCGTCATTCGTTCTCCTTCTCTGTGAGCTCTCCAGTAGTCAAAAAGCCTCCCGTCTCCGGGAGGCTTCGCACGTTCAGTGTATGGATATACGACTAGCGACGCCCCTCGGTATGCTGCGTTTCACAGATGCAGGTGTACGTCGCTGTGTTCGTCATACGATCAGTGTGTCCCGGCAATACTCCGCGTCAATCTCTCCATGTGACGGTATCATGAATCCTGGGTGTCCAGATCCATCCGGTAGAGATACCAGGTCTTGTAGCGGATGCCGCCTGCCCCCTCGATCTCGCGCCAGCTGCGCACATTTTCCTCGCCGATGAGCGACCCCTCGGCCAAGCGATAGCCATGCGTACGCCCCCAGGCGAACAGCTTGGAGAACATCGCTGCAGGCACGCCCCTCGAGCGATAGTCGGGAACGACGAACATGACCAGCGCACGCCCAGCGTCAATCCTGCTGCGATACAGCAGGAATACCAGCCAGCCAACAGGAAACAGCCGTCCGTTCATCCGCCGGAACACCTGGTTGTAGTCCGGGGACGCAGCAACGAGTCCGATCGGGCGCCCCTCATCAGTCCTGGCGATTGCAACCATCTCGGGCCGCACAAACTTTTTCATGTCACGCACCATGATGCGCACGTCCTCAATGGATGGAGGTGTCAGGTCAGCCCACTCCACAGGCATCGCCTCATCCAGGATGCGCTTGATGTCGCGGGCGGTCCCCTCCAGGTTGCCCATATCTGCGTTATCGACATGGTAGCGGTAGCGCGCCTGGACCTCCTGCACCAGCTTCTCACGGTGATCGTTCACCGTGCACACGTCGAAGCGCCATGCCCCCAGGTGAATATCCACGGTGAAACCGTAGCGCTGCATGAACGTGTTGTAGTAAGCGTGATTGTAGTTGGTATACATCATTGGAGGGTCGTCGAAGTTCTCGGCCAGCATGCCGTGGTAGTCATCGCCATTGGTCGGTGAGACCGGTCCTTTTACGACACGCATGCCTTGACTCCGCAGCCAGCCGGTGCCGGCATCGAGCAAGGCTTTGGCCTGCTCCCAATCGTCGACCACGTCAAACAGCGCGAAGGCGCCATATTGCACGCCCTTGGCTGCGCTGAGCTTCGTGTCGACCAGGACCGCTATGCGGCCCGAGACTCGGCCCTGCTTGTCGCGTGTGACAAAGAAGGCGTGTGGGCTGTCCTTGAGCACAAAACCAGCGTGCCCGGTGACGATCGCCATCATCTCTGAACGGAGGACCGGCACCCAGGCATGGTGCCCGCGGTACAGGCGATATGGAAACTCGACGAATTCCCGCAGCCCTCGCCTGGTCGTGACTTCTTCCACGGCCGCCTTCATGCGCCCGTTCCTCCTGAAGGGGCAACAGCTTTCCGCTCAGCCAGCTGCCGCTGGATCTCCTGGTACCGCTCGCGTGTGATGGGATAGAACAACATGGCCACAATCCCTCCCAGGAAGATGAACCCCGAGAAAACTCCAACGAGCAGTCGAATCGTCAACATTGAACGAGGTGATTGTATCGCTCCCGCGACGTATCCTCCCACACTGAGCAGCACCCCGACAAGCGCGATGGCGCCCGCTGAAGCCAGCTTCTGGAGAAACGTGCTGAAACCGTAGTACATGCCTTCACGCCGCGTCCCGCTCTCGAGTTCGTCGAGTTCGATGCAGTCGGGGATGATCGCGCTCGGCAGGACGTGCGAGCTGCTGATGCCGATGCCGGCAAGAAAGAGGAGTGTATAGATCACCCACGGTCTGGGGATCGGCACAGCGGCGATGACCGCCAGTACGCACACCACAAATGCCGTACCCGCGATGTACGCCGTTTTCTTGCCCAGACGCCTGGATGCCCAGACCCAGAACGGGAGAAACAGGACAGCCGTAACGAAGAGGATGGCAAACAGGAGCGAGCTCTGCGCTTCCATGTGCACCACATATGTCGCGTAGTAGAGGAATACTGCAGACACGACATCCACGCCCATCCACGTGAAGAGGTACATGAGCAGGGCAGCTCTGTAGGGCTTGTTGGCAAGAACCTGTCGAACTTCGGCCATGAAACTGTCCCGCGCCCGACGAGCCACGGCGGCGATCGGCGGCTCCCGCGTCGCGACAAACACGACGAGCGGCGGGACGATGATGATGGCTGCGGCTACCCATGCCATGACGACATAGCCCCGCGGAACGGAAACGAACCTCTCCACAATGGCGCGGGGAATGACGGCCGCGACGAGTCCCAGAACGATGGAGAAGAACATGCGAAACGAGTTGAGGGCAGTCCGTTCGTCGTAGTCTCCGGTCAGCTCGGCGGCGAGCGCCTGGTAGGGAACCGCATACGCGGTGAAGAACGTGATGTGCAGCGAGTAGGCAAGCACGTAGTAGACAAACAGCTCCCATTGTGATGACAGGTGCGGCACGACCCACATGAGAACAAACGTTAGGGCAAACGGGAGCGCAGCTCCGATGAAGAATGGTCGGCGCCGGCCAAGGGGCGTGCGGAGATGGTCCGAAATATAGCCCGTCAACGGGTCAGTAACAGCATCCCAGAACTTGCCCGCCAGGAGGACGACACCCGCCAGCGCGGGGTTCAGATGCGCCACGTCGGTCAGGAAGAACAGAAAGAGAAGTGAGGTAATCGTGTACGAGACCGTATTGCTCGTGTCGCCAAATCCGTAGAAGAACTTCTGCCAGAAGCTCAGCCTCTGCCTCATCATTTCCCCCTCATCGGACTCTTACCCACAGCATGAGTGTTACACCCTTCAGACGACAGAAAGCAGAAACCCCACCTTGTCGGCGGGGCAGTTGCGCACACAGAAAATCACTCAGGATGTCTTACTCCGGTAGTCCTCGATCGCCAGGTGCAGCGCCTGAACGGCATAGCCGGCACAACGCCACTTCGATTCGGGCAGGTCTTCGAGCAAGTCAGACAGATACGACATGTCGATAGCCAGAGCCTCGCCAATAGTTTTGCCCGGCAGTTCCTTGCTGAGAACAGAGAGCGTTGCGATAAGAGCCGTGCACCCTGCTATCCTGTACTTCGCGTCTGTGATGCGACCTCCATCAACCTTGATGAAAAGAGTCAGTTCGACGGCATCCGCGTTGTCGGTGATATGCCCCGTACCTGAGGGGTCGTCCATGTACCCGATGTTGCTTGGACTCATGAACTCACGGATCGTGGCACGACTGTACTTGTCCATGTCACCTCAAGCCATCGAGCGCAGGAACTTGACGAGGTTGGGAATGACGTCTGCAGCATAGTCGACGTCCTTCTCCGTCGTTGCATACCCAAGCGAGAGCCGAATCGACGACTTCGCCTCCTTGAGATCACAACCGATAGACGTCAACACATGCGATGCCAGCGTTTCCTGGGCATTGCACGCCGAACCGCCCGCTGCAATGATGCCAGACTCGTTCATGGCAAGGAGCAGTGGCTCGTTGTCGATACCCTCGATGCGGAAATTGAGATTCTGTGGCACACGCTGCTTCATGTCACCGTTCACGACGATTCTGTCGATGCGCACCGAAAGCTTGTCAAGCAGCATGTTCCGCAGCATCGTCAGGCGTTTGAGCTCTCCCGGCAGTCGTTCCCCTCCAAGCTGCGCCGCCTTGCCGAGCCCGACGATACCAGGAACGTTGTGGGTCGACCCACGCAATCCCCACTCCTGCCCGCCTCCGTCGATGAAAGGGTACACTGCAGCATGGTCACGAACAAACAGGATGCCCACACCTTTCGGTCCGTTGAACTTGTGAGCAGAGACACTCAGGAAGTCGACCCCCAGGGCGTCCACGTCCACAGGGATATGCGCAGTCGTCTGGACGGCGTCCGTATGCATGAGGGCTCCGTATTCATGAGCCACGCGGGCAATGTCGGCGATAGGCTGTATCGTTCCAATCTCATTGTTTGCGTGCATGATCGACACCAGCACGGTATCTGGACGCATGGCACGCCGCACGTCGTCGGGGTCCACGATACCACTGTGTCCAACCTTTACGAACGTGACCTCATATCCCTGGCGCTGCAGCGCGAGGGCACTGTGCAGGATGGCGTGGTGCTCGAACTCCGCAGTCACCAGGTGTCCGGGCTTGTGCAATCGCTCGCGTGAAGCCCGTTCCGCTGTTCCCTTGAGCACCCAGTTGTCCGACTCCGTCCCGCCACTCGTAAAAATGACCTGCTCGGGCTTCGAGCCGATCAGAGACGCGACACGCACGCGGGCTTCCTCGACCGCTGTGTGCGCCACATCACCCGCCGACGAATGCACATAGGTCATGGGGTTGGCAAACTGTTCGATGAAGAACGGCTTCATCTCTTCAAGGACAGCCGAGTCTACAGGCGTGGTTGCCGCATTGTCAAGGTAAACTATTCTCTCCATTCCATTCCTCCAGAGTTACCTCGGTGTTCGTCCCCCTGTCCAAGTAGCGGTCAAGGTGGTCAGAATCCGAGAGGAGCATCCTTCTCAGGGTTGCAGAATCCCCTCCGTCTGGCCATCGATAGACAGTATGACCGATGTAACGCCCGATATCGCCATGAGTGTTGCCTCGATCTGCTGTCGAATGCCCAGGACGCGCATGGAGCCACCTATCCCCTGCTGCAATCCTTCGCTGAAATCAGCCCGCGCGACGCCCGCCTCGGTGACAGAAACGGACCGGAGTGCAGCCCCATTGGGAATCAGCGACGCAAGCCCCTGCCGGCGCTCCGCGGCTGTCGGGCCCTTGAGAAGTTCTCGCAGAACAGCTTCGGCAAGAGGAATCTCGGCAGAGACACGTCGTGGCACCGCGACAAGCTCGATCTCCTGCGATGACGTTTTGACGAGGAACACCTTCGCGTCCACCTGAGGCGTCGAGACTGCACGGCAACCAGTCGCCACGACCGCAACAAGCATCACGACACATCCTGTTGCCACCAGCTTCCTCACCACGAGCCTCCTGTATGAACGACATGGCGTCCAGCCGAACCAGCACCGACGGTCCACCAGCCAAGAACCGTGCTCGGCAGAAAGCAGGGCACTGAGCGTTCGAGACAACGGTGAAGTTTACGAGGAAACTTCCCGCGCGTCAAATCGTCAGGAAGAGTCAATACACCTACCATCGGGACGTGGTCTCCGGCCTCGCTGCAATCGCTTTCGACATCAGTTCTGACCAGAAACGAGGCGCGCATCGCTGTTCCTCAGAAACCGTCTTGCTCTAGGACCGGGGAGCGTACCCATTCCCTTCCAGCAGCGCCTGTACGGTCTCCTCGGTCCGCGGCGCCTCGCGCACGGTCCTATCACCCACAACGTACAGCCGGTCCGGCAGGATGCGTATGGTCTCCAGATTGTGCGTGGACAGCACGACCGACTTGCCCTTTGCCGTAGCCCAGGATATCATGCCGTGCAATTCGCGCAGACTGGGGAGATCGAGATGCAATTCTGGCTCATCCATCAACAGGACATCCGTCCACTGTGCGACAAGCGCCAGGAGCATAACCTTGCGCTGCTGTCCTGAAGACATCTCGTCCAGAAAACGTGCACCAAAACCGCTGACTTCTGAGAACACGTCAGGGTGGTCCGAGGCCTCGAGCTGCTCCATGGACTTGAGGCGTCCGAGGGAGCTGAGCTCGATGACCTCATCCACCATGATGTGCGCCTGGGGTATCGTAGGCGACAGGAACCCAACGGTCGCCGCCAGGGTTTGCGGACTGATGGACTGCAACGGGTGACCCTTCAGTATGACCTGACCCCCGAAGGGTGGCAGAAACCCGCGCATCGTCCGAAGGAGCGTCGACTTCCCTGTCCCGTTGCGGCCGACCAGGGCAACGGCCTCTCCCGGGCGAATGCTGATCGTTACGTTCCTGAGAACAGGTTCCCCCCGAATATACCCGACCGCGACGTCGCTGAGCTCGAGGACAGCGGGGTTCACATCACCCTCCTCGACTTGATCGACAGCCAGATGAGATATGGTGCCCCAAAGAGTGACAGCACGGTATTCAGCGGCACCTCCGACACACTCACCGAACGGGCTATCAGATCTCCGACAACCACGACGGTCGCACCCATCAGCATGGTCAGAATGACGAACGTGCGGTCTGTGCGACGCGTCAGCAGACGTGCCAGGTGTGGAGAGAACAGTCCAGCGAATCCCACGACTCCGGAGGCGGCAACGTCGGTGGCGGCAAGGACGACGCTGATGAACAGCAGCAAGATCCTGGTTGTTCTCACGTTGACCCCCAGGTTCTGCGCAAAGTCGTCGCCCACGAGATACGATCGGAGAGGGCGCATCAGGCTCATGACGGCCGGTACAGCAACGATCAGCCCTGCAGCCACAACTGCCATGCCCGTTCCGGACGCCCTGTTGAGTCCCATCCAGGACCAGAAGATGGTGTTGGACAGAATGTCGGGTCGTGTCGAGACCAGGATGGAGTACAGGGCGTTCAGCATGTAGGAGAGAGCAAGTCCCGATAGCAGAAACGCCAGCAGGTCGTGACCGATGCGTCTGCTGATGACGAGGAGCATCGCCAGAACGAGGAGGCCTCCAGTTAGTGGGGCGGCGATCATGACAGGAACGGAGGCAACCGTCCCCGCAAGGCCGAGAAGTGCGACCAGCGTGACAGCCAACTGCGCCCCTCCCGAGACACCCAGGAGGTAGCTGTCGGCAAGCGGATTCCGGAAGGCCGTTTGCAGGAGGAAACCCGACAGTCCCAGTGATGCTCCCACCAGGACACCCAACCCGATACGCACAAGTCTCAACATCACGATCTGGCCTTCTGGTGTTCCCATGGGCACGCCCACAATAACGAGACGCAGCCCACGCAGTACTTCGGAAGGCGTCAGACTCGCACTGCCAAAGAACACGCTGATGCCCGAAGCGACCAGAAGGACCGCGGCCGTGCCCGCAAGCACAGCGGCATCGTGTCGTCGAACCCCGGCGTCAGGGACGGGAAGCACGCTGAACATAGTCGGCGATCAGTTCGAGACCCGTGATGATACGGGGGGATGGGCGGAAGATATAATCACCCACCATGTCATACACGTGCCCCTGCTTCACAGCGTTGACCGTGGCAAACGCGGTCCTCCCCAGGACATCGCCGGCTCCCATGCCAGATGCCACGACGATGATGTCTGGGTTGCGGCTGATGATGAACTCTTCGGACAACACGGGCCATGGAGTATTCGTCTCATCAGCAATGTTGGATCCACCGGCGATTGAGATAAGGTCCGAGACAAATGTCCCCTTCCCGGCACTCATCAGCGGGCTGTTCCAGATCTCGACGTACACGGTCGACTTGCGAGTCAACTTCTTCGCTGCCTCGGCTACGCGTGCAATGGACCGGTGCATCGAAAGCGCCACCTCGAACCCCCGGTCCGGAACCCCCAGAACTACTGACAGCGAACGTATGGCATCGACGATGGCAGACAAAGACTTCGGGTCGTCGGCGTAGACCTCCCGCCCCATCTTGCGGAGACGCTCCACGACCGCAAGCGGTGTGCCGTCCGTCACAAGGATGAGGTCGGGGGACAAGACCAGCAGCTTCTCCAGTGATGGGTTGCTGAATGCACCGATGGTCGGTATCTTCTTCGCCTGCTCCGGGAAGTCGGTGTACTCAGATGTAGCAATGATGTTGCTGCCTTGGTCAAGTGCGAAGCAATTCTCTGCAAGATTTGGTGCCAGGGTCACGAGTCTCATCTTCCCGGCCTTCACAGGAAAGGTGTCATGTTCATAGCCCAGGACATCGCTCATGACGGACGGGATCTGAAAGACGATCGACGTGACCCCATCCCTTGTCGACGATGTCATCGTCCCACCGGATGCTGTCACCAGGTTCTTGAGGATATCCTCCGTGAGGAACAGGACGCCGGTTTTGCCAGAGATGTACACTAGCTCCTTCCGGATTGATGTGCGATAAGAGTCGTCGACAAGCGCCTTTGAATCAAACTCATACGCTCCTGCAACAGGTCCCAGCGCGAAATAAGCGGTGTTCTGTGATCGCTCGAATCGCACCACACCTCCTGCAGCCTCGATGAGAGCACGCATGGGGAAGGCAAGGCCGGTTCCGAGCTTGATGGGGACGAATCCCTTGGGGAAGCTGCCTGTGATACGCTTCGAGTCTGCAGTGACGACAAACGTGGACTGACCGGCACGGATATCCAGCGAGAATTGACGCACCGAGGCACCCGAGGCAACACTACCAGCTCGTCCGGCGGGGACTGGAACCAGCATCGAACCTATGATGGCAACAAGCACAAGTGATACGATCCGTCTTCCACCTGCCGGCCTGCAACCTGCCATCCGGTCAGCATGACTCCCAATCTGGTTCCGAGATCCTGTCCTGATCACTCCAATTCCTCCACGTCATTGAGTTTTTGGTCCGGCCGCCTACGGTGAATCGCAGGGGACTCCCACTCGGCCACCGGTTGCATCCGCTTCTGAGGGCGGACCGCACTTCTCGTGCCAGACAAGCGGTCCAGTGGTGTGGGCCGGTCGTCTCGTGCCTTGGCAGGCTCCAGTATATGAGTTCCTGGCCTCTGTCAACGCTGTCATTCCCCTAAGGTAGCCATCGCATAAGAAAAGCCAGCCTGAGCGAATAGCCTGGGGCAGGCATGAATGGTCCCGGCCATGCTTGCCCATCCAACGAAAGCTTTCACACATCGTTGCGGGCTAACGGGTGACAACCCGCTCTCTTTGCCATATACTGAGCACGTAGAAGATGGAGGAGAAGACGTGATACGTGCGATAAGCCTGGACTTGTGGAAGACGCTTATTCTAGACCGTGACCAGGATGAGGCCCTGCGCGACCGCATCCGGGCGGGGGCTATTCGTGAAGTCCTTGGCGAGCACGGTGTGGTCGTTTCTGAGGATGGACTCTACGAGAGTCTTCGTCACATCGACGTCTTGCGCAGAGACGTCCGTGAGATGCGCAACTGGACTCTGACATCCTCCAACCAGATCGGTTTCGTTCTGACGCAGGCTGGCGTATACCCTTCCAGGGATCTGGTCGATGCTGTCCTGCCCCGATATGAGGCGGCGATCTTCCAGCTGATGCCTACCCTTGTCGAGCCTGACGCCCCACAGCTGCTCGCAGACCTGGCCCGGCACTACCCTCTCTCCATAACCTCCAACACGGGAAAAACGCCGGGACGGGTTCTGCTGAACGTACTGGACATGCTGAACATCCGCATGCCATTCACGCATCTCATCTTCTCGGACGAAGTCCTGTATCTGAAACCCGACAAGGGCATCTGGAAACTGCTGATCGACGCCAATAAACTGAAGGCAGAGGAGATCGCCCATGTGGGAGACTCGTACAGCATGGACTACAAGGGAGCCCGCGCGGCCGGCCTCCAGGCCATTCTCTTTGGACGCCAGAAGTCGTTGCCTGCAGAAACCCTCGCCATTGACTCACTCAGTGAACTCACAACAGCTATCGAGGAGATGAACAGATGAACATCCGTCTTACCGGTTCCAGCCTGACCTCCAGCGAAGTCGCCCGTGTCGCCCGCCAGGGTGCTGTCGTCGAACTCGGCAAAGAAGCTGTCGAACAAATTGACTTCGCCGCTTCATTCGTCCGGCAGATCGTACAGGACGAAACCCCCATCTATGGCATCAACACAGGGTTTGGTTCTCTGTGCAATGTACACATCAGTCCCCATGACCTGGGGAAGCTGCAGGAGAACCTCATCCTGTCACACGCCGTCGGTGTCGGCCGCTGTTTCAACGAGGATGAGGCGCGGGCAACAATGCTCGTACGTGCCAATACCCTAGCCAGCGGACACTCAGGTGTTCGCCTCGAGGTACAGCAACTGCTGCTTGAGCTGCTCAACAAGCATGTCTACCCCATGATCCCCTCACAGGGGTCTCTCGGTGCATCTGGTGATCTGGCTCCTCTTGCCTCGCTGGCGCTCGTGCTCATCGGCAGGGGAACGGCGAAAGTGCACGGCGAAATCCTCCAGGGTCAGGCAATCCTCGACGCCATCGGAGCCAAGCCGGTCGTCCTGGAAGCCAAGGAAGGATTGGCCCTCATCAACGGCACTGCCGTCATGACTGGCGTAGCCGCTCTCGTCTTTGTGGATGCGCGCACACTCCTTCGTGCAGCCAACTTAGCAGCTGCCATGACCATGGAAGCACTCCGCGCTCGTCTCGAACCCTTCGACGAACGCATCCACGATCTACGCAGGCACGCTGGGCAGGGCGCTGTTGCCAGGGACATTCTGGGTTACGTTGCAGGCAGCAAGCTCATCGGCACGTGCGACGATATCCAGGACGCTTACAGCATCCGTTGTATGCCGCAGGTTCATGGCGCCGTCTCCGATACCGTCGACTTCGTGGAAAATGTGCTGCTCAACGAGCTTAATGCGGTCACAGACAATCCCCTCCTGTTTCCTGCCGACGGAGACGTCCTGTCGGGCGGGAACTTCCATGGCGAGCCCGTGGCCCTGGCCATGGATTACCTCGGCATTGCACTAGCGGAACTGGCAAGCATCAGCGAACGGCGCACCAACCGGCTGCTGAACCCCGCCCTCAACCGAGGGCTGCCGGCATTCCTGACGCGCGACGCAGGCCTTAACTCCGGCCTCATGATCGCCCAGTATACGCAGGCCGCCCTGGTCTCCGAGAACAAGGTACTGGCGCACCCCGCTTCCGTAGACAGCATACCGGTTTCCGCCGACCAGGAGGATCACGTGAGCATGGGCACTATCTCTGCGCGCAAGGCCCGCTCCATTGCGGACAACGTGGCAACTGTAGTCGCCATCGAGCTGCTGGCAGCCTATCAGGCTGTCAACATCCTTGACGGCGAAGACAAGCTCGGCCTGGCGACCAGCAAGCTCTTCGCACAGCTCAGAAAATGCGTGCCACCCATGAATGGCGACCGCATATTCATCGAAGACATCAACGCCGTACGAGCCCTGATTCGCAGCAACGCAGTCTGACAGGAGGAACAATATGGAACCGATACATGCGCCACACGGAACGGCCCTGACATGCAAGAACTGGCAACTGGAAGCTCCTATGCGCATGCTGATGAACAACCTGGATCCGGAGGTCGCAGAGCGACCCGAAGACCTGATCGTCTACGGCGGCAAGGGCAAGGCAGCTCGCAACTGGCAGGCCTACGCCGACATCATCGCGACACTGCAGAGTATGGACGCCGACGATACGCTGGTTATACAGTCCGGCAAGCCTGTCGCCGTCTGGAAGACGCACATCGACGCGCCACGCGTCATCATCAGCAATTCGATGCTGGTCCCGCACTGGGCCACTTGGGACGAATTTCACAAGCTGGAAGACAAGGGACTCATCATGTACGGTCAGATGACCGCCGGCTCGTGGATCTACATCGGAGCCCAAGGTATCCTGCAGGGTACCTATGAGACGCTGGCCGCTGCCGCCCGGCTGGCCGGCTGGGAAGACCTGAGCGGACGGTTCGTCCTCACGGGTGGATGCGGTGGCATGAGCGGCGCACAACCTCTGGCCATCACCATGAACGGGGGAGTGGGATTGATCGTCGAATGTGATCCCGCGAGGATCCAGAAACGTCTCGACACGAAGTATATTGATACCATGACAACCGACCTGGACGAGGCGCTGCTGATGGTCCAGAAAGCCGTCACCGAGAAGCGGCCACTGTCCATCGGGCTCGTCGCCAACGCGGCCGATGTCTTCCCCGAACTGTTGCGCCGTGGAATCATCCCTGACGTTGTGACCGACCAGACGTCTGCCCACGATACGCTGAACGGCTACGTACCCAACGGCATGCCGCTCACGGAAGCATACGCTCTGCGCATGAGCAACCCCGCCGAGTATGAGAGGCGCGCGCTGGACGCCATCACCATCCACTGCAAGGCGATGGTCGGCTTGCAGGAACGTGGTGCCGTCGTCTTCGACTATGGCAACAACATCCGTGGCCAAGCCTTGGCAAACGGGTACAAGGACGCCTTCAAATTCGACGGCTTCGTCCCAAAGTACATCCGTCCGCTGTTTGAGGAAGGTAAGGGTCCCTTCCGCTGGGCAGCGCTCTCGGGGGACCCGAAGGACATCTGGACAACCGACGAGGTTATCCTCAAGGAGTTCGCCTATGACAAACACCTGGTGAAATGGATCCAGATGGCGCATGACCAAGTCCAGTTCCAGGGGCTGCCCGCCCGTATCTGCTGGCTGGGGTACGGCGAGCGTGAGCGGTTTGGTCTCATCATCAACGACCTCGTGAAATCCGGCAGGATCTCGGCGCCTATCGTCATCGGACGCGACCATCTCGACTGCGGCTCGGTCGCTTCACCCAACCGTGAGACCGAGAAGATGATGGATGGCAGCGACGCCATCGCCGACTGGCCCATCCTCAACGCTCTCCTCAACACGATCGGAGGGGCAACGTGGGTCTCCGTACATCATGGCGGCGGCGTCGGTATCGGCTACTCCATCCATGCCGGCATGGTCATCGTCGCGGACGGGACTGATGCTGCGGCCAAACGACTGTCGCGTGTTCTCACCTATGACCCGGGCATGGGCATCGTACGGCATGCTGATGCAGGGTATCCGAAAGCCATCCAGTTTGCCAGGGACCACGGCATTCGCATGCCGTCACTCAAGTAGGAGGTTCGGCCCGTGCAGAAGAAACTCAACTACATCGACCTGATACGCACGCGTCATTCGACACGCGACTACGAGCAGCACACGTTGACTGACGCCGACAAGACTCAGATCATGGCGGCAGTCGCTGGAGCAGTCCCCCTCGATAGCACCATTCATCTCGACTGGCAGATCGCCGACCGTTCTCCCATGAGAAGCAGCGGCCTCCTGTACGCAGAGTGCGGTACGTCAGATGAGGAACTGGTGGAATACGGCTACCGAGGCGAGCAGTTCGTACTCACTCTCCTCGCGGATGGATGGGGGACGTGCTGGTATGGCATGGCACACATGCCCGGCAGCCCCTGCTCGATCATTTTTGGCAGGCCCGGCGCGCGAGGGGCACGATCAGCGTTCGTGGGAGCCCTGTCACGCGGGTACATGCGGAAGCCACTGGAACAGCTGGTCACGGATGGCATCCCCGAACATTCGTCACCACTGGTGCGTACTGTCCTGGAGTCCGCCCGCCTTGCCCCTTCTGCCATGAACCGCCAAGCCTGGAACTTCGAAGTCACATCAGACGCACGAGTCATCATCAAAGGTGACACCGATCGTTTCCCAGACCTCGGCATCTGCTTGGCAAATGCCATGGTCACTGCGCGCCAGCTGGCAGGCGCCGCAACGGTCACTCGCCTGGACACCGGTGCATACAGCGTCTCCTGGTGAACACACCGGCATGATCCTGCTGAGGGGCATGATGGCCAGATGAAACGCTTGTTCCGGGAAAGCAGGGCACTGATGTGGCTGTTTGTAGCTGCTGCGCTGTGTGCCATCACCGTTTCTGTCACGACCGTCGCATTTGCAGATATTCTCGGGCGAGCATTGTCTTCGATCATGCGTGGGACGCCGTTTGAGACGACGTGGCTGATCGTCCGCCTGGGGATACTGACCGGCATCGTTGCTGTTTCAGCAGTCTTCGCCCGCAAGCTTCTAAGCAGTCAGTTCAGTGAGCGCCTGCAGGCGCGACTGCGCCAGCGCATCGCAGTTCGTCTGACGCACGCCACGGCTGCGGCGATGCACAGCAGGCATTCGGGCGAGATCGTCTCCAGAATGTCCAGCGACATGGTCCTTATGGAACAGTTCCTCAAGAATGACGCTCTGCAGCTTGTCGTTCAAACGCTGACTGCTGTCCTGGCTGCAACCTACATGCTCACGCACAACTGGTTCCTCACGCTTGTGTCGATCGCAGGCACTCCTGTCCTCCTGTTCGTGGCATCAGCCCTTACCAAGCCGCTCGGCCCACTGAGTACGGCGTCCCAGGCAGCACTGGGCCAAGCGAGTGTCACGGCACAGGAGGCGATGGCTGGAGCAGAAGTCGTCCGGGCACTGAATATGACAGGTGTACTTTCACAACGACTTGAACGCAGTCTTGACCAGTGGTTGACTCATTCGATCGCTACCGGTCGTCAGGTTGCGAAACTCTATTCCGCTGGTACGGCACTGTCGCTGACTCCTTTTGTCGTCGTTTTCTCGGTGGGTGGATATATGGCACTGACCGGTCGTCTCGAATTCGGGCTGCTTATCGCATTCGTACAGCTGATCAACTACCTGTCGTTTCCTGTGCAGGAAATGCCACGTCTTCTCGGACAGATGAAAACCGAGGCTGCGGCTGCGGAGCGCGTGCTGGACCTGCTTAATTTGCCAGTCGAGCGTCTGGGCGGTGACCTCGGTACCGTGGACACAGACTGCCTGATCGAACTCGCGAACGTTACGTTTACATACCCTGGAACACAGAATGCACAGCTCCAGGATGTCTCCCTGCAAGTCAGAAGAGGTCAGAAGGTAGCTTTCGTAGGTGGCAGCGGATCCGGAAAATCCACAGTACTTCGGCTGATTGCCGGAGACTATGAACCGGATACGGGCGACGTCATCGTCGGAGGAATGTCCACAAGGTCCTGGTCGCTCAACGCTCTCAGGAGAACGATGAGCATTGTCGATCAGGACACGTTTCTCTTTGACGACAGCATCATTTCCAACGTTCAGGCAGGACGCCTCGACGCACACCCGCAAGAGATCCAAGAGGCACTGGACACCGCCGAATCAGGGTTTGTCCAGGACTTGCCGAATGGGATCGACATGCCTGTCGGCGAAGCAGGCGGCCGCATCTCAGGGGGACAACGTCAGCGTATCGCTTTGGCACGAGCGTTTGTGAGAAACGCCCCGATCCTGATCCTCGATGAGGCTACATCAGCTCTGGACAACAACCTGGAACGCAAGGTCTATGCGAACATGCTGGACGGGTATCCGGACAAGACCATCCTTGCAGTGGCACACCGATTGACAACTATCAGGGATTCCGACGTCATCGTCGTGTTTGACGCCGGGCGCGTCGTCGAACATGGAACACATGAAGAACTGCTGGCCGCCGCCGGCCAGTATGCCACTCTCTGGAACCTGCAGCAGTCGCAGGAGAGTTCACATGAGTAGCTGGAAGACTCTGCGCAGGCTGCTGAGCTACACGGGCGACGCCAAGGCTCAATACGCCTCTGGCATCGCAGGTCTGGGGCTCATCAACCTAGGGTTGAACGCCTTCTTTGCGGCTGCGCTTGCCCTCTTTGCCGACAGCCTCATGAAAAAGGATCGCATCCTGCTGACCAGGTCAGTCCTGCTGTTCATCGCTGTCGGCGTTCTTGCGACAATAGCGATCCTGTTCGCCGGGCGTGCCCTCGTCGTCGGAGCCGACAGAACCGAGCGCCATGTGCGCAGTGCTGCGTTTGCTGCCGCAAACGCCATGCCCGTTAGTGACCTGGAGCGTCTCAACCCAGGAGATGTCCTTTCGCGCATCAACAACGATGTGGCTGAAGTCGGCAAGATGTACAGACAGACGATGCAGCTCTTCTCCAACCTGGCAGTAGGCGGCGTCGGATCGGTCATCGTCGTCCTCGCCATCGACTGGCGCACCGGATTGCTGATCGTCGCTGTCTCGTCCCTCATGCTGCTCCTGACGCTGCCCATTCTTGGACCGCTGAGGAGACATGCTACCGGCGTGCAGGAGAAGAAAGCTGAACTCCTGGGGGATATTGGGCAGATGGCGCGAGGAAACTCTGTCATACGCTCGTATGGGTTGTCCGAATGGATCAGCGGCAAATTCCTTGGACACAGTCTTGCCCAGCGCCGCGAAGCCCTGCGGCTTGGATCATATGAAGCAGCTCGCGCAGCCACTGACAACATGAGCGATATTGTGTTTATCGCCCTCATAGCCTATGGCGCGTACCGTGCAACTCTGGACCATTCGTTTCTGCCCAGACTCGCAGCGCTCACACAGATGACGAACGAGGTCACGATGCTCTTTACGCAACTGTCTGGCTTGTTGGGTGACCTGCAGGTCAAGCTAGCCGCAGGCACCCGGGTGCTTCAGCTGATCGACGCACCGTCTGAGCCGGACTTCGTCGGCATGCCCGGTGTACCAGCGCAGACACCGGTGGATCCAAGTCTGCACGTCGGCGATCTGGCCTTCGGGTACGCGAGCAACGCCGAAGACACGGTGCGAGGAATCAGCTTCTCAGTGCACAAGGGGCAGACAGTCGCCTTCGTTGGGCCGTCCGGCGGCGGAAAAAGCACCCTGTTCAAGCTTCTGCTGGGTCTTTATGCACCAACGCGCGGAATGATTGCGATCGAGGGCAGCTCTATCTACAATGAGAGGCTCGTCGACTGGCGCAGGCACTTCGCCTACGTACCACAGAACGCCTTCGTCTTCAGTGACACCGTCTATGCCAACATCGTCGGCGGCATGCCAGACCCCGGCCTACAGGAGGTCGAGAGAGCGGCACGGGCTGCCAACGCTCATGACTTCATCATGCAGCTGCCAGACGGGTACCAGACCGTGCTCGAGGAGTCGGGGCGGAACCTCAGCGGCGGCGAGAAGCAGCGCATCGCTATTGCTCGAGCCATACTTCAGAATGCTCCCGTGCTACTGCTCGACGAAGCCACGTCCGCCCTCGACGCCGAGAACGAACAGCAGGTCCAGGAGGCGCTCGAGCGGCTGATGAAGGGACGTACGACACTGGTCATCGCTCATCGACTCTCCACAATCCAGAATGCCGATACCATCTACTACCTGGAAGACGGTTGCCTTGTCGAACAGGGAACGCATCAGGACCTGATGGCTCAACCACAAAGCAGATACAGGTCTCTCGTCGAAGCAGGTCTCAGAACGCAAACCGTCTAGGCCTATGAGAGCCTGGTTGGCGGCGGCGAGCCTTCGTCATTCCAGGGAACCATTGAATGTGAGCTGGCATAACGACTCACGGAATGAGGGCGTCGACACCTATCTCGCAGGGAGACAGCCAGTGCAGAGAAAATGGAGAAGGCGCAAGTCCTGGTTTTGTCCCGGACTTGCGCCTTTCCATCTTGGATGCCATCCACAGCTTCTGCTGTTTCTGAAGGTGCCGGATCCTCGCTGGCTTGCTCCGTGTCCGGCGGTTCCTCTCGATGGGCCGCGCGGCCTTCTTCATCATGCTGTCCTCGTTCATGAGCCACCTCCTGGTTGTCAATGCCCGTGTGGACGAAGCTGCAACAATGTACCGGAGGGCAACTCGATGTCAAGTTCCAGATGTGAAGGGCAGCGACGAGCAGACAGCGCTCACCGCCGGGTCCCCTCCGATCGCGATTCCAGACTCTGTCTAGTCTGCGAAGTCTTCCCTGGCACGCAATTGTATGCGAACTTGTCGCTCACTAAACTTGCGAGCGAAGTCGGACGCAACGCGTGCATTCTCAAGCGCGCCCATTCTATCATCGTTGTTGCTGCCATGTCATTCCTCCTGAATCAGATGTCGTTCGTGGTCTCAGACTCCAAACTCTCCTGTGGCGAACCTCTCCAGCGCCACCGCCGCACCCTGCTCATTGTTCGACGACACTATGAATCTCGCCAGAGATCGTGTCTGTTCATCGGCATTTGCGACCGCAACCGGAATCCCGGCCACTGCAAACATGCTTCGGTCTGCCTCACAGTCACCCACCGTCATCACGTGGGAACTCTCGAGCCCAAGATCGTCGATCAGCCAGCGAAGTGCAAAACCCTTGCTGACGCCTGCGTCCATGATGTTGATGAAGTTCATGTTAGCCTTGACGACGTTCGCTTGGCGTCCCAGGCTTTCCACGACGAGGTGTCTGACGGCATCCGCATTCTCAGGCAGGCACGTAATTGTAATCTTCCGCACCCCGTCTGTTGCGATCTCGCTGGTCGCCGGAACATAGCACAAGTGGCTAGCATACCAGCTGGATCCCCACTCGTCGACAAAACTGGGTGCGCCTGCGTTGCGGAATACCTGTGGCTCGCCCCGACCATACAGGATCATATTCACAGGGATGTCTATCGAGCGCACCGTTTCTACCGACCCGAGGAGAACCTCTGGAGATATGGCTTGCTCCATGAGAATGTGCCCATTCTGCGGGTCGACGACTACTGCCCCCTGGTCCGCGATGACGGGAACTGAGAGCCAACCCAGCTGCTGAACGTATGGTGTGATGCGTTCAAGATCACGCCCGGATGCAACTGTGCACGCAAGCCCAGGAGCACTGACAGCTCGCAAGCGTGCCGCTGTCTCATCGGAAATAAACGACCGGTCATCAAGAAGCGTCCGATCGAGGTCAAATACCGCAAGTTTATAGATATGCATCCAGGACCGCTGGTTCAGGGGTGATACTCGCCACTTACAAATCGTTGAACAGCTGTAACGACACCGTGTTCATTGTTCGAGGGAGCTATGTGCCGAGCCATACGAATCACCTGGGGACCGCCGTTGGCCATGGCTGCAGAAACGCCTGTAACCTCGAACATGCTGGCGTCCGTCTCACTGTCACCCAGAACCATGACATTCTTCATCTCTACGCCAAGCATAGAAGACAGGGTTGAGATGGCGCTGCCTTCGTTGACATCTGCTCCCGTGATATCGATACAGTTTACGTCGGACTTCATGACCGTCGCAGTAGCCTTAAGTACATGCTCTAGGACATGCTCGATGGCATCTGTCTCCTCCGGACTGCACCGGTCTCGGTGATGATCGGCACGTGGATGATTCCCAGTTGCTCAATGAACCGCATGACCGAAAATTTTGCTCGGCCGGAACAGATGGTGAATTCCACCCCGGGAACCAGGGCGGTTCTCAGTCCAGCAACCATTTCTTCGGTGATCAGCGAATGACTGTCCAGCAACGTCCCATCGAGATCGCAGGCAATGAGCTTCTGGATGGCCGCCACGGCCCTATGCGCTGTAGACCACGCGGCCCTCGCAGATCGTGGAGGAGACATGAAGGTCAGGGGACAGGATAACGATGTCTGCAATGGCTCCTGGTCGAATAATACCTCGATCGGTCACACCAATGGAGCGGGCAGGGTTTTGACCTGCAGTGCGGAAAGCACTCGCAAGGTCAAGGCCGCCGATGTCAACTACATTGCGGACGGCCTTGTCAAGCGTCAGAATGGAACCTGCAAGGCGCCCATCAGGAAGCCACACTGAGGTCCCGTCCACCGTCACCTTCTGTCCATCGAAATCAAACTCACCCCTGATGCCAAATCCTGCAGCAAGGACAGAATCAGAAATAAGTACGAGCCGATCCTTGAGATATCGGCTCACCAGGGCAATCGTGGCAGGATGAGTATGCACGCCGTCAGCTATGAACTGAAGATAGACATCATACAGGAACGCAGCACCAACAGGACCCGGTTCGCGATGATGCAGTGGTCGCATCACATCGAAGAGATGGTTCATGGAAGTCGCACCAGCGGCGATCCCTGCAACAGCATGCTCAAAATCCGTATCTGTGTGTCCAATAGAGACATGCACGCCCCGGCTGACAAGGTACTCGATGACCGGGATCGCCCCCTCACGCTCTGGCGCCACGGCCATTAGCGTGACGGGACCACTGTCGACCAGTGCTTCGGCATTTGCAATGGTCGGTATCTCAAAATCCTCGGGATTCATGGCTCCGTGCATCTTCTCGCTGAGGAAAGGCCCCTCCAGGTGCCAAGCCAGAGGTCTCGCACCCTCGACGGTCGCCAGCTTGGAACTCAGACTTGTCATGACGTGCTGGAGCGTGGTAATGCGCGCTCCCACTGTGGTTGGAAGAAACGATGTGACGCCGGCACGCGGCAGGCCTGCCGCCATGCACTCGAGAGCTTCGCTGCTGGCTTCCATGATGTCGTGTCCGCCGTACCCATGGATATGGATGTCGATGAAGCCGGGGGCAACAAGGAAGCCCGTAGCATCAAGAACTTCGACACCAGAAGGCTGCTCCACAAGAGTGTGTTTGATTCGACCGGTGTCAACTTCGACCCAGTACGTGCCGCGCAGTTCATCGGGTGTAAAGAGGCGGTCGGTCTTGATGGCATAGTGCGAGGATGTGGGCATGCTCATAGTCTTCTCCTTTCAAGCACAACAGGAAATAAAAGAGCCCTGACTCCGGTCAGGGCACCTTGGGACGTTGAACATCGACCCGGATGACCGCCTGACAGCTCCCTGACCTGTTTGGATGGAATAGGCCCACCAGCACGCCCACAAATCTCGACCGCAATGGATGCAGAATGTCCACTACCAAACGCCTGCAGGATTCCACCGCTCATAATACTCTGCGCAACAACATGCGCCGCTTTGCGCATGTTGTCCTCTTCCTGCTTCAGGAGAGAGATCAGCTCCTCGATCTTGTCAAAAAACTCCAATACCATACTGATCTCCCAATCCGTATCTATTGTTCCTGCCGACAGCGGCCGGTCTACAGCAAGCCCTTCTGCCGGAGAAGTTCGACCAGATCCAGCGCACGGTCACTGCTGATACGCTTGGGCGTAATCTTGTAGCCCATGCCCCCTATAGCCTTGAACGCCTCAGCATCCTCCCTAGTCGCAACTATCCATGGAAGAATCGCCACATACTTCGTCCCCTGGACAGGAGCCTGATTGCCGACATTGATGCTCTTCGGTTTGAGTCCGCCCTGCATAAGTGCCAGTGCACCCTGCGCATTGCGCGCAATGATGAGGACACTCTCGTGGGCAGGGTCCATGGAAGAAAGCAGTTTCAAACCGTCAGCAATGGTGACGACCGACGTCGGGAGCCCACGCGCCGCTTGCGGCAGCACAATGCGCTGAATCGGATCGGCTGCGACCTTGTCGTCGGCAACAATAATACGCTTGGCACCATAATAGCTACACCAGATTATGGTAACTTGTCCGTGAATAAGACGATTGTCGATATGAAGAAAGAATGCCATGATTCACTCCTATCGGGTTGAAGATGGGGCTACACCCGTATTGTCGTGTCCCGGATTACTGTTCAATTGTACTGATGTCAAGGCATAGTTACAAGTTGATACTTTAGAACCTACCTATTTTTGTACTCTGTTTCAACAGAATCATAGGCAAAAAGTCGAATTTTCTTGCACCTCCTTTTCGTCTCTGATTGATTTTGGTGTTGTTCCGTTGGCACTCTTCTTGCAATATTCAAATCAAAGGGAATAAATCGCACCCTCACTTCACTATATCGTTTTCTTTTACATAACTCTGGAATCCTTCTCTATCTAAATTCACCATGTCCATTCTAACATGAACAAGTATTTCAAGACCTTCATCGGTTAATATTCCGACAGCGTGCTTTGCCGGAAACAGATTCGCAACTATCCCGTTTGCCGGGGAGTAAACTACACCTTCGTCGGGTACAATTGCTAGTCCGTCTCTCACTAAATCTGATAAAAATACAGAATCAGACACCATTCAAAACCACACTGTCTTACCTTTTACTGGTGATATTTGTTCTGCTGTACTGTTTTTCTTAGAAAGATTGGATGTGACTTCTTCCTGTATGGATTATTGAGTCATGAAGAATGACCCTTTTTCAACGACATTACAAATTTCAATCTTTGTCCTTAATAAAGTCAATTGCCTTCTGTATATACCCTCCATGGTTGCTTAGTATCTCTTTTGCTTCAGCAATTTCTATCCCCGTCATTATGACAAGTATGGTCAGTTTTACATCATACTCCGTCTTTGAAAGCATTGCAGCTGCATTTGCCTCATCACAGCCAGTTGCGAGCATCACTATCCTCTTTGCCCTTGCTATGAGCTTCTCGTTGGATGCCCTGACATCCACCATGAGGTTGCTGTATACCTTTCCAAGCTTGATCATAGCTCCGGTGGTCAGCATGTTGAGCACCATCTTCTGGGCTGTGCCGGCCTTCATTCTTGTAGAACCCATTATGGCCTCGGGTCCCACAACCACACTTATGGGATAATCAGCTATCTTGGTCATCTCGCTGTCGGGGTTCATTGTCACACAAATTACTGGCGCACCTGTCTCCTTTGCATATTTCATAGCCCCGATGGTATATGGAGTCCTGCCAGATGCTGCGATCGCACATACTACGTCATTTGACGTGAGCTTCCTCTCCGTCAAGTCGTTCTTCCCTAGTTCAGAGCTATCCTCGGCCCCCTCTACGGATTTGAAGATCGCAGCGTCGCCCCCTGCGATTATTCCCTGAACCGTTTGGGAATCTACTCCGAAGGTTGGAGGACATTCGGATGCATCAACGATTCCCAGCCTTCCACTGGTGCCGGCACCAATGTATACGAGCCTGCCGCCCTTTGACAGTCTATCCGCTATGACATCTACGGCTCTTGCAATATCCTCTGACGCAGCTGCAACTGCCTCTGCTACCTTCCTGTCTTCCCGATTGATCCTGTTGACTATTCCTACTGTATCCAGCTGGTCGATGTCCAGGGTCTCCGAGTTCCTTCCCTCTGTCACAAGCTTCGACAAACTGTCGATTTCCATTTTTGCACACTCCAGATCAAGGTCGTTCCACGAATCTGAATCTTGTCTCTTCACCGATGTAGTCAATAAGGAAAACTTCTTCATCCAGCACCCTGCCCACCACATTTACACGCTTGTCAGCAGGCAAGGATTTCTTGCAGATCTGCAGTTCCCCTGAGTATCTCAAGTAGTTCACATTGTCAATGGTTATGGTGCCCCTGCTTCTTTCAGTATTGTTGTGTGGCTGGATTGTAGCTCCTGCAGGTAGATTCCCGGTTGAAGGTGTCGAGCGGACCACATCTTCAGCGCAATCAGGTCTGTTCTCGTGTACGCGTTCGAAGACTACAGCCTTTTCCGGGCCGCTGGTCGCAAGCGAGACTATCCTCAGTTCTATGACTTCCTCATCGAGCTTCCCCACGGACTCTATTTCGTCGTCAGACGGTATGCCATCGCCAAATATGACATTGTCAGTCCCGGTTGCAAACAGATGCTTTGCAGCAACTTGGGGTTCCATAAACCTGTGTTTCTCCAGTGATGGAAGGCCTTCAAAAACCGGACCCCTCTTATTTACCAATGACGGTATGAATGTTGATATTTCAATTTCATATTTTTCTAACAGTGCATTCTTATGTAGATATGTTTCAAGTGATATGCCAGTGTTTAGCCTGGGGTAATAATTGTGACAGGCTTGAAAATTGTTATAGTCCGGGCTGCAATCTTCAAATTCCTTAAGAAATCTCTTCGTAACGGTGCTGGCGTTTATTACAACCTTCATTTCATACAGGTTCTTTGTGAATTGTGCTATCTCCTGAGGTGAAAATCCGAAATCCACCCTGATTCCACCAAGTCCCAGTTCCTTCAACACTTTGAAGTCTCCCATACTGGCGCCCAAATACCCAAAAGCCCTGGGAGATATGTCGGCAGTAACCTGCATATCATCTTTTTTTGCAGAATCCACCATAGTTTTAAACTCTTTAATTGCTGTTCCATAATCGGCTTCTGGAATATGAAGTGATGTAAAAACACTATCAAAACCACATTTTCTAGCCTTATTTATATATTCCAAATTCTGTTCAAGGCTATAATTCATTCCAGGAAAGACTGAAATTCCCTTTGGCATATTCTTCTCTCCTTCTCACTCGTCTTTTGAAACTAATCTATCTTCAGCAGGAGTATCACTCCTGCTGAAGATTATTGCATTACTCCTGAGGTTCTTCAAAACCAAGTAGATAAGTTGCAATAAATCCTGCAATATGGGTCGTCAATACCCCAATAAGACAAAATCCTATCGTTTCTGGAGTTATCAGTGGTGCAAGAGGAAGTCCTGAAAGTTTCATACTGATAGATGCAACTCCCGTCGCTGCATTGAATGCGCCTTGTGCAGCAGCATTTGCCTCCGCCGTAATCTGTTCTCAGACAAACTCATAGAACGGACGGTGGAAGCTGATTGTTTCCCCATGACGATACCATCCACTCCTTCCATACCGCATGAAATGTAGACGTTCGTTACAGAGCCTCCTGATTGGCAAAACGATCGCGATACTGGTCGTTGAGCTCCACTCCAAGGCCGGGGCGATCAGGGACCGTCAGCTGGTCTCCGTTTATCTCGATACCACCAATCGTCGGCTGAAATGCAAGATCGATGCATCCATCAAGATCGATGTGCGTGACGACGGGTGATCCCAATGCCACATGCGCTCCTGCTGCAATTCCGACCGGAGTTTCTGTCATGCACCCGATCATACACGGGATACCTGCTGCTCGTGCGATAGCCAGAATGTCTAGAGCGCGGGAAATACCTCCTGCCTTCTGCAGTTTGACATTCAACATGGAACATGCATGAGAATCGACGAGCGCCAGCGCGTCCTCTGGCGTGTGGACAGCCTCATCGGCTGTTATCGGAATAGGGCTGCGGTCACTTACCCATTGCAGGGACTCCGTGTCTTCAGCCGGGACGGGTTGCTCGGCAAAATCGATTCCTGCTCCGGCCAGTGCTTGCAGCACACGCAGAGCTTCTTCGCGGTCATATCCCTGGTTTGCATCGACGTGGAGCGGGAACGTGGGCCCTACTGCTGCACGAACCGCATGGACGCGTTTGACATCAAGATCGGGGTCTAGCCCGAGCTTGAGCTTGATCTCGGCATACATACCATTTGCTTTGATACGCGTTGCTTCTGCCACTGTCTCAGCAAGGTCCTTGATGCCTATGGTCATTTCATTTGGAATGGCGCGTCGATATCCGCCAATGAGATCCCGGATAGGAAGGCCTGCACTCTTACCGGCAAGATCCCACAGGGCGATATCATAGGCTGCCAGTGCGGCGGCGGCCGTGAGTCTCCAGGGCTCAAGTCTCTTGAGGATTGCCTCGCGTGCAAGCAGGTCAGACCCTTGGACGAGAGGCGCCATAGCCCGGCAAGCTTGAGTTGTGCTCTCCATTGTCTCATGGCAGACTTCGAAATTAGGAGCTGCTTCTCCCAGCCCGGTAAGACCGATATCGGTAACAAGTTGCAACAGAAATCCGTTGTAAACTGTTCGCGTCGCATATGCGACCTTGAGTTCTTTGAGCCGGGGAATGCTTACTGAAAGACATTTTATGGCAACAATTTTCATATGGCGCATTCTTCCTCTCCAGTCGTATAGGTAATTGCAGCGACTTTCCCAAGAATAACTGCCCCTTCACCGTTATTGACCAGTTTCGTCGCCATAAGGCACAGGATGAGGGGATCCCTGGCACCATAGACAAGTCCGACATCGAGCACCTTGATGGTGCCTGCCGACGGAAATAAGCTCGAAGCCTGATACTCGAATAAAGGAAATGTCGGTGTTGCGGCATGGACACCAAATCCGCCCTGAGCACTGCCGAGTAGTGCACGTACTTGTTCCTGCCAGTTTTGCACACTCTCTCCCCACATAACAATCTATCGTATGCTACAACATCATGTTTTCTCTCTTCCTGTCTATTATATAGTAGTAGTTGGGTTCTTCTGCAGGAGCGCATCGACTCATCTAAGATACTTAGTTGCTGCTGTGACAACTGCAGGGTTGGTCGGGAAACAGGGTTTGGTCATCAGAAAGAGTATCCTAGTATGTCTTCTTTGCGGATTATTGGCTGGGGCTATGGGACGGCTCATTGCAGCACTACGATTGGTTCCCAGTTTATTCTAAAGCCAGTGGAGGTAAGGCAAATTGAAGATCATTATTCCCATTAAACAGGTTCCTGAAACTAGCAATGTCAAGATAGATGAAGAAACCGGAACAATAGTCAGGGAAGGGGTAGAAAGTATTGTCAACCCTCTCGACCTTTACGCAATTGAAGCAGGTATTCAGCTGAAAGAGGAACGGGGTGCTGAGATAACTGTAGTGAGCATGGGCCCTCCTTCAGCAGAAAAAGCATTGAAGGAAGCAATTGCTATGGGCTGCGATGATGGCATTCTGATCAGCGGTAAGGAGTTTGCCGGCTCTGATACCTGGGCAACTTCGTATACGATCTCCCGGGCGGTCAAGAAGCTCGGCAAATTTGACCTGATACTGACGGGAGAGAGAGCTACTGATGGTGAGACGGGCCAGGTAGGACCGGGTATTGCGTCTTTTCTCGATCTCCCTGTTTCCACCTATACCAGCAGGATTGTTGAAGTAACTGAAGTCAGTATTGTAGTGGAGAGATTGATTGAAGAGGGTTATGAAATGTTGAGGATGCCCCTGCCGGCTCTTGTGTCGGTGGTCAAGGAGATCTGCTTTCCCCGGCTCCCCACCCTGAGGGGGAAACAGAAGGCAAAAAAGACGGAACTGGCCCGCTGGAATGCAGACAATATGGATATTGAAAGGTCTGCCCTCGGCCTGAACGGTTCACCGACAAGGGTAGTAAAGATCGAGACGCCCAAAGTAACCAGGAGTGGGGAGGTTGTCAGGGTTACTGATGAAGAAAGTCTGGCTGATGCAGTTGAGCGTTTCCTGACGTTCCTGCGGAAGAAAGGGATTCTGTAGGAGGTTATCGTATGAGTTATCAGGGGGTATGGACTCTTGCCGAGGCCAATGATGGTGAGATCAAGATAGTTTCTTATGAACTACTGACGAGAGGACGAGAGCTGGCTGATAAGTTAAGGTGTG
Source organism: uncultured Caldisericota bacterium (assembly GCA_903871855.1). GTDB lineage: Bacteria > Caldisericota > Caldisericia > Cryosericales > Cryosericaceae > Cryosericum. Next base: position 28,248 of record CAIQIK010000049.1, read on the forward strand.
AACTGGCTTCTGTTCTAATCTGCGGCAGGATAGATGAAAAAGATGCAGAAGAGCTCATTCTCAGAGGTGCAGACAGGGTTTACTTGGTTAGCTCGCCGGAACTGGAACATTTTGTTGTGGGCAGTTACAGCAATATCTTGATCGATCTCATTGAGCGGTATAGGCCGGAAGTTATTTTGTCGGCAGCAACAACAACCGGCAGGACGCTCATGCCCCATGCAGCGGTCAAAATCAAAGCAGGCTTGACAGCTGACTGTACCGAGCTGGATATTGAGGAAGGGACGGGTAATCTCCTGCAGACCAGGCCGGCAATCGGCGGGAATATCATGGCTACGATCAAAACCCCAGAGTGCAGACCCCAGATGGCTACGGTCAGGCCAAAGTCGACCAGGCCTGCTCCACGGAATGAAAACCGCCGGGGAAGGGGAGAGATCATCAGGATCGAGCTTGCCCCTGCGCTGCTTGATAGGCGGGTGGAACGGATTGGTTTTCGGAAGAACCCGGGTGAAGACATCAATATCCAAGGTGCGGATGTGGTAGTTTCCGGTGGACGGGGCTTGGGAAAGAAGGAAAACTTCGCTCTCATCAGGAAGATGGCAGAACTACTGCATGGTGTTGTCGGAGCCTCCCGGGAAACGGTCGACAGAGGCTGGATTTCGTATCCCCATCAGGTAGGTTTGAGTGGTAAGACCGTAACCCCGAAGCTGTATATTGCGGTTGGTATCTCGGGAGCGATTCAGCACCTGGCTGGAATGAAGACTGCCGACATCATTGTTGCTATCAACAAAGACCCTGATGCTCCAATCTTTAGAGTAGCTGATTTTGGCATAATTGGGGATTTTCTTGAAGTGGTACCTCAAATAAATCAGTCTCTGGCAAAGGAGGGTGAAAGGAGTGAAGTATAATCCGGTTACGGTTGAAATAGTGGATCAGTTAAGCAAGATTGTCGGCAGCAAGAATGTCATTACCGACCGGGAAAGGCTTGAAGCTTATTCGCATGATGAGACCCCCACAGAACAGTATGCTCATATGCCGGAGGTTGTCGTCACACCCACATCAGCCGAAGAGATCGCTGAGATAATGAGGCTGGCCAACCACGAATTGATACCAGTTACGCCACGGGGTGCCGGAAGCGGACTTTCTGGAGGTGCTATCCCCGATTACGGGGGCATAGTAATATCGGTCGAGAAGATGAACCAGATACTGGAAATAGATTATGGCAACATGATGATGGTACTGGAACCAGGCGTCGTAACCAATCATGTAAATGAAGTAATCGAAGAAGAGGGGCTGTTTTATGCCGGTTACCCGATGAGTGTAGAAACCTGCTATATCGGAGGTAACGTTGCTGAGAATGCCGGCGGGGGTAAGGCGGTCAAGTATGGAGTTACCGGGCGTTATGTCATGGGCCTGGAACTGGTTACGCCGACAGGAGAGATTGTTCAGCTCGGTGGAAAAAGGGTCAAGGATGTAACCGGTTATGATTTGAAACAACTGATAATCGGGTCTGAAGGAACTCTGGGGATAGTAACCAAGGTAATCATCAAACTGTTGCCCTTGCCAACAGCCAAGGTTGACCTGCTGGTGCTTTTTGAGGACGTAAAATCAGCCATCGATATGGTGCCTCTCATTATGACCAGGGGAAGGATAATACCGACCTCGATTGAGTTCATGGACAAACTCTCGGTCAAGACTTCCTGTGAATACCTCAATGAGCACTTACCCTACCAGCAGTGCGGGGCCATGCTCCTGATAGAGGTAGATGGTAATAGGGCTGAACAGGTTGAGGAAGATGGGGAGACAATCGGAGAACTCTGTCTGGAAAAGGGCGCCCTCGAGGTCTACGTTGCCGATAATCATACAACGATAGAGAGGGTTTGGAGTGTGCGCCGCAACATAGCTGAGGCCTTCAAAGTGATCAGCCCCTACCAGAGCCTGGAGGATATTGTGGTTCCTATGGCCGCTATTCCCGATATCATGCCGGAACTGGAAAGAATATCCAAGAAATATGATATCCAGATCCCTTGTTACGGCCATGCCGGTGACGGCAATCTTCATGCCACACTTGTCAAGAACCCGGATCATTCCATGGAAAAATGGTATCAAGTTGAGAAGGAAGCTTTAACAGAACTCTATGAAGCTACGATAAAGCTGGGAGGAACGATCTCCGGAGAACATGGGATCGGTTCCAAGCGCAAGCCATTTATGGATATTGCTTGTGATCCGGTAGAATTGGAACTGATGCGGAAAATCAAGAAGGCTTTTGACCCTAACAATATCATGAACCCCGGCAAAATTTTCGACATGGAATAGAGGCAGTGGCGGATATTCTAGGCGCCGATATGATCAACAGAGCTACCAACAGATTCTGGTTCTGCCTCGGTCTTTTCTGATCCATAGACAGGATACTCTTTTGCGAAGTCTAGCATATTCTATGTTGTTAATATAAGATCAGCATTTACCGTGGCTGACTGATGTTTCAGCGATATTGTTGATATGGCTCCTTCTATCCAGAAATCTAGTGTTATCCCTTGAAGGATGAATCCTGTTTGTAAGAAGAATGAACCCCATTCCATATTCTCTGTCGATAAGAACGGATCCACCGGTAAATCCAGTGTGAAAGAGACAGTTGTCGGATGTCAAATCCCCCATGGCTCCACGCTCATTCTTCAACATCCATCCCAACCCTCTTCTTTGATTCATTCCCTCGGTCCAGCATTTGGACATCATGTTTATTGAATTTACACTAAGTACCCTTCTGCCTCTGAAACAACCATCATTTAGAACCATGCTCGCAAACCTGCCGAGGTCATCGACAGTAGTGAAAAGCCCTGCGTGTCCGCTTACGCCTCCCATTGCATATGCATTTCCATCATGAACCACACCCCTTATTACTCCTCCCCTGCTATCCTGTATTTCTGTCGAAACGCATCTGCCTTTCTTCTCAGCTGTGGGATTGAAACAAGTATCCCGCATCTCCAGGGGCCGAAAGACATGCTCCTCAGAAAACACGTCGATCGATTCTGAAACCTTTTCAACTATAAGCCCAAGAAGCATGAAGTTCAGATCTGAGTACACGACTTTCGTACCTGGTTCATATTCGAGTTCTGTGTTCTTGAGTGCAGCTACTATCTCACCCCTGCCGCTGCAGGTTCTGTAGAACTTGACGATTCCTGGCAACCCCGACGTATGAGTTAGAAGCTGAAGTATAGTCGTGTTTTCATGAACATAGTCCGGAAGAAAAGACTTGACCGTATCGTTTAGTCCAATTTCACCGTCTTCCTCAAGAACGAGTACGCTAGGTACGGTTGCTATGACCTTGGTGAGCGAGGCAACATCAAAGATACTGTCTCCTCTCATTTCTTCTACTTCTGGCACAACCTGAGCATTTCCCATGAAGCCAAAACGTGCCTCAGAAGGAGCAATCAGACCGAATGCAGCTCCTGGAATGACTCCTTCTTTAATGTATTCTTGAAGTCTCTTCTCCAGGAATTTGACTCTTTCGCCTAGAATCACCTGATGATCCTCCTCTTGCCTCCTCATTGTATCACCCCGTAATCACTTCAGGTCTCCTGGTCGCTGCGCCTACAACTACAGCATGTGCTCCTGATTCAATTGCATTTATTGTTTCAATGCTTGACGCATTATTGCGCTCAAACTCTGGATAGACTCCTTACCTGCATTCATGGCCATTTCTGCAACGTCGGCCAGCGCCATGTCGTTTCGGACAGCCAGAATCTCAAGGATCATCGGCAGGTTCACGCCTGCAATGATTTCTACACGGTCGCTGACGAGGTACGCCGCGGCATTGGAAGGAGACGCTCCCAGCATATCCACGAACAACAGCGAGCCCGAACCCGTGTCTGTTTTGTCAACTGCCGTCTGAATGCGTTGCTTGAGTTCTTCGATGCTGTCTCCCTCACGAAGGGCTACGCTCTCGAACTGCTCCTGAGGTCCTGCAATGAGCATGACAGCGCTTGCAATGCCATCGGCAAGCTCCCCGTGAGTTACGACGACGATTCCAATCATGATAGGTCCTTTCCACTCCCGGGCCGCGTACGCGGCCCGGGATAACGTTTCGGTATGAAAATGAGACTACAGAATCTTGAAAGCTCCCAGAATGATGCCGGCGGCGACCAGAAGAAGCAGAACCTGAACAGTTGTCCAATGCTTCTTCTTCAGCAGCCAATAGACAGTGAACGTAACAGCCAGGGGCAACATATACGGAAGGATCTTGTCCAAGATACTCTGGATAGTGATGGTCTCGACGACCTCTTTCCCCCCTGCGTCTACGACCTTCTTGATGATCGCGAGAGGAGTCGCCACTTTCGCCAGAATGCTCGGGATGAAACCACCCATGATGAACAGGGCCGCTGTGCTGGCTATCTCGATGACACGAGTGATAGCGCCGCTGCTGACCTGCCGTACAAGGCCGAGACCCTGCTTGTAGCCGACCCAGAAGCCAGGGATCCTCACGAACAACCAGATGAGGCCAAGGATCACGATGAGCCCAGCCCCCCAGACACTGCCACGGAGAGCCAGCGACGCTGCAAACACGCCGAAGAGAGGATTCAGCAAAACACCCATGACGGTGTCGCCGATGGCTGCGCAGGGACCCATAAGGGAAACCTTCAGGCTGTCTCCTACCTCGGGCTGCCTCACTTCCTCAAGGGCACAGTCGGCACCGAAAATTGTCGGCCCACCGACAGCGGGGTTGGTGTTGTAGAACACCATATGACGCTTGAGAGCTGCGAAGTATTCATCCTTCTTCGGATACACCTTCTTGAGGATGGGCGCAATGGACCAAGCATAGCCAAGACCCATCATGCGCTCATAGTTCCAGGAAAGCTGCAGAGTCAGGTTGTGCCGCCACATGGCCTTGACGAGATCGCCATGTGTGACAGGACTCGTGATTCCGCCACCCTTTGCAGCGACGGCTTCTTCAGCCTGCTGCTCACCAGCCTCGACGGGCTTGAGCGAGAAGTAGATTATCGCCACCGCCAAGGCAGCCAACGCGATACCTACGAGTGGAACATTCAGGTATGCGAACATGACGAAGCCCAGAACGAAGAACGACCACCACCGCTCGATAGGCAGGAAGGTCAGTAGGATGCCAAAGCCGAGCGCAGGAAGAATATGCCCCATGGTGCCAAGACCACGATTCAACCACGCAGGAATATTCTTGATGAGGGTCTGGATAGGGCCTGAGCCGAGCCACACAGCAAGGAAGACAGGGATGGCACGAGCGAGACCCCATGTAAGCTGAGCAAAGAGATGCCACCGTGTGAGAGCGGCATCGTCTTGCTTCTCCACGGCACGGTCTGCTCCATGCATAAACACAGTGTTCACGGAACGAACGAGGACATCGAGCTGAGTCATCAACAGCGCGACAGGGACTGCAATAGCTATACCAGTTGCCATTGCCTCTCCCTGGGGTAGCTTGGACAGTGCAGCGAAGGCTGTGCCGATGATAGCACCCATACTGTACTCGGGCATCGACGCACCACCGTATGTTACCGTCATACCGAGCGACATCAGTTCCAGAGTACCACCGATGGCAAGACCCAGCGGTATGTTTCCGACAATTGCCCCAACAACCAGCCCGTTGAGGATCGGGTCGGTCCATCGCAAGGTAGCAGCCAAGTTAGCAATCACTCCAACGTACGCCCAAATTCCCAGGATCAGTGAAATTCCGATACCATAACCACTATTCATTGACTGAACCTCCTCGTCAGGATACCTTGGTATCTTTAAGAAAACGTCAGCCGGTCTTTCACATCTCACTCATCAGAGCCCAAGAAGCGCTTGCGCGCTACTGTACTCCACAATCACCTCCTGCTCGCATGCCCTTCACCACCAACAGACAGCTGCAATCGATTGCAGTCTCTCATGGCAAGAATCATGAAAGCAACAACAAATGCATTCTGGCGCAGTCCCTTAAAATTTACAATAGCCACATCGATTTCTGTGCTGTGGCTCAAGGATGATGAGTGCCCACATCCGGGTTGCCGGCAGGACGTTCGCCGTCTTGGACGAGACTGACCTTGTGCAGAAAACGGGGTTTGTCCGGGTTCAGCTTACGTGCAATCGAGAGGCTGTATGCAAACAATTGCGCGAACAGGGCGTTCTCCAGTGGATAGACAGTCGGGTCAGCATCGGGAATGCGAAACGCAATGTCACCAAACTGCAAGGCTCTATCACTGTCGGAGACCACCAGCACATGAGCACGCGTCGACTTGATGCGCTCCAGAACTGCTATGTTGAGATCCAGACATGCGTCGTTTGGGGCAAACATGATGACAGGCAGATCTGGATTGAGGACAGCCAGCGGCCCATGGATAAGGTCAACCGAGGAGAGGCCCTGCGCATTGATATAGCACGTCTCCTTCAGCTTCAGGGCGCCCTCCAGGGCATTCGCGTAGCAATAGCCTGTGCCCAGCACGACAAAATCATCGGTGAACGTGTAGCGCAGTGCCTGTTGACGCACTTCTTCTTCTCGCTCGACGATACCCCCCAGGCAATCGAGGACTTTACCGATGTCAAAGGTGTCGCCCCGGACGGTGTGGACAAGAAGCAGGAGTGCCGCCAGTGATGCAGTAAAGGTCTTCGTGGCGGCGACACTAAGCTCGGGTCCCGCCCGCAGAAACAGCGAGTTAGGAGCTACTGTCCGATCGAGTGTGCTGCCCTGGACATTCATAACGCCGACGGTGAAGGTACCGTCTTTGACGGCTTGCTCCGCAACCCTGCAAACATCTTCCGTCTCGCCCGACTGCGAAATGGCGATAACAGCCCCGTGCCGCATGTGGGGAGGCAAGCCGTAGTTCGTGTACAGTGACCCAAGCGCCAGAGCCACGGGAATCCGCAGGAGCGATTCGATAAGGTACTGGCCGTACATGCACGCATGGTCCGAAGTCCCACGCCCTGATTCGATGACGACGTCAGGGTCGGCGGCGGCAAACCGCTGCCCGATCCTCTTAATCGACGGCCCTTCGTCGCGTGCAAGGCGCTCGAGCACTGAGACTGTCTCACGCACTTCCTGGATCATCAGCTGCTGTTCCACTGATCCCTCCCTGTCACATCAAAAGCGCACGCAGCCCGTCGATGGCAGTATCCCGTAACCGTTCGCTCTCACCTCTGGCGATAGAAACGTGTACTCATGTCGCCGACAGCCCCATTGAGGAACACAGGCATTGTGACGGACGGCTTGAGGCGAGGTATGATCCTGACGGCAAACACTGGCAAGTCCGCGCTGTACAAGTGGTTCTCTTCATGAAGAACGGTCGGGTGGCAGTCGAGATTGTAGATCACCGCGCTACCGGCGGATGCCTCGAAGAACGCCAGGACCGCCACGCAGGCATTACACGGAGCATGATGTACCACGCGAGACCGACACCGATCACAACGTACCCTAGAATCCTTCCGCTGGGAACCATCGATAGAAGAGCTCCCGCCAACACTACCAGCACCGCCATGAAGAGACGCTTCGTGGTATTGTCCATCGTCGACCAAGTCTGTCGTGTGCCGGGTTCCAAACCGTGCCAGCCTTTCTGTGCCGGCGTGCCGGTCTTGTTCTTGTGTTCACCCATTCCTGGTTCCTCCACAATCAACAACCATGAATCTGTCACTATCGTGGTCCGAATTGGCCAAAAAGCAAGGGAGTGCAATATCGCCTAGAATCTTCCTATCGATCACGCAGCCATCGCCATGACGCTCAGGCAAGGCAAGACCGGCAAGCGTCACGACGTTGGTGAAGAGCCCGAGCTAGGCCAGCACCAGGTTGACATCGCCAAACTGCAGGCACACATGTGCGAGCGTCACGATAAAGTACAGACGCTTCTGGTCGTTCATGCCGACAACTACACACGAACCAAGCTTTGATGTGCGGCCGATGTCCTTGTACTTCCGATAGTCGATATATGGCTTGCCTCCGCGTACCACAACGGGTCCGCACTGCCCGAACGTGGCACCGGTATATTCACGCATGCCCACGTACGAGCGAAGGTTCGCTTCAGACGAAACTCGTAGTGCCAAAGCGACTGCAAGATTCCACGCGTACAGCGCAATCTGCCCTACAGTCAGCGCCGCGACGCGAAGTCCCCTCCGGAAAACGAGTCAGACGACCGTCATGGACCTGGCACACACGGGCGACGCTGGCACACACAAGAGTATCAATATGACTAGACCACACAACGGTTTTCGAGAGAAGATCCTGAGTCTGTGCATCAGTTCACAACAAATCCGGCGCTAACAGTTGTCACGGGGATTTTAGACAGCCGAGCCTCCATATGTTCCGCCTTCCCGCTTGTCAGGACATTTGCCCCGGCGCTAGACCGCTGGAAGCACGGTGGACCACCTGCACACGTCAGATTTCGACTTTACAGAGAAGGTTTAGCGGATACCATGGACGTATGCTGACAGCAGGTAGAGCACGAAGAGCAACTTCAGTGAATACTGGTCGTTCTGTGGGCCAAGGGGCACTCGGAACGCGGTATGCTCTGCGTTGCGCAGTTGGGCTTGTTACCATCGCAGTTCTTTTTCTCGGATGGGCGCCCCGGGTCTGTGCCGCCACTTCGGCCCCGCCTCCTCCCGAGCTGGTGGTCGCCGCAAACATCTACGAACCCTTCGTTTTTCAGCGTGACGGCCAGCTGGTCGGATTCGACGTCGATCTTGTGAATCTCATTGCCTCACTCAACGGCTGGAATGTTCGATACGAAACGATGACCTTCCCCGACGAACTACAGCGCATCGAGAACGGCACCGTGGATCTGGGCATCGGATCGATCTTCTGGACCAGTGATCGCGCTTCCCGTTTCGCTTTTACCAATTCATACCTGAACTCCGGCCTCGTCCTTGTCACGCCAGTCAGTAGTGACATCCATTACCCACGCGATCTCGGGGGCCATCGTGTCGCCGTCAAGACAGGAACGGCTTCTGACGATTATGTCGCGAGCCTGGGCAATCGCTACGGGCAAGTGCAGGTCGAGCGCTATGTATTGCCTAAAGGTGTCATTGCTGCAGTCGCCGGTGGTCAGGCCGATGCCGCTGTTCACGATTACCTCAATGCTCAGTTTCTCATCAGCGAGCTCTACCAGGGGGACCTCGTCATCCAGAAGGGAAACCTGTTCATGCCTTTCCTCGACGGGCGCCGCCCCGTGGCATACCCAGCGGCCCGGAACATGCTTCCACTGCTGCCCCAGTTCAACGCGACATTGGCAGAGGTGCGACGCAGTGGCCTGTTGACACAGCTGGAGACAAAATGGTTTGGCGCCACGATTTCCTATTACACCATCAGCGACCGGTTGAAAACGACGTTGCTGGTGCTCGGGGGCATCATGGTTGTGTTGTTTGCCATCTACCTCGTGTCTTCACGTGAACACGCGGCACGCGCCGCCCATGACCGGGCTGCCTACTATCAGCAACTGTTTGCAGCAGTTCCGGAACCAGCCTTGCTCGTGAACAGTGCAGACGGACAGCTGCGTATCGAGGCCGTCAACGGAGCCCTCCGTTCGCTTCTTGCTAGAGAGGACTCTGACCTGCTTGGCGTCACCTTGGGGTCCATCATGTCCATCGGACAGACAGATGTGTCAAAAACTCTGACGTCTCTACTGGACCGAAGCCTTACATCAGCGCGGTGGCAGCTTGTCGCATCCGATAGATCCCTCATCCCTGTGGAAGTCATGAGGTCGAATCTGCCGGCTCCCAGTAAACGCATGCTCATCGTCGCCCGCGACCTGCGAGATCAACTCAAGGCCGAACAGACCGTTCGCACGGCATACGAGCAGTATCACACCCTGTTCGACAAAGCCCCCGATCCCATTCTGATCATCAGCAACCACGCCATTACACAAGCTAACACGGCCGCGGCGCGAGTGCTCGGCACCACAACCGAACGGTTGACCGGAAGAACCATCCCCGACATTAGTCCCGCAATGCAACCTGACGGTCGTCCATCTGCCGACGCCATGCACGCGTTCGAAGGCCAAGCCCTTGCCGGTCAGGCACAGCGGTTTGCCTGGGTTTTTGTCGCCGATGACGGCCGTCAGGTCGTCTGTGAGGCTTCCCTGCAATCTATACCATCTGCCGGGGCTTCTGTTGTCCAGGGTATTTTCCGGGACGTCACAGAACAGCGACTCGCAGAGGAACGAGCGCGACAGCTGGAAAGAGAGCTTTTGCAGTCACAGAAGATGGATGCGGTCGGAAGACTCGCAGGGGGAATCGCCCACGACTTCAACAACATTATGGGCGGGATCATGGGACATGCGTCGCTGCTCAGGGTCGACGCGACGGAGGGGACTGAACTCTATCAGGGACTGGACACCATCGAACGCGCCGCCAGGCGCGCCGCTGAACTAACGCATCGGTTGCTGTCCTTCTCGCGCAAGGGAACGCCGACTATCGCCGACGTTGATGTCGGTGGGGTTCTGGCAGATACGCTCTCGATCGCTATGCCGGGCTTCGACAAACGCACTACTCTGGTACAGAACATCTCTCCAGACTTGGCTTACGTTCCCGGTGATCGGACTCAGCTGGAAGAGGCCATCCTGAACCTGGTCATTAATGCTCGCGACGCCATGGGACACAAGGGCGGCGTGCTTACCGTTGACGCCTGTAATGTTATCATCGACGAATCCTTCTGCACCACCCACGGCGTTCCTGTTCTGCGAGACGGCAACTACGTGCAGATAAAGGTGTCAGACACCGGTTGCGGCCTATCCCCTGAGGTCAGGGACCGTTTGTTCGAACCATTCTTCACGACGCGGCCTGAAGGAACCGGGTTGGGACTCTCCATCGTCTGGCGTGTCGTGCACGATCACGGTGGAACCATTACGGTGACTTCCGCGCCAAACCAGGGAACGACGTTCATCCTGTACCTTCCGGCTGTCTCCCGGGCCGAAGCACAGGGAAAAGCTCACCAGGCACCTGTCTCCGGTTCGCTGCCACGGTCTGTCCGGGGAGAATCGGTGCTCATCGTGGACGACGAGGAAGTTATCCGAAGTGTTGCTGTCAAGGTCCTCTCCGGTCTCGGATATCACGTTACCGACAGCTCCGATCCGCTGGACGCACTCGCCGTCTACAAAGATTCATGGCAGTCCATCGACCTGGTCCTGATCGACATGATGATGCCGCATATGAATGGCAGGGATTTGTTCGAGAAACTTCGTGAGATCAACCCGTCGGTGGCCGCAATTCTGATGTCCGGCTACGATGCGACCGACACCTCCGCCGGTAGTACAGGCTTCATAGCCTTCATCCCGAAACCCTACACGCTTCAGGAACTGGCCACGCGCGTGCGTCAGTCTTTGTCCACTCCGGCCGCTCGGGCGTCCAGCCCATCGGAGAAACCGACAGTCTGAGAACTGCTTCCGGTGGAGGCGCCAGCCACGGCGAATGTTCGCAGGCCCCGGAAGGTGTTAGGGGTCACGAAGATTATCATCGCCCCCAGGAACACGACGCCAATGACCCCGCTGACGAAGAAGCCCATATTGGCACCGAGGGCATCGCAGATCTTGCCGGCGTAGAGCGCGCCAATGGGGGTTGAACCGACGAAAACGAGGTTGTAGGCGGCCATGACGCGGCCGCGCATGCTGTCGGGCGACTGCATCTGGAGCGCGGTGTTGCACATCGTCGACAACGCCGCCATGCCGAACCCGCAGAAGACGAGCAGCAGGCCGGTCAAGTAAAAATTCCGTTGTATTCCGACGAGAACCATCGCAACCGCGAGGATGAACCCCGAACCATAGACATAGACGGGGGTCGGTTCCAGGCGTGTTCCGCCGAGAGACATAAGTACCCCGGCGGCCAGTGCCCCTACTCCCATTGCCGACATCAGTCCCCCGTAGCCATCTGCCTGCAGACCAAGAGTCAGCTTGGCGAAGCTGGGAATGAAGATGTTGAAATTGAGCAGGAACAGGCTGATGATGCCCGCTATCGTCAAGAGGCTCATGATGACCTGATTCCCGGCAATGTACCTGGAGCCCTCGCGGACTTCCTGGGCATAACTCCCCATGTTGCCCTTGGTCGGCTTGCGGCCTGCTTTCATCAGGAGCAGACTGATGATAACGGCTATGAAACTGACTGCGTTCAGGGCAAATGTCCAGGGGATGCCCACAACAGCAATGAGAACCCCACCGATACCAGGGCCGACGACGCGGGCGATGTTGAACATCGTGCTGTTGAGCGCAACAGCGTTAACGACGGCGGACCTGTCGTTTACCTGTTCGCCCACAAATGCCTGTCTCGTCGGCCAGTCGACAGCACTGATGAGACCCGTGACAGCCGCAATAACCAGCACCTGCCAGTACTGCGCATGACCTCCGAATGTTACGGCGGCCAGAGCGGCGGCAGCCAGCGCATACATGATCTGCGTGAACAACAGGATCGAGCGCTTCGGAAAACGATCGATGACTGGTCCAATGAACACCGAGAGGATCAGAGAGGGGAGAAACTGGATGCTGGTCAACAATCCGAGCTTAAAGGGTGAGTTTGTCAGTTTGAGAACCAGCCAGGATTGGCCGGTGTTTTGGAGCCACGTACCGACAAGAGATATGCTCTGGCCGACAAACCACAGCCGGTAGTCTTTGGACTCAAAAGCCGGCAGTCGCTTTCTGATATTCACCCAGCCTCTTCCTTTCGCTAACCGAATTATTCGATGGAGACAGTGTACTCCCGATCCTGCAGAATCATGAACCTACTTGCCTACCATCTGGAGCACGGTCTGGACCGTCAGCGTTCCGGCAAGAACGATCATGACGATAGCCTGCGCCCATACGGCGATGTTCTTGCCCCGACTGTTGACGTACTCACCCATCAATGACTTGTCATTGATCAGCTTCAGCATGAGGACAAGTATCAAAGGAAGCAGGACGCCGTTCGCCGCTTGCGAAAACAGCATGATACCGATGAGCTTGCTCTCCGGTACGAACATGATTGTCCCCGCTCCCACAACGATCAGAGCCGTATACAGACTATAGAAGAGAGGGGCCTCGCGGAATGACTTGCCGACTCCCGACTCCCAGCCAAATGCTTCGGCCACGGCCAACGCCGTCGAGAGAGGGAGAACCCCGGCCGCCATGATCGAAGCATTGATCAGGCCGACGGCGAAGAGGATCGATGCGTATTTCCCCGCGAGTGGTGCCAGTGCGCCTGCCGCTTCTGCCGCTGTATTGACCCGGACGCCTGCCACAAACAGAGTACTTGCGCACGCAACAACGATGAAAAAGGAGACGAAGTTGGTAAGGAAACTGCCGATATAGGTGTCCAGAGCCTCATAGCGATAGTGCTTCAGGTCGATCGCCTTCTCTGCGACCGAAGACTGCTGGTAGAACTGCATCCAGGGCGCAATGGTCGTGCCGATCGTCGCGATGAACAGTGAGATGAACTCGGGGTTCATCTGGAAACTGGGCACCGCAGTCGACCGGGCGACGACGCCCCAGTTGGGATGTGCCATGAAAGCACTGATGACATAGGTCAGAAACAGGACACAGAACAGGAGCAGAACCTTCTCCACAGCGCGATATGACCCCTTGACGACCAGAAGCCAGACGAAAAATGCTACCACTGGAATGGCGATGAAACGGTTCAGGCCCAGGATTGAGCTGGCTCCCGCTACGCCAGCAAATTCTCCCATGGTATTGGCGAGGTTAGTGAACACCAGCAGTACCATGACAACCATGGTCAGGCGAATACCAAACCGTTCGCGGATCAGGTCTGCCAGCCCCTTGCCCGTGACGACGCCCATCCGGGCGCTCATCTCCTGGATCATGGCCAGCGTAAACGTAATGAGCACGAGCATCCACAACATGGAGTACCCGAACCTAGCCCCGATGACACTGTAGGTGGTGATGCCCCCTGCGTCGTTGTCGACATTGCCTGTGATGATACCGGGTCCAAGAACAGCGAGCATGATGGGCAGCGTCAGCGCGAAACGCCGCACCCTTCCCCTGATGCGTTCCCAGATCCGTGCCATAGCGCCAGGCTAGTCCATCGCCTGGTCGAGGACGTCATCGACCGTGACAATGCCCTGCAGGACGCCCTCGTGATCAACGACCGGCAGCGCAAGGTAGTTGTACTTCCCGATGATCTCGGCCACTCTGCCCTTCGGATCGTCCACGAACACTGAAACGGTGCGCTTCTGCATGATGTCAACCACAGCCGTGCCAGGCTGCGCGACAATCAGCGCCCGCAGCGACAGGATCCCCGCCAGATGCCCGTCATCGTCAGTTACGTACAGGTAGTAAATGGTCTCCGTGTCTGGAGCTTCCCGACGCAGAAGCCCGATGACGTGCTCGGCCGACATCTCCTGTCTGATCTCGAGATAGTCGTTGGTCATGAGGCCGCCGGCCGTATCCTCATCATAGGCCAGCAGCTCACGAACGTCCGCACGTTCTTGCGGTTCCATTTCCTGAAGCATTGCCTCCTGCGTTTCAGCCCGCGTGTCCTGCAGGATGTCCGCAGCGTCATCAGGGTCCATCTCCTCAAGAATGTCGGCTGCGCGGGCTACGCCGAGCCGTTCCAGGATGGTGACCTTGACCTTGTCGTCCTCCAGTTCGGCCAGCGTATCGGCCGCCTGCTCGTCGTTGAGCGCCTTGAACAGAGCGTCGCGCTCGTTGAAATCCAGATCGTCCACAATGTCCGCCAGGTCCGAAGGGTGCAGTTTTGAGAGCTCTTTCCACGTTGCTCTCACCTGGACGCTGCGAACATCACGCCCAAGGGGCTTTACGAAGCTCCACGGAATCGAGTTCTCATTGATCTTATGATGGCGTCTCCGTTCGACAACATGGATGAGCCACGCAAACCCCGCCCTGCGCATGAAGCTCCGGAACCCGGCATCCGCCGCTATGACACGCAACTGCCCATGACTTTCCGCCAGCTCGATATCATTTACACGCACGACCTTGGCACCATGGATGTCGACAATCTGTTTGTCGAGGACATGGTTGAGCAACAGCATGGACGTGTCTTCCAGCTTGAAGTTGGGCTGAAGTTCTGCATCAGCGAGTTTGAGAGTGCACTCCGTGATGCCCAGGCCGCGCACGTTGTGCCATGCCACGCGCGTCAAGCCGCGCCGCGTCGTGACAAGAACAGCCATGACGGCCGGGAACTTTTCGCCGGTCGCCACTTCAAGATCAGTTATCGATCCGACTACAGTTTGCTTCCGATCCAGAACGCGCATGCCAAGAATGTTACTGAGGTAGAACATTTGCGCCTCCTGGGGCGAGAGAATGGCACAGCGTCTGTATGCTACGCATGATGACTTCTGGTGTCAAGCGTGCGCATGAAAGTATCGCAATCAGCGTGGTGAGTGCAGGTTCGGACGATCTACGGACGGCCGTCGACCTCGACCCTGGAGACGGATGATACCGCTTCCTCGCCGATGAGCAGAGCCTCAGGAAGAGGCAAGTGCTCGATGACGTTCTGGCGCCAGTCCACCGTGAACACAAGAATGAGCGAGAGCAAACCCGCCACTACATTGCTGACAGTCATACCAATCCAGACGCCACGTGATCCGAGTTTCAGGGCCATGGCAAAAAACCACGCCAGCGGAACGCGCAGGCCCCAAAGTCGAACCAGGTCCAGGATCATGTTCGGAACGTTGTGTCCCGATCCCTGAAACGCCGACTGGACGCCCATCATGAGCGCAAAGAACGGATTGGCCCAGAGGAAGATTGACATAAAGAGGACGCCTTCAGCGATGATTTCCGGCTGGCTCGGAATGAACGCCCGGAACACCAGGGGCGTAATAAGGCGCAGAACAACGCTCGCAACTGCCATGAGGCCGACGATGGCGGTCGTCCCCTGCCGCACAACGGCCGTGGCCCTGTCCTTCATGCCAGCACCCAGCGCCTGTCCCGCCATCGTGGCTATGCCCATACCAGCCCCGTCGTTGATGAGAGAGGTAATGCTGAACATCCTGTCCCCTATCCCGTACGCCGACAACGCAATCGTGGGGTTAGGGACGCGGCCGATAATCCCCGTCAGGACAATGAAGCCGAAGGACGTACCGGATGCCCCGACTGAGGCGGGAAGACCGATGCGGAGGATCCGTTTGACCCAGGCAATCTCGGGGCGCAGATCCCGCCAGATCACTCTCAGCTTTCGCCTGCCGGTCATGAGGACCCAGAGCGAGATACCGGCGGACAGGATCTGGCACAGAATGGTCGCAAGAGCGGCACCCGCCACGCCCATGCGAGCGAATGGACCCCACCCGAAGATCATGAACGGGTCCAGGATGACATTCAGACCGACCGTGATCGCGTTGATGACCATGGGCGTCACCGTATCTCCATAGGCATTCATGATCTGCGCGTACAGGGCCGAGACGAAGATAGCAGGCATCCCGACGAAGATGATTCGTGTGTAACTTATCGCCATCGCCGAAATGGCCCGGTCTGGAGTCAGGACGGGAAGGAGGATTGGCGACAGCACCACGCCGATGAACGCCACTGCGAATCCAAGCAGAATCGCCAGAGACATGGTCTGACCGGCCGCCTTCTCCGCATCAGCCTCGTTGTGCGCTCCCATGAACTGTGAAACGAGAGCAAGACCCGAGGACCCGAATCCGAACGCAAACGCGATGAGGAACCAGACGACCGGTCCTGCCACCTGAAGTCCGGCGACTGCAGCCGCATTCTCGGCTTTTGGCATGTGCCCGACCCAGAATGTGTCGGTCATGTTGTACACCATGTTGAGCAGCGAGCTTACCATGACGGGCCAGGACAGCCGGAACATTGTCGTGACGACTGGACCGTGAAGGATCTCCTCGCGCGTAGGCATTCTGGAGCGATTGTTCATGTTCCTCTCCTATGCCTGGGGTTCGGCTGGGACAGCCACCACGTCAGGGGTTCCTCCCTCAGAAACCTCGTATGTAACAGCGGAAGGGTGTTCAATCACCTTGTGGTGCCAGTCGACGGTCGCCAAAAACACAAGAGCGAGCACGGCCGCAAGAACGTTGCTCACCAGCATGCCGGTCCAGATGCCGCGCGATCCCATGTGCAGGGCGAACCCAAACAACCATGACAGCGGGACGCGAAGACCCCAGAGACGTACGAGCTGCATGATCATTGGCGGTGTGTTGTGTCCTGAACCCTGGAACGCCGCCTGGACCCCGCTGACGATGCCGAAGAACGGAATGGAGGGCAAAAACAGGGACATAAACAGGATTCCTTCCCTGATGATCGCCGGCTGTGTGGGAATGAAGGCTCTGAACAACCATGGCGTGAGAATCCACAGAAGAGCTCCTTCACCCACAAGCATGCCAAACATCAGCGCTGTGCCGGTCCATACAACACCGTTGGCTCGTTTCCGCAGGTCGCCGCCCAAAGCGTGCCCAACCATCGTCGAGATGGCAAGCGACAGGCCGTCGATGGCAATGAAACTGATGTTGATGAAGCGGTCCCCGATACCATATGCAGAGAGCGCTACCGTCGCGTTGGAGACGCGGCCGATGATACCCGTCAAAACCAGAAATCCGAATGATGTCCCGGAGACACCAATAGAGGCTGGAAGGCCGATCTTGAGAATACGCCTGTACCAGACCCAGTCCGGCAGAAGGTCGCGCCAGCTGACGCGAAGTCCGTGTCTCCCCTTAAACAGTATGACGAGCGAGATAGCTGCAGCGATTGCCTGGCAGATGATGGTCGCCCACGCAGCCCCGGCAACTGTCATGCGCGCGAAGGGCCACCACCCGAAAATCATGAATGGGTCCAATACGATGTTCAGAACGACCGTCGCCAGGTTCACGACCATAGGCGTGATCGTATCGCCATATGCTGCCATGACCTGGGCATACGCCGCGGCGACGAACTCAAAGGGCATGCCTATGAAGATGATGCGCGTGTAGACCGTTCCCGCGCGAGCGACGGCAGGATCCGACGTGAGGAGCCTCAACAGGGCGGGCGAGAAGATGATACCTGTCACCATGATGAACAGCCCAAAGGCAATCGACAGGGAAAGCGTCTTGGCAGCTGCCGTATTCGCTTCCTGCTTGCGATGGGCGCCCATGTACTGGGACACCAACGCCAATCCTCCGGAGTTGAACCCGAAGGCAAATGCCATGAGGAAGAAAATGACAGGTCCAGCTATCTGAAGCCCAGCGACGGCGGAGGCATTCTCCGCCACGGGCAAGTGACCCACCCAGAAGGTATCGGCCATGTTGTAGAGGTAGTGGAGCAAGCTGGAAATCATCAACGGCCATGCCAGCTTGAACATGGTCCAAACGATGGGTCCCTCCAGTATCTCTTTTCTTGATGCGGTTCTTGCCACGATATCCTCCGTGCGGCGCGGCATCAGCCCGCACCTGCTTCAAGTGTCTAGTAGTATATCCTTATTCGTACTACGAACAAGAAATGGTCTGGATCCCCTATAAAGAAGGGAAGCGTCATATGGCGCCTCCCTTGGTCAACTGAATCTCGATCGAAGCTAGTGGTTGTAGGGACCGCCCTTGCTTCCCCTGTGATCGCGCGGATCACCATGCCCTCCACTTGGACGGTGCACTGAACCAGAGCTTCCGCTTGATTTTGAAGCACCAAAACTCCCAGTGCGTCTGTCGCCCTGAGGACGCCTGCCTCCACTTGATGAATGACCAGAAGCTCCAGAACGAGGTCCCCCGCGATGCTCGTTCGGACGAGGACCTCCCGTGCTCTCGGTACCGTCTGGACGGACGAAACGCGGCAGCTCGGTCTTTGCCTTGCCATCCCAGATGCTGTAGGAACCGGTAGCCGCCTTCTCGTGGCTCACCGGCTTGATGTCGGGAGCGTAGCGGCTTACAAACTTGCGACGCGGTTCCTCTGTGCCACGGGGACTTCTGCGATCAGAAGAACCACTGCGCGGAGAAGACTGAAACCCTCGACTGTCCTTGCTTGGGCGTCTCGTTCCCCGGCTCGTCCCTGGCGTGCCGTCGAGTCGCGGTCCCTCCGTCTTTGGACGGTCAGAGTATGGTCTGTCAGTGCGCGAGCGATCTGAATGTGGGCGGTCCGAGGTAGAACGCTCTGTGTGCGGCCTGTCCGAACGCGGGCGGTCTGAATGCTCACCCTGAGGACGCGGGCTGCTGGCATGCGTTCGATCGTCTCTGGATCCTGCACTCCTCGAGGAGCTGTTCTGGCCGGCGGCGTGATGCTCGCCGTGCCATACGTGCCCCTCCTGTCCACGACTATCCGACCGCCCGTGACGGTCTGGCTGTTCCTGATCGGCCGCGGCGGGAGGTGCCGAAGGTATCCTGCGCACCTCATGAGTATCTTCCTCTGTCCTGCGACGCCAGTGAGCGTCATCCTCTCCCTCAGGCGCTATGTCGAACATCCCAAAGCCGTGAGAGTTTTTACCTCCAAGACCCGATTCGTACAGGAACGATAACAGCTTGACGTCCCCGGTCAGCTGAAAATGTCCCGTGTAGCCACGCACAGGTGTGTCCTTGAACGAGATGACTGCCAGATGTGGTGTATGGTCGAGACAGCTGATGCTGAACCCATCACTCGGTGCCTTCTCCTGCGTCCAGGCGTAGTACTTGCGCACGGCATTGTCCAGAACAATCTTGGAGAACAGCGGGTCGTCGGGCGCAAAGTAGCGCGCGGAGTTGCTGTCCTTGTTCTCGCTCTGGTACACGGTGATGGGGCTGATGGTGCGAATGCGCCATGTGACCAGCCCGTGAGTGGGGATGGTAACAGCGTAGGCGGCACTGACACGCACCGACTGCACGAGGTTCCGCTCGAGGTGAAGGTCATGAGCCTGCTCCAGGCGAGGTGCAAGTGCCTGGATAAACTCGGGGCTGGGTGATGACAAATAGAACCAGACCGGTGACGACATCACCAGCTGATAGTGAACGTGTCCGTCCCCTTCAGCTTCTCCACGCGGGGCAACGTCGATGCGCTCCACCGACTTGGCATAGAGCTGCGAAAAGGTAAAGAGCTTGAAATGGGCTTCTTCCGTTCCTGTCGCGATGCCAGACCACTTGATGTCTTCCGGGATGCACGCATTGACAAGCCCCTGCACGTAAGGGTTGTACCCTTGAGGCAAAATGAACTTGCCGAGAGCGCTCTGTACTTCGATCCTGATACGCATAGAAACCTCCACTCAATTCAGAGAACAGACAACCGGAAAGGTGAGCCATCACGGCCATGATGCACCCCGCCACTGGGGTGTTTGTTCGAATGTCCTGCTGTAGATACCAGTAGTATATGGGTTGTCGGGCGCGGTGCAATAACAACTTCAAGAGAGATGGCATAGATCCGCCCGCAGACGCTTGATGACATGCGTCCACCACGTATACTCAGGTCATGAGTCTGCGCACACGGATCCAGGAATCATTCAAGGGCCACAATCCGCGTCTTCGGGCATTGGAGCTCCTGAAATTCATCGGACCCGGTTTCCTCGTCACCATTGGCTTCATTGACCCCGGCAACTGGGCGTCAAATGTTGCTGCAGGCTCGCTCTATGGCTACCGCCTCCTGTGGATGGTGACACTATCGACACTGATGCTTATCGTCCTGCAGCACAATGCCGCCCACCTGGGCATCGTCACAGGTCTGTGCATTTCCGAGGCTGCCACGAAGTTCGTGCGTCCATGGTTCGCCCACTTCGTCCTGGGATCGGCCGTCGCCGCCTCCGTTTCCACGGCCGTCGCAGAGATCATGGGGGCCGCAATCGGGCTCAACCTGCTGTTCAAGCTGCCACTGCGTATCGGTGCCATTCTGGTGTCTGCCGCCGCCGTCTGGCTGCTGCTCAGCAACGGTTACCGGCGCATCGAGAAACTCATCATTGCATTCGTATCGCTGATAGGTCTTTCCTTCCTGTATGAGTTGTCGCTCGTGCGTATCCCGTGGGCAGAGGTGGCAACCGGGTGGGTCTTCCCTGCCATACCCCTGGGCTCTATTCCTGTCATCATGAGTGTCCTCGGCGCAGTCGTCATGCCGCACAACCTCTTCCTGCACAGCGAAATCATCCAGAGCCGCCAGCTGAACCAGAAGGGTACGGGCGTCGTAGAGAAGCAACTCCGGTTCGAGTTCGTGGACACGCTAAATTCCATGGTCGTCGGCTGGGCCATCAACAGCTCTATGATCATTCTTGCCGCAGCGACCTTCTTTGCCAGCAGAACCCCCGTCACGGAACTTGGACAGGCACAGGCCATGTTGCGACCCATGCTAGGCCGGGCAGCCGCCATCGTCTTCGGTGGAGCACTGCTCATGGCCGGCCTCTCATCCTCGGTCACTGCGGGCATGGCAGGCGGCAGCATCGTTGCCGGCATGTCTGGGGAACCCTATGATCCGTCGGACAACCACACACGGCTGGGCATCATGATAACACTGCTTGGAGCTCTGCTTGTCACGCTGGTGGTCACCAACCCCTTCAAGGGCCTGATATTCAGCCAGATGGCACTCTCCATCCAGCTGCCATGGACGATCGTGCTGCAGATCCTGCTTACCTCCAACCCGCGCGTGATGGGGAAGTACGCAAACAGCATGACCGACCGCATCCTTCTGTGGACGACGGCAGTCATCGTCAGCGCCTTCAACGTCCTTCTCCTGGTCGACACGCTCCGCAATCTCCATCGTTAGCGGCAGAAGAGACAAACCGCACCGCGACACTCGTAACAGAAATCAAGTACACTGGTTCATATGCGTCTGGTGCAACCCGCACCTCAACACCTCAGAGGCTCCATGCGCAACCACGCACGACGACTGATCGCGGCGGAGAACAGCGATTCGGCGCTGTTCACGATTTTGCGTTGTAATTCCTGCCTCCGAACTAGACTGACATGCGATACCTCACCACGACGGAAAACGTGGGGGGCGCCAGGGGAGGCTACACGGCTATGACAGCACGAACGCTCTCTGTTCGCAACAAGACCGGGTTGCATGCACGTCCTGCCATGTTGTTCGTTCAAACGGCAGCACACTTCAAGGCAAAGATCAAAGTTACCCGTGAAGGCCGTACAGTAGATGCCAAGAGTATTCTCGGCGTGCTTTCACTCGGTGCCGGCAAGAACTCCATCATCGAGGTGGAGGCTGAAGGGGCCGACGAGGCTGCGGCGCTCGACGCTCTGGAGACCCTGCTGACGACCACCATCAGTGAGGACGAATGAGTACTCTCAAGGGAATCGCTGCATCAGCAGGCATCGCTATCGGTCGGGTGTACATCTACCGACCAGAAGACGTCGTCCTGGATTCCGAATCTCACGATTCGATCTCTGCGGAGGAAAAGCTCAAGGCAATCAGCTTGGCAACTGAGAGCGTCCATCATCAGGTCGAGTCTTTGCACGCACGTATGGAACAACAGGGTAAGAGTAAGGAAGCGGAGATCTTCTCCGCCTATCAGATGTTCCTGGACGACCCTACACTGCAGGAGGCCATGGGACGGTATGCGCAGGAAGGATACAGCGCTGCAGCAGCTGTGCACCGTGCTTATGAGGACAGCGCCCAGCTCATGGACAACCTGGCCGACGAGTACTTCCGTGAGCGAGCCAAGGATATCCGGGACGTGGGGGACCGTGTAGTCCGCGCCCTCCTGGGAATGCCCAAGGCTGACCTGCGCGCCCTTCCGTACCCGGCCATTGTCGTTGCACGCGACCTTGCCCCGGCGGATACCGCGTCCGTCGACCGCGAGAATGTGCTGGGCTTCGTGACAGAACAGGGCAGCACGACAAGCCATACGGCCATTCTTGCTCAGGCACTCGGTCTTCCCGCCGTCGTCGGCCTCGGCACGGCGCTGGCAGGCGTCAACGAACACGCACGTATGGGTGTCGACGGGGCCGCCGGGACGGTTGTTTTGGACCCCAGCCCCGAGGAACGAGTGGTCCTCGAAGAGCGCGCCCACGCCCTTGCCGTAGAGCAGGAGCTGCTGACCCAGTTCAAGGATAAGGAAGCAGTCCTTGCGAACGGTAAGCGTATAGAGGTCTCAGCCAACATTGGCGGCCCCGGTGATGTCGCGACGGCCCTGCGGTTCGGTGCGGATGGTGTCGGCTTGTATCGCACCGAGTTCCTGTTCCTCGACCGGGACAGCCCACCGACGGAAGACGAGCAGGTCGAAGCATACCGCTCTGTTCTCGCTGCGTTCGGCACCAAACCCGTCATCATCCGCACCCTCGATATTGGAGGGGACAAGCAGATACCCTACCTGCACTTTCCCCCCGAGGCCAACCCGTTCCTCGGCGTACGCGCGACCCGTCTGGGTCTGCGCAGACCAACGCTGTTCAAGACTCAGCTGCACGCCATTCTGCGAGCAAGCACCGCCGGCAAGACGCGGATCATGTACCCGATGATCGCTGTCGCCGAAGAGATCGAACAGGCCAATCTTCTGTTCCAGAGCGTGCGCAAGGAACTGGACGCAGAAGGGATCGCGTATGACCACGACCTCGAGGTCGGCATCATGGTCGAGATTCCGTCTGCGGCGCTCGACGCGGAGCACCTTGCCGACAGAGTCGACTTCTTCTCCATCGGCACCAACGACCTGACCCAGTACACCTTTGCCGCCGATCGAACGAACCGCGATCTCAATTACCTGTATCAGCCTCTGCATCCGGCTGTGCTGTCACTCATTCGCATGACCGTCGAGGCGGCGCACGCCCATGGCAAATGGGTAGGCGTCTGCGGTGAATTGGCGGGGGACCCGCAGGCGATTCCCGTTCTCATCGCCATGGGCGTCGATGAACTGTCGATGTCGTCCGCCAAGATCCCGCGTGCCAAGCAGATTATCCTTTCGCTCTAGCCGCCTCTTTTCTCCTGGAACAACAACTGACCCTGTGCCATGACAGGGCCGGTTCCGCTACTGCCGTAAAACACCAGGGACAGGCTATAATTCTGTCACACCCGGGCGACAAAGAAGACACGGGGTTCGGACTCCGGCTCGGCAAGAGGCACAGTCAGGTCTGCGGATCGCGCCTGGTAGACTGCGCTGAACCCGACCTCCAGCAGCGCCGTGGTCACCTCTCGCACCGACCATGCGTTCTCCACGAATGTCTCGTCGAAGCGAAGCCAGCCGCCTGATTCCTGCCGGACGAATCCGGAGATCTTGATGCGTCCCTGGCGCTTGTCTTCGTCGTACATGCCTCGGTTGATAACCATCGCGTCTGGGGCGTCCTCCACCGTTACATTGTTCCAACGTCGCAGTCCCATCACTGTATTGAGGTCAAACACAAACAGGCCTCCCGACAGCAAACATTGGTGCACGCAGGCAAAACAGGACAGCAAGGTGTCGATGTCGGACAGGTGATTGAGAGCGTCGAACGTCGACACGGCAAGCCCAAACCGCGAGGACAGCGAGAAATCAGCCGCGTCGCTCTGGACAAAAAACACCTCGCCCGAGGATACGAACGAGGCGCAGTTAATGCGCGCGTGGGCCAGCATGGGTTCCGAATTGTCCAGGCCCGTCACGACATACCCCGCCTGCAGGAACTGCAGCGCCAGCTGCCCCGTGCCACAGCAGACGTCGAGCAGTGACCGCTCGCTTCGAGGACAGATCTGCTCGTACAAAGTCCGCAGCTTCGGCCCGACCAGTGTCACAAACCCGGTCCATCGTTGATTGTATGCCTGTGCAAACGGTGCCGAATAGGATGACTCCATGTGAACCTCCGCCAGTGTGCTTTGAGCCAATCTATCACCAGCACGTCCTGGGGTCAACAACGATGGCACTGACCAATCAGTCCGCCTCAGCCAGAACGGATCGGCTGGAAATAATGACAGTACCCCTCCAGATGGAGGGGTACTGTAACACAAGCATGGTCTGTTCGCAACGTTATTGGGCTAGGCGATGACACCCCACTGCGAAGGCTTGACCTCATCACCGTACTTCTTCTGAGCATCCAGAAGACGTGCGCGCTGAGCCTCGAGCTCCGTGAACAGGACCTCGGGTGTGTCGTGCGTGCTGTTCTTCCAGCTCTCGATGACGCGGTCGATCTTGCTCAGGTTCTCGGGAATACGGAGTGAGAACTCAGCCTCGTATTCCTCGTGCGTGTACTCGCGGCCGATGATGTCCGCAAACAGCGGAACAAGGTCCTTGTACTCCGGGATCCAGCCCGTTGCCGTCTCGATAGCCTTGACGTCACCGTTGCAGCGCAGCTCCATCCACTTGTACCACACCTTCTTGTCATTCTTGCCATTGAGGAACTTGCCGTCGCGGCTCTTGAGAAAGTAGTTGACGCCGAAGATCTTCGGCAACCGCTTGGCTCCCCTGGCAAAATCCACGTTGATCTGCAGGTACTTCCCCAATGGAATAGACAGGAAGTCCAGGTTGGACATCGGATTGTGTTGACGCACGCCGGCCTTGCCAATGGTTGCAGCTGTCGTTTCGGACTCGATGGAAGCGCCAAAGGCGACGATGCCATGCGCCCAGTTGATAGACTCCTCTACCGGGACCCAGGTGTCCGAATCGCGACCTCCGTAAACATATGCACCGACCTCGACACCGTCAGGATTGTCCGCGTTCTTGTCCAGGTTCTCAAGCATACTCAGGCTCAGCGTGAAGCGGGCGTTTGCGTGAGAAGCGGGTACGGGCTTGCCATCCTTGTCGACCTTGCCCGGGGTCCATTCGCCCTTGAAGTTCACGCCATGCGCGGGAACGGCCGCGTCCTTGCCTTCCCAATACACGCCACCGTCATCGGTCCTGAGGACGTTGCTGAAGATGACTTGATGACCGGGCGCATGCAGCGCCTTCCACTGGATAGGATCGTCCTTGCTGTTGACACCCAGGATAATGCCAAACATGCCGTGCTCGCAGTTGACTGCACGCACGACGCCGTCGACCTTGCGGAGATAGGCAATGTCGTCGCCGACGATGCTCTCGCCGTCCAGCATGGCGGTCGAGGTCTTGCCACACATCGAAGGGAACGCGCCCGTGAAGTACGTGACACGACCATGAGGCCCGTGGATGCCCATGACCAGCATATGCTCGCACAGCCAGCCCTCTTGCGACCCACGGTGGATGGCAAGACGCATGGCCATCTTCTTCATGCCCAGGGTGTTGCCGGCATACTGCGTATTGGCGCTGTAGACAGTATCGTCCTTGAGGTCGATGTAGATGCGGCGCTTGTCGATGTTCTTGGTCGTTTTGCTCTCGGTCAGCTCGCCCTCGGAATGCACGAACTTGAAGAAGTGTGCGTGCTCGCCCTGGCGGATGAACTCGTCATAGCCGGGCCGATACAGCAGCTTCTCCGAATGTGCGACGTAGGGGCTGTCGGTAAGCTGAACCGCGGGGATAGCGAATTCGGAACCGTTGGGCCCCAGCGTAGCGAAGACGATCAGCATCTGACGTCCGCGCATGATGCCGTTCATGACCTCGCCTATGTCCTTGAGACCTTCAGTGCGATCACGCGTGGAGATCTCGGGACCCATCTCCTCGCCCGGTTCCACCAGGATGTTCGTGTGTTCCTTGTCGCGGCCCTGGTCAAGGGGCGAATCGAAGTGAAGAGTATGACCATTTATTGCCAGGCGCTGCTCTTCGCCATCTTGGATAGCCTTCTCGCTGATGTAAGAGAGATCCTGGGTCGAGTCATCACAAACGAAGACACTCGTTGGATCGAGCAGCTTGATGAAATGAGCGATGAAATCGTACAACTTTTCATTTGATATCCTGGTGAGCTTCGCGTACTGCTCCCCGCCGAGTCGTTCCTTCAGGAACCTGGCAATATTTTCGTCCATGCACACACCTCCGTCGATGTTGGCCCACCGGCCATTAATATTCCTTTACTATAGTACACCATTGTGCGAAAACGCACAGGCGAGTTGCAGCCGTCGACTGACCGATCAAATCACCAGTTTGCAAGCGCTTTCTGGTCGACTCGCCGTGCCAACACGGCGGGGCGAGTCACCTCTTCGACGAGTTTGCGTCCCACTCGATCTGTCACGATCGAATCATAGTTAGCAACCAGATGCAGAGTCCCACCGCATTCACTGCGTGAACCGCACCGGCGGGCATGACGATGGCGTCTCCCGCTGTCAGGGTGTGATGCACGCCGTCCAGGATGATGTCGACGCTGCCCTGCAGTACCGTCACGAGCGCGTCAAACGGGGCCGTGTGCTCACTCAGCTTCTGCCCTTGGTCAAACGCAAACAGCGTAACAGTCCCCGTTGGTTGCTCGATCAGCGTCTTGCTGACAATTGCCCCCGGCTGGACCGCGATGAGGTCGACCAGCCGCCCCTCCTTGCCGTGAAGCTCGTTTGTCGCCATGGAACACCTCCGCCCAGATTGTACCTGGATACGCGATGCTGCGCCAGCGTCCGCGGTCGGCCGAAGTCGTCACGGGAACCGTCCCGCTGCTCCCCACGTCCAAGCAATGACGGTCGGGTACACCGACTGGTTTGAGGAGATGAAGAGATGAAGAGAAAAATACTGGTTGTCATCCTGGCCGTGGTGGTGGTTGCCGCCGTAGTCGTGACCCTTGTGCTGACCCGAGCCTCTGGAGGAGACAAGGTCACCGGGGACACGTTCGAAACGACCGTCGGGAAGACGTTCACCATCGCGCTCGACGCCAACATGACCACCGGGTACAACTGGAGCCAGACGATCAAGGACACAAACGTAGTTGCCTACGTCGACAACGCATACGTGGCAGCAGCCAGCGACCCTCAGATTGTTGGAGGGGGAGGCACCGACACGTTCACGTTTAAGACCGTCGGCAAAGGAACGACCACCATCACGCTGGTCTACGCCCGTCCCTGGGAGAGCGTTCCCCCTGCCCAGACCAGGATCATCACGATCACCGTTAAGTAGCAGCACCACGAGACCAAGAGCGCCCCGCAGCTGCCAGCTGTGGGGCGCGGCAGCTTGCCTAAACGTCCTGGTGCGCTTGTAGCAGGACGCCCGCAGCTGGGAAATTCAGGCAGCCTGTCACAGTGTTTGTTTCTCGCCTTGTTCGAGCAGGGCCAGCTCAGATAGCTTTGCATGCAGAACTGCAACATATTCATAGCTTTCAAACAGAACTCGATTGCGCATGTCATGGAATGCCGTCAAGGCGATCTTGTCCATGAATTCGCGCCGCCGCAAGGCGTCAGCTACAATGAAAAAGCGAGCTGCGAAGTCCTGCAACTGCACGAACTTCGACAGTGCATTCAGCATATCCGTCGAGTTCTCAACCTCAAAGAAGGCTTCAGGCATCTTCCTTTCGTTGAACCACACAACGTCTACAGTCTGAGCCTTTCTCAGCGTCTCGTCATACGTAAATTTGTACATCACCGGGACAGTTGCGACCGATGCCAAGGTCTGTTGCATGAACGGTCTATTCTTGTCCTGCAACGGGACAAACGTCTCCATGTGGCGCATCGCACCGACTTCGGCCAGCAGACCCTGGTAGTAGGCATGAGTGTTCTCGCTCGCTCTGGCGACTGGGGTCTTCTTGGACGGCAAGACGCTTTCAGGGAGGCGATCTCGGCAGTCGTTGAGCGCCCACAGGCCCGGACGAATTCTGAAAAAGAAACGCGGGTCCTGCACGATCCTGCGAATCGATGCGAAGGGCGTCTTTGTCTCCCATGCACACTCTGTGATGGTTGGCACAACCTGATACAGTCGCCCGAGTGTTGCATATCCACCCTCGCGCTTCATCGCCTCGATAACAGCTTCGTGCTGCTTCATTTCGGTCCTCTCCTATCTTCTTCGAGCTGATCTCTCAGGCAACTCCCACGCATCGAACAGACTTTCTGTCTCCAGTTCCCCTGATGCCGTCGGGCCTTCCTCGCCGAGGAGCCAGCCATGGTCCGACAGGAGGGCCGTGAGGTCGTCCTTACGGCGCTCATACACATCGGGGCGAAGGATGGGGTGCAGTTTCTGCACAGTGACGGGTGGGTCGAGGTAGTAGACGAAGTTGGCGCCCGACCTGCCATGCTCGAGCAGTTGCTCGGGGATCTCGGCGTCAAGGCGTGAGACCCGCATCAGCGCGAGGTACCCATCACGCAGATCTTCAAAGTAAGACAGCGGCGCCGATGGGTTCCACAGCGAAAACCAGCCCTCAGAGCATAATCCCGCAAACACTGCATAGTTGACGGGGATATGCAGGTAGCTGTCCACTTCGGCCACGTAGGACAGGGAATACTCGGTCTGATTGGCTTGTTCCTGCGCTGTGGCACCGAGCTGCGACAACTGGAACCGAGGGCGACCCCTGCGCGGGTCGAGGACGAATGGGCCACGGTGTCCGATGGGGCGCTTCTTGCAGACGAACAACTGCGGCTCCAGGCGTATGCCCATGCTCACGCCGCTCAGAGCGAACACGTTGACCCGTTCATCGCGCCATGCCATTTCGATCTGCATGCGATATACCTCCGCCTTCGACACACCTGTACCAATCATGCTAGACTTGCCGGACAAAACGTCAACACGTCTCTGCGGAACTCTGACACCCGGGCAACGTTAATGTCGTTGGAACATCATCGCTTTTGCCCGGTTGAAGAGGCAACGGATGTGGTACAATAGGCTATCCAACAGACATGAGTTTGGGGGTTTTGCCGTATGAAAATCGCAATCAAGGTGCTGGTCGTTCTCCTAGCTGTGCTGATCGTCGCAGCCGGGGTCGCATGGTACATGCTGGGACACGGGGGCCAGCAACAGGGGACGCCGGTTCCGACAACCAACATCACACCGGCGCGGCAGCTCCTGAACGACCTGAAAGCGAACAGCAGCCTCAAATTCTCACTAGTCGTGCCGCGCAGCTTTGACTGGTATGTCGCCTCCGACCAGGACAACCCGACGAAGCTGACCCTCTCGGGCGTCGTGATGATCGCCAAGTCGGCGACCTCGGACGAAGCAGTGAGCATCGACGCCTGGCTGCACCAGCAAGGTTTTGCAGGTGACACTGAGAACAACAGCTTTGGCGACACGACGGTCTGTGAAGGGTATGCCAAGGACTCGCTCGTGGTCCTGGTTGTGACGCCGGTCTCGTCCGACGGCACAACGACGGAGGCGACTCAACTGGTCGTCTATGCCGGCGTCCTGCCGGAGACTCCAGCCGCAAACTGACCTCAGGACACAGGAAATGTACAAGGCGGGAGCATCGCTGCTCCCGCCTTTTTTATTGTATATGTTCCGCGCCGACTACTCCGGCATCACGACGACGATAGGCGTCATGGAGTCGTCGTTACCAGCCGGGTTGTCTTCCAGCGATCGTTTGAGCCAGTCCTCGTCGACGCCTTCGGTCGACGCGACGATCTCGGCGCCAGAGAGATCGTTGACATCGACCACGCTGACGCGAGCTTCCTTGCGTGCCAGGGCGGCAATACTCGACTTGACGTCGAGAGGGCCAGGAACGAGGCAGGCGTCATAAGGCATCACTTTGTCGCTGTCGACTGCCTTGGCCACAGGACCGACAACGGCATAGAACCAGCCCTTGCGATGCAGCAGCTTGCCCAGCACCGTAGCGCACGCCCCGAGAAGGACGCGGAACGTCCCGGCGAGTTCGATGTATGCCTGCACCTTCCACGCACCCTCATGTCTTGGATAGCTGTACCAGTGCACGAAGGTGCCGGTTCCGTGCCCCGTGTAGGGGCCGAGGAACCGGGCGAGACGTGACAGCTTGAACGTGCCAATCCACATCAGCGTCCCTTCGCACATGGTCATGACGCTACTGGCAATCGTAACGATGCCCGTCGGGTACTCCTTGTGGATCCTGTCCACGATCGATGAGAGGTCGCTCGCCTCAGTGAGCAGCCCGGTGTACACGTTGTGTCGGATGGCCGCTGTCCCCGAGGTCTTCACCTTGTACGGAGGAAGCCGGCCAAATCCGAGTCTCTCCCAGCAAGCTGTCAGCACCCGGTCCCCGCGATAGATGTAGAAGCCACGGTCCAGCATCTCCCTCGCCTTGTCCATCTCGCCACGCGATGCCAGGATGTCAGCGTAGTCTACGATGTGCTGTTGGCGGAAGTTGTCGGTGTCCAACTCCGCAAACCGCTCGAGCAGGACGGGGTCGCTGGTGATGCGATACAACCTTTTGAGCAGGAGACGCGCGGGATTGTCCAGTTCGCGGGCAGTAGTCCAGTCCACCTTTGTATACGCCTGACGCCACCACTGTATCCCCTCATCCTCGCGGTGAAGGAAGAAGAACAACAGGTCACCCAGGAAGACCTCTTCCCAGATGCCCATCGGAGGAGCATAGAGCTGAACAGCTTTCTCAGGGTCGCGACGAAGGTACAGTGTTGCCAGAAGACGCTTGGTGCGCCTCCATTCGGGATGAACGGCACGTACACGCGTCAGGAGACTCAGTGCCTCGTCGTCCCTGCCGATCTGCATGAGGCCGACCGCCCCCCACCATGCGGCATAGTCTGAACGTGGAGCAGCAGCAAACAATCGCATGGCGACGCGCTTGGCGCCAAACCAGTCGCACAGCAAGGCGATGGCGTAGATCATCGTTTCTCCCGTTGGTTATCGGCTATTGTGACTTCTTCTCCGTGATGACGACTCCGATCATGTCGGGCCCCGAATACGTCCCGACAACAGGTCCAAGCTGGGTCAGAATGCTCGGCAGGTTGTACCTGGACGTGAACTCACGCTGGAAGCCCTCAATCTCGACCCGGTTGGCGGCATAGTGGAAACCCACATATTCGACGCCCTTCTGCACATGCTTGTCGATGATTGCCCACAGATGTTCCAGAGCAACTTTCTTGGTGCGGGGACGGTCTACGACATCTGTGACTCCCTCGATATAGGTGAGGACGGGCTTAATCTTCAGGATACTGGCGGCAATGGCAGCAGCCTTTGCGATGCGCCCACCCCTCTCCAGATACTTGAGGGAGTCGAGCACGAAGTAGGTATGGGTCCGCAGACACAGTGCCTCCACCTCAGCGACGACCTGCCACAGCGGCATCCCAGCTTCGGCGAGTTCTACTGCCCGCATCACGGGAAAACCGACGCCAAGTGCGGCGTTCCAGCTGTCCACAAACCGGACGTGAACCGTATCCAGCTGGTTGCGCCCAGTGAGGGCCGAGTTGAGCGTTCCCGACATGCGTGAACTGATGTGAACAGAGATGATATCTCCTTCGGGGTCTTTATCCAGAATGGCACGATACGCGGAAGCGAATTCGTCAGGTGACGGTTGTGTGCTGCCCGCCGTTGCACCTGCCACGAGGCGGCGGTAGAACTCGTCGTTCGCAATGTCGATGCCGTCGCGGAAGTACTCTCCATCGAGTGAGACCTTGAGCGGAATGATGGTAACGCCGTGCTCTTCAGCATACCCTTGCGGCAGGCATGCCGTGCTGTCTGTTACGATGTGAATGGCCATTGTCTGCTCCTTCTCCGCTTGCGCATTCCTCCCCGCCGGCGGAGACAGCGGGACTGCTCACATGGTCCATAAAAGGGGGAGGCTTCTCTCCTCACGTCTTACACTACACTGCTTTGTCGACGATGACGACACCCAGCGTCTCGGGTCCAGTATTGCCTCCGACGACAGGGCCCAGCTGACTCAGGACGGACGGAATACCTGTCCGGCGCTCAAATTCCTGCTGAAGAGCTTCGACTTCAGCACGGTTGCCTGCGTAGTGGAATCCCACATACTCGACTCCGTGCCCGACCGCGGCATCGATAAGTGCCCAGATGCGCTCCCTTGCGGCGCGCATTGTGCGCGGCCTGTCATACACATCAATCATGCCGTCTTTAATCGTCAGGATTGGCTTGATCTGCAGGATACTGCCCGCAACACCGGCCGCCTTGCCGATACGAGCCCCTGCCACCAGGTATTCCAGGGTACCCACCAGAAAGTAGATGTGGATACGGGACTGCATCGCATCGAGCGCCGCCACAATGTCAGGAACGGTTGCTCCCGTCTCAGCCAGACGAACGGCTTCCATGACCATGAATCCAAGGCCGAGGCCGGTCGTCCTGCTGTCATACAAGGTTACGCGTTCCGATTCTGTCATTGCGACTGCCGCATTCGCGCTGTTCAGTGTTCCACTCATGAGGCTGGAGATATGGATATTGAGAACCTCGTCCTTCGGGCTCTGTGACAACCTCTTGTAGAGCCCGACGAAATCCTCCGGTCCCGGCTGAGACGTCACAGCTTTCGCGCCGGACCGCTGTCTCATATAGAATTGATCTGAAGCAATGTCCACGAATTCTCGGTACAGCACTCCATCGATCGTGATCCGAAGGGGAACAACGTCGATCCCATGTTGTTCTGCATAGCCCCCTGGCAAGTAGCTGGTTGAATCTGTTACGATGTGGATGCTCACGTTTGGCTCCTTTGTCGACCGATTCTTGTCCGAATTCTCCGCTGTGCCCAGGTTGACCTTCTTGTTCAGACTACATTGTTGACAATGACGACTGCCACGGTTTCGGGTCCCATATGACACCCGACGCCCGGCCCCAGCTGACTAAGAACAGACGGAATACCTGTGCGCCTCGTGAACTCGGTCTGCATTGCCTCGACTTCGGCTCTGTTGCCCACATAGTGGAACCCGATGCGCTCGATGCCCCGTACGACCGCCTGGTCAATGAGTGCCCACATGCGGTCTCGGGCTGTTCGCATGGTTCGCGGCCGTTCGAATACATCGACGATACCGTCCTTTACCGTAAGGATGGGCTTGATCTGCAGGATGCTGGCAGCGACACCCGCCGCTTTGCCGATGCGCCCACTCTTTATGAGATACTTCATGGTACCGACAAGAAAGTAGATATGCGTGCGTAGCTGCATCCCGTCCAGCACCGTGATGATGTCCTTGATGCCGGCTCCAGCCGCAACGAGCTTGACCGCCTGCATGACCATGAACCCGAGCCCGAGACCGGACGTCCGCGAATCATAGAGATGGACACGCCTGGAATCGGTCTGCTCGGCAGCAATGTACGCGCTGTTGAGCGTCCCACTCACGCGGGATGATAGGTGAATGCTCAGCACTTCGTCGTCCGGGTTTGCCAGCAACTTGGTGTAGACCGCAATAAAATCCTCGGGGCCGGGCTGCGTGGTGCCATACTTGGCTCCAGCCTTTTGTTTCGCGTAGAAGACATCAGGAGATATCTCCACAAACTCGCGGAAGAACACTTCGTCGACCGAGACCTTGACAGGCACGACAGGAAGGTTGTGCTGTTCAGCAAAACCATTGGGAAGATAACTTGTGGAGTCCGTTACAATGTGAATAGCCACAAATCCCTCCTGGTCGAGAATCGCGGACGCTTTAACGATGCGCGCGTCCTTGACAGGATGCTCACGTTTGGCTCCTTTGTCGACCGATTTTTGTCCGAATTCTCCGCTGCGCCCGAGTTAACCCTCTTGTTCAGATCGCACTATCGACAATGACGACTGCCATGGCCTCGGGTCCCACATGACACCCGATGCAAGGGCCAAGCTGGCTGAGGACGGACGGAATGCCTGTGCGCCTCGTGAACTCAGTTTGCATGGCCTCGACCTCAGCTCTGTTGCCCGCATAGTGAAACCCAATGTACTCGATACCCCGCACGACCGCCTGGTCAATGAGTGCCCACATGCGGTCTCGGGCTGTTCGCATGGTTCGCGGCCGTTCGAATACATCGACGATACCGTCCTTTACCGTAAGGATGGGCTTGATCTGCAGGATGCTGGCAGCGACACCCGCCGCCTTCCCGATGCGCCCGCCTTCAATGAGATACCTCATTGTGCCAACGAGGAAGTAGAGATGCGTGCGTGGCTGCATCCCATCCAACACCGTTATGATGTCGTCAATACTGGCTCCACCAGCAACCAGCTTGACGGCCTGCATGACCATAAACCCGAGCCCGAGACCTGCTGTCCGCACATCGTAGAGATGGATGCGCCTGGGATCAGTCTGCTCCGCTGCAATGTATGCGCTGTTGAGTGTCCCGCTCATGCCGGCTGACAGGTGGATGCTCAGCACTTCGTCGTCCGGGTTTGCCAGCAACTTGGTGTAGACTACGATGAAATCCTGGGGGGCGGGCTGCGTGGTGCCAGACTTTGCTCCTGCTTTCTGCTTCGCATAGAAGGCATCAGAAGATATCTCCACGAATTCACGGAAGAATACTCCGTCGACCGAAACCTTGAGCGGCACAACGGGAAGATTGTGCTGTTCGGCAAAACCATTGGGAAGGTAGCTTGTGGAGTCCGTTACAATGTGAATAGCCATAGGGGTGTTGCCCTTCCTCCTAGTCGAGAATCTCAGACGCCTTGAAGATACGCACGTCCTCGACCGGACGTGAACATTCGCCCCACGGCGCCTTGGCAACGGGTGTCCCCGCGATAGCCGCCAGAACGTCCATGCCTTCAGTGACATGTCCGAATGCGGTGTAGTTGCCATCCAGCTGCTCAGACGTGCTGGTCATGATGAAAAACTGCATGTCGGACTGGTCGACGCGCGCCTGCTGAGCCGCCATACTGATGACGCCGGGCACGTGTTTGACGTCGGAGCCCTCGAACTTGACGTTGCCGCCACCCATACCGGTTCCCTGTGGGTCGCCGCCCTGAACCATGAAGTCCTTGATGATGCGGTGGAACTTGAGACCGTCATACTTGCCGGTGCTGACGGCCGCCACGAACCGCTCGACAGTCTGGGGCGCCCGAGCGGTGTACAGCTCAAGTGTCATCGTCCCCTTGGACGTTTCTATACGAACAACCTTGTTCTTTTCTTCCATGTGACGCTCCTAGTTGGCGACTTCGATCGCCCGGATGATGGTGATCTTGGTGAGAGGGACCGACATCTCGCCGGGTATACCGGGATTTTCTCCGACCGCCACGTTCGCAATCTTGTCGACGACGTCCATGCCATCAATGACTTTGCCGAACGCAGCATACTGACCATCCAGAGAGGTTGCATCTCCCTGCATAATGAAGAACTGCATGTTCGACTGCGTGACTCCCGCCTCTGACGAAGCCATGGAGATTACACCGCGAACGTGGCTGATGCCTGTTTTCTCGAAGGAGATCGTTCCGCCTCCCGTTCCATTGCCATTGGGGTCCCCGCCTTGGATCATGAACCCCTTCATGACTCGATGGAAGGTAAGGCCGTCGTACTTACCACCTACGACATTGTTGAGGAACTGGGTAACAGTCCGAGGAGCCTTGTCCCCGTCAAGTTCAAGTTTGATCGTGCCCATACTCGTCTCCAACGTGACGTACTTGTTGCCGAGCGCCTGAGGGACCTGAGCATTCTTGAAGAAGGCGAACACGAGCAACAGCGACAGGATGACTGTCGCTGCCAACGTGATGATCACCGTCCGCGTGCTCGGCGGAATGGGCTTGTGGCCCGGATACCTCTTCTGCAGCTCCTGCGTCCGACTGAGTTTCGATGTGGCTTTCCTTTTGCTGCTGCTCATCTTCGATTTTACTCCCAACAGTCTCCAAGAGACTTCAGCCGACAAGAAACGTCGCCGTCGCCTCGGTCACGACCTCGCCGGTTGCGAGGTTGTTGATATATGTTCCCATCGCTCAACCGTCCCGGTTCCCTCCCCGACGTCAAAATGGAGGTGGAGACCAGCCGGGTTGTTCAGCGAACAGTCGAAGCAGTTGTCGATGCACGTTTTTATGCGCCGTCAGACACGATGGGGCCTGCTCCGGCAGGTCCCATGACTGTTTCTCTGACGCTAGTAGTTCTCCGACTTGACCTGATAGAAGCTCTGCTCATGCTGGCAGGCCGGGCACTTGGTCGGCGCCTCGGTCCCCTCATGGACATATCCGCATTCGCGGCAGACCCAGATGATCTTGTGGTCCTTCTTGAAAACCGACTGCGCCTTGACTTCCTTAAGGAGTTTGCTGTACCGTTCCTCATGGTGGGCTTCAGCTACCGCAATGGCACGCAGGCGGCAGGCGATTGCCTTGTAGCCTTCCTGATCAGCGACGTCTGCAAAGCCCGGATACATCGTGGTCGTCTCATAGTGTTCGCCATCGATGGCTGCCTGCAGGTTCTCGGCGGTCGTCCCCAGTACCAGTGGAACTTCCGCGTTTGCGAGTTTCAGTTCGCCACCGTTCTCTTGCTTGATGTCCTGCAGAAAATGAAACAAGATGCTGGCATGCTCCCGTTCCTGATCAGCGGTCTCGGCAAAGATCCCCGCTATCTGCTCGAACCCTTCGGTCCGGGCCACCTTGTTGTACATGGTGTAGCGGTTGCGAGCCATGGATTCGCCCACAAAAGCTGCACCAAGATTGAGGAATGTTCGTTTCAACGCTCACCTCCATGCACGAGTTGTGTTACTACACTCCATTGTATCCAATGAGCACAGAAGTCACAAAAGGTAGACTTCACAGTACTGATCGGATCCGGCAGACTAGCGAAGACCAGTGATGACACCGTCTCCCGTCACGTCGATATTCACCAGCGCAGGGACCTTGGAGAGTGCCGGCATGGTCTGCATCGTTCCACCCAATGGGTACAGGAAACGCGCACCGGTCGCGGCACGAATATCGCGAATGGGGAACAGGTATCCAGAGGGAGCGCCCTTGACATCGGGGTCATGGCTGATGGACAGTTGCGTCTTCGCCATGCAGATGGGCCACTTGTCATAACCTGCCGCAGTGAACTCCTTGATGCGCTCGACCGCCAGAGGAGTCAGGTCGATGTCACTGGCACGGTAGATCGTACAAACCAGTTTGCGCATCTTGTCCTCGATGGTATCGGTCAACTCGTAAGGATAATGGACGGAACCCACCTTGGATGTCGATGCCACTTCCTGGACCGCGCGTGCCAGTTCCAGACCGCCCTCGCTGCCATCCAGGAAGAACGTATGCGGAAGGGCGGCCAGCGCACCAAACTGCAGCGCTTTGGTACGAACCATCGCTACCTCTTCGGCGGTGTCGTCCGGGAATCGGTTGATAGCGACGACGACTGGCAGACCATAGGAATGAACATTCTCGATATGCACCCGAAGGTTCTCACAGCCCAGCTCAAGTATCGGCATGTTGACGGCTGAAACAAGAGCGGGATCAAGTTTCCTGCCCGGCCTGACAGTGAACGCACCGCCGTGCATCTTGAGCGCGCGGATCGTAGCAACGATAACCACACAATCAGGCGCCTTCATGCCAGCCTGGCGAAGCTTGATGTCCATGAGTTTCTCGAAGCCCATGTCGACACCAAACCCACTCTCTGTCACGACATAGTCACCGAGTTTCAGAGCAATACGGTCGGACAGCACCGAGTTGTTGCCAAAGGCGATGTTGGCGAATGGTCCGATGTGAACAAAGGAGGGCGTGCCTTCTTCGGTCTGAACCAAGTTGGGATAAATGGCATCTTTGAG
The DNA here is from genome assembly GCA_903871855.1 of uncultured Caldisericota bacterium. GTDB lineage: Bacteria > Caldisericota > Caldisericia > Cryosericales > Cryosericaceae > Cryosericum. The sequence continues at coordinate 66,357 of CAIQIK010000049.1, forward strand.
GACAGCAGCCAAGCTTCCGGTTGCCCGCAGGTCCGCGACCGTTACGGCAGCTCCCCTGCGGCTGTGCGCAACGACAATCTCCGACAGACGCTGGTGCAGATCTTCGAATCCCGTCGTCAGGCCCATGATGGCCATGATAGGCGAAGCGGCGGTAATGTCGAAGCCGGTCTCGTACGACGTCTCTGTCTTGACACCGTTTTTCTTCTCTGTGAGCTGGATCGTGAGCTTACGCATGGACCGGTCTTCCACGTCCATAGTCCGGCGCCAGCTGATGCTCTGAGGGTCAATGTCCAGTTCGTTTCCCTGAAAGATATGGTTGTCCACCACGGCGGCCAGCAGGTTGGTTGCTGTCTCTACTGCATGGATGTCACCCGTGAAGTGCAGATTGATCTGCTCCATCGGGAAGAGAGAAGACTTGCCACCCCCTGTTCCACCGCCCTTGATACCAAAGACTGGACCCATGGACGGTTCGCGCAGTGTGTTGACCGTCTTGAATCCCAGCCTGTTCAGCGCCATGCCCAGCCCGATGGTTGTGACGGTCTTGCCTTCGCCAAACGGTGTCGGTGTGATTGCTGTCACGTCGATGTACTTTCCATCCGGCTTATCCTGCAGGCGATCGAGGATGTGGTAGTCAATCTTGGCCATGTACTTGCCAACGAAATCGACTTCCTCGTCTCGGATGCCTAGCGACAGCGCAATATCACCAATGTTGTTCTTGTTAGTTGCTTTTTCAAACATGGAACACACTCCCTTTTCATGTGGTACACCTTATTATTATGCCCCTAATCCGATTCCGGCGCACCGAGCAGGGCTCAGATAAGTCCGAAATAGTGTGCTGCAAACGTAAAAACTGCCGCGGCAACACAATAGAGCGCAAACCACTGCATCTTGCCTTTTCGCGCAACCTTGAGCAGCAACCCGATCGCGACGAGGCTGGTCAGCGCACTGACGACGACACCAATGCCGACTTCTGTGAGAGCGCTTGAGGACATCCCTGCCTGCAGAAAATCCTTGACCTTGAAGATTGCGGCGCCCGCGATGGTTGGGATGGCCATGAGAAAACTGAAATGGGCGGCATCCTCTTGCTTGAGGCCCCTGTAAACGCCGACGGACATCGTCGTTCCACTGCGCGAAAGACCCGGCAAAAGTGCAAACACCTGGCCGATGCCGATGGCAAGAGCATCTTTCCAGCCGACCTCACGGATCGTCTTGGTCGTCGACGAGAACCGCTGCAGGAACAGCAGGATGGCTGTGGCCAGGAACATGGCCGCCACAACATAGTAGCTGGAGAAGGCCTTCTCGATGGTGGCACTGAACAGTGCACCAATCACTCCAGATGGGATGATGGCCGCAATGATGAGCCAGAACATGTTGCGCCTGCGTGTTTCCTCGTGAGACCGACTGCTATGGAAGGTTGCAAGAAATCCCCGGAATAAACCCACAATGTCACCCCAGAAGAAGATGACCAACGCGATAAGGCTGCCAAAGTGCAAGGCCACGTCAATGGCCAGCGTCGAATCGGCCCTGAGCAGTCTCGAGACTACGACCAGATGCCCCGAGCTGCTGACGGGCAGGAACTCGGTCAGCCCCTGTACGATTCCTAGTACAATGCTTTTCCACAGTACCATTAGTGACCTCCAGTTATGGCGTCAACCACATGCAACATGGTAGACAAACGCCTCCAAAAAGCAAAGACGCTGACCGCAGAATCCTTCTGCGGTCGATCGTTGTGACTCAACTTCAGATGAGAGAAGCGATTGTGTGCCTTCCAGGCGTCAGGATAGCCAGCGAACCGTTGGGCAATTCCTCCCAGGAACCCCCGCCCAAAGGCTCGCTGGCGACGAGTTCCCTGTCATTCTGGTGCTGCAGGTACATACTGTGTCGGTCCGGATCGGTACTGTAGTGAAAAGCGTACATGCATCGTCCGTCGCAGAGAAGGAAGTTGAGGCCCGTGAAGTCGCCCACGGACGCCACCTCGCGGACAGCACCCAGCAGAGCGTCGATGGGGTCGGTTGCCGACTCGAGGTGCTGCAGCAGCAAGGCGAAGTAGACTTCACTGTCGCTTTCGCCTTCAAGGCCGTTCCTGAACTTTGGCAAGAGGTGCTCCATCAGACGTTCGCGCGAGCAGTACCCGTTGTGACAGAATGCCCAGTGCCCCGCGACAAACGGGTGCGTGTTGGCCAGCAGGCGTGATGTGCGACTGCGGCGGCGGACGTGAGCAAGTGCAATCTGGGCACTGACTTCACGGGAAGTCCGCTCAAAGAGCGGCGATTCGTTTGCAGGCACCGGTTCCTTGACAACGTGGGGACGGTCTTGCTCACCGTCATACCATCCGATGCCCCAGCCGTCGGCGTTGGGTTCGCCCGATTTGTCGGCAATCGCCAGCGAACGCAGCGAAGGCTCGACGTCCGTCATCCAGGGAGCGACGGATTGTGGTGTCGTGGCGACCATTCCAAACATTCGGCACATCAGCGTTCCTCCACAGGCAGGCCACCCACGCCCGCCCTGCGTTCATGATACGTCGGCGGCGCTCACATGCAATTGTGAATACCGAAAGTACCTGGTACAATGGTTTTCACAATTGGAGTCGGGAACGAAGGTCGACCACGAATTCGGCCTCACCTTCGGGCGAGATACCATACTTGTGATGGTTGGCAGTCTCCATGAGGACGACGTCCCTCAATGCGTGAGACTGTTTGCAAACAATGTCCCGGCAACCGCCACGAGGACGATAGCGGCGAGCCAGCCGATGAACAGTCCCGAGAACAGCCGCTTGCGCTCGCCTTCGGTCATGCTGCACAGACCGAGGAACATGAACCCGAAGACACCGGACAAGACAGCAAGAGTCAGTCCCGCCCTGAGGTTGACCTGGTGCCAGACCACTGGATCGGCAAACGTCGCGGGCACGCGGAACCCAAGCCACGGATTGGGCGTGGAGAACGCCGACAGAACCCCAGTGACGGCAACGGCAAAACAGCCGACGGCAACCAGGAGAGGTATAGTCCTGCCGACCTCCATGTCGCCAGCTGTGACGCCACTGTCCCGCGCAACCTGTTCGGAGTAGCGCCAGAGCCAGACACTTGCGATGAGGATGTACGCCATAAGTGCTCCCACGACGTACTGCCCCACATCCTGCGTGACGACCCCAGTAATGCCAAGCAGGTCGACGATCCCTGCCACTGTTCCCCCTGCGACAAACACGAGTCCCGTCTTTCGATTTACGACGTTCCAGACACGGTCGTCCGCCATCGTGGCAGGAAACCGCGCGCCGTAGATGCCGTTGCGCTTCACCTTGCCCAGCATGAGCGGAACCCCAAGGATTACAAACAGCAGCGCGAGCCCAAGACCTGTAAGAAGATTTTCCATCAGTATTCATCCTTTCGCCGGAGCCCTATGCCCTGACATAGTGCATACCCATCACGTCCACTTGATAATATACGTGCATCATGCTTCCGCCACAACGACACGTGCAAACGGAGGCCTCCAGGACTCTTCGCCCAGCTCCCGAGCGAAGGAGTTGCGCCGACACGGACAGCACGAGTGGCAGTCTTGCATGCCGACACCATGTCACCAACTCACGTCCTCACCCCGACGTCTTCGCAGAGCCCAGTTGCTGTCGCTTTCCTCATTCAACAATGCGTGACCATGCGAACTCGACATCCTGTTTATACGAGTATCGGGAACCGCCGTGCTGATAATCTAATGATCGACTTCCTCATGAACTACCGATAAGCCCCCAGACCACACGAAGCACGTCGCGCGCAGCCGTGCCGAGCTCAGCTGCGGGGAGGTCGGCCGCCGTGTCAGCTGCGGAGTGATACCATGGGGCTTCTCTCCCATGCGCTGCGAACATGCAGTTGGGGACACCGAGCCTGCTGAACGTCTCGTGGTCAGACCCCCCTGTCCAAGGGATGACCGCGAGTGAAGCGCCATCCCGGATTGCGCTAGAGACAGCATCCATGATTGCCCGGTTAGATGGATCAACCGCTACTCCAAGGCCCGACGTGGACCGCATCATGTCCAGATCAAGCACCGCAGTCAGCGATTGAGCGAGTTCGGGGGCCGCCGCCACAAATGCGGCAGAACCCAGCAGTCCTTCTTCCTCCCCACTGAAAGCAACGAACCAGATCGATACCGGAGGAACCGCACCCAGCGATACCATCGAGTGTGCCATCTCTAGCATCACGGCAACACCCGACGCATCATCGTCGGCTCCGGGGTACATCACGCCCGACCTATCGGTCCCCAGATGGTCGAAGTGTGCGCAAACCATGATCGGCCGAGTGTTGTCAGTCCCGGGGAACACACCGGCTACGTTGAACGCCGTCGCATCCGCCTTCCATGACGCCGTGATGCCGAAGCTTACCTTTAAGTTGAGATCACGGGAGACAACATCACCCTGCCACGCCTGCTGTGCGATTTCGTCGAACGAGAGCCCTGCCGCCCAAAACAGAGAACGCGCGCCAGCCAAAGATGCGAGAGCCGAAACTGGTGCGTCGGGAAGGGCGGACACTACCTGGCCGTGCATGTCGAACGGATTGGGCGCCGAAGGCATATCGAGGATGACGACGCCGGCTGCGCCATGTGCGGCAGCCTCCCCCACCTTGGTCGCCAGGTACGTCTGCGATTCGGGAACGGAACGCGTTGGGGCACTGTAACGCAACAGGATCACGACCTTGCCTACGACATCTAGACCTGCATACTCGTCATAGCCCGCCATCTGAACCCCGAACCCCGCAAGCACAGCGTCGGCCTCAATGCTCCCATTTCCGGCGTATGGGACTGCCATGCCACGGTCACCAAGGAAAGACTCGCCAGGCGTCCCGCTTGCCTTGATGCCCGTAAATGAGCTCACGACGTACAGTGGCGCGCCATAGGTGGCAAGGTAGTCCTTGTACGCGGGAGGTTCTTGCAGGCCAATCGTTTTGAATTGTGAAGCTATCCATGCGGCGGCTCGTGCCTCGCCGGGCGTTCCAGTGCGGCGACCGGTATACGTTGGTGAGGCAAGCTCGGCAACAGCTCCGTAAGCACGCTGGGCGTTCACTGCAGACACAACCTGGTCCACAGCTGGCCACGTGGCCCGGGGTCTGCATCCTGCAATGGTGATGATGAGCAGTACCAGAACGACCCATCTACGATTCGTAGTAACCTCCTCCACTCGCGTGCACCCGCTGTCGACCGAGGCTCGACCACGAGATTCGCACTCCACAACGTCGCCTTGACTCATCCTGGCGCTACCCTACAATGGAAGCGCGTTACATCTACTATTTTATTAAGTATGTACGAATGGAGGTCGACTCATAGATGAGAATCGGAATCCTGACAGGTGGCGGGGATTGCTCTGGGCTCAACGCGGCGATACGCGGTGCGGTGTTCAGAGCGCTCGACTACGGAGACGAGTGCATTGGCCTTGTCGGGGGCTGGCAGGGGCTTCTCTCTCGTGAGATCGAACCACTGGACCTAGCCCGCGTCGACGAGATCATCGACCGGGGCGGCACCATTCTGGGCACCTCCAGGACCAACCCGTTCAAGGATCCTGTTCTTGTCCAGCAGACCATTGCCAACATCGCGGCGATTGGGCTCGATGCTCTTATTGCCATAGGCGGCGACGACACGCTTGGCGTAGCCGCTAAGCTTGCAGCTATGGGCGTTAAGGTCGTCGGCGTTCCAAAGACAATGGACAATGACTTGTCGGGAACGGACTTCACATTCGGATTCGATACAGCAGTGAGTGTTGCCCTCGACGCGTCGCGAAGGCTGAAGGACACTGCACTGTCTCATCGGCGCATCATCGTCTTGGAAGTCATGGGCAGGCACGCCGGATGGGTTGCCCTCTACACCGGCATCGGTTCAGGAGCCGATTGCACACTGATCCCCGAGGTCCCCATCGACTGGGACGCCGTAGTGCGCCAGGTCATGACCGCCTACAAGCGCAAAAAGTACGCATTCATCGTCGTGAGCGAGGGCGTGGAAGTCACGCAGGTAACCGGCGAGAAGCTGGACGACTTCGGCCACATGTTGCTGCAAAACAGAGGTGTGGGGCCGGAAGTAGCCAGGATCCTCGAGGAGAAGACAGGGATCTCGACGCGTTCGGCCACGATAGGACACATCCAGCGGGGAGGCAGCCCCACATTGTTCGACCGTATCCTGGGATCCCGCGTCGGTGTGAAAGCGGTCGAGATGGTCCATGACGGTGACTTCGGCAAGATGGCTGCTCTCTGCGGCATCAAACTCATCGCGGTTCCTCTCACCGAAGCTGTTGGCAAGCTCAAGACGGTCCCTCAGGAGTGGGTCGACCTCCTGAAGGTCTTCTCCAAGTAGCCATGAAACGCATCGGACTTCTGACGAGCGGTGGCGACGCCAGCGGTATGAACGCTGCTATCCGCGCCGTTGTCCGCACGGCTGCGTCCATGAGAGTCGAGGCGGTCGGGTTCGAGCGCGGCTACGACGGACTGGTATCCAACACCTGGATAGAACTCAATGCACGCAGCGTCTCGGGCATCCTGGAGCTCGGAGGCACGATGCTGAAAAGTGCCCGCAGTGAGCTGTTCCGCACTGAGGAAGGCCGCAAGCAGGCAGCGCTCGTCGTTCAGCAAAACCAGCTGGACGGCCTGGTCATCATCGGGGGTAACGGCTCGCAGACTGGTGGTTACCTGCTCGGCAAGTTGGGCGTTCCCGTCGTTGGGGTCGCGTCGACCATCGACAACGACCTGTATGGGTTTGACTACACCATCGGGTTTGACACGGCCGTCAACATCGCCATCGACGCCATCGACCGTATCCGTGACGTGGCGGAGTCTCACGACCGCGTGTTTGTCGTTGAGGTCATGGGCAGGGACAATGGCTCCATTGCACTCGAAGCCGCTCTCGCGACGGGAGCCGACATCGTTCTGACCCCGGAATTACCCTTCAGCATCCCCAAACTCATCACACGCCTGCACGACGACGTCAAGGCGCAGAAGAAACACCACATCATCGTTATGGCAGAAGGCACAGGGCATGCAGAGGAGCTGTCTCACTACATCGATGCCAACTTGCCGGTGGAGTGCAGGGCGACCGTTCTTGGCTACGTCCAGCGAGGGGGGAGTCCCACACGCTTCGACCGTATCCTGGCCAGCACATCGGGGGAAGCGGCAGTTGTCGCTCTCAGCGAAGGTCGCTCGAATGTCATCGCAGGAACACGCGACGGACATATTGTCCTTCAGGAGACGCTCGAAGCAGTCACCCGGCGCAACCTTCTCAAGCCAGAGCTTGTGGAACTGCTGAAGCGAGTATCCATCTAGTCTTGCTTCATCACGGGAGGAAAAATTGGGCCGAGTTTTCAAGTCGCTGACCTTCCAGATCATCGTGACTGCCCTGCTCATCGTGGGCGTTTCCATGGCAATTCTGAGCAACCGCCTCATTGTTGAATTTCAGGACGAGCTCGTCATCAAGGAAAGCGAGACCCTCCAGGCGATAGGATCGCAGGCTGTCGAGCGTTGGAACCGCATCTACCGCGAACTGTCCAGCAGCTACAAGTTCGACACGCTGAGCCAAAACAAGCAGAATGAGTTGGTGAGCGTCTTCCTCTCCAAGCCTTATTCTGACTACATTAACGTGTTCAAGGGCAACTTCCCCCGTGTCAGCATCGGGTACCAGATCAACCTCTTCACACCAAGCCTCGTCTACCTGACCGACGAGTCGCGCAACCCGCTACCCAAGCTGACCGTCGCTCTTCCCTTGAAGGCAGGCACACGAACTGTCGGCTATCTGGTCATCGACAAGGACATGCCCCAGGTCCTCGCTCCGCTGCAACAGGTCCGTTTCGAGGCCTTCAAGGCTTCGACTGTCTCTATCGCACTGAGTGGAGCAGCGACAATCATTCTGTTGACCTTCTTCCTGATTCGGCTGCTGTCCCTGCGCCGCAGCGTCGTTCGGCTCAAGACCAATCTGGACACGCGCATACCGCGCGGTGGAGGGGAACTGGGAGAGATCTCGCGCGCTGTTGCCGACCTGGCACACTCACTCAAGCGGAGCATCGAAGAAGCGAAGCAGACCGAGGCTCTCAAGACCCTCGGTATCTTTACGACCGGCATCGCCCACGAGGTGCGCAACCCGCTCACGAGCATCAAGGGATACGCGAGTCTTCTGGAGAAGAAGCTGCAGGGACGTCCCGAAGCCAAGTACATCATCCCCATCTCCAGCGAAGCCGACCGTCTCGAAGCGCTGGTCAAGGACCTGCTCACCTTTGGGCGACCTGCACCGCCTCAGCCGGTCGAATTTGACCTGCGTGGGTTCTTCGAATCGATGAGCGAGCTCATGACGCAGCAGTTCAAGGAGGGCCACGCAACTCTCGACCTCCGGGTGCCACAGGTTACGGTCACGTGGGATGCACGTCAGACCGAGCAGATGTTTATGAACCTTCTGCAGAACGCCATACAGTCGATGCAGGACAAGAGCGGCGGAACCGTCACAGTCACTGCAAGAACCGAAGCAGATCGTGTCATCGTTGACATACGCGACGTCGGTGCTGGTATCAGGGACGAGGACAGGCCAAAGATGTTTACCCCGTTCTTCACAACCAAGGAACATGGGACGGGTCTTGGCCTTCCCATTTCCCAGAAAATCGCGTCCTTTCACAATGGGGTCATCACCTATCAGAGCACGGAGGGAGAAGGCACCACTTTCACTGTCAACATGCAGCGAATCATCAATCCTGCTGTTTGACTCGGACTTCGAAACCAATAAACTGTGTAATTGCCTATGAAAACCCAAAGCAAGCTCATTCTGGTCGTGGACGACGAGGAAAACATACGCGAACTGCTCCGCGAATCGCTTGAGGACGAGGGCTATCGCGTGGGCGTCGCCAAGAACGGCCAGGAAGCAGTCGAGAAGGTCAGAGCCATGAACCCGGACACGGTCCTGATGGACGTCAAGATGCCCATCATGAGTGGTATGGATGCCTTTCTCAAGATCAAGGAATCCCAGCCCGATCTTCCTGTCATTTTCCTGACTGCGTTCGGCTCGTCGGATGTCGCCATTTCCGCCATGAGGTCCGGCGCCTATGACTATCTGACCAAGCCGTTTGATATCGATGAGGTCAAAATCAAGGTGAAGAGGGCTCTTGAGCTTCGCGAGCTGTCATGCCTCTCAGGACGGACCCGCCCCGAGGACCTTCCCATTATCAACAGTGACGAGCTGGTTGGCCAGAGTCCGCTTATGTGCGAAGTCTACAAACAAATCGGCAAGGTTGCCAGCTCAGATGCAACCGTTCTTGTCCTCGGTGAGTCAGGCACAGGTAAGGAGCTGGTCGCCAAGGCTGTTCACAACAACAGCCATCGGAAGGACCGTGCATTCGTGGTCGTCAACTGCGCGGCCATCCCGGAGAACCTTCTCGAGAGCGAGCTGTTCGGTCATGAGAAGGGAGCCTTCACTGATGCCTTCGAGACACATATCGGCAAGTTCGAGCAGGCATCCAGTGGCACCCTCTTCCTCGATGAGATCGGCGATATGTCGCTGCCGCTCCAGGCCAAACTGCTGCGCATCTTGCAGGACGGAGGCTTCGAACGCGTCGGCGGCCGAGAGCACCTGACGTCGTCAGCGCGCGTCATCGCGGCCACGAACCAGGACTTGACCAGGCTGGTCTCTGAACGCAAGTTCCGCGAGGACTTGTTTTACCGTCTCAACGTTATTACGCTGCGGCTTCCGCCGTTGCGTGACCGACGTGGTGATACTGTACTCCTGGCCCGCCACTTCGTTAGGAAGTACTCCGCTAAGTATGGACGCGATGTCACCGAGATTGCGGACCAAACTCTGGAGCGTCTCAACGCATACGATTGGCCGGGAAACGTCAGGGAACTGGAAAACGTCATCGCCCGGGCAGTCATCATTTCCCAAGCACACGTGCTCCTCCCCGAGACAGTGGATCTAGGCTCTCAGCCCATTCTGCACCGGCACGAGGAGCCTTCAGCTCCTGAGGGTCAGTCACTTGTGGCTCAACCCACACAGCCGCGGTCCGTCGCGGCAGACGGGAACGGCGGGCTTCGTCTGTCAGACGCCATCCAGCAAATGGAGATCGACATGATCCGTAAGGCGTTGCGTGAATCCGGAGGCAACAAGACTAAGGCTGCACAGATTCTCGGCATCTCCCGCAAATCGCTGTTCAATAAGATCCGGGACTATAAGCTGCAAGATCGAGACTAGTAGCGACGACACCCTGCAACTGACTTCCTGAAACTACGAGGCCCCGGACACGAACGTCGGGGCTTTGTTCGTTCACTCCCCGACCAGCCCGGCACGGTGTTCTCCTCTTTGACAAGAGCTGCCAGGAGAGGTACCATCATGCAATCATGCGAACAAACCGAACTGCCAACATAGCGTCCGTTGTTGCATCGGCATTTGTATGGGGAACGTCCTTTGCCGTCTCCAAGTTTGCTCTGCGCTCCATCCCCCCACTCTCGCTCGCGTTAATACGCTTTGTGCTTGCAAGTGCCATCCTGCTCCTCTGGCTGCTCATCCGTCACGAAGACTTCCGCCTCGACCATCGGGCATTCGGCGCCATGGTTCTGGGGGGAGTCCTGGGCTACGCGCTGAACCATATCTTCGAGAACGTTGGACTTGCCCTGTCGACAGCCTCCGAGATTTCGCTCATGATGGGTGTTTTTCCCGTGCTGTCGCTCCTCGTGGAGCGTCTGGTGTATCACAAGAGGTTCTCCCATGCCACTGTTCTGGGTATTGCGCTGTCCGTCGTCGGCGTCGTCCTCATCGTCGATCCGCGTTCGCTGCAAGGTGCACCGGGGGGAAAGCGTCTGCTTGGCGACGGACTCATCATCCTCTCAGGTATCTGCTGGGCATTCTATAGCATCCTGATCAAGAACCTGTCCACAAACAGCTCCGCCGCCAGGACTGCGATGTTTCAGATGCTGTTCGGCAGTATCGTTCTGCTTCCTCTGGCAGGGGCGCTCGAGCGGCCGGTCTTGCCGATCCCCGCCTCAGCCGTCTGGGCAGCCATCTACTTGGCGGTCTTCTGCTCGGTCGGAGGATACTTACTGTACAACTATGGTGTCGCCAGAATGGCGTCAACCCAGGCAGTCAGCATCCTCAATCTTATTCCTGTCTTCGGTGTGCTGACCTCCTGGGTCGTGCTGCACGAAACCGTGACAGTGATACAGCTGGTCGGCGGAGCCGTCGTCTTTTTAGGCGTCCTCCTCAGTCTACGTGATTCTTCACCTTTGGCTTCTCCTTCATGACGACGACGGGCCCCAAAACCGTCGGGCCCACATGACAGCCAACGACACAGGAGACCCTGTTATACTCGACGGGTACGTGGAGTACCGATTCCATCCAGTCTCCGAACTCTTTGGCTTCATCCCAATTGTCTGCCCAGTGTAGTCCTGCAGACACCACGCCATATGAGGCCATTTCCAGGACCAGCTCCTTGAGCCGTTCCTTGCCCGCTTTGACTGTGCGGATCTTGTCGTGCGTCACCATGCGGCCAAGATCGTCAAACCAGACAATAGGCTTGAGCTGGATGATTGTCCCGATGAGAGCCTGCGCCCCTGTGAGGCGGCCGCCCTTGTACAGCCAGTGGAGCGATTCCATGATGAAGTAGACCCACGTACGGTCCCGCAGTTCGCTCAGCGCTTCGACGATCTGAACGCGGCTCTTGCCCTCATCTGCCATGCTCTTGGCTAGCCTGCCCATCGTGAGTTGACAATAGCCACTTTGGCGAGAGTCCACGATGGAAATTCGATCCTCGGCCTCCAGGGTCTGAGCGGCAACGTGCGCCGCATTGACGGACCCTGAAATAGCTCCTGATATCATGACGCAGACGATTTCGTCTCCAGCCTCCACGATCGGCCCGAAGATGCGCACCAGGTCGTCGGGATTGGTCTGCACGCTCTCGAAGATGACGCCCTCCCGTTCCTTCTTGTAGAACTCGGCTGGCTTGATATCGACGCCGTCACGATAGAGAGTCTCTCCTTCACGAACGTAGAGAGGTACCATGACAATTCCTGCTTTCTCAAAGTCCTCGATAGTCATGCCACACGTCGAGTCCATGACGACTTTGATCATTTTACTCCTTTCCGGGGCCTTTTTTCGGGCCGCCTGTCACCATCTTCCGGTGTCACTTACGAATGTGCCCATCGTGCTGCACGACGGCAGAAGGATCGGCGTCGTGGCTGATTCGACCAGATGCCCGGGTTATGCCTTCATGATGACGCAGGGTCCAAGAAGGTCGGGGCCCGTGTGTACGCCCAGTACACACGATAGCTTCGTATATGACACCGGGGCCTGGAGAATATCCTCCATCTCGGCGTGAAACCCCTGAGCCTCATCCAGATTGTCCGGCCAATGCAAGGTCGCAGCTTCGACCCCGTTCTTGCCACACTCTGCGACAAGCTGGCGCATGTGGTTCTTGGCCACCTTGATGGTTCGTGTCTTGTCGTAGGACGTCATGCGTCCCTCCTCGTCGAACCAGACAATCGGGTTCAGCTTGATTACGGATCCAACGAAGTACTGCGCCCCTGTGAGGCGGCCGCCATGGAACAGCCACTTGAGCGATTCCATGATGAAGTACGTGCGCGTCCGGTTGCGAATGTCGGCAAGAGCTCGAACGATTTCCACACGATTCTCGCCGGCATCGGCCATCTTCTTTGCCGAGTGACCAAGGTATGCCTCACCATAGCCGGATTCCAGGGAGTCGACGATCGTAATCCTGTCTTCGGCCCCAAGCATCTGGGCAGCAACATGCGCTGCATTCACGGAGCCTGAGATGGCGCTTGAGATAAGCACACATACGACTTCGTCGCCTGCCTCCACGATGGGCTTGAATATGGAAACCAGGTCTGCAGGATTCGTCTGAGCGGTCTCATACATGCGACCCGCCCTTTCCCGTTGGTAGAACTCATCGGGAAAGATATCCACCTGTTCCCGGTAGAGCCTGTCACCGTCGCGAACGTAGAGGGGGACCATCGTTATGCCGGACTGGTCGAACTCCTGTCTGGTCATGCCTGTCGTCGTGTCCATGACAACTTGTATCATATGTCGTTCACCTCCGCAGATCCGCTCATGCAGTCTACCAGAAAAAACAACTCGCAACAACCAGCCAAGGTCGTAACCTCGTCAAAACAACACTGGGGGGGCGCCCTTGCCCCGCTCCAGCATTGCAAATCAGCCCTGTCGCCATACAATGTCCATAGTCTGTAATAGACGACTGACTGGCAACGAGGTGGTCTTGGCATGAGGCACGTGGCATACCGTACGAGACAGGACGTGGGATCATGAGGGCGGCATGAGGCGAATTCTCCGCGTCGGGGCGCGCGCAATCATCATATCCTTACTCGCAGTGGTGTCATGGCTTGTCCTCGGCACCAGGCCTCTGTTCTACCTTGCGACGTTTATCACCACTTATACGGCGATCATGGTCCCACTGGTCCTGGGGACGAGCGACCGAATCAGTGTCGTTAAGCATCTGCGACAAGCAGTTGTGCAGATGAAGTCACAGGATACGCTGACAATTTCGCTTAAGGGCATACCCGCGCGTTCCCCTCTCTCTGTTCGGCTCCAGCCACTTGTCCCTGAATACATCATCCGCGAAAACTCCTCCTGGCACGACCGGACGTACGTCCTGCAGTTCCACGTCAATCGTCGAGGCGTGTATGACCTGGGAGAGGGTATCCTGACGGTGACCGACCCTCTTCGCCTGTTCCGCATCAGCAAACGTCTGATGGCAGACGAGAGACTTACCGTGTTCCCTACTGTCCTCCCTCTCGAGAAACTGCGCATTTCACTGACCTCTCCCCTTGACGGTCAGCGCGTCAAGTTTGCCCCCAACTACGATGTCTCTCAACTCGCAGGAGTGCGACCCTACGAAAGCGACCCCATGAACCGAATTCACTGGAAGATGAGCGCTCACAGGGGTGAGCTCATGGTGAAGGAATTTGCCCCGTCCGCTTCGAAGACCGTTGTCGTCCTGCTCAACCTGACGCTTCGGCGCGAGCCCAGCTTCACTATGGAGACTTTCGAAGACTACATGACCACGGTGGGCGCCAGTGTCCTCCAGTATGCCTACGACCACAAGCTGCCTTTCGGGCTGACCGTTCTGGGCGAGGAGACGCTCTCTTCCAGTGGCTTCACGAAGGATGCGACTCATCTGTTTGCCTGTTATCGCTTCCTTGCACACGCGCGAGCCCGTATGGATCGGAAACCGACGAGCACGGTATTCCTCGACTACCTCAAACGGGAACGGCTCCACATCCCCGCCCGCTCACAACTGTTTCTCATCCAGCACGAGCTGAAGGAGGAAGAGATCGGGGCGCTGCTTCGCATGCAGGCTCAATTCTCACGCATTTCGATCTGTCTATTCCCGTACGGAAGCTTCCTGCTGTATGGTGAGCGGGCGGTCCCGTACTTCATGCCCGATATCGAGCAAATTGCACGTCTCAAGAAGACGCAGAAGATCCTGAGAGATGCCAGCGTGGACCTGTCCATCATCGGCCTCAACGATACTCTCGCTGCTCTCGGAGGTGCCTGATCATGAACCACGAGAAATCATTGCTGCATGTCTCCTTCATGATGGTAGCGACACTCCTCGTCTTCTGGACAGCACGCGCCACTATCCCACTGTGGATTGTGCTGCCCGCACTGGCTGTTGTGGTGGCAGGATCATGGCTGAGGCGGCACCGGTTGACATGGGAAGCCATCATCATCGTCGCCCTGGTGAGCGTCCTGGCCACAAACAGTCAGCGCTTGGCCGTCGACTATGCAGCGCGCTACCGGGAGTTTTTCTTCCTCCTCGTGCCAATGCTCTTCTACGTCGGCATCGTTCTCACCAGGCTAAAGACTCCCGGCGAACCGGTCTACCTTGGCAACATCATATGGCTTGCGCTACTGGTCACATTAGACGTCGCAGGCGCCGCCGTCTCGCTCGCCGTGCTGTCACTCCTCGTCGTGCTGGCCCTGCTGCTCGCGGGAACAGACGAGGATCGGCCGAGGTTGCTGCAGCGGCTCGTACCGGTTGCCGTCATCCTGATCACGGTCACCGTCCTGGCGACGTCCCTCCCGGTCGAGACAGGCCCGTTCAGCACATCGACTGCCCAGAGTCTGCAGAACTTCCTGTTTGGCCATCCTACCGCCGTGGACTTCGTCACAGTACGCCACACTACCAATTGGTGGAAACCCTGGCCGACCACCGCGACGAGCCTCCTCGGCTCCTGGCTGATGCGGACAGCACTCGCTGAAGAGTTCCACGTTCTTGCCCTCTCCCTGCTGGCAGCTCCACTCATGATCTTGCTTGCGTGGATATTCCTCGGAGCTGTCCTCCAACAGGGACCGGGCATGTCTCTGCGGAGGCTTGTGCCTGCCCTTCTCCTGTTGCTCGGTATGAACTGCATCTTCGTCGCTCTCATAAGCATGCACAGCAAGGCTCTGAACACGTTGATGTTTGGCCCTTCTTCGCCCTGGATCGTCAATGGGAAACTTCTGGTGCCGCGTACGTGGCACATGTTCCTGGCACTCAGGTTGAAGGTCAGCCTCTTCCCATCTCCTGCCGTCATAGCGTTGCGGCTCGTTCTACGCAACCTGTCGATCCTGACAGTGCTCACCTGCGGCGCCACCTGTGTCCGGCAGGCGTTCGCAACACAGTGGGACCGCCTCGAAGGCATTGGGCGCAGACGTGATCGCATCGTCATCGAACGAACCATCAAGAGGATCCACAGCTTGGACGACGAAGAGCTGCTGCGCGACCCACGCGGGACAGTCATCGCGATGTTCTACATGGCTGCCAACGCCTTGTATCCACTCGATCTTGCTATGGTACGCGGAGAAACGCCCACAGAACTGACTGCTCGCGTTGCTCTGTGGTATCCTGACTTGGCCGAGCAGGTCGACGTTCTGGGACGACTGTTCTACATCGCGCGCTACTCGAAGATCGACGTAACCCACGATCAGGTGAGGCTGGCCAAAGCCGCCTACCAGAAGCTGCTGGAGATGCTAAAGGCCGAGGCTCAGCACCCACGTATCAGAACCGAGGGAGCATTGTCCGTCTCCCAGTAACCCGACCGCTTGTAACGCGTCGGTGACCTCCCCGATGTAGTGAGTGAGGCGAGATGGAGACAGCAGAAATTCGTCAGATGAAGGCACCGCCAGAGGGGCGTCACAGCACGTCGGCACGCTCCACTGGTTTTTACATATTCTTCAGGACTGCAGGAACCGGCCTGCTCGTGTCGCTGTTCATGCTTGTCGTCGCCCTTCTCCTTCGCAGCGCTTCCTTCCTCGTCGTCGGGCTCGCTGCGCTATCCTACACGGTCCTTCTGTGCGGCATGCTCACCGCCCAACACCAACGGCTCACGGTTGCAGCCATCCTTCGCCACAGTGTTGCGACCGTACGTCAACCAAACATGCTAACCTACATTGCCTCCGGGTACAGGGTCACAGGACCGCTGCTGCTGTCTGTTGAACCGCTCCTCCCGCCCTACGTGATCCAGCGCCACAGCAGACACGGCGACGATGGCGCGACCGTGTTCTTTGACACTACGCGCAAAGGGCAGTACACCGTGGGCTCGGCTCGCATCTCACTTAGGGATCCACTGCGCATCTTCTGCATCCAGCACACGGTTTCCTCCCAGTTGACCTTGACGGTCGTCCCGCGTCCAATCCCCCTCGCAGCGATGCACATCGCGCTCACGTCCCCTCTCGACGGACAGCGCGTTCGCTACGCTCCCAACGTCGACACCAGCCAGCTTACGGGAACTCACCCCTATGACGGGGAACCGATGAATCGTATTCACTGGAAGATGAGCGCACACACGGGAACGCTCGTCGTCAAGGATTTCACTCCTTCAGCGTCACAGACCATCATCCTGCTAGTGAACTACACTGTCCACCGAGACACAGGCTTCACGCTGGAAGCACTGGACGACACTCTGTCGACGACTGCTGCGAGCATCCTGCACTACGTTCATGACCGCAAACTGCCTTTTGGCCTCGTGGCAATCGGGTCGCACACGGAGTGGACAGGCGTCGGTCGTGGCGGCCTGCATCTTCTCTCCTGCCTTACGACAGTAGCCAGAGCCCAGGCCATACAGACGGATGACGCGGGCAATGTGCTCGACTGGCTTAACAAGAACGCACGCGTGATCCCTGCACAGTCACAACTGGTGCTCCTCGCACACGAGATGGACGAGACAGAGGTCGTGCACTTCCTGAAGCAGCGCGAGCACTTCGCGCGTATCACCATTGTCCTGTTTCCGGAGGGCACGTTCCTCCTGCCGGGCGAGCACCAAGCACCATACTACCTGAAAGACACGTTGAGACTGCTCCGCCTGAGGTCTCTGCAGCACGTGCTTAAGGAGAACGGTATCGAACTGACCATTGTCGGATTAAACGACCCGATCACGACGCTCGCCACTGGCTGAGGAGACCATCATGGACACGACACGCATTGCCCGGTTGATTATCGCCAATACTGCCTGTTTTCTCGCATTCTGGATTGCCCGTCTTGCAGTCCCCTGGTGGTTTGGCGTCGCAGCACTTGTTTTGCTGAATATCGCTTTGCCACACCGCAACCAGAAACTCTTCCGACTCTATCATGGTCTCGAAACGTGTCTCATCATCGTCTATCTGGCACTAACCGCCGACCGGCACACCCTGCAGGAGTTCCTCGCTGTTCTCCTGCTCACCGTGCTGTTCGAGCTTTACTTCTGGTTCGTTGGCAACCTGACGCTGGCCGCCGAGTCACCCGCGCATTTTCTGCGCATCAGTATCATTGCCTGCTGCTACGCTGTCCTTGGCAATACAGATCCCCTAGTGGCCAGCGTCGTGCTGGCCATCATGCTGGCCGCGTCGATGCTTTCGGCGGTCACCGCTTCCGACCCACGAGCAGCTAGACGACTTCTGCCTGGATTCATCATCCTCCTGGTCGTCTTTGTGGCTGCCGTCGCTTCCCCCATCGTGCAGGCACCTACCTTGCCCAAAGCTGCCGTGTGGCTGCTTCCTGGGACGCCTGCCTCTACGCCGAAGCCCGCGGGATCCGGTGGACTGCCTGTTAACCTGCCCGCCCTTACGCTGAGGCACGTCATGGAGGAACACTTCTGGGAACTCTTTGGCTTCATGTATCTCCCACTGACCATCATGGTTGCGGTGCTGATCGCTGCAGCCATTGTTTCCGTTTCGATCCTTCACAACACCTGGGGAAAAACCATGCGTGTTTTGATCTTCCCTGTTGCAATCGTCGTGACTGCTCTGATCTTTGCGATCGTCTACACGGGAGCCAAGACAGGGCAGATTGCGAACGGCATCGCCCAAGTAGGGCGTATCTCGGGCGATGATTACAATGACATCGTCGAGGCGCTCCGGGAGCACAACATCCTGCCTTCCAAGAACGACGAGATGAAGGCTACGCTCGAGACCATCGTCGCTGTCGTGTACTGGATTGGAGCCAGTCTCCTTCTCGTGTCGATTGTCGCCAGCATCCGCGACATGATCTTCGAGTTCCGTCACGAGGTCCTGCTCTCGATGCTCGACCAGTCGGAGCGCAAGAAGGTCATCCGGGCCATACGTCGGCTGGTTTCGCTGAACGAGAGTACCCTGATGCAAGACCCCGTGACTAGCATCACGGCGCTGTTTGCGATGGGCGTCGAGGCGGTTGGGACAATTGGGCCGCGTCTGCGACGGGGAGAAACCGCCGGCGAGTTCGCGCAGTGTGTGTCCGTCGAAGCCCCTGCCTGCGCAGGCGCAATGAGTCAACTCGCAACGCTCTTTGGCAAAGCGCGGTACAGCCGTCCCGGTGTTACCGGAGAAGACGTCCTTGCGGCCAAAGCCGTACTGAAAGACCTGCAGGAATGTGTCCGCAGTATGCGGACGAAGCCCGTGCATCACGACGGCCAGTGCGGGGCCGTTGATTTCGAGCTGAATGGCCTACAATGGAAAAGACACCAGACTACAGAAGGAGCAGACGATGAATGAAAACCTGAACAAAGCCATATCCTACGTCGAACAGTACTTCGTTGGCAAGAATACGGTCGTCGACGTGGCCTTTGCAACGTTGCTCGCCGGCGGGCATATCTTCCTCGAGGACGTCCCTGGTCTGGGCAAGACAACACTCGCTAACCTCATCTCCCGCTCACTTGGGCTGCAGTTCAAGCGTATCCAGTTTACCCCGGACCTCTTGCCGTCGGATATCTCGGGCGTCTCGGTCTATGACCAGAAAACGCAGGAATTCCGGCTGAAACGGGGCCCAATCTTCACCAACCTTCTGCTGGCAGACGAGATCAACCGCGGTACCCCCAAAACGCAGTCCGCGCTTCTCGAGGCCATGGCCGAGTATCAGGTCACCATCGACGGGACCATCGTCAAGCTGGACCGCCCGTTTGTGGTCATGGCGACCATGAACCCCATCGAGTACGAGGGCACCTTCCCGTTGCCTGAGGCCCAGTTGGACCGCTTCATGACCCGGCTGACGATTGGTTACCCGAGCAAGGACAAGGAAGAGGAGATCGTAACTGGTTTCTATGCCCGGGTCAAGGTCATCAGCGACGACGTTCGCATCATCTCTCACGACGACCTGACGACGATGCAGAAAGAGGTCGAGGGAGTTTTCATCGCGCCGGAACTCATCACCTACATCGTCTCCCTGGTCGACGCCACACGGCACGACGATACGGTCTACCTTGGACTGTCCCCTCGTGGCAGCATCGACCTCATGCGTCTCAGCAAGGCGTATGCATATCTCCAGAATCGCGACTTCGTCATCCCGGATGACATCAAGCTGGTTTTCCCATTCATCTCGGGACACCGGATCATCCTGCAAGCCGAAGCTCGTCTCCGGGGCGTTACAACCAACGAAGTCGTGACCAATACCCTCAAAAACGTCCCCATTCCCAAGTTAGCCGACTACAGCAAGCAATGAAGCGGTACCTCCCCCCGAGCATGTTGGCTCAATGCGAGGGGTGCTTCCGTACCGCCTCGCGCGGCCTGACTCTTGGGGCCGGGCTGGCTGTGCTGTGGCTCATTCTGGGCAGTCATGCATTATTCTTCGCTGCCTGCGCTGCGATCCTGTACAGCGTCGTGCTGCCGGCCGTCATGATGCGTTCGATCGACAAGCTCAGTGTCTCAGTCTTCGTCAAACGTCAACTAGTGATGATGGGCAAGCCGGACATGGTCAGTGTCAATCTGGTCGGCGCAGGGACTCGGAGCCCACTACGCTATGACATAGCGCTGTGTCTGCCACCCTATCTGGTCAAGAAACATGAGCGCCACACTCATCTTGGATTGATGGTCTTCTTCGAGGCTAATCGACGCGGGGAATATCAGGTGGGCGACATAATCCTGACCGTTCAGGACCCCATCGGGGTATTCTCGCTGACTCGCATCTTCTCCAGTTCACAGCATGTCACGGTCTTTCCCCGGCTGCTCTCGTTTCCCCGGCTGCGCATCGCTCTCACGTCTCCGCTCGACGGGCAGCGCGTCCGCTACGCTCCAAACGTCGACACGAGCCAGCTCACGGGCACTCACCCATATGACGGAGAACCGATGAACCGTATCCACTGGAAAGTGACCGCACATACTGGAACGCTCTATGCGAAAGACTTCAGCCCCAGCGCCTCGAAGACAGTCGTCATCCTGCTCAACCTGACACTGCGCCATACGCCGATCTTCGACACTGACGCATTCGAAGACTACATGTGCACCGTTGCAGGCTCCATCGCGAACTACGCCGGGGACACCCACCTGCCCTTCGGGCTGATAGTCCTGGGGCGGGAACAGTTGAACAGCGGCTATGGAACCGGCAGTGCTCATCTCGTCAAGTGCCTGTCCCTGCTCGCGCGTGCGCAGTCTGTCATCGAGCCTGATCCGGCCAATGCCGTCTTCCTGGACTACCTCCAGACTCGCAGGTTTGCCATCCCTCCGCGCTCGCAGTTGTTCCTGATTCAGCAGGAGATGACCGAGAGCGAAATCGGGATGCTGCTCCGGATGCGCGCGCAGTTCTCCAGGCTGTCTATTGCCCTGTTCCCGCAGGGGAGCTTCCGACTCTACGATGAGCACGAGACTCCCTACTTCATGCAGGACTACGAGCAGATCAAGCGTCTGCGATCTGCCCAGAAGATCCTGCGCGACGCGGGTGTAGACCTGTCCATCATCGGCCTGAACGACACGCTCGGCGTCCTGTCGGGGGTCTGACGTGAGCCAGTCCTGCGTGGACCTGTGGCACCTTCCGGAACGATTCGCCACCGCGGCAGTGGCAGGTCTGCTCGCGTGGTGGTTCACCCACACCGCAGTCCCCTTCTGGTGGGCAGTCTTGCCATGTGTGGCACTTGCCTTCGCGACCATCTCACGGCGCATCTGGCCGGCTTGGCTCGCCTGGGGAGCGGCAACCGGCGAACTGGCCATCCTCCTGGCTCTCACGTTTCGCTCACTCCGTTTCGAGACGATTTTCGCCTCCATCGCGTTGGCAATCGTCTTCGCCGGACTGACGGCGGCGACCTGCGCGCTGGCCACGTCGCGTGGCTTCCCACGGCAGACCGCTTCACTGATCGTCTGGCTGGCCGTCGCAGCGGCACTGACCGGTCAGGGGTCTCCGTGGATCGCCCCGGCGGGCTTGGCGCTCCTGGCCGCAATCGGCCTGCTTGCCAACCGTCACGAGACCCTTCATGGCAACGGCCTCCGCCCGCTTCTCCCTATACTGGTCAGTCTCGTCCTGCTTGTCGTCATCGCCGGCGCTTCTCCCGTCAGCCGCTCTCCTATCCAAGGTCCCTTGGCAACGTTCGTCCAGCACATTCTGCTTCCGAACGTCCCTCAGCCCCTGCCAGACCAGACACCCGCCCAAGTCAAGACTGGACAGGAATCGGGCAGGAAGCCGGTCCGTTACGTAGCCCCCATGCTGCAACTGTGGTCACGTGTTTTCGAACGCACGCTTGTGACTTGGGCTGTGCCCCTCGTGGGTGCGCTCATGACGCTGGTTGTCGGGCTGATCGTTCTCATGCTGCTGACTCGAAGTCCGATCTCCAATGTTCTGCGCATGCTCAGGCTTCCACTGCTCTTCTTTGGTGGCGCCATTGCCCTCTTCGTCTTGGCTTCTGGTGTGCAGTTGCCTCGGGGACAGGCCCTGATCAACATGCTTCACGTCCTGGAGAAGGTCGACCTTCTCGCCCGCGCCCTACAGCCCGCCGCAACTAGCCAGGCTCTCCTTGATGCGATTCGCGTCGTGCCTTCCTGGCTGCAGGTTATCGGTGCCGTATTCTTCACCATTGTCTTCGTCGCCATAGTGGCAACCGTTGCCCTTATCCTCTCGAGAACCGCATTCGCGACTCGCTTCGGCTTCTTGCTCAATATCACGAATCCCCAGGAACGAAGGCGTATCGCTGCATCCATCCGGCGGATGGCATCCCTTGACGAGTCGCTACTGGTCGCGAACCCGCGCGAAGCCGTCATCGCCCTGTTCTACATGGGAATTGCCGCCCTTCGGGACCTGGACCTCTTCCTCGCCCGCGGCGAAACGCCCGAAGAACTGGTGATAAGAGCACGTGAACGATGCGGACCCGTCGCGTCTTTTCTGGACCTTCTTGTGACAGCTTTCTACCGTGCCCGCTATTCTGATCAGGACATCCAGCCTCAGGAAGCAATCGCGTCTCGGGATGCGTACAGGAGCCTTGTCTCCGCCGTCAAGATCGAGATAGAGAGTAAACGGGCATCGCATACGCGCATCGTCACGATCAAGTAGACAATCCAGCGCGGGACGTCATTCTCATAACAGGTATTCTGGTTCTGTCAGACTGCTGAGCCGCATCTTCACAATGCTTGACGCACTCCTCCGTCATCGTAGAATGGTCACATGCGTGCTGGGGGTGTGGTAGTCTGAAGTATCCTGCGCAGCATGAGTCAAGACCATCGATAGTACTTGGGGGCGATCGCATGCGATACGTAATCAAGCGCACAGGTGAGAAAGTACCCTTCGACCAAACAAAAATTCGCATCGCCATCACGAAAGCCGGCAAGGCTACTGGGGAATTCGATGAGATTGAACCGGAGCGCCTGATGCTCATTATCGTCGCCCAGATCCCCGACGACATCGTCACGGTCGAACAGATCCAGGACCTCGTCGAGCAGACACTCATGGAGTCGCGCCATCACAAGACGGCCAAAGCCTATATCCTCTACCGCGAACAGCATCGTAAGCTGCGCGATCTCAGGACGCTGCTCGACCCGCGCGAGACCATCCAGAAATACCTGGAGAAACTGGACTGGCGGGTCAACGAGAACTCCAACACCGGTTACTCTCTTCAGGGGCTCAACATGCACCTTGCGACCAGCGTCGTGAGTCGGTACTGGCTGAACGAGGTCTATCCGCCGGAGGTGCGCGACGCGCATGTCAGTGGCGACATGTACATCCACGATCTGGGGTACCTTGCTGCCTACTGTGTCGGCTGGGACCTCAAAGACCTTCTCCTGAGAGGACTTGGGGGCGTGTACGGCAAGGTTGAGAGCAAGCCTCCCAAGCATTTCCGCTCGGCACTGGGGCAGATGGTCAACTTCATCTTCACTATGCAGGGCGAGGCAGCCGGGGCACAGGCATTCAGCTCGGTCGACACCTATCTCGCGCCCTTCATCCGTTACGATCACCTCCGCTATGACGAAGTTAAGCAGGCCGTGCAGGAATTCGTGTTCAACATGAACGTCCCCACACGGTCAGGCTTCCAGTCTCCCTTCAGCAACATCACTCTGGATCTGCGCTCGCACGGCGCCACGGCCGGTGAAGAAGCCATCATTGGCGGAAAATCTGTTCCTGAGACCTACGCGGATTTTCAGCCAGAGATGGATATGTTCAACCGTGCCTTCGCCGAAGTTATGCTTGCCGGCGACGCTAAAGGCCGTGTCTTCTCGTTCCCCATCCCCACGTACAATATTACCAGAGACTTTGACTGGCAGAACCCTGTGTATGACTCCATCTTCGAGATGACCGCCAAATTCGGCATCCCGTATTGGAGCAACTTCGTAAACAGTGACATGGATCCGGACGATGCCCGCTCAATGTGCTGTCGTTTGAGGCTTGACGCACGCGAATTGCGGAAGAGAGGCGGTGGACTGTTTGCGTCCAACCCTCTTACCGGCTCCATTGGGGTGGTCACCATCGATCTCCCGCGTATCGGCTACCTCTCTCACAGCAAGGACGAGTTGTTCGATCGACTGTCTCACGTTATGAACATTGCCCGTACATCACTCGAGATCAAGCGCAAGATCATTGAGAACCTTACAGCGGCAGGGCTCTACCCGTATTCACGTCACTACCTTGATGCAGTCAAGCAGCATAACGGGTTCTACTGGGCCAATCATTTCAACACGATCGGTATCAACGGCATGAACGAACTTCTGCTCAATTTCGCCGGCATCACGATTGCCGAACCCGATGGACAACATCTCGCGCTCGAGGTTATGGACTTCATGCTGGGCAAGCTCAAGGAATTTCAGCACGAAAGCGGACAGCTCTATAACCTTGAAGCAACTCCCGCCGAATCGGCAACGTATGTGCTGGCCAAGCAGGACAAGGCTCTGTACCCGGCCATCCACGTGGCAAACGAAGAGGCCGTCAAGAACGGTGCTGACCCCTACTACACAAACTCCACACAGTTGCCCGTGACGTACACGACCGACCCGTTCGAAGCGCTAGATCTCCAGGACCCTCTTCAGGTCAAGTATACAGGAGGCACCGTCGTCCACCTGTTCCTCGGCGAACGGCTGGAAAGCGCAGACCAGGCCAAGCAGCTGGTACGCGCAGTCACAAACAGCTACCGACTACCCTACTTCACTCTTACGCCCACGTTCTCCATATGCCCCAAACACGGGTACATCGCCGGCAACCATCCTTTTTGTCCCAGGTGCGACGAAGAGCTGGTCGCTGAAACACAGAAGATGGCTGCGGGCCCTGCCTCTGGAGACGTCCCGTTTGCAACCCGTTCTGAAAGTTAGGAGGATTTGCCCCATGAGAAGATTCCGTCGCCCCAAGAAGAAACTCATTTTTCTTGCCATCGCTGTTCTCATTCTCGCTGTCTCTGTGTTTCTTGTCGCACGCAACTTGACTCCGTCAACGACACCGGGGACCACGACAAAACCATCGAAGAATGATGTCGGCCTGTATCTGAACAAGGGCGATCTCTGGCAATGGGTAAGCGGGCGCAAGACACAGCTGACTAGGCTGGGCACGATTGTTACCTTCGACTGGCACCCCGCCGGGGGTGAGCTCGTCTACGTGACCAGCGAAGCCGACGGTTCGTACAAAGCCGTCGACCGCAAGCTCGCGTCAAAACAGGAACTAGTTATCTACCAGGGCAAAGCGGAGATGTGGCCCAAGGTGCTGTGTTCGTCGAGCGCCGTCCTGCTGGTCGAGGCGTCGTCAACGACGACTCCGCGGCTGCTGCAGTTGACCATAACCTCAGTGGGTTACGAGGGCGCAACAAATGGCTCATTCTGGACACAGGTCCCACTGACGAAAGAACAGTTTGATCGGACGACGCGATTGATCCTGGACGGATCGACACCTCTCATCGTCTCTCCCGGCGGCATCTGGACTATCGGTACCTCAAGCCTCGGCTTCGACACTGCTCACACCTTTCTCGGCCCGACAGGAGTCACGCTTGCCGACGGTACGTTCTTTGGCCTCATGCAGGATACGAAGGGGACATTTCTCGGCATCAAGACCAAGGATGGCAAGGCCACGAGTGTGAGTTCGCCGCCCAGCTCAAGCAGCATTCTCCAGCCTTTCGTGCGCGGTGCATCGGGAACGACTGATGGCAAGACACTGGTCTACGAACTCGGCATCTACGGTTCGGGCACGAGCGCAGACGGCAAGACGACCCCACTGACCTATGAGACATGGCAGTACACCGAGGGTGCCCGCAAACCCACACTTATCGTCAAGAGCGGCGTCCCGTCGTTATTTGCCTATCAGTTTACGGGCGGCAGTGCACCTGTGGCCGTCGGCAAGCATCCCGGAGCGACGGTCACGACCGAAACAGGACTCATGTTCCGGGACCGACCCATCACAATCGGCAGCACTGTCCTCGAGGTGGCCGCGCCAACGGAGACTCGAACTGCACTTGCGCTGGGTCAGGGTTGGATCCAGGCGAAGGGTCTCGGTCAGGCGAAGGGAAAGACTGGCTGGCTCTACGGCGGGTACGCCAAAATAACGTGTGGATCGACAACGTATGTTCCGTTTGCCAGGGTAACGGCTTTTACCTCCGTCAAGGTCTACCTCGACGAGAGTCTCAGCGGATTGGCGACGACAGTACTTGCAAAAGGCGACAACGTCGTTGCACTGGGAATGAGTGCGGACAAACGGGCAATCCGGATCCTGCTGCCGTCGGGAACGACGGCGTTCGTAGCAACAAGCAGTGTCACTATATCCAATTGAAGTCCTGACTATACTTCGCTCAGTGAGAGGAGGTGACGAGTGAAGGAACTGGAGAACGGGGACTTGTTGCTGGATAACGGAATGACAATACCCGCGTGCAGACGCACAAGGACTGAAGTTTACAGTCGCGTGGTCGGCTATCTGAGGCCTGTCTCCCAGTGGAACAAGGGAAAGAAGGCGGAGTGGGCCGACAGAATATGTTTCGAGGCCAAGACCCAACACAACACGGCACAATGACTGCAATGCAAGAAATGCCGCTGGACATGGGTCTCCTGCAGGACCGCCGGCGGCGTTTTCATATCGTCGTACCAGGAGTCCCCCCTCGTGGAAAAGCAGAACCATGAAACTGGCACACTACGAACCACTGTCGCTCAGTGACTTCCCTGGCAGACTAGCTACAACCGTGTTCACGGTCGGCTGCAATTTCGCATGTCCATACTGCCACAACCCTGAGCTCGTCACCACAATGGGGAACACTCCACAGCTAGCCGAGGAAACATTCTTCGCTTTCCTCGAACATCGAAGGGGCAGACTCAACGGCGTCTGCATCACTGGGGGCGAGCCGACGCTTCATGCCGATCTGGCCGGATTCGTCGACCGCATCCGCGCTTTGGGCTATGCCGTCAAGCTGGACACCAATGGATCCAACCCCGAAATGCTTGGGCACCTTCTGGAAACAAGCTCCTTGGATTACGTTGCTATGGATGTGAAAGCCCCGGCCTCACGATACAGTGACGTGACGGGTAACCCGTGTGCCCTCGCCCTCGCGGAGATCTCGATACGACTCCTGGCCGAGCACGATACCGTTCATGAATACCGGACAACCATATTGCCTCTGCTGTTTACTGAAACCGACATCGACAACATCGCCCTCATGTTGCCCTCTGGATCGTGCTACGTCATCCAGAATTTCGTCCCCACCAAGACCCTCGACCCGAGCCTTGTCCACGCCAGAGGATTTGAGCCCGGCGACCTCGAAATGATTGCGGACCACATGCGCCTGCACTACCCTTTCCTTCACATAAGTACACGAGGAGACATCTAGGCTGATCTGACCAGTTCACCACACCTGCCCCGGTCGCTCATATCTGCAGACACCGACCCTTTACGTCACTATGCGCCCCTTTTCCTCTGTAACCAATTCGCCCGTGCCACGTTTTTGTTTGTGTAGAAGGGTCATCTGAGCAGGGATAGCTACCCCAGACCAGTTGTCCTTCCTTACAGACAATGGAAGGAAGCGCTCCACAGGCACATCTGCGGTTGTTGTGATTATTGCTTGACATCAAATCCGGGGTTCATGCGACTGCCGGATGCGGCCAAACTATAGCCACGCAGATGCTTTGTCAGCCTTCCTTTCCAGACAGATGGACTCCACTGGCCACGAAGCCCATCCGTGAGAAGACAAAGAACGACCGGAAGAAGCGAACACAAGCGAGAAGGCACTACCAGATTCAAGTCTGTCAACCATGACAAAGGGAGATGTAGCATGAAGAGAGTCTTATCTGTACTACTTGCCCTGGCGCTGTGCGCCGCCGTGATCACGCCCGTCTCGACAGTCCGGGCAGCAGGGTTCGCCGACGTTCCAGCGACCTACTGGGCAGCCGACGAGATCAATGCGCTTGCGGCCAAGAGTATCGTGACCGGAACGTCATCCACCAAGTTCAGTCCCGAGAGCCCCGTGACCCGTGAGCAGTTCGCGAAGATGGTAGTCCTTGCAAAGGGACTGCATGAGTACAAGCCCACAGTTCCAACCTTCACGGACGTTCCTGCCTCCCGTTGGTCGTTCGGGTTTGTCGAGGCAGCAGCAAAGGCCGGCTACGTGTCTGGTATCGGCGCCGGGAAGTACGACCCCGAAGCGGCTATCAAGCGCCAGGATCTCGCCGTTCTCTTGACGCGTGTCCTCGGTAAGACCGCTGAAGCATCGAAGATACTGGAACCTGTCTGTTTCGCAAACGATGAAGACAAGATCGGGAAATACGCCATCGGCGCTATGACCATTGCCGTCCGCCCACGGGTCCAGTTGCTCACTTGGGACAGTGCACGTAATTTGAGACCAGCTGAACCGGCCACCCGCAGCGAGTGTGCTTTCGCCGTCTACAACTCTGTCAATCCAGTCTCTTCAGGAAAGAAAACGCTTGTCATGGCCGATGAGGAGTATCCTGAGAGCCTATTTCCTCTCACATCGGACTCGGCGTACACACAGAAAGAAGTCACGTATCTTGCGTCAGGTCCCATTTCCCAGACGCCGTATGGCGTCCTCTTCCCCGAGATGTGTACATATGTCCCGTCGCTGGAGAACGGACACCTTATCCGTAACGCCGATGGCTCAGTCGTCACCGACTTCCAGCTACGCAAGGGGATGAACTGGTCGGACGGAAAGCCCGTCACGATCGATGACTACATCTTCTCGTACAAACTCTACATGAGCGACGCCATCCAAGTGGTCAGCCGAACTCCTATGGATCTTGTCACGAAGATCGTCAAGACGGACACGTACACCTGCCGCGTGTACTGGAAGAACTGGGACGCCTTTATCCCCACGGGGTGGGCGATCTACCCAGAGCACATCCTGGGGCCACAGTTTGAACAAGACCCCTCCAGCATCAACACATCCGACTTCGCCAACAACCCCGTCTACTGCGGCCCGTATGTCATAGAAACAAAGGTCGATGGTCAGTACATAACATTCGCAGCCAATAAGCAATGGTTTGGTGGTGAGCCGGTTCTCGAGAGTCAAGTCCAGAATGTTGGTGTAAATTCTCCTTTCGGTATGGATCGGGTCAGGCAGTCAATTGGTCAGTGTGGTTCAGTTCGTTACTGTCGAGTTGCACTGCTTTCCTGGCTTCTTCCTTGTCAGCTTCATAGCGTTCCA
>CAIQIK010000050.1 GCA_903871855.1 uncultured Caldisericota bacterium
GGGCAGAGCTCCCTTCAATGGAGAGACTCCTGCCGAGATCTCCGGGGAACAGATCACCTCCGCTCCTCCCTCTCCTTCTGTTATCCGCACCGACATCCCCGCTCCCCTCTCCCAGGTCCTCCTGAAGTGTCTCCAACCCAACCCTTCCCGACGCTACCAGACCCCCCAAGACCTCCTGCAAGACCTCACGGCGGGACATGTCCGAGAGACCGGACAGCTACGACCTCAGGGCAGAGAGACCACCGAGACCGTAATCAAGAAGAGTCCTCCCGCACCCTCGGTTCTCCGTCAGGAACCGGCACCTCCTCTCCTTTCCACCACACCGGAGCAACAGACTCCCCGGCCAAAGACATCCGAGCTCCTGCTTCTCATCGCAATAGGACTCGTGATCCTCATTCCCCTGACCATCGCCTTGATCAAGCAGGGAGGGAGACCCACCCCGACGGCAGTGGTTGCCCCTGAGAAGACTGCCACCCTCACTATCACCTCAACTCCATCAGGCGCTGAAGTGGTCCTGGCAGGGAACGACACAGGGGAGGTGACGCCCAGCACCTTTCTCGTTGCCCCTGGCACGTATGCTGTCAAGATCACGAAGAACGGATACGACGCCTATCAGGGCTCGGTAACACTGACACAGACAGGCACGACCACGGCACTCCCCGTGGCGCTCACGAAGACTGCCGTAGCCCCGACCACTGCTACCCTCACCATCACCTCTACTCCCCCAGGTGCCCAGGTGTTTCTGGACGGCACGAGTATCGGCGTCACCCCGCTAAAGAACTGGATCCTGGCCGGCAAGCACACGCTTCGCCTGTCGCTTGCCGGCTATCGCGATGACGCGAGGACTTTCACCGCTGGGAATGGACCCATGGTAGTCACGGCCACGCTCGCCAAGAACTCCGTGACCCCCACCACCGGCACGCTCACTGTCACCTCCTCCCCATCACGTGCCCTAGTGTATCTGGACGGCACAAACATCGGCACGACCCCCATCATGAAGAGGACTGTAACCCCCGGCACCCATACTGTCCAACTCACGCTCGCTGGGTATGACAACTACGAGACTACCGTCACACTGAAAACGGGGGAGACGAAGACTGTGCCGGCTGCGCTCACAAAGAAGGCAGTGACACCGACCACTGCCGCGCTCACTGTCACATCCACTCCTTCAGGAGCTGAAGTCTTCCTTGACGGCACCAGCATCGGAACGACGCCCACCGCGAAGAAGACAGTAGTACCTGGCACTCATACTGTTCGCCTCACGCTTTCCGGGTATCACGAATACAGCGCGAGTGTTACCGTGGAGGCCGGAGTGGCCAGTTCCATACGGGCGCAGATGGTTTACGTCACAAGATGGGTACTCTTGGCTGCAGGCTCGGACCGTTCGCTTGCGGTGGCCGGTGACCGCTCCTTGTGGGTGTGGGGTGAAAGGGAGATGCCTAGCTTCACGGAGTTACCTCAACGAGTCGTTTTGCCCCCTCTGCGCATAAGCACCCGCACTGACTGGACCGCTCTTGCAGGAGGTGACTACCATTCTCTTGCTCTTTCTGGCGACGGTCTTCTCTGGGCATGGGGATCCAATACGTACGGTCAGCTCGGCGATGGCACGACGACCGACCGCGCCAACCCGGTCCGTGTGGGCACGCGCAGCGACTGGGCTGCCATCGCGGCCGGTACCTATCATTCGCTCGCCCTTGCTTCCGACGGGTCCCTTTGGGCATGGGGAGACAACAGTTGTGGCCAGCTCGGCGACGGGACGACTGCTGACCGCTCGACTCCAGTTCGCGTTGACAGCCGCACCGACTGGACTGCCATCGCAGCGGGTGGCGATGCCTACGGCGGGTCGCACTCTCTTGCCATTGCTGCCGGCGGCTCTCTCTGGGCGTGGGGATACAACAACCATGGCCAGCTTGGCGACGGGACGACTACTGAGCGCTCGACTCCCGTTCGTGTGGGAAGCCGCACCGACTGGATGGCCATCGCGGCTGGCTCCGACTACTCCCTAGCTCTTGCCTCCGACGGCAGTCTGTGGGCGTGGGGGGGGAATCCCCTAGGCTTGGGTATGCTGGGTACAACGACCAACCGCATGACTCCCGTTCGCGTAGGAAACCGCACCGACTGGACTGCCATCGCGGCGGGTATGCCCGATGGCCTTGTCCTTGCTTCCGACGGCTCCCTGTGGAGTCTCGAGGACACCATAACGACCACGCCCCCGACCCCGGTTCGAGTTGGCAGCCGCACCGACTGGATGGCCATCGCGGCGGGCAAGACCCATGATCTTGCCCTTGCTTCCGACGGTTCCCTCTGGGCCTGGGGATCCAACCTCAAAGGTGAACTCGGGGACGGCACGGCAACCGACAGCGCCATTCCTGTTCGGTGTTTTGACCCATGATCACTGCGTGAGATTCCTAGTGGAGCCGGCTTGACCACTCTGTTCTGCCTGACCTGCGGAGCCGGACTACTCAAGGAAACGCTGGTCGACGCCGTGCTCCTTCCTACGTGGCACATGCACCGTCCGGGACCGAGACCTGGATTCCCGCCTTCGCGGAAAGCACCCCTCGCCTTAGGAAAAAGTGCTCGGGGGGAATGACGAGCCAAGGGGTGGACTCCCGCCCAAATGGTATCCGGCATTTGTCACCGCTCTGCCGGGTGATTCTGTCGGGCCGCGGCCCGACTGCGCACTCCGAGATTATTGCTAGGGCGTCGTCCCCAAGGCGTCCAGCTTTGCAAGCACGTTCTCGAGTGCCTTGAGTTCCTCCCCCGCCTTCGCGAAGTCGCCCGTCGCCGTGTACTCCTTGTACCGGGTCATCGTGGCGACTGCTTCCGCGATGAGCGCCTTCTGTTCGGCGGTCACCGTCCCGGGCGTCACGTTCCCGCCCGTGGTCCCTGTCTCGGGTACAACGACCGGCGCGGGTTCAGTGGTCACGGGCCCCACGCCACCAATGTCTACAGGAGTCCCCAGCAGATTGCCGAGAGCCTGGTCCAGATTGTCCCCCCATACCAGCTTGTCTTTGGTGGCCGCGACGATTTTCTTGATCTGCGGCATCTTGGAGCTGCTGGACTGCAGGTAGATGGGCTCGATATACAGCAGCGAGCCACCGACCGGCAAGATGAGCATGTTGCCCCGCAGGACTTGTGAACCTTGCTGGTTCCAGAGTGTCAGTGTCTTGGAGATCTCCGTATCCTGGTCGATGCGGGCCTCTACCTGGAACGGACCGTACACGACACGGTCCTTGCTGAACTTGATGACGGACACGCGGTCGGGGCTGCTGATGTCGGAACTGATCGCCATGAGCGCCACGAGGTTGTCCTTACCGACAGGTGTGAATGGCGTGACCAGCGAGAACACCTGTTCCGTCGACCCTGGCAGCCTGAAGAAAATATAGTAGGGCTCGATAGGAGTATCTGTCCCCAGGTAGCGTTCCTTTGCCACCGCCCACTGGTCTTCCTGTCCATAGAACACTCGGGGGTCCGTCATGTGGTACTTCGAGAATACGCGGCTCTGCAGCGCGCCAAGCCCGGATGGATACCGGTAGTGCTCCTTGACGAACGAAGGAGCATCATCGAGCGACTTGAACAGCCCTGGGTACACGCGGTCGATGGTGGCTGCGATAGGATCGGCATTGTCGATACGGTAGAAGGTCGTCGTCCCGTCGAATGCATTCACGGTATACATGAAACTGTTGCGGATGTAGTTGACGACCTTGCCGTTCAACTCTGTGCCGGCATCATAGTACTCGCTGTAGGGAAAGTATTGCGACGTCGTATATCCCTGGCCGAACCAGTAGAGTTTGCCCTCGGGGTCCACGACGATATAGGGGTCGCTGTCCACCTCGAGGAACGGTGCGATGTGCTTGATGCGTTCCTGGAGATTCCGGTAGACCATGATACGTGACTCGCTGCTGATTTGTCCTGATATCAGGATGTTGACGTTCTGGTCGACGAAGGAGAATGCAAGCCGGTTGAGCAGCGACAGACGGATGCCACCGTTGCCCGTGTACTGATACTGCTTGTTGGCGTCGCCCTGCGGATAGTCGAATTCCGACGAGTTGCCCCCCACGATGGCAAATCCACTTGTACTTTCGCCATAGTAGATGCGCGGCTCCGAAATGTCGACGAAGCCACCACTGCTGACGGGGGGGATGTCCTTCACCGCATACACGGGAGCTCCTTCGGGCGAAAAGTCACTGACACCGTTCGCGACCACTCCAAACCCGTGGGTGTAAACCAGGCGATCATTGACGAAACTGCGCGACGTGTCCGGCAGCAGTGACTGGTCAAGTTCGCGCGCAGCGATCATGACCTCCTGCGACTTCCCGTTCAAGGTGTAGCGGTCGATGTCGATGTCATTGAACTTATAGTAGCTGCGGATGGACTGCAGCTGCTCGTTCGTGTCGGCCAGCGCGCGCCAGTCCCACAGCCGCACGTTCTGCAGAACGTCCTTGTTGGCGATGACGGCGCTTGCGGACAATGCCGTCTGCGTGCCGGGATCGGGGATCACATTCACGGCCGACAGGCCAAAAGCAGTATTGGTTGCCGCGATGTTGTTGGCCAGATAAGGTGTTTCAAGTGAGAGTTCATTGGGTTTAACGACAAAGCGTTGATACAGTGCTGGGATGCCGGACACGAGCAGAAGGTAGGCGATGAGCGTAATAGCGCCGACCCAGCCGAGGAACCTCGGGTTTGCCAACCGTGGTCTGAACGAAGCCAGCAGGAATACGATGCCGCACAGTAGAATACCCACGGCCGTCGCCTTGATGAGCGGGATGCGGACGACCTGATCCACGTTGCTCACGCCGAACACGACGCCGTTGCTCTGGAACAGGAGTCCGTACATCGAGAACCAGACTCCCACGGCCGCTATGAGCAACAGGATGCCTGCGAAGAAGCTCAGGCGGGCGCGCAGCCCACGGCGCAGTGCGGCGTCACTGGGCACGGAAGTCGCCATGAGGAAACTCGCACCGATCACCGCCAGACCACCCAAGGCGATGCCCGCAAGAATGCCCAGGAGCCCTCGTATGACAGGGTATGTGAAGAAGTAGAAGCTGATGCTGTTCCCGAAGATAGGGTCCGTGTAGGTCGTCGATGCAACTTGGCGTGTCGCCGCCAGGAGCTGTAAACTGAGGCCGCTTGCTCCCAGCCCGACAAAATGCGCTGCGACAAGGGCAATGACAATGCGCGTCCATTTGAGGATACGGGAGGTGCGGCGGGCATCGTCCGCGTTCATCCCTGCGAACAGGCTGTGCGGAAGTCCTGTGACCGCCCACACTACGACGTAAGCCACAACGGCCCCCGCCATATAGGCGACGATTCTCGCTAGTGTTCTCGTCCAGAAGACCTGCAGGTAGCCGACCTCGGTGAAGAACAGGAAATCCGTGTAGATACCTGCCAGCGCCGAGAACACCAGCCCTGCGGCCGCGACCAGCAGGAGCGCCACACTGAGCCCCAGGGCCCAGCCGCTGCGCTTGCTCCTGCGCACCCAGACGAAGATGGCGACAGTCACCAGCAGCAGGACACAGAACGAGGATATCATTGCCGTCTGTCCAGTCATGATATGTCAACCTCCTGTTTCAAAGCAGAGTCACTACTCTGATCCCAACCAACGCGCACGCAGCTGGTACCGGTCGGCTGCCTGCCACAACTGGGAGAACGCCCTGATCACTCTCTCGCCATCGAGAGCATACGACACTCCCTGTAAGAGTTTACGCCGTTCACGAGCCCAGACAATACGACCCTGGAACAAGCTCAGGGTGACGAATTTCGAGAGCAATGTAATGTGGAGAGCGATCAGCAGTAAGGTAGCTCGTGCAGGTCAATGGGTATCTCTAAACAACGGCTTGTACCGGAGCATCTTTGCTCTCTTGCAAAAATGCCAAAAAATGCATGCTTTGATTACGCAGGGACAAAGGCTATTGTGCTTCATACTCAAACTTAATAAAGAGTTGGCTCGTCTGTAGCAGATTTGGAGGCACAACATGGCGGCATCACTTACTGGATCGCTCGATTCTGTTGCACTAGAGGCTCTGGTTTCACTCATGCATTCAATGGCCAAATCGGGGGTTCTTTCTTTTGCATGGGAAGACGATAACGGAGTATCTCACAGCGGCACTATCACGGTATATACCGGGATACCGCTTCAGGCTGAGGCAGGACCATTCAAGGGAAAACTGGCAATAGAGGCGATCGCTACTTCTAACAGCCAGTTTGTTTTTACTTCAGAAAATGTGAAGATTACTGAAGCGACGAAAAAGGGGATGGACGTTCAGGAAATTGTGGACCTCGCACAAAAAACTCTCGATGAATGGAATCAGTTGAGAGTGGTTATTCCGTCTATGCGCAAAATCGCACGTTGGACGAATTTTGACATTTCTTCGGTAACGCTCTCTGGTCAGGAGTTTAACATCATAACTCTGATAACCAAGAAAGGATGTAGTATCCAGGACCTTCTTGACAACGTAACACTTCCTCCAGTTGAAGTGTTACATATCGTTAAGAGTCTTATGGACAAAGGGCTGGTGGCTATCGATACTGCTGAAGTCGTTGGCATCACCGATGCTCAATTCAAGGCACTCATGGAATCGGTCTCATCATTTACTGGAGTGCAGGGTGGAGAGATATTCAGAAAACGTTTTCATGTGGGAATGTCACCAAAAGAGTGTGCAGAGATACTGCCTGAGTTTCAAAACGAAATCAGACGTCTCGCCGGGG
The DNA here is from genome assembly GCA_903871855.1 of uncultured Caldisericota bacterium. Lineage (GTDB taxonomy): Bacteria > Caldisericota > Caldisericia > Cryosericales > Cryosericaceae > Cryosericum. The sequence continues at coordinate 6,709 of CAIQIK010000050.1, forward strand.
CGGCAATGGCAACCAAATTGGTCGAGAGAATCCAGAGCATTATCAGGAAGTAACAATACGATATAGGGGAGGCAATTGATGAACAAGAAACTGTGGTATCTGGCTGCAATTATCATGGCAGTAGTAAACATTGTGATGTACCTCATTATTCCACTGCCGGAGAGGGTGTTTGTTCTTTGGGACGATTTCTGGGAGCTGGCGGCAATGGTACTTGCCACGATATTCTTGCTGCAAGCAAGCCAGGTCGCCGGCCCGGAAAAGAGAGCATTTCGTCTGTTTGCACTTGGCTTTGGAGGCTGGTCTGTTGGACAAATCCTGTGGGCGAGCTTTGATCTCTTTCACCCAGGCGCAGTTCCACCTTTCCCCCACATTTCCGACATAGGTTATTTTGCGTTCTATGTTTTTGTCTTGTTTGGCCTTTTTGCCCTGCTGCGGCACTATGTATCGGTCGTATCCAAGGCACAATGGGTTACCGCTGCCGGCGTTTTGATTGTACTGCTTGCTATTGCATTTCCCTTTGTGCTTCTCCCTGTCATACAATCTGGTGAGATGTCTCTATTGGGGAAGTTCCTGAGTTTTGCTTATCCATTCCTGGATGTTGTCGTTATTGCTTGTCTTTTACCTGTCATTTCGATGTTTGCAGGCGGGAAAATCGGTCAGTCATGGCTCATCACCGCAGTGGGATTCGTTGCAATTGCCGGAGCAGATATTGTTTTCACCTACCTCCAACTTGCTGGAGGTTACGTCAATGGCAACGCATTCGCACTCCTCTGGGTTCTCGGCGGGTTGCTCGTTATGGTTGGTTCGCTCAGGTTCATAGAGTCGCATACAAAAACCACATAGGAAAACCTCAAGACGGTAGTGCTGTCTTTCAAAACGACTGGATAAGTCTATCTGAGAGCAAGCCACTGGAAGTAGTGGCTTGCAAGATCTGGAGCTTCAGTCAGAGAGTAGCGCTGAAGCTCCAGAGGGTGAATAGTACTGGTGCAATCACTGCGTAATGTTGGTAAGCAGGAACGTGCTGGCTGCCCAGACAGCAATCGGCGGACTCGCAGAAATCGTCCAGCATTGCTGACTTCTTGCTCTCCTGCTTTCCGATATTCTTGTACCCCCCATCGTGAGCTCCATTCCCGCCGCTCCTCTCTTATTCCAAGGACCAGCGCTCTCCCGTCATCCAGTCAAGTCCATAATGTTGGTGTAAATTCTCCTTTCGGTATGGATCGGGTCAGGCAGTCAATTGGTCAGTGTGGTTCAGTTCGTTACTGTCGAGTTGCACAGCTTTCCTGGCTTCTTCCTTGTCAGCTTCGTAGCGTTCCA